>JAHEYT010000053.1:0-45300 GCA_023251455.1 Bacteroidota bacterium
ACTCTAATCAAAACAAGGAAATGATCGTTCTCAATATTGAAAATAGGTGGTCAATATACTCCGGCGCACACTGGTCAATATAAAACGGCGTGAACTGGTCAATTTAACCGGCAAATCCACCTAATATATAAACAAGCCGGAATACTACCAGAAACAATATCATTACAATATTTTACAGCTATCTGTAAATTACTTTCTACCATTATCGTTTATTAACTTCTTTAATCATATCAGCCAAAACAGATTCATCTGATTTAGCAGTAGCTTTTACTTTAGCTGGTACTTGTCCGAATAATGCTAGCTGTTTAAAAATACTAGCATTCAATTGATACATTAGATAAACTTTAGCTTTGTCACCTCGTCTATATTCATCTACTATATCATTATACATCTGCATATTATTTAGAATTACAAAAATTGAACTATCAGCTTTTGTATTAGTATCTTTTGCTATCTGTTTTAGTTCCTTTTCATTCTTTTTCAAATCAAATTTTTCTACCATTTCCATTATTTTTTATTGGTTCAATTATAAATACCATAGTTTCTACTTTTCAATAATACCCTACCCTATATAAAATAACATTCTCTACAAGTCGGTAGGGGGTATTATATATTATTTATCAGCCTTTTTACTTTTAAAAGCTATTGTTTTAAATCCAAACTTATGGCTAATATTTAAGAATTGACTGTTACCTATATTCATTTTCATCATACAGAACTCTTTAAATCCTGTAGCATCATAATCGTGTTCAATCACATATCTATCTAATCATTCTAAATAAGTATATGCTACACAGTTTACAGTCTTTTGTTCTCTTTTAAGTTCCTTAATTCTATTATCAATCTGCTTTATAATATCTTCTTTACTTGGTTCATCGTTATCAATTAACTCCTGTTCATCTAAATTATAATCATTGTAATCATACTTTATTTTAGTTCTACTATCTAAACTTGAAAGTATATTGATTAACTTATTCTTTACACTTATATAGATTAAATTCTGTATTGCTTGAACTCTTAATACATCTATCTTAGGTAGTACATTAATATAAATATGTACGTGTAAATCTGCTTTTAAATCTTCATAGTTAGCCATTATTAACTTACTACCACCTGCATTCATTTGCTTTAATACTGCTTCAATTTGTTTATCTATAAACTTGTAAAGGTGTCTATTATATAACCTTTCTCTATCTCAATCTGTAGTAGCTTCTGCATACTCTTTAAAGTGTAGTATGTCTGTTTCATTAAAGTATTTAGTATTCTTTGCTTTCATAGTAGTATAAATAAGTATAGCCTGTCAGGTAATCCCAACAGGCTAAATAAATGTTATCGGTTTAATAGTTTAATAATTGTTACTGCAAAGAATATAGCAGCATTAAGTTTTAGAAACTGTACAGCAGTAAAAGTAGTGGCAAAGATTCCGCTAATTAATCAGCTACCTAATCAGATATAACCGATACCAAAAGTAAATAAACCAGCGATTGTAAGAATAGTTAAGATAATGCTTAATAATGTTTTCATAGTGTTTAGGTTTTATAGATTGTTTGTATTAAAGTTTGGTATAATTGATACTACTATTTGTTTTGCTTTTTCTATTGGTACTAAGTAGCATCAGGCTGAACCATTAGAAATATTTATCTGACTAAAATTGTTATTACTAATAAATGATTTTAATTCATTTGTTTTAAAAATATAAAAGTTATCAGCACTTAGTATAACTCAGTAGTTTGAAGTTGTTGTAGATATTCCAGAAGCAGAAGTTTTACCAAAATATTCTACAGCGAAATTTTTAGTATATTCACTTAGTTTGTCAAACTTAATTTCAAAGAGTATTGTTTTATTATCTTCTGTAGTTAGTTTAATATCTCATTTTTTTAGTTCTGTAATATCTTCTGATTCATTAAATTCTAAATCAGCTGTAGGAAATTGTTTTCTCAGGTACTCTAGGAAACATCATTCTGCTTCTTTACCTGTTTCTAAATCATTATTAAATGTATTGTCCATTTGGTTTAGTTTGTTTGGTTTAATTTCTTTCTTATTTTCTTTCTAACTCCTTTTTCAAAATTATCCCATTGTCTAGCATACTTTTTACTGTATTCATAAGTGGTATAAAGTTTATCAACTTCAAATATATAGAAGTTTGATTTTTTACATTCTAAATGTTTAATACTATCAATCGGTGCATAAAAAGCTATTGTTTCAATATCTTCTAATTCACTATAGACTAATATATATTTTTTAAAAATTAATATTTTATACAGACCATAATCATTTTTATTACTTTGATTAAATCAACTTCTATTAGTTTCTACTATATAATCATTATTCTTTAAAATTTTAAATGTTTCATCTGATATAACTTTCAATTTATAATGGAAGCACCTATTTATACTTCATTCATTACTAAATATCTCTTTTTCAAAATTTTCTTTTTTCATTTTATTAGTGTTATTTGGTTTATATGTTTTTGATTTTCAATAGTATAAAGATAATATAATTATAGAAATAAAATTCTATGAATTATAATAATACCTTGAAAATAGTTTCTATAGTTACTTCTGGTTGATAGCATTACTTTTTAAAAACTTGTTATATAGTCAGTATGATTTTAAAACTGTTTCCTGTTCTAATTTAGAAGCTTCTTTATTAATATATCTATCATTATTTACAGAATAAGTACCAGATTCAATAATTTCTTTACCTTCTAAATCCTGCTTAATATGTGTTAATTCGTGTGCTAATACTATATAAACATTTTCACAATGTTTTTTATTGACTAATATAATATAAGAACCTGATTCTATTTTGTGTACAAAACCCTGAACAGGTAAAGAAGTATTAATAATATTTATCTGTACTGAATCAATATCTAATCATTCACAACATAGGCTAGTATATTGTGAATATTTTAAACTTAAAGCATTATTATAAATCAGGTTTGAACTATTAGCACAAAATATAGTAAGTGCTAATAGAAGTGTAAGTATATATTTTTTCATTATAATTCATTCATATAATTAATATCTGTATTATCTATTGGTTCATAAAAATTCAAATAGTATTCAGGAATATAACGCCTGTATTTTTTTAATTCTCTTTGTTGCATTTCTTCTGCTACTTCATCTTTAAAATTATCTGATTTAGTTGTTAGCCTTGTATATTGTTCTTTACTCATTACATTAATATTACTTCATTTATTACCTGCTTATCTGATTTTGTACCTATATAACCACCTTCTATACTTCTAATATATTTGTCAATATAAACTACAGTATTCCAGTCTGTTTTATCAAGTATCTTTTTAAAATAGTCTATACTTCCATAAGTTGTATAAATATCTGCTATTTGTTTTTCTCTTTGCTTCTGGTGTGCAGATTTACCTATAGAGAAATATTCACTACTTAATTTATATCCTGAATCAGTTTTAATAATATAGCCTTTTTCGACCAATTCAGCTAAATATTTTTGCGCTGTAGGTTTCGATACTTTTATTAGTGTTACTATCTTATTTAGGCTAAAATTGCACTCAAAAGAGTTATTAAGTGTGATACTGAAAAGTTGTATCATAAAGCCTTTATATTTGGCAGGTAAATCTAATTCTAATAGTTCCCTTTTAATGATTCTATAATTCTCTTTACTGGCTGGAATAAAATATTTATTTCTCCTTTTACCATCTATTCAAACTTCATCAATCTTTATTATTTGGCTATCTTTTAACCGCTTTATAAAGTCTTTAATGGTATCTTCTGATTCTGGTTTAGTCTGGCTTATATATTCACCTAACTGTTTAAATGTGCTGTCTGTATAACCTTCTTTTCTAGGTGTAAAACTTAAACAGGTGAATCTGTAAGTATCAGCACTATCTAATTTATTGGTTATATTATTTTGAATGGTAGTATAGTTTTTCATCGGTGGTCACCTGTTCAGTTATTTTTATAATTTCCTTATCTCTTATTTTTGCATCTATTACCGAAGTTGAAAAACCATATTTAGCTTTTATGTGCCGTCTGGTTTCAAAAGTTTCATTATTAAAAATTCATTGTGTTTGTGTTTTCATTTGTATTATTATTTTTTAAAATTTTCAAAGTTTTGAACGAAGTGAAAAACCTCTTAATAGGTATTATAGTATAGGTAATATAGAATAGGTGTCATTTTTACCAGTACATAGGTGTCATTTTTACCACCTGAAATAAAAAAATAAGAGTCGTTTAAAACTCTTATTCCTAGAAAATGATATTAAAATGTATTTCATTTAGGTAACGCATCGTATTAATTACCTCATTAACAACACTGTAAAAATAGTGTAATTTTTTTACATAAATTCCTGATTTACAATAATATATTGAAAATAGTATCTATAGCTACTTCTGCTAATTTATCTGTATTGTCAAAAGTGTATAAATGAAAAAAGGCAGCCTAAGCCACCTTTTAACACTACTATTGTAGCTTCATCAATCTACTGATTTTATTTTATTTCTTTTCATTTATTCGTTCAGCTGTATAAGCATTAAAAAGCTTTAAATACCTATTTTCCCAGCTGATAGGTGTAAATCTTTTACCTGTTGTTCTTCTAATTAGATTAGCTTCTAATTTGGCATTTTCAATAGATTCATTTCCTGATACTGATATAGATAAATCGCTGTTTTCATCTTCAATATATAAATCTACACCTAAACAACTTTTAAAAATATGCTCAATATAGAATTGTTCAGCAGCTGCTTTAGCTACTAAAATATCTTCATCCTTGAAAATCTTAGTAGTTTCTTTAGCTTTACCTTCTACTCTCTGTATTATCATTACTGAGTAATATAAAACAGGTTTTATAGGTTCTACTTTTACTGGTATAACCTTTTTTGATACTGTTACAAGCTTTTCAGAAGCAGATAAAGCAGCTTTAATAGTTTCTATATCTTCTGGTGTAACTTTAAATTTACCTGTCAATAATACAGCTAAATCTTTTTTACTCTTAGCTGTTAACTTTCCTGCTACATTAACTGCTTCTGTGAACTCTTTTAGTTTAGTTATTATCATTATTCAGCTGCTTTTGTTTTTTCTTTCTGGTTTACTACAGCCTTATAAGTTTTTTCATATAAAGCCAAATCATCAAAAGAATTTTTTGGATTAGTTGAAATTTTTGGTGTTTTACCTAAGTCAATATAAAGCATAACACGTTCTAATCTTTTAGCTGCTTCTTTTTCTTTAGCTTTTACTAAATCCTCTTTTAATCTGACACTATCAGGACTACGTTCTATATTCATTTCTAATTCTTTTACTTTATTAATTGCAGAAGTTAAAGCAGCTTTTATAGAAGCATATTTTTTAGCAAAATCTGATTTTCCTTTAGTTTCTTTTCCTTCTTCATCAGCTACATAATCTTTCATAGAATCTACCATTGTTCTCTTAGCTAATTCTGGTGCAGTAAATGTTAAACCTGTTAATTCAGATATAATCTTAAAGAATTTAACAACCTGTAAAGATTTTGGTTTTTCCTCACCAAAAATCAATTCAGTTAGTTCTTTCTTAGGGTCTACTACATCTGTAGTTACTTCAAAATCACTAATTGATTTACCACCTTTAAAAGCTGCTAATAATTCAGCATCAGTAGTTAGTTCAGTCTGTGTAGTTTTGTCTTTATACACTGTTGTTGTAGCCTTTTTTAGTGGCTGGTGTGATTCGTAGTATTTTACTACATCTTCCATTTTTTCATAAATTGTTGACATAATATTTAACTTTTATTTGTTAATAATGAGTGCAAAAGTAAATATTATTTTAATATTATAGGCAGACCTAGTAAAAAATAAATCCGGTAAAACTTTTGAAGTAGTACCGGATTTCTGATAGAAGGTGAAAGAATCAAATTTTACCTACTTTTATTACTCTTGGGTATGTATTACAAACATTACTAACTACATCAATAAATACTGTTTCTTCATCAAACATTACATTTCTAACTGTATAAATAACGTCTCTTTTGTGTTTTCTTTTAATAGCGTCTTTTTCTCCGTTCTGATTTTCAATTATTGTATTCATATCTTCTAAAGCTTCATCATCCAAAGTAGTTACTTGTATTTCTGCTACCAGATTTTTAATGTTAGATTTAAAAGTTTCAGGATTTGACAGATTAACGGATTTTTTAGAATTTATTTCTGAAACTTCATTCTGTAGCTTAAAATTTGTAGATTCCAGTTTAGCTATCTTTTCAGTACTGGTAGCAGCTTCTTCTGTGATAGTTTTAAGCTGTTTTTCATAGATTGATAGGTTTACCTGACCGTTTATATATAAAGCTACTAAACGTTCTTCTCTGCTGCTTATATTACTTAATTCAGCTTTAGCCTGATTAATTGCAGTAGTGTTTAATCTTAATTGTGTGTTCAATTTTTCAATTTTAGCAGCTACTTCTACTGAATCTACTTTGTAATCTTTAGACTGTTTGTAAACTGTATTATTCAGTAAATCTATATCAATCATCTTAGCAGTACAATCTGATTTTAAATAAAAACGGTTGAAACATTTGTAGTGGTGCTGTCTGCCGTCTGAACCTTTGTGCATAACCATAGCACCGCCACAGTTACCACATACTAATAAACCTTTTAAAATATTTTCAAACTTCTGAGCGTTTGGTTCTGTATCTCTTTTACTTGCCATTTTTACCTGTAAAGCTTCAAAAGTAGCATCTGATATAATTCTAAAATTTTCGTCCTGTAATTCAACTTTACCATATTTTCTAAATCCAATTAGGTGTTTTTTATGCAGTAATCTGTTTACTGTGCTGGTAGTCCAAAGTAATTGAGAAGGTAATTTAAAATCTAAAATCTTACTATCAACTAATTTTCTATATCTGGTTTCTACACCTGATTCATTAAGGTAATTTGTTATCTGTAAGATACTATAATCCTGATTCAAATACTTGTCTACAACATCTAAAATAACTGCTTTTTCATCTTCATCTATAACCAATTTACCATTTAATTTTTTATATCCGTATTGTTTAATAACACCACTACCTACACCACCATTTTTAATACTGTTGTACATACCTGATATAGTTCTAGTTTTAATGGTAGATAATTCATATTCTGCAATAGATGAAAGTATATTCAGTTGTAGCTGTGTATTTGCGTCATTATTTCTGGTGTTAATACCTTCTTTTTTGATACAAATATTTATCTGTTTTTCTCTAAAATCCTGAATGATTTTGTAGTTCTCAATCATAGTTCTACCTAATCTGGAAAGTTCCCAGCAATAGACCTGATTAATATTATTTTCCTGAATAAAGGCTAACATTTCAATAAAGCCGTTTCTGCTTATTTGTTTAGATGAACCTGTAATAACATCATTAAAGAAGTTAACAGCGTTATAACCTTCTAATTTTGCTAACTGTGTTAATTCTTTTACTTGTCTTTCTGTGTCTTGGTCACCAGTAGAAACCCTTGCATAAATTACAGCTTTCATAATGTTAAATGTTAAATAGGTAAATAATCTGCACCGTTTATGAATGCAAATATATCACTTAAATTGAAATACAGCTTCTATGCAGGCTGTTATCGTTGGTTGGCAATTGTACGATATAACTAAGAATCCGCTTTCGCTTGGTATGATTGGCCTCACCGAAGTAATTCCGCAAGTGAGCATTGCTTTGTTTGCAGGTCATTTTGTGGATATTTGGGATCGAAAAAAGATCATGTCACGAACAAGCCTCATTTTACTGATTGGTTCTGGTATTTTATTGTTTTCGAGTATCAATCCGGATGGAATTCATTTTTTGAGTAGAACCACACCGATTTTCATTACCATATTTTTAGTCGGACTGACGCGAGGAATTTTGATGCCTGCTCATACTGCATTAATGGGGCAGCTGGTTCCGCGCGAACTGCTTACAGGTGCAGCAACCTGGGGAAGTACAGCCTGGCAGATTGCAGCCGTTACCGGTCCGGCGCTGGGTGGTTTGATGTATGGCTTCTTCGGAATTGTTCCGGCCTATGTGCTGGTATTCTCGTTTTTCCTGATCTGCGTCGTTATTCTGGCTTTCATTAAAAGTCCCGGAAAAGTAGTTCAGGATGAAAAGCGCGACGATCGCATTTTTGCTAGTATTGGCGAAGGAATTAGATATGTTTTCAAAAATCAGGTGTTGCTGGGTGCATTTTCACTCGATATGTTTGCCGTTTTATTTGGTGGGGCGATAGCCATGTTGCCTGTTTTTGCTTCGGACATTCTGAAAGTTGGTCCTGAAGGGTTGGGACTGCTGCGCGCCTGCCCGGCTATTGGTGCGATTTTGATGTCGGTATATTTGACCTTTTACCCACCAATTAAACATTCAGGCAAGTTGATGCTATACAGTGTCGCCGGTTTTGGCCTTTGCATGATCGTTTTTGCCATTTCTAAGAATTTTTACCTTTCGGCTGCATGTCTGTTTTTAAGCGGATCTTTCGATTTTGTGAGTGTTGTTGTGCGGGGAAGCATCCTGCAATTGTTCACTTCCAACGAAATGAAAGGCCGAGTTTCGTCGGTCAATAGTATTTTTATCGGTTCGTCGAACGAACTGGGCGCATTCGAGTCGGGCGCTGCCGCCAGTGCAATGGGTTTGGTTCCATCGGTAATCTTTGGCGGAGTAATGACCTTGATTGTGGTTGGCGTAGCTACCGGACTATCACCCAGACTCCGGAATTTATCGCTCCGAGAAGTTGCAGAAAATCAATAGAAAATGGTCATTAGTCATTGGAGGAAATTTTTCTGATGACTAATGACTTTTTTTTCTAAACTTTTACGGTCTTCCATCTTCCTTTCCTGAAAAGATACCAGGCAGTAAGCGTTAGCGCTGTTTCTGCGGCTACGATGGCAATGGAAATTCCATAAATTTTCAGATCCAGAACAATGGCAAGAAAATAAGCCAGCGGTATTTCAAATAACCAGAAACAGAAGAAGTTGATTCGGGTTGGTGTAACTGTGTCGCCACTGCCGTTAAAAGCTTGTGTCATGACCATACCCATGGCGTATGACACAAATCCGAGGCTGATTATCTGCAAACTAACCGCTCCATTGCTTATTACATCCGGATCGCTGATGAACAGCCGAATAAAAGCTTCAGGAAAAATGATCAAAACGATGCCGACTAAACCAAGTAAAATCATGTTGGCATAAGCGGTGATCCAAACGGTTCGCTCTGCCCTTTCAGGTTGTTTGGCACCAAGGTTTTGGCCTACCAAAGTTGAGGCGGCATTGCTCAGTCCCCACGATGGTAACAGAACAAAGACCACGATCCGGATAGAAATCGTGTAACCAGCCATGACTTCCGATCCCAGCACGGCAATAATCCGGTAAAGGGCTATCCAGCTTGAAGTTGCTATAATATATTGCAAGATTCCGCCAGCCGAAAGTTTGAATAATTGAACCATCGTTTTAAGCTTGATTCGGACATGTGCCAGTTCGAGCCTTATTCGTTTGTGACCTTTAAATAGCAGGTAAAACTGATAGCAAACTGCAATGCCACGCCCGGTAGTTGTTGCTACGGCTGCACCTTTTAATCCCAATTCAGGAAACGGACCAATCCCAAAAATCAGCAACGGATCGAGAATAATATTGATCAGATTGGCCAGAATCAAAACCCGCATGGAAATCGCTGCATCGCCAGAACTTCGGAAGACTGCGTTGATAATAAACAGAAGCATAATGACTGCATTTCCGCCAAACATGATGGCCGGAAACATATACCCGGCTTCGGCCATTTCTTCGGAAGCGCCCATCAGCAACAGGAATTCTTTGGCATAAATAACTCCCGGAATAGAAATCAGGACAGACACGATTAATCCGGAAATGATGGCCTGAAAAGCAACAGCTCCGGCTTTTCCTGCCCTTTTTTCACCAACGCGACGGGCTACCATGGCGGTAGTTGCTGTGCTCAGACCCATGCCAATGGCATAAACAATGGTCATACACGATTCGGTAATACCGACAGTGGCAACAGCATCAGCGCCCAATCTGGAGACAAAAAAGATATCGACAACTGCAAAAATGGATTCCATAATCATTTCCAGTACCATTGGGATGGAAAGAATAAGAAGTGCTTTGCCAATGCTGTCGCTCGTGAAATCGCGGTCACTTCCGGAAATGGCTTCTTTTATGTTGGCCCAAAGCGCTTTGAGTTGTATCGATTGTATTGATTTAAAAATGGATATAGTGTTTTTATCAGTCATGATAAAAATGATTTTAAGAATAAAATAAAATGATTGGATAATAAGCAAATGAACCCGCTTTCTGCCTTGCAGAAATTACCATATTGCGGAATAATCGACCGCCGGAATTGAAGTAAGTTTCATAATTCGGTCTTTTTGGATTGTGCAAATATATGCAATTTTGATGTTTATATTTGAACCTGTTAACGATAAAAATGTTTCAGTGGTAAAAATATTGGAATGAAAATCAAACGATTATTTGCAATCATCGGAATTGCTGTTTTTTTATTCTCCTGTGGAAATTCTGAAAATGGTCTGAAAGTAATCAATTCAGGTTCTTTTTCGGATTCGAATATTACCCTCGATGGCGCGCTTACTCAGCGATTGTTGCCTGATTCTGTTGTGAATATTTCAAGGCAAAGTCCGATTTTAGTAAAGCTCGGCGAATCGATTTTGGCAACCCAAAAACTCCGGAAAGATCAATCAGACAGTCTTTGGAACGAAGTTTCAGCAAGTTGGTACCGCTTTGGGAAAAATAGACTTTCCATATTATCAGCTGATTCCTTGTCAAATTCGAAAGCAACGGCAATAGCATGCAAGTGGGCCGATCTCAATATTGCTTTGCTAAAATTGTCGGGCGAAGTTCGGTTTGGCGATGCTATTGAGGATTTAATATATAAAAATCAGTCACCTATATTTACCGAAAAACAGTTGAAATCGATTATCTATACTCATATCGACGATCAGATTTTTATCAATGTGATTGGTTCTTCAAGTCTGACCCATCAGCACACAACCGGAGGTACGATAAAGTTAATTCAGGAAACTGATTACCCGAAAAGTAACGAGATGACTTTGAAGTGCGAAAGCAACGATGTGCGTTTCCTCGATGTTTTTATCAGGATTCCGGAATGGGCAATAAATCCAACTGTTAGCTACGGAAATGTAAAATATGTGGCTCATCCCGGTGAATATTGCCAGGTTTCGCGTAAATGGCACGACGGAGATGAGTTCCGGATTGTCCTGAAAAATTAACGAAATAATTCTAACATGTCCGTCAGACTGTGGCTTTAGCGTTCGATTGAGACTGTGGCGTGAGCTCAGTCGAACGCTAAAGCAGACGGAAAAGGATATCGCCTCGTTTGTCTGTTACTTTATGTGGAGGAATTTTTTCTTTGCTGTTCACTTCATTGAACGGACATATATGGTTTCACTATTCCTTCGAATGAAGATAAATATGGTTTCCTTCAGTATCTTCAAATGATGCAAAGTACCCAATTTCGTCGCTGATCTTTGTTTTGTGAATGAGAATTTCTCCTCCGGCTCCATCTACACGGTTTAAAACGGTTCGCAAATCATTACCGCCATTCAGGTAAACTTTTGCACCAAGTGAGGTTGGTGTGTAGCCGTTTCCCTGAACAATGGCTCCGCCAACACCCTGAGATTCCCTGTCCATGGGTAAAAAGCCCATTCTGCAGCCGCCAATTGTTTCTTCATACATTTCAAAATCGTAAATGCGCGAGTAAAATTCTTTAGCCCGATCGAAATTTAGCACTGGAATTTCGACCCAATTAATTGAATTTGTAATCTTTTCCATGATCTGAGTTTTAAAAGTTTGAGGCTTATAACTCGTACTACGAGTTCGCAGTTTAATTTGTGATATGGACTTATTATTTTTTTGCGAAAAAGATTTTGTCAGTCACATTCATTTATCTTTGTGTGCATTCAAAAAATAAGTTATGAGCGAGCGTCCGTTAATATTAATTAGCAACGATGATGGTGTTACAGCCAAGGGATTGAAGGAATTAACCGAAGTGATGCGCCTTTTTGGCGATGTGGTGGTAGTTGCTCCCGATGGTCACCGGTCGGGCATGTCAAATGCCATTACTGTCGATCATCCGATCAGAATTACCAAAACTGTCGACGAGGAAGGTTTTCAGGTTTACAAATGCTCCGGAACGCCTGTCGATTGTGTGAAGCTGGCATTCAATCAGTTGCTTGATCGCTATCCCGATTTTGTCGTTTCCGGAATTAATCATGGTTCAAACTCGTCCATAAGCGTGGTTTATTCAGGTACGATGGGTGCAGCTTTAGAAGGCTGTATACATGGCATTCCATCCATCGGTTTTTCGCTGAATGATTACGAACATGAAGCTGATTTTTCAAGAGCTAAAATATATGTGGCACGCGTTTTTCAGCAGGTTGCCGAAAACGGACTTCCTCCCTTTGTTTGCCTGAATGTGAATATCCCAAAGGGAGACATTAAGGGAGTTAAGGTTTGCCGCCAAACCTCCGGAAAATGGGTGGAAGAATTTGATAAAAGGACCGATCCGCACAAAAGGGAGTATTACTGGATGGCTGGATTTTTTCAGAATTTTGAGGATGAAGTTGAAGGTACCGACATTACTGCTCTCGAAAGTGGATATGTTTCAGTCGTTCCGGTAAATGCCGATATGACTTGCTATCAGACTTTTGAAAGCATGAAAAGCTGGAGATTTTAAGATGTCGCTGCGTAAACGAAATCGGTTCGATCGTTTTTTGATCGGTTGGTTAATCGGATTCATTTCTCCGCTCATCATTTTCCTGATTTTTTATGTGATGAAATACAGCGAGATGGAATTTATGGTGTATCTCCGTAATGTCTGGCAAATGAAAATATTCATGAAAATACTAAGTCTTTGTGCGTTTCCAAACCTTGGATTTTTCTTCCTGTTTTACCGCATGAAATACGATATGGCTGCCCGCGGCGTTATTTTTGCAACTTTCATGTATGCATTCGCAGTACTGGTTGTCAGATTAATTTGAAAGAAGTCAGAATATCGAAGATCGGAGTCGGAGTGCCGCTCACTGAGTAGCATAGAGTCTTGATGGGAGATACCTTGAATTTGAAACTTGAAATTTGGAACTCAATGAAATATTACGTTTTAGCCGGTGAAGCCTCGGGCGATTTACATGCTTCCAACCTGATTAAAGAAATCAAATTGATTGATGCGGAAGCAGAATTTCGCGGATTTGGCGGTGATCTGATGGAAAAAGCCGGAATGACCGTGTTGAAGCATTATCGTGATCTGGCTTTTATGGGAATTGTGCCGGTGATTATGAACATCCGTACTATTCAGAAAAATTTCAGGTTTTGCGAGCAGGACATGCTTGACTTTAATCCTGATGTGCTGATTTTGGTCGACTACCCTGGCTTCAATCTTCGGATGGCCAAATTTGCTAAAGCCCACGGAATAAGAACCTTTTATTACATTTCACCCAAAGTTTGGGCATGGAAAGAAAAACGTGTTCACCGCATTATTGCCTACGTCGACGAGATGTTTACCATTTTGCCTTTCGAGACGGAGTTCTTCGCAAAATACAATTATCCGGTCAACTATGTTGGAAACCCATTGCTCGATGCTATTTTGGAAAAGAAGACAACTCCTGATTTTCCACGTTTTATAGCTGAAAATAAGTTAGCAGACAAGCCAATATTGGCCGTTTTGCCAGGCAGCCGGAAAGGCGAGATCAGTGTTTTATTGCCTACCATGCTGGAGGCAGCTGCGCAATTTCCCGAATATCAATGTGTGATTGCCGGTGCGCCCAATATGGGCGTCGAATTCTACCAGCCTTTTATGAAAGAAAGTTCGGTTCCGGTAATTTGGGGTAAAACCTACGAAATACTGATTCACAGCCGGGCAGCCATTGTTTCATCCGGAACGGCAACGCTCGAAACTGCTATTTTGAATGTTCCTCAGGTAGTAGTTTATCGCCTGACCCCCAGATGGCTGTTTAATGTTCTGAAATATTTGTTCCTTCAAACCAAATGGGTTTCGTTGGTGAATATCATATTGGGTCGCGAAGCTGTTACTGAACTGATTCAGTGGAATTTTACCCTTAAAAATGTAGTTTTAGAACTGAATAAAATTCTTAATGATCCGGAAAATGAAAAGCGCATGCTGGCGGATTACCGCGATATGATGGTCAAATTGGGTGAACCGGGAGCTTCGAAACGAGCTGCCGGGTTGATGGTGAGTAAATTAAAGGGATCTAAATCAATCCTTCAATAAATCAGTCCTTCAGATATGTTCAGTTTATTAAAAAAAGAAATTACCAGTTTTTTCGGATCACTCACCGGATATGTGGTTGTGTTTGTATTTCTGCTGGCTACAAGCTTGTTTTTATGGGTTTTCCCCGGAAACTATAATATTTTGGAGGGTGGATATGCTTCGCTCGACGGTTTATTCTCGTTGGCACCATGGGTGTATCTTTTCCTGGTTCCGGCAGTTACCATGCGCCTGTTTGCCGAAGAAAAAAGGTTGGGAACAATGGAAGTCTTGCTTACCCGTCCGCTTTCGGTCATGCAGATTGTTCTGGCCAAGTTTCTGGCCGGACTGTTGCTGGTTTCCATTTCGCTGCTGCCGACCCTGATTTATTTCTATTCGGTTTATGCATTGGGCAATCCGGTGGGATGCATCGATACTGGCAGTACCTGGGGCGCGTATTTCGGTTTGTTTTTTCTGGCAGCCATATATGTGGCTATCGGTTTGTTGGCTTCGGCGCTGACTGATAATCAAATATTTGCTTTTATTTTGGCGCTGTTCCTTTCATTCGTGGCATACCTTGGATTTGATTTTGTTGGAGCCATGCAATTGCCATCGGCGTTTCAACAGTGGATAACCAGTTTTGGCATTAACGAACATTATGCGTCAATCAGCAGGGGAGTGGTCGATTCTCGCGATCTGGTTTATTTTATTTCGGTAGCCTTTATTTTTTTATTCATTACGAGCCGGATCATTCATTTTCATAAAGTCAATCTCCTGAAAGAAATCAAAACCGGAGCTTTAGTTTTAATTGGCATTTTATTCCTGAGTATTCTTTCAGGGCAACTGTTTTTTCGTTTGGACTTAACGGCTGAAAAACGATATTCTATTACTGATGTTTCCAAAAAGCTCGTTAAGAACCTCGAAAAGCCTGTAAACATTACCCTTTATCTGGATGGTGAGTTGCCGGCTGGTTTCCGGAAATTGAAAAAATCGATTCAGGAAAAGATTGCTGATTACAATGCCTATTCGTCGCAATTAATTAACCTGGTTGTGATTGACCCTTACGAGATTTCGGATGTCAAACGCCGCGATCAGCTTTTTGCAGAGCTGGCCGGAAAAGGACTTCAACCCACCGATATCCGCCAGAATACCGATCAGGGAACTATATCCCGACGTATTTTCCCAGGCGCATTGATTGAGTATGGCAACAAGCAGATTAGCGTCAATTTGTTGAAAAACAATCAGAATGCACATGCAGAAGTCAACCTGAACAATTCGATTGAAAGTCTGGAATATGAATTTTCAGCAGCCTTTTCGGAATTGATGAGCCCTGAAAAACAGTCGGTTGCTTTTTTGACCGGTCAGGGCGAATTGAACGACCATGAAGTGCACGATATCGCCACCAGTTTGGCGGGAAAATATAATGTTTTTAATCTGACTGCATCCGAATTAGTATCGAATGGTTCGCGGATTAAGACTCTGATTGTGGCCAATCCGTCTCAGAAATTTACCGAAAACGATAAGTTTCAAATCGATCAGTATGCCATGAATGGCGGACGAATCCTGTGGCTGATCGATCCGGTTTCTGTTAGCCTGGATAGCTTGAGTACCGGGTACATGACTGTGGCATTTCCCCGAAACCTGAATCTGGACGATCAGTTGTTTCGCTATGGCATTCGCCTGAATGCGAATCTGGTTCAGGATGTCGAGTGTTTACTGATTCCTCTGGCTACTGGTTCTTCGTCCAAATTCACTCCGGTGCCTTGGTATTATTCACCATTGTTGATTCCTTCCGAAAATCATGTGATCAGTAAAAGTCTGAACCGCATAAAGGGCGAGTTTGTCAGTTCAATTGATACTGTTGGAAAAGGCGATCAAGTGCGCAGAACTGTTATTCTGGCGACGTCGGCTTATTCGCTGGTTTCCGAAACTCCGGTGGAAGTTAGTTTGGCTAGTGCAAATAATCCAATTGATCGAAATTTGTTCCGGCAACCATCTCAAGCGATTGGGGTCTTGTTGGAAGGTACTTTTACTTCTGTATTCAAGAATAGAATGGTCGATTCGTTTGGCGTAAAATCTTCAGGAGTGAAAACCGAAAGCCAACCTACCAAAATGATTGTTTTTGCCGATGGAAATCTAATCGCCAATCAGTTCAGAATTTTAGCAGGAGTTCCGGAATACATGCCATTGGGTTTCGACCGTTTTTCGAAGCAGACTTTCGGAAATAAAGCATTGCTGCTCAATGCTGTGAATTATCTTTGCGACGATGAGGGTTTGATGGAATTGCGTTCACGGGTGTTTAAAATCAGGTTGCTCGATAAAGTCAGGCTCAAGGAAGGAAAATTAATGTGGCAATTGCTGAACGTGTTGTTCCCTATTCTGCTTATTTCGGCATTTGGAGCTGTGTATGTGTATGTTCGTCGCCGTAAATATAAATGCTGATTTCTTTTGGATAAAATATTTACCGATCAATAGGTTAAAAATGGCAAAGTTTGTATATTCGTGAGCTTCCGAATAATTGTATAGGAAAGTGATTTCAAGGCGAATAAATTGTAAAAAGAATATAAAACTCTAAAAAAATATATCGATGAAATTTGTTGTTTCAAGTACCGAATTACTGAGTCATCTTTCTGCCATCAGCAAAGTGATCAATTCAAAAAATACACTTCCAATTCTCGACAATTATTTGTTTTTGCTGGAAGATAATCGTTTAACCGTAACTGCTTCCGACCTCGAATCAACTTTGATTACCAGCCTGGAACTGGAAAATACAAGCGGAACAGGAACCATTGCTGTGCCTGCAAAAAGGATGAACGACACATTGAAAGAGTTTCCGGAGCAACCGCTGACTTTCCAGATTGATCCTGAAACTTTCCAGATTGATATTTTTTCACAAAACGGTAAATTCAGTATTGTCGGTCAGAATGGCGAAGATTTTCCACAACAACCAATTCTGAATGAAATTGTTGCGTCAACCATTAACGTCAACCACAGCGTGCTGCTCAGCGGTATTAACAAAACTCTTTTTGCGACTGCTGATGATGAACTTCGCCCGGTAATGAATGGTATTTTCATTGAATTAACCACTGAGGACATGAAGTTCGTAGCTTCTGATGCTCACAAGTTGGTTCGTTACAAACGTTTCGATGCCAAAGCTGAAAAAGACGCATCATTTATCCTTCCGAAAAAACCGGCAGCAATCCTGAAAAGTTTGCTTCCGAAAGAAGATTTTGATGTGAAGCTGGAGTTTGACGAAAAAAATGCATTTTTCACGCTGAGCAATTATAAGTTAATTTGCCGTTTGGTTGAAGGTAATTATCCAAGCTACAATTCGGTTATTCCGCAAAACAATCCGAATAAACTGGTTATCGACCGGGTTGAATTTTACAATACTGTACGTCGTGTATCGGTATTCTCTAATCAGGCAAGTAACCTGGTTCGGTTGAAATTAACTGAAAATCAGTTGGTTGTTTCTGCTCAGGATGTCGATTTTGCCATTTCTGCGGTTGAACGGTTGAATTGTCAGTACGAAGGTGAAGACATGGAAATCGGCTTCAAATCGACTTTCCTTCAGGAGATTTTATCAAACCTCTCAGTTACTGATGTAAAAGTTGAACTTTCGGATCCAACCCGTGCAGGTTTGCTTTTACCAGCTGAAAATGAGAACGAAGAAGAAAATGTATTGATGCTTTTAATGCCAATGATGATAAACGCCTGATCTGATTCGGGCTCGCTGGAAAAACCTAATGGTGATGACCGTTAGGTTTTTTCTTTTCTGAACAAATCCAATAACTTAAATATATTCTCGTGAATTTGAACCTCAAAAATCCGTTGATTTTTCTTGATCTGGAAACAACTGGAATGAATATCGTGACAGACCGAATTGTTGAAATTGCCCTGATTAAAGTTCATCCGGACGGAAAAGAAGAAGAAAAACAATACCGGATTAATCCGGAAATGCATATTCCGGAGGTTGTGACCAAAATTCATGGCATATCTGACGAGGATGTAAAAGACAAGCCGACCTTTAAAGAAGTGGCAAAAACCATTGCCCAGTTTATGGAAGGCTGCGATTTTGCAGGGTTTAACTCCAACCGCTTTGATATACCGTTACTTGCTGAAGAGTTTTTGCGCGCTGACGTTGATCTGGATTTAAAAAAACGCAAATTTATTGACGTTCAGGCTATTTTTCACAAAATGGAAAAACGTACACTGGCCGCAGCTTATAAATTTTATTGTCAGAAACCGCTGGAAGATGCACACAGTGCGATGGCCGATACGAAGGCTACCTACGAAGTTTTAAAAGCCCAGCTCGATGTGTATAAAGACGAAGAATATGAGGATGCATATGGTAAAACTTCGAAGCCAATTGTCAATGATATTCAGTCGCTGAGCGAATTTTCTGCCTACGATACCAATGTCGATTTCGTTGGTCGTATTGTATATGACGAAAATGGTGTTGAAATCATCAATTTCGGAAAGAACAAGGGCGTTCCGGTTGAAAAAGTTTTGCGCGAACAACCTGGTTATTACGGGTGGATTTTGAATAGCGAATTCCCGCTGTACACCAAAAAGGTATTGACAGCAATAAAATTACGAATGAAATAGAATTGAATGTAGAGACGCAATGATGTAGAGACGCAATGCATTGTGTCTCTACAATAAAATAATACCGTATGAAAATAATTTGTGTTGGCCGAAACTATGTGGCTCATGCCAAAGAGTTGAATAACGAAATTCCTGCAGAACCGGTTTTGTTTATGAAACCTGATTCGGCGTTGCTCCGGAATAACGATCCGTTTTATATTCCCGATTGGTCGAACGATGTGCATCACGAAGTTGAACTGATTGTGAAAATTCATAAGTTGGGTAAAAACATCGAAAAGAAGTTTGCTCCTCGTTATTACAAGGAAATTGGACTTGGCATCGATTTTACGGCCCGCGATATTCAGAATGCCTTGAAAGATAAAGGATTGCCATGGGAGAAGTCTAAGGCGTTCGATCATTCTGCCGTGGTTTGTCCTGAATTTGTGCCTGTAGAATCATTCCCCGACCGGAATGCAATTCAATTTCGGTTGGATATCAATGGAAAAACAGTTCAGGAAGGAAATTCGGCTTTGATGATTTTCCCGATTGACGACATTATTGCGCATGTTTCGAAATACTTCACCCTGAAAATTGGTGATTTGATTTATACCGGAACACCGGCCGGTGTTGGTCCTGTAAAGGTTGGCGACCGCCTCGAAGGATATTTGGAAGGAAAGAAAATGTTCGACTTTCAGGTGAAATAACCGGTTGAGACTTGTTTTATCGACAGCATAAATTCAGTGTTTCCTAATTGTAAAAAAAAATACAAAATCTGCCTTTAAATCCGGACATTCAGATCAATAGGGAAATGCTTTTTAATAAATTTTAATAACTTTATTGCATCTGTTCAATAATATGATTGATGGCTTACAATAAAGGATTAAAACTATGACTCTGAATAATGGTTTGGCTCAGGTTTGTAGATCTTCTGTGGAACTGAATAAGTTAACACAGAAAAGGACAATTGTTGGATTACTTCATAAAGATGGATATACTTCGGCTCCGGAGTTAAGTAAAAAGCTTAAGATTAGCCTACCAAACTGCCTGAGTATTTTGAGCGATCTGATTGATTCAGGGTTTGTGAAAAACATTGGGATAGGAGAGTCAAGCGGTGGCCGGAAGCCCGCGCTTTATGGTTTATCCGAAAACGAGTGTTTTGTAATTGCCTGTGATGTCGCCCGTTTTTCTGCCAACATGACAATTCTCAACTGTGCAAATAAGTTTGTAAGCCCAATTGTATCGATTGAAACACATATTGATGATAATCAGTTCGTTGAAAAGTTATTCAATGCAGCAGATCACTTAATTCGCGAACACCAGATCCCGGAAGAAAAAATTATGGGTTTTGGTGTTGATATGCCGGGATTGATCGATTCAAAGCTTGGAATAAATTATACGATAAAAAAAGAGAAATTCCAGAATATAGGAGTACAATTGGCTCAACGATTTAAAAAACTGGTATATATCGATAATGATGCACGTATGCATGCGTACGGCGAATATTGTTTTGGGGCAGCAAAAGGCTACGAAAATGCCATTATCATCCATTGGAGTTGGGGGCTTGGGCTCGGGATTTTTGTAAATGGAAAGCTTTATAGCGGGAATAATGGTTTTGCCGGAGAGTTCTCGCATATTCCGATCGTGGAAAATGGCGATCTGTGCATTTGTGGAAAAAGAGGTTGTTTGGAGACGATTGCCTCGTCGAATACGATTATAAAGCGAATAAAACAAGGGATTAGCGAAGGGGAGATATCTTCGGTTATCAATCAGTTTAAGGATAGTCCGGAAAGTGTTTCTCCGGAAGATGTAATTGCAGCCGCCAGATTAGGTGATGAATTCAGTATCTCGATATTGAATGAAATCGGCATTGGAATGGGCAAAGGACTTTCGTACATCATCCAGTTGTTGAATCCTGAAGTTATTGTATTAAGTGGCCCGATCTCGAAGGCCAATCAATATGTATTGTCACCCATACAGCAATCATTAAACCGCTTGTGTCTTGAAAAAATATCGGGGAATACCAATATCCTAATTTCAGACCAAGGTGATTTTTCGGCATTGCTTGGAACTTCGGAGATGGTTCTTCGGCAGATTTTTGCCGGATTAAATTTTAAACAGGAACACATCAGCTAAAATCATTCTAATAAGCTCGAATTAAAAAACAGGTATTAATCCTTCAAAATACCTGAATATCTTATCGCCATTCCTTAATTTTTTACTTTTAATAATCTGAATGTCTTTGGGTTATTATGCCATTCTGCTCGCAGGGTGGTTTATTCTGCGCATTTTTTGTTTATCGATCTATTTTCCTGATTCACGGATTTCAGTTGCTGCAATACCTGAAGTTCGAATCATTTTTGTCTTTAATATTCTGATTAAATAATTGTTTCATAGGTTTTTGACTTGTTTAACAAACTTTATTTATTCCCTTACTCACGATTAATTGTTAAAATGTGTTATAAAGTATTTGTAAATTATAAAAACAATTAATTACTTTATAAAATAAATTAATAACATTGTGGCTGATATTTATATATATTACTTTGTTCTGTTCAATAAGCGTTTCTCATGGTTGAATCTAATGATATTTTAGCTCCTTGTTTTTCTGCAACTGATCTGAATAAAATCAGGCAGAAGAGAGAAATTCTGAATTGCCTTCATTTAACTGGAAATATTTCAGCTCCTCAATTGAGCAAATGGCTTCGAATAAGTTTGCCAACTTGTATTGCTTTGCTGAACGACCTTATTTCTATCGGGTATGTTGAAAATATTGGGATAGGAGAATCGAGTGGAGGAAGAAAACCAACACTTTACGGACTGCCAGATAGTCGGTTTTATGTGATTGCCTGTGATTTTGGGCGGTTCTCGGCCAATATGGCTATTCTCGACTGTTTTAACCGTTTTGTGACGCCAATTATTGAGATTGATACGCATATCGACGATTGCTTTTTAACTGAAAAACTCTACCATGCTGCACAAAATCTGATGTCTGATCATAAGATTTCCAACGAAAGAATATATGGAATTGGTGTTGATATGCCGGGATTGATTGATTCAACTGTGGGAATCAATTATACAATTCAGGAAAAGGACAGACAAAATATAAGGCGCGATCTTCAAAAGAAATTCGGGAAACTCGTTTATGTTGATAATGACGCCCGTATGCACGCTTATGGTGAATACCGTTTTGGTTCAGCAAAAGGATATAATGATGCCATTGTTATTCATTGGGGCTGGGGACTTGGCCTCGGAATATTTGTCAATGGCAATCTTTTTAGCGGTAATAATGGATTTGCCGGAGAGTTCTCGCATATTCCGATTGTTGAAAACGGCGAATTGTGTATTTGTGGCAAGCGCGGATGCCTGGAGACCATCGCTTCTTCAAATACCATCATCAAACGGGTTCAGAAGGGGTTTGCCGACAACGAAATCTCATCGCTTATCAATCAGTTCGAAAACGATCAGGATAAAGTTACTCCTGAAGATGTAATTAACGCAGCCCGTCAGGGAGACGAATTCTGCATTTCGATTTTGAATGAAGTCGGAAAAGCCATGGGCAAAGGGCTTGCTTATATTATTCAGTTGCTGAATCCTGAAGTGATTGTATTAAGCGGGCCTTTGTCAAAAGCCAGGCAATATGTTTTGTTTCCAATCCAACAGTCGCTTAACCGGCTTTGCCTGGAAAAAATATCAGGCAATACATCCATAATTATTTCTGAAATGGGCGATCAATCGGCTTTGCTGGGAACTTCCGAAATGGTTTTTCAAATGGTTTTTACTGAAATTGAATTTGAAGGATTAACTATAAAATAGAATGATGCGTGAATATTACTTATTTCTTAATTTAAATTAAAACTAATGCGAAAGGTTTTATTATTGACTGTAATGTGTCTTGCTCTTTTAGGGAGTGCAATGGCGCAGCTATCGGTATCCGGAACCGTGGTTTCCGAATCAGACGGTCTGGGCCTGCCAGGGGTTACCGTTTTAGAAAAAGGGACAACCAGGGGTGCACTAACCGACTCTGAAGGTAAATATACCATAAAGGTAACTTCAGAAAAAAGTACGCTTGTATTTTCGTTTATTGGGTTGACAACCGTTGAAGAACCCGTAAACAACCGTTCTACGATTAATGTAAAAATGAAATCGGACGACATTGGTTTGGACGAAGTTGTTGTAACTGCATTGGGCATCAAGCGCGATGCGAAAAAACTTGGTTACGGAGTAACCGAAGTGAAAGGTGACGAACTGGCAATGGCCAACACAACAAACCCAATTCAGGCCCTTCAGGGAAAATCTACCGGATTGAGTATTGGCGCTTCTGACGGTGGATTGTTTGGTAACTCAAAAATTCAGATCCGTGGAGTCTCGGTACTGAATTCAAACAGCAACCAACCTATTTTTGTCGTTGACGGTGTTATTCTTGAAAACGGAATATCAAATGCAAGCGCCGATTGGGATTCGAATGCAAACGATTTTGGTAATCAACTTAAAAATCTTAATCCTGATGACTTTGAATCAGTTTCGGTTTTGAAAGGTGCAGCCTCAACTGCTCTTTATGGTTCGCGCGGGATGAACGGCGCTATTGTAATCAAAACCAAAGATGGAGCCGGTTCGAAAGGTATTGGTGTAAATATTACACAAAGTTTAGGTATCGAAGATGTGTATGCACAGCCTGACATTCAGTATGAATATGGCTTTGGCGCATTGGCCGGATATGTTGATTACGGCGACAAAGATGCAAATGGAAGGTATTACCAGTTTGCCCCTCAGACACAGTTCTATAAAAATGGTGCAGGTGTGCCAACTTTGATTGAACATCCCTGGACTTATGGATATGGACCGAAATTCGATGGTCGGGATATTGAAAATTATGATGGTACAATGACTAAATACCTGCCAGTAAGGAACAATATGCGCGATGCCTATGATACTGGTATAAATACCAATACCTCGATTTCGTTGAGTGGTGGTAATGATAAAGGTTCGTTCTTCCTTTCAGATTCGTACAATATGCGCAAGGGAACATCTCCTTCGAACGAATTTACCAGAAATGCTGTAATGCTTTCGGGATCTTACAAATTAGCAACCTGGTTAAGGGCCGAAGGATCTATTTCTCATACGATTTCAAAACCACAGAATCCGAATAATGATATTTCGGAGTTTTTCCTCGATGGTAGCGTTCCAAGTATGTATGATACCAAAAAATGGAATCGGCAAGAAATTTTCCAAGCCTCTCACGGAGGTACGCCATCGAGTGATTATGGCGATAAATATGCCTATGTTCCTATGAATGGCCAGTGGTTTAACTACAAGTTTAATGTAAATTCAAGAGAAGAGCAGGTTACCCGTCCAATCGTTCGTTTAACAGCCGATCTTGCTCCATGGATTTCGGTAACCGCTGAAGGAAATATGAACTATTATACTGTATCATCGTCGATTAAAGAACTTGGTACAGGTTACGCCAATGAGGGTGGTAAGTATGAGTTAGGCCACAGCATTGATGTTAGTCGTACTGCAAAATTAACTGCAAATCTGAAAAAAGATTTTGGTGATTTTACAACCAGCCTGATTGTTGGGGGCGAACTTTGGGATCAACGCAAGGAAAATACCCGCATTTGGACTGATGGCGGATTGATTGTTCCAGGGAAGTATTTCCTGAATAATTCGAAAAAGACTTTGAGATCTGAAGGGGGAGTTAGCGGAACTAAGCAGATTAACTCAATTTATGGTTTATTTAATGCCGGTTGGAAAAATCAATTATTCATCGATATTACAGGCCGTAACGACTGGTCGTCGGCTTTGGTTTATACCGATGGAACAGGTAATTTCTCTTATTTCTATCCATCAGTAAGCACATCATGGATCGCAAGCGAAACATTTAAATTACCATCGTGGGTAACTTTGGCAAAAACCAGATTGTCGTGGGCACAGGTTGGTAACGATACCAATCCGTATTTTATCAATAATGGGTATTCTTCAGGAGACCCTGATAATAATAATCTTCCGGATGAAATGGGTGATGGCAAATTTGTATACTACAATTCAAAATCGACAACACTGGTTGACCCAAGTATCAAACCTGAACGCAAAAATTCGTTTGAAGCTGGTTTGGATTTGAGATTCTTAAATAATCGCGCCGGTATTGATTTGACGGTATATAACGAAACTGTAAACAACCAGATTGGGGACATTCCAGTTCAGTTAGAATCGGGATATGCTAAAATGATTACAAATATTGGTTCAATTACCAATAAAGGGCTCGAACTTTCAGTACGTTTAGTTCCGGTTAAAATGCGTGGTTTTGAGTGGGAAACCACTTTTAACTATTGGAACAATACTACCATGATTTCAAATCTCCGCAAAGAAGTAGGTGAGTACAAAAAACTTGGTGGTGATATCGATTATGGAAACTTCCGTGTTGGTTCTGTAGCCTTCGAAGATGGCGAATATGGTGTTTTGATGTCTGATTCCAAACCTCTGGAATGGAACAATACAAGCGATGCAAACGATGTTCGTAACGGGATGAAAGTTCTTACATGGAACGATACCAGAAGAGGGGCATACTATACAAGAAGCAACAAAGCTGAAAAAATTGGTAAAATCCAGCCTGATTTCGAAGGATCGTGGAACAACGAATTTAAGTACAAAAATCTTTCTTTGTCGGTTTTGCTTGATGCTCGTTTTGGCGGATACATGGCTTCCTATTCGAACAAATATGGCACTGCCTATGGATTTTTGGAAACATCGTTGGCTGGCAGAGATGCCGAATATGGAGGTATCCCCTGGACAACAGGTTACTCCGATTCAAAAGGACAACAATTTGTTGACGGAGTTATCCCTGACGGAGTTTTTGCTTCAGGACAGATGGTAACAGCTCCTGATGGGCAGAGGGTTAATGTTGGTGGCTTAACTTACAAAGAAGCTATGGATAAAGGTTTTGTAGAGCCTACCCATGCCAGCTATTTTACTTATAGAAACAACTCATGGAGTACTGGTGTTGTAAACGATGACTGGGTAAATGAAGTGAATTATATTGCCCTTCGTAACATTTCGGTGAGTTACGTTTTGCCAGTATCATTAGCGCACAAAATAAAAGCTTCATCTTTATCAGTAGCCATAAATGCGCGAAACCTTGGTTATTTGTACAACTCACTGCCTAATCACCTGAACCCTGAAAGTTTCCGTGGTACATCAAGTTCCGATTCGTTCCGCGAACGCTCATTTAGTCCGTATACAGCTTCGTATACCATGACTTTATCTGTAGGTTTTTAATATTTAAAATTATAAACACATGAAAAATACACATATAATAGCATTTGCACTGATCTTACTGATGGGGTGGGGCTGCGATAAAGAGAAATTTGCCGAATTAAATTCCGATCCGTCAACGATCTCAACTCCCGACCTTCGGTTTTCAGTTGCTACGGCAATTGACCAAATGTACTCTGATGATTATTTGGTGTGGTTCTACAATAACTTTCAATACGTATACCCCTGGACGCAGGTAACATCGAAAGGTGCCGGTAATAGTTCCGACTTCGTTGATATGGGACCTTCTTCAAGCTTTAACATTTATTCCAGATTGTTTCCACAAACGCTCGATGTAAGGGCTAGGATTGATAAGATGGATGAAGCCGAAAAAGCGTCGTACCAATCGATGAGGGCAATTACATATGCCATGCAAATCTTGCCGGCTATTCACAATACCGATAATTTCGGATCGTTGGTTTATACTGAAGCTGGTTTGGCTCCATATACAAACCCTCCGCTGTTTACGCCTGTACTCGACAATCAAAAAACGTTGTACACCATTTGGCTAAAAGAGCTTGACAATGCAATCACTGTATTGTCAACAGCTAAAAGTCAGGTTGGTCTTGGAACCCAGGATGCGATTTATGGCGGCGATTATACCAAGTGGGCAAAATTCTGCAACTTGCTGAAACTGAAAATTGCTGCACGTTTAATCAATCAGGATCGCGCATGGGCGCTTAAAATTGCAGCAGAAGTTGGTTCTTCTCCTGCTGGCTATATGGACGGATTAAGCGACGATTTCGTTTACAACAAAGGCATCAAATATTATGGAACCGGAAACGGGATTTCAAGTGGTTACGCAAGCAAAAATCTGGTTGATTTTATGGTTGGCAACAAAGATCCACGAGTACGTTTTATTTTCGAGAAAAATGGATTTAATGCTGAAGTTGTTCAGGCCTTCCTTGATGCCGGAAAAACACTTCCTCCATACGTTGCACAGTATGTGAATGTTGATGCAAACAAGAAGTTTACCGGTTGGAAAAGCCCGGGAGAACCTTGGGTTCGTTACCATGGTGCACCAGTATCGCCTGATGCCAAGCAGGATCCTGCAAACAACATTTATTTCAATCAAACTGAATTGAACAAGATTTCTGTTGGAAGTGTACAGAAAACTTATACCTCAACTTCAGTTTATTCAGAAAAGATGGTTCGTACAACGTATGACTATACCTATCCGACCAAACCCGGTGGACGTGTTATTGAACTGAAAGACAATGATCCGGGAATGAATGTGCTTTTGGGTAGTTCTGCCGAAACAAACCTGTTTTTAGCTGAATTTAAACTGTTGGGAGCATCACTTCCAAAAGCAGCTCAGGAGTATTTAAATAAAGGTGTTGAACTGTCGGTTAGCCGGATGGATGCATTAGCTAAAAACAACCAGATGCCATATTACAACAGCGATCCGGTTTATACAAGTGTTGACGAAGCTGCGGCAGCTGCTACAAAATTGAGAAGCGGTGAGATTACCGATTTGTTGGCAAGTCCGGCTTTTAACCTTGCAACGGATGGCTTGGAGAAAGTATATATACAGCAGTATATTAATTACATGAACACTCCTGGCGATGTATGGGCAACAGTTCGCCGTTCAGGTATTCCAAAACAAGGTAGTTCATACCTTGCATGGGAGAAATTTACATCAAACGGTGTTGAAATGACAATTCCTCGCCGCTTTGTAATCAATACTCCTGGTAAAGATGATGTGAACTACGCTAATAAGATGGCTGCTATTACTGAGCAGGGCATAACACCTGCAACGTTGGATGCTATAAAACTCAACACTGAAAGATTCTGGTTCGATAAACTGAATCCTCAATACGGAGTTGGTCCAAAATAGAAACGTGGTTAGAAATGTATAAATAATGCGAGACCGTCTCACCCCCAAAAGGAGACGGTCTCTTTTTTAGCATGGTAACTCAACTTTGAAAATGATAACTTTCAGAAAATTTAAACATTGAAATTATGACTAGATTGCTTATTCTTATAATACTGAGTGCTTTTGTTGTTCAAGGCTTTGCAGCACCTAAAAAGATGCCCGAAAGTGTCCGGATTTCGTATCAAACCATTGTTAACGGCAAACCCCGGACTGATGGATCGTTGATCTCGTTACTTTGTTCATCATCGGCATCCCGGTCGTGGGTCGAAAATGACTCGAAGAAACTATTGCTTTCAATTGCGAAAGAAACCAGTTACATCGACTTTACCACGAAGACCACTTTTCAGATCGCACAGTTTTCCGGCGGAAAAGTTATCAATACACCCACGACTTTTTCGAAATATCCGGAATTGACCGAAACAGGCGAGACCGAAGTCATTTCAGGATACACCTGTAAACACCTCAAAACATCGCTTCGTTCGAATTCCATCGACATTTGGTACACCACCGAACTCGGCGTAAAAGGTACGCCCGCAATGGCCTATGGCGTGCCTGATGGATTGGTCCTGAAGGTGATCAGGAACGGAAATTATGAAATTTCGGCTACCGAAATAAAACTCCTGAAGCAGAAAGAAGCAGAACCCATTCTTCCGCAGGAAATGGGCGAAACGATGGATTTGCCGCTTTACCGGCACCGTATTACCGAAAATCTGATTACTACCGTCAATGTTTTCACCAATGAGCAAATCAGTTTCGGGAACGAAATACAAAATCCGTCTGATACCGATTTCGAAAAGACATTCAAATATTCTTCAGGAACAGTTATCCTGAAAAAAGTAAAACTACCGATAGTTGCTGATGATACACAGTTATTCGTCGAATTAAACCAGCACTCCAATGGTGATGCCTACGACCGCACAGGTTCTGTTTTTGTTATTCCTGAAGGGAAGGAGCAATCGTTTCTCGATGGCTTGCGCAAGGGCGTGAAAACGATGCCTGAATACCTGGCGCGGAACGGAAAGTCATATCAGGGGATTGTTGCAACTGATAACTTTTTGCCACTGGTTGAGATCCTTCGGTTTTTTACTCCGTTCGGGGTTGGTTATTTCAACGATAAAGTGACCGTTTATGGCCAGCAGTGGCAGGATTCTACCTTTTATAAACAGGAAGTTTCTGAATTGTTGCCCGTATTGCAAGGCGAATGCTGGATTGGTATTTTTATTGGTAATTACGATAAAGGTGGTCATCGGGTAAGTTTGAAACTGAAATATTACCCCGGAAGTATGGACGTTACGGATAGACCGGTCAAGAAATATTGGACTATGCCACTTTTCAATACGGTTAATGTAATGGAAATGTCGGGGCAGGAATATGGAACCTTGTTCGATCGCGATTCCTTAAAAGTGGATGTGACCATTCCTGAAGGAGTGAAAAATATCAGAATGCGCTACATCACCACCGGGCATGGCGGTTGGGAGAATGGCGATGAGTACAATCAAAAAATGAATACCGTGCTTTTGGATGGGAAAGTTCTGTTTCAGTTTACTCCGTGGAGGACCGATTGTGCGACCTACCGAAAATACAACCCTGCTTCAGGTAATTTCTGGAATGGTATTACTTCGAGCGATGGCAGTCGTTCGGGTTGGTGTCCGGGTACAGCAACCAATCCGGTCTTTTATCCAATTGAGTGGATTACTCCGGGAAAGCA
The DNA here is from genome assembly GCA_023251455.1 of Bacteroidota bacterium. Classification (GTDB taxonomy): domain Bacteria; phylum Bacteroidota; class Bacteroidia; order Bacteroidales; family Prolixibacteraceae; genus Aquipluma. Next base: position 29,680 of record JAHEYT010000053.1, read on the forward strand.
CAAGATATCTGTAACAATTCCATTAGGGAAAAACGAAGGCGGAAGCTTTAGCGCATGGAATATTTCGGGCATATTAATAGGTGAATACGAATAGAGTGGGGGATAGACAGAACTTTTCAGGAGATAAAAACAGGAAATGAAATAATTGACTTGTTTTACGTTCTCGTGAATTAAATTTCAGAATAGAAAAAATAAAGCATTATTTTTACGACCGAAAAGCATAAATAAAAGCTTTTTACGACCTAATACCAACTAATTGATTAACTATGAGAAACAAGAAGGGACTCTTGACTGCGGTTCTGATTTTGTCAGCATTGTTATTTTTAATCGTTTTATTCCGAATAACCGGGCTTCCGTCTTTCCTTTCGCCCGATGATAATAAAAACAATGTTACTGTTGTTGATCGGGGGTTAGTTTACATACCGGTTGATGCTTCGGGAGTTGTTGAGCCTGAAAATGAAGTGATCATTCTCAGTCCGCTGGCGAGTATTATTGAAAAGATCAATAAAGAACCGGGAAGTCGTGTGGGTAAAGGAGAGGTGATGCTTGAACTGGATGACGAAACTACCCTCCAGGAAATCGAACAAATCAATGATCAGCTTGAGGTTAAGTCTAATTCGTTGGAACGATCCAGACTGGAAGGCCAGATGACCCGGATTGATCTGGATTACAACATGGAGGTGAAAAAGTTAAGAATTGCCTCCATAAAAACCCAACTCGCCGATGAAGAACAATTACTGAGTGTAGGCGGAATTTCGCCGGCTAAAATTGATGAAACCAAGCAAAATCTGGTACTTGCCGAGAAGGATTTGATAATGGCTCAGAAAAAAAACACCATCCGATTGAGCCAGTTAAAGACCGAAGAAACGGGTTTAAATCTTCAAATCGAAATTCAGAAAAAACAATTGGCTGACAAAATTGCCATGCTGGAGCGGTTAAAAATTAAAGCTCCTTCTGATGGAATAGTACTGACAATCGCCGGTAAAAAAGGTGAGCGGGTTGGAAACGATAAAATGCTGATTACACTTTCGGATTTGACTACGTTCAAAATTAAGGGCCAGATTGAAGAGAAATATTCGGAATTTGTTAAAACCGGAAATCCTGTTATTGTTATTGCTGAAAAAGAGCGTCTTAAAGGTACTGTTGGCAATGTAACTCCAACGGTTGCCGAGAATAAAATTCAGTTCAATGTTCATCTCGAAGAAAGCAGTAATCCACATCTTATCCCTAACCAGTCGGTCAAACTTCAGGTGTTAAAGTCGATGAGAGAACAGGTGTTGCGAATACGGTCGGGAAATAGTTTCAAAGCGAATTCAGAACAAACGGTTTATGTGCTCGATTCGGGTAATGTCGAAATTCGGACTGTAATCTTTGGAATTAAAGGGATTGATTACCAGGAAATAATATCCGGGTTGGAAGAGGGTGAGAAAGTTATTATGTCGGATTCGCCTTTTTCTTGGGGAACTAAAAAGAATGGGAATAAGAATTAAATGAAACGATTAAATAATAAATTGAGCCTGTCCGGAATTTTCATTTTTCTGGCGATGATTCCCTCTCTGATTGCGAGAGCTCAGGATAATATTGGTTTTACGCTTGACCTTCAGGGTGTTATTTCCCTGGCAATTGAACAGTCTTCGGCGGTTAAATATGCGCAGAACCGGAACGAAAATTATTACTGGCGGTGGAGAAATTTTAAAACCCGATATCGTCCGCAGTTGGTTTTGTCGGGCAACTTACCCGATTATAACCAGTCGAATGTTGGAGTAACCCAACCTGATGGCAGTATCGAGTTTAAACAAATCACAAGTTTATCCACATCAGCCAGGTTATCACTCAATCAGTCGATTCCTTTGACCGGAACGTATGTTTATGCATCGACTTCTGCGATTCGGATTCAGGATTATAATAAGAATGCCGTTGATTTCTCCGGAAGTCCCTTTTCTGTTGGTTTTACTCAGCCCGTATTTGCCATTAACTGGATGAAGTGGTCGCAAAAGACTGAACCACTGGTGTATGACGAAGCCCAAAAATATTTTATTCAGTCGATTGAAGAAATTTCGTTGAATACTGTTTATCGTTTTTTTAGATATTTAATGGTACAAACCAATTACAAACTGGCCGAAAGTAACCTGAAAAACAGTAACAATAACCTGAAAATAGCGCAAACTAAAAAAGATCTCGGAAAAATTTCGGACAATAATTTTGCCCGAATCGAATTGGGAGTGCTGAATGCTCAAAAGGCGCTCAATCAGGCAACTATGGATTTGAAAAATGCTGATTTTGAATTGAAATCATATGTTGGCCTTTCTCAGGATCGGAAAATTGAATTGGAATTACCTCTGAATATCACCATGTTCGAAATTGATAAGGCAAAAGCACTGGAAGAAGCTCAGTTGAACCGGAAAGAAGGGTCTGAATATAAACGCAGGTTGATTGAAGCTGACCGCGATTTGCTGAATGCCAAGCGTAGCACAGGCTTAAGTGCAACACTTCAGGGAAGTTACGGATTGTCAAATAGCGCGGAATCAATGGCTGGAATTTATCAGCAGCCCGAACGGCAGCAAACCTTGAAACTTGCTTTAAGTATTCCTATTCTGGATTGGGGCCAATCGGCTTCATCGGTTAAGTTGGCCGAGTCGCAGCGCGATCTGGTGATTTATGATGTTGAAAAAGACCGGGAAGATTTTGAACGCAGTGTGGTGGTTCAGGTAGAGCAGTTTAGCCTGATGAAAGATCAGTTGGTGACTGCCAAAGAAGCCGACAAAGTTTCGGAAAACGGCTACCAGATTGCCTTGAAACAATTTCAGAATGGGGAAATCAGTATTACGGATTTAAATATATCGCTGTCTGAACGTGAAAATGCAAAACGCGATTATATCCGTTCACTACAAACTTATTGGGAAGCCTTTTACAAACTTCGTATCCTGACACTCTATGATTTCCAGAAGAATCAACGGATTAGCTATGTTAACCCAATGAGTGTGGGTAATTGATTTCAGTTTAGGACATTTATTGTCAGAAATAAAAATAGAAGTAACATTCCGGAAATGGCTTAAAAAGTTGTATTTTTGCAATCCTTAATACTGGGGCTGACTGGTTTTGACAGCGGGTAGAAGAGGTATGTAAGCATGACGGGCCTTGATCGCACAGCCCGTAAATCTGGGCGTTCACAATTCAATTGGCGAAAATAACTACGCTCTTGCTGCGTAATCCACTTAAAGTAGATTACACTTCATTCCGGTATTAGATACTGGAACGGGACATCGCCCGGGTGCTACTTCCCTGAAGCGGCCCGATCAGGCGGTGCAAATAAATCGGGGATAGTGGAAGTGGTGCTTCGGAACTTCTGCAAAATTAAGAAGCTAAGGTAAAAGTCGGTGGCCCTGATCCTGCTTTTATTCGAAAATCAAGTCTGGGGATAAGCATGTAGAAAGCATATTGCTTCCTCGTTTGGACGCGGGTTCGATTCCCGCCAGCTCCACAAATATAGCTGATATAGAGCAAGTTTTGAAGCATGCACCCAATTTTACACCCAGTTGTGTAAGGTTGGGTTTTTTTTTTTAGTTACCCTATTCGACAGTCTATTTTGACCCAACCTTCTCAATTAATATTTCAACGATTTCATTTTGTAAGTGAGATTTACTCTATGACTCAAATTTTTATAAAAAAGGAAATGACAAATTTCGGGTATGATGATGATGTGCTGTTGAAATGGGAAATAACCGGCACCGGGAAGTGGAAGGGGGGGGTATTCTCATTTCAATAGCTTGATGAAATAATCAATAAAGGCAAAACAAAGCGAAAATGATCGGCGACCGTGGGTTTTATGGGGCAAACAATTTGCAGATAAAAATAAGTGGGAATGGTCTTGCTGTGGGTGGAAAGAAGTGTGGGTGTTGAGGCACGAAACACTTACACGAGGGGTGCTGAAGCTGGTGAGGTGAACGAATAAAATAGTGATATGAGGTACGAATGGAACGGTTGAATGAGTGAGACCAACCGGCTGCAAGCATAAGGCCAAGCGCAAATGAGCCTTTATTTTTACCTGCACCATTAAAGGGTGGTGGGGCTTTTGTGGTTTTTGGTCTTCATGGGTGAACCCTTCGCAGAACAGACCGTTGATTGGGTTGGGAAAAACGAGGGTAGTGACTGAATGCAACAGAGCGAATGGGGTTGGGTGAAATGAAGCTTCTCCTTTTGGCTTTGAGTTCCGGGTTGTGGGTGGAAAAGCCAAAGGGGAGCGGAATGAAACGGAGGGTTGGCATGAGCGCAATGTTTATTGTACTAATCAAATAAAGAATTAGTTTATACTGTTAAATATTAGTAAGTTAAATAGCCGTTTCCCGCATCAAACAACCTTTTGAGTCTCTATTTATTTGGTTGATTGTGCACGTAGACATCCAGAAGACTAGTTGAGTTAGATCAACAAATGGATTACTTGTCCATGCGTTCGACAGGTTGGTTGCTGCATATATAGCATTGGCAATTTAACCCGTGATTCTCATTTATAAGTAATTTTTCCACTTGTACCTCAGAGCATCTATTCTTCTAAAATTCTTGGCTTAACAGTGAAATTTGTGTGCATAATTGGTTACGTTAATTGTCAACAAACACATCAGAAAGGTAACCCTCTTAGTACATGTTATATAACAATATACATTCCTTGACAAATGTTTTCTGTATTTAAGTCATCTCAACTCACTCAACTACTACGTTTTGTAATTATAACTTACAGCTATGTTCCATAACATAATTCATTTGATGCCTTTGGAGAAAATAATTTGTTCAATATATCATAAATTTGATAAACTGCGAATCAAAACTTGATTATGGATACTACTGCTCCTTTTTCTAGGCATCAACGCATCACCAATACACTGCTTCTAAACGCCAGTTTTATTGACAACATTGGATTAATGCATGGTAAAATGGGAATTTCCATCTACTTCTTTCATTTAGCCCGAGAAACTCAAAACCGGATTTATAAAGATTATGCAGAAGATTTAATTGATGAAATCTACGAAGAAATTAATACAACGACGCCTTTCGATTTCGAAGATGGATTAGCTGGAATAGGTTGGGGAATTGAATATTTAGCGCAAAACGGATTTATTGATGCTGATACAGATGAAGTACTGGAGACAATTGATAGCCAGTTATGTTTATCAAAAGAACAATTTAAAGGACCGGGGTTATTGAATGGAATTACAGGGTTGGGTGTCTATTATCTGAGCCGCATACAAAACCCACATTCAACTAATGAAAAAACAACTACGTTTTTAAACAAGCAAATCTTAATACAAATTATTGATGAGCTCGAGCTAATTCTCGGAAACAACATTTTAAAATTGGCAAACAGTTCCGAAGACTATAGCCTGACTTGGGATTACACCATTTTGCTGTTGTTCTTTACGGAGGTAAATCAATTAAGTCTGGGCTACCATAAAGTTGACCAGATACTCCAACAACTTATTCATCCTTTTCTTGAACTCATTGATTTACCGAAACAACACAGTAAGTGTTTATTGTTGACCTTCGCTTTTAGTAGGATGAAATATTGTATTTTACCTCAAACTTTAAAAGACTCCATTGATAAATTAATTCAAAGACTACTCACTAGACTTGACCGGCTAACTATTGCTAATGAATTAACCTCTAACTCCTCAGCTTTGCAAAAAGGAACCAGTGGTATTGTTTGGATTTACCAACAGTTATTTCATATTACTGGTAATAGTTTCTACCAAATTGAAGAAAGCTATTGGAAAACATACAGTTTTAAACTCGATGAAAGCAGTCAATATTTATCCGGGCTTTATCTAGGAAAAGAAAATGAGAAAAATGTATTTGGACTCTTATCTGGATTAGCAGGAATAAATCTTATACAATTATGGAAATAATAAACTGGATTATAATAAAGAGCAAGGATCGCGGAATTGATTACGGAGTTGGTACTTTCATTAAACAACTTTCACAAGGCCTTGCGCTACTGAATGATATTGATGTGTTTGTGATAGAAGTCGGTGATGAAAAGATTACAGAATTTAGCATTGAAAAAAAAACTGATATAACATATTTCAAATTTCCTAAACCTAAGCTTCTGAAAGATATCGATACAATTACAAACTATAAAAGATTCGCCAAAAGCATTGTTCGTATTGTATTATCTTATTTACCTATTGAACGAAAAAATGTTGTTCATATGAATTTTGTTTTTCAATATTTTATAGGTGCTGAATTCAAAAGTGCGCTTGATTGTAAATTGATTTTTACGCAACATTTATTTATCCCTGAAATAGATACATCGAATAATTCATTCGATACAGAAAGACAAACATATTCATTGGTTGATCGAATAGTTACTGTAACCAAACATGGGAAAGATCACTTAGTTAACAAATTTGTGGATGAAGGAAAAATCACAACAATATTCAATGGGATTGATTCTCAGTTGTTTTCAAGCAAGAATAATGAAGAAAATATCAGGCAGAAATATGGTATTGGCTTAAATGAGAGAATTGTATTGTATAGTGGTAGGATTGACCCCATAAAAGGGTTAAAATACCTTACACTGTCATTTTCTATTTTATTAAAAAAAATACCGAATTGTCGGTTAGTTATAGCCGGAAATGGAGATTATGAGGAATTAATTCAGGGTTCCAAGGCGTTTTCGTCAAACATCAATTATTTAGGATTTATTCCACTTGAGGATTTAATAGCATTATACCATGAAGCATCTATCGGGGTTATCCCTTCACTGGAAGAACATTGTAGTTATGTTGCCCTCGAAATGCTCCATTGTGGTTTACCTGTTGTAGCCACTTGTCTTGGTGGATTAAAAGAAATCTTTTCCCATAATGAAAATGCTTTTTTAGTAGATACCATACCTGATCAAACGAATATTTATGGCATTGCTCCAAATATTAATCAGTTAGCAAATTACATGTTTAACCTATTAGCCGACGATCAATTAAGAAAGATTTTTTCACGAAATGCCATAATCATGGCTAACGATAAATTTTCTGCAGACAAGATGGTCAATAATTATGTAAGATCAATAACAAACTAATAATGTATGAAATGAAAAGAAATAAAGAGGAAAATACGGTATTTGTTCTTCAGAAAGCTATCAGGAGGTTCAAAATAAAAGTTACGGACACATCTATTAGAGAATTTTTGTTAGCTCATCCATATTACCCTTCATTAAAGAGTGTATGTGATGCTCTAAATAAATGGGGAGTTGAGTATTACCCTTTAAAATTGGAAATTGATGAGATCAAGGATTTAGAAATGCCGTTTATTGCCCATTTAAGAGTGTTTGGAGGGCAGCTTGTATTTGTTGAAAAAATAGAGAATGGTCATGTGTTTTATTCGGCGGCAGAAGGGAAAAATCAAAAAGAGGTGTTTTCAAAATTTGCGGAGAAGCTTTCAGGGGCAGTTATTGTAATGGAGGCTGGTAAGGATTCGGGTGAAAAGGGATATAGACAAATTCGGCAAAATGAAATTTTGAATAAGATACTCTTGCCGTTTGGAATTTTTACGGTTCTGCTTGTGTGTCTTTTAGGTATTTCCCAGAATTTTGGGGATTTGGGTGCAAAACATACCTTAATACTTTGGGGATTAATAATTACGAAAATTACCGGCATTGTAGCATCTCTTTTATTAGTAATGCACGAATTTAAAATTCATTCTCCTTTAATTGACAAAATTTGTGGCTTCAGCTCAAAGACCGACTGCGACGAAGTGCTTGCTTCAAATGCTTCCCAATTGTTTGGATGGTTTAACTGGGCCGATGCAGGTCTTATATATTTCATTAGCACACTCATTTATATATTAGGGGTCAGTGGCAACCCTTCATTTGGATTTCTAGCAATTATTAGTCTCGTTTCATTGCCGTACCCTGCATTTTCAATTTATTATCAATCGGTAAAACTAAAAAAATGGTGTCCTTTCTGCGTGCTTGTCCAATTGGTTTTAATAGCCGAATTTGTACTCTTATTACCTGTATTCAAAACAATGACTTTTACCGGAACTGATGCACTCAAACTCATTAACTCCTTTTTTGTCACTGCTTCACTTTGGCTCATTTACAAGGCATATTACAATAAAACAAATGAAATTATACTCGAACGAAATTCATTTTTACACTTTAAACGGAATCCAGAAATTTTTGCTTTTCTATTAACGAGCAATGGGTATCACGAAATTTTTGAAGACAAAGACAGTTTGATACTTGGTTCTCCTGATGCCACTATAACTGTGACTGCGTTTTTGAGTTTATACTGTAACCCTTGTGCAAAAGCATTTAAACAAATTAAAACATTGTTAGAAAATCATACTGATATAAAAGTCAATGTTATTTTTTCAGTTTATGATGATGAAGAAACTTTAGAAACGATTAATACCCTTTACTATCTGTATACAAAGAAAAGTTCGGAGGTTATAATTGATTTTCTAGACAAATGGTATTCAATACCGATACCATCAAGAAAATCACTTATTCAGAATGAATTGGTTCTTGAGCAATACAATATGGCTAAGATAATTAAAGACAAGAATAAGCGGTTGTTTGCTGAGTATAAAGTCGAGGGTACTCCTACAATTTATATTTGTGGATATCTATTTCCAATCCAATATGGATTTAATTATATCGAATATTATCTAGAAGAAATAAAAGCTTTAAAAAGGGAAGGAGGAGTGAAGGTAAAAGCTAATATTTAAAAATTTGGAAGTTATTGCGACAGTCTTTGAAATGATAGAAAAGACAAAATAATAAAATTAATTACTAATATTAAACTAAGAAAATGAAAAAGTTAAGTAAACTATCGATTAATCCTGAAAAGGTATTGAAAAATGAAGAATTAGTCAATTTAAAAGGTGGGTATAACGGCGGATTTTGTGAAACCAGTGGTTTGATGTGTTATGGACCCTGTTATACTTTTAATAGTCCTGGAACATGTACTCCTACTCTTGGAGGAGGTTGTATCTGTAAATAGTCTTCATTAATATGCAAAACAAGAAGGTTGACTTGAAAACTATTTTGAATCTTAATAATACGATAAAATAGATTTCGTTTACAAATAGATTTCGTAAATTCAATTGGTATTTTGAAGCGATCTTCTTGTTAAGTATTTTTTAATTAAAATATAATCAAAAAGTTTTTACTATAAATTCTTTAATTTCCAACTTTGATTTATTGTATAAAATATTTATTAAACAATAATTATTTTAATTTTATCATCTTTCATGATATAAGCTTAAAAATACATCATTATTGATAGTGAAGAAACAATAAGGATATGAATATTAAAAAGACATGTAGAAGGATATCCGATAAACAGATATTTTTAAAATGTTTCAATTGCATTCTATAAACTATGAGAATATCATCTTTTTTTGGAATGATTTGGCAGAAATTATTATCTAAAAAAATGACAATATAATTTAAATGAGACTTTTTGCTCAAAATTATTAATGTTAAATATACTAAATGCCAAAATTTCCTCACTATAAACAACTTGATAACATGGACTGCGGCCCCAGCTGTCTTCGAATGGTGGCCAAACATTATGGGAAAACATATTCGTTGCAATACCTGCGTAATCGATCATACATTACTCGCGAAGGGGTTTCCATGCTCGGTATTAGTGATGCAGCCGAGAGTATTGGATTCCGTACCAAAGGTTATCGCCTGACATGGGAACAATTACGCGATGAAGTTCCCCTCCCCTGCATCATCCATTGGAACCATCATCATTTTGTGGTAGTTTATGATATCAAACAAGAAAAAAAATCTTTCTTCCTTTCAAAACTCAAAAGAGAAAAATCTAAGAATAATGATGCAATGATCTACATTGCGGATCCTGTTATCGGTTTGTTAAGCTATTCCAAAGAAGAATTTCTGAAATGCTGGCTAAGCACTAAAAAGGAAGGCTATCATGAAGGTACAGCATTATTACTTGAGCCAACTCCAGATTTTTACAAGCAGGAAGATGAGCAAAAAGGTAAACTGAAATTTATTTACCTGTTGGGATATTTGCGCCCGTACCGGAAATTCATCATCCAGTTGATTCTTGGTATGTTAACCGGAAGTATAATCAGCATGATTTTCCCTTTTCTAACCCAATCGATTGTTGATTACGGAATCGGGAACAGTGATTTGGCTTTTGTTTTTATGGTTCTGGTCGCTCAACTTTTACTCACGTTGGGCCAAACAGCCAATGGAATGATTCGTAGCTGGATTATGCTTCATATAACTACTCGAGTAAGCATTTCCTTAATCTCCGATTTCCTGATCAAGTTAATGAAGCTACCCATGTCATTTTTCGATGTCAAAATGATTGGCGATATAATGCAGCGAATTGGCGACCATAACCGCATCCAATCATTCTTAACCCAATCATTAATAGATATTATTTTTGCTGTCATTACTCTGGTGATTTACACCTTCATAATGGCTTCATATCATATCGGTATTTTAGGAGTCTTTTTTCTTGGCAGTACATTTTATGTAGGTTGGGTATTGCTATTCCTCAAAAAGAGACGCGAACTTGACTACAAACGCTTTCAGCAATCTGCTGTCAATCAGAGCAATGTAATTCAGCTTGTTTCCGGCATGCAGGAAATTAAGCTCAATTCCTGTGAGAAGCAAAAACGATGGGAATGGGAACGTATTCAGGCTCGCTTGTATAAAGTAAGCGTTAAAAGTCTGATGCTGAACCAAAATCAACAAATCGGGGCAACGCTTATCAACCAGTCCAAAGATATTTTTATATCATTCCTTTCAGCCAAGGCTGTAATATCGGGAGATATGACCCTTGGGATGATGATGGCAGTGCAATACATTATTGGTCAGTTGAATGCTCCCATTCAGCAATTTATTGGATTTACGCAGGCAGCACAAGATGCTAAGATAAGTCTGGAACGTTTGGGTGAAATCCATGATAAAGACAATGAAGAAAGTTCAGAGGAAAATAAAATAATGGAGATACCTCCAAGCAAAACGATTGAATTAAAAAATTTGACGTTTCATTATGAGGGTCCGAATTCGCCCAAGGTTCTTAAAAAGATAAATTTGGAAATACCGGCCAATAAGATTACAGCAATTGTAGGTACTAGTGGCAGTGGTAAAACTACCCTAATAAAATTGTTACTGGGTTTTTACAAACCAGATAAAGGTGAAATAATATTAAATGATATTAATTTAGACAAATACAGCCCAACTCAATGGCGCAAACATTGTGGTGTTGTGATGCAGGAAGGGTTTATCTTCTCTGATTCAATAGCCAATAATGTCGGTATTGGAGATGAGATCCCTGATTTGTTAAAAATGGAGAAAGCTATTTCCACTGCTAACATCAAAGACTTTATTGAGTCTTTACCACTTGGATACGAAACAAAGATCGGTAGCGATGGACATGGATTAAGCACAGGCCAAAAGCAACGAATACTTATTGCACGTTCCGTTTATAAAAATCCTGATTACCTTTTTTTCGATGAAGCCACAAATGCACTAGATGCCAAAAACGAACGCATGATAATGGAAAATCTGGATCATTTTTTTAAGGGTCGTACAGTTGTAGTGGTGGCTCATCGCTTAAGTACTGTAAAAAAGGCAGACCAGATTGTGGTACTTGAAAAGGGTGAGGTTGTTGAAAAAGGCAACCATCAAGAGTTGGTGGAGAAGAAAGGGGTATATTTCCATTTGGTTAAGGATCAACTGGAACTTGGACAATAATCATTTAAGAAAAAGATATGCCTGAAATAAACAAGACAGAATTGCATAGCGAAGAAATTCAGGAACTGATGGGGTTTATCCCTGTGGCAATAGTGAGATGGGGGTTGACTGTCCTTTTCATTATACTTGGAGGTATTATTATTGGAAGTTTTTTCTTTAAGTCTCCTGAAATCATTACGGCACCAATGGTTTTAACAACTGAAAATCCTCCTGTCCAACTTTTAAGTAAATCTACCGGAAAAATTGATCGGCTGTTTGTTCAAAACGGGCAGAAACTTGATGCTGGAACGTTAGTGGCTCTGATCAATAACCCAACAAGTTACCAGGATTATTTGTTGTTAAAAGAAGGTCTAAGTGCGAGGTCGGATATCTCTAGTTGGGACGAACAAGTGCTAACTGATGAATTACCTGATCAGCTTACATTGGGAGAATTACAATCGTATTACTCTTCTTTTCTGAAAAACCGAAATAGTTTTAGACATTACCTAAAGCAAAATTTAATACCCCAAAAGATTGAGCTTTTGAAAAGGCAAATTGTCAAGCAAAAAGAGTATTACCAAACCCAACTACGACAAAAGGATATTCAATTGAAAGATTTATGCTTATCAGAGAAAGCATTTGACCGCGATTCTGTATTATTCATAAAGCAGGCTATCAGCGAAAGTGAATATGAAAAAGCACGGCAAACCTTGCTAATTAAAAAAGCAGTGTATATTGGATTTGATGCTTCACTAAAGAATACCGAATCATCCATTCTACAAATGCAGCAAAACAGCGTTGAATTGCAAATGCAACACGAAAAAGAATTGGCTCAATTTCGATTAGATCTTGATGAAACGAAACAAAATATGGAGAACTTGATGCATCAGTGGAAGGAAAAATATTTGGTTACCAGCCCTATTGCTGGGAAGATAACCTATACTTCTGTTTGGAGCGAAAATCAGGAAGTAAAAGCCGGAGAACTGATCGGGACTGTAATCCCTCAAGGTGACCTAACAATTATTGCCAAAGCGATTATTCCAACTGCTGGTTTTGGTAAAGTTAACGTAGGCCAAAGGGTGAACATTAAACTTGCTGGTTTCCCCTATATGCAATTCGGGATGCTGAAAGGGCGAATCCGTTCTGTTTCATTGGTTCCTGAAGCAAAAGGATATGTTGCTGAAATCGAACTGGAAGAAGGAATGACTTCATCTTACAGAGAAAACCTGAAATTTATACAACAGATGGATGGAACAGCTGAAATCGTGACCAAAAACTTGCGATTGATCTACCGCTTCATTAATCCGCTACGAGCATTGTTAGACAATGGATTATAGTTCACTGGTTGGTCTCGTTACATATCAGCTAAGTTCTAACACGCAATAGAGATCTATGGGACAAAGAACAACACGACACTTACTACATTTAATTATATGAGGACTTTCATTTCAAAACGGATTGAGCACAAATGGAAAATTTTCAGGACAAGCTTTATCTATCAAAGAATAGACAAGAACCATATTCCGAAAAATAAAATGGAAATACGGTTATTTGTCATTGCCAGAAATGAATCGTTGAGGTTGCCTTTCTTTTTAAAATATTATTTTGAAAAGGGGGTGAACCGGATTTTTTTAATTGATAACAATTCAACAGATAATACCAGAGAAATAGCGCTCCTTTACCCAAATGTTCATGTATTTAAAATAAATGAAAGCTTTAAAAATTTTTGGTATTGGATAGAATTCTTTTTAAATAAATATGGAAAGAACAGGTGGTGTTTAGTTGTTGACGTTGATGAATTATTGTTTTATCCGTATGCCGAAATAGCTCCACTTGAAGTACTGATTAATTATCTGGAATTTAAGAAATATGATGCTATTCGTTCATTCTTACTGGATATTTATTCCGATAAACCAATCATTGAAACTGGGTATAAAGCGTATGGTAACCCCTTGGAGTGCTGTCCGTATTTTGATCCTGATTTTTATTCCAAACAGGTACAGTTACTGGACAAAAAAAAGTGGGAACAGTTTGATACCACTATATACTTTGGAGGAATGAGAGAGCGTGTCTTTAATAAAATTACAGGAAGTTCGTGGAATTATCATTTATCAAAAATATCATTGTTTAAATATACTAACAATGTCTATCTGACTGAAGGAATGCATGCAATAAATGGGGCAAGGTTGGCAGATATTACTGGCGTTGTCTTTCACTCAAAATATCTTCAGGATTTTATTGAACGTGTAATGATAGAATCAAAAAGAGAAGTACATTTTGGAAATGCTATCGAATATAAGATATATAACCATGCATGTTTAGTCGCAAAGGACATCACATTACATTGTCAAAATTCGGTTAAATACCAGAATTCCAAACAACTGGTCAAATTAGGGATGATGAAAAGCTCGATAATTTATAATACATTTTTGGCACAACAGGATTTAAATTTTGACTACCACTCAGGAAGAGAGAGCTCATAAATTCTATTTGGCCACATGTTTAAAATCATATTAGACAAAGCCATCTTAGATAAGATGGCTTTGTCTAACTATTGTCTAATAGAAACTATTGAATGCCTAATTTAGTTTTTACAAACGGAAGAATATCCAAGCTTTCTTTCGAATTGTAAAGTATTACTCGAAGACTCATATCAAAAACGTAGACTAAACTCTTTTCTGCTCCGACTTCTTTTACAGCCTTGTTAGCTTTTTCAAGTATTGGTTTATACAATTCCGCATTTTTATTTTCAAGTTGCTGCTGAGCACTTTGCTGAAAAGACTGAATCCTTTCATTCATTGACTGCAAATCTTCTTCTTTCATTTTCCGGACGGTTTCAGACAATGAATCTTTTTTTGTGGTATATTCCATATATTTGGTTTGGAATTCCTTTTGCATTATGCCTAGAGCATTTTCGAGCTCTTTCTGAAAGGCAAGCATTTGTTTATCAGCAACTGCTCTTTCGGGCATAATCTGAACGAGCGCCTGTAAATCAATATGCCCGTATTTTGGAATCTGGGCATTGGCAAATCCTGCTGAAAACAACAGTATTCCTAAAACATAAATTTTGAAAACACTTTTCATACTTTTTAGTTTAAATTTTTATGGTAACAAAATTATAATATTAATTTTTATAACAAAGCAAAAGCAGAAATCAGTCCAGGGTAAATTACTTTTTAACATTTCAGGACTTTTTCTCTGCAAGCATCATTCAATAAGAATTGCGTCTTTTCTCTTTTTGATGTGTTAGGGTAAGCCTTCTTTTTAAGCAGAACTAATGCAATCTTAAGGATTGTATTAAAGTTTACTACAACTGTTGTCTTCTTTTTTAAGAAATTATCCTCATCCTGTCATAAACCGCCGAAGAATCCATTTTACTGGTACCCATAAGTATTGAATTTTAAATTGTTTATAATCTGTATCCTTTCCTCTTTTTCCGCCTTCGGGCTTGCTCTCTTAAAAAATCAGCTTCATTTTCATCATAACGGTGAGATGGGTTCATGAAATCGAACAATCCGCCCACAATGGAAGCTGCGTTTTCAAGTCCTGCGGCAAAATCCATTGTATTGTCTTGCCGGGGGAGTTGATCCGATGGGTTTGGTGCTGAATGCTGCTGACCTTCATTTTGGCCTAGCTTTTCATTCAGGTACAGCTGGTAATTGATTTCGGAATAACTGCAAGTCCTGTCAATTTTGGAACCGTTGAACTCATACCCATTCTTTCCAAACCGTACTCCTTGTATTTTGTCTGTAGCTCCGTTATTTCGGAATTCGGTTTTAATCCCTGATTTGAGTAACTCTGCTTTTAATTCCTGCCAGTTCCGGCATTTAGATATAGCCGATTGCAGCGCATGATAAATTTCGTACTTGGTTTTATCCGGCTCTTTCAACCGATGCTCTTTCACGTTC
>JAHEYT010000053.1:45310-57690 GCA_023251455.1 Bacteroidota bacterium
GTTTTGGTCAGAAATTCGTTTCCCGTTGTTGTCAATCCGGTTTATGACCAGGTGAATGTGAGGATGGTCGGTGTCGTGATGACGGGCTATGATGTATTGCGTATCCCGGTATCCCATCTTTTCCATATATTCCCGGGCCATTCCAACCATAAATTGATCGGTCAGCCTATTTTTATCCTGGACAGAAAAGTCTAACGAGATATGTGCAACCGGTTTTACTATTTTCGGGTTCAGTTTTTGCTGGGCAATGAAACTTTTTACAATCGATTCCTTGTCTTTTATCCTGACCCCTTCAGCACAAAGCAAGCTGGCCTTTTCCTTATCAAGGACATAACCGACCACTCCACGAAACCCATGCCCCTGTACAATCTTAGCAATCATCTTCAATTTTGCTGATTACATCATCCAGCTTCCCGTTCAGGAATAAACAGTGTTTGTGAACAGCCGGATACCCGGCGGCATTGGCTTTATGGGCAATCTGGTTGATGTTGTTGGCCATCCCGCTGAGTTGCCGTATGTGGTTCATCAACTCAGGGGTTATGCGCTGTTTAACGATACTAGCCTGGATACACTGGCGGATATATTCGCTTTGGTTAATTCCCGCTTCATGTGACTTGCCCTTGAGAGAACCGTACTCATTTGGAGCCATTTTGATCGTTATTTTATAACCTTTCTTTTCGGCAGGTTCTTTGGCTGGCCTGCCTCCTGTATTTCTGTTTTTGATTGTTTTCATGGTTTGTACATTTCATTGTTCTGATTAGACCGGCGGGATGTTTTTAGCCTCGCAGAGCAAGGTATCGGTCAGACCGATACACAAACTTGCTCCCCATACTGACTGAATAGTTTTGCATGGATATAACTAATAATGAATATTTTATCTGTTTTTATGCAGAAATATCTATTTCTATTCATTCCAGTTCATACTTATTTATTCCTATTCAGAATTATTCGTAATTCGCTATTTTGCAACTGAATTACATTTCAGTAATATTATCCTTGGAGGATGGTATGGCGTTGGGATCGGAAAAATTTGAACCTGGATTAACGCTATTCTTCTTGTTCTCAGGGATAGGGTTAAAACCAGTTGCTTTGCTTTTACCCCTATCTTTCTTTTGCTCCCTTCTTGAGGCAGAATATAAGCTTGTAAGGTTTATCATGCTTTTATCAACAGACAGTTCTTCGCTTAACCAGTCCCTGAAAAGGCTGCAACCCATTTCACTTATTTGGTCAGCATAATGATGGGCGATCAGGGAATAAATCCCTGACCTGTTTTCCAGTAGTTTTTGCTTTAGAAATTCTTTCATCTAGTTGATCATTTAGAGTTATTCAGGAATGGGATTTTCCCTTAGATATTCTTTTATGGCTTTGGTCTCCCTGTTTTCAATATTGGTTTGATAAAAAATTTCATACCACCGGAGTTTGGCAGAACTAGTCATTTCATGCTTCTGATTGCTTAGGTTGATCATGTAAAATATAGCTATGAAACAGATGGCTATCAACAAAGGCATCCCAATACGTCCCAGACCATAAGAAAACGCCTGCCAGCGTGGGTGTTCTCGATCTAGCGCTAAGGTTCGTTGAGAAGCTTCAATTTTTTGGATGGCCTGGTTCAACTCTGAATTTTGTTTTGCAAAATTCGCCTCCTGCTTTTGTTCCAAAATATGTAACATGGCGAGGGCTGTCTCGTCGAACCGGTAGTCGTATCTCAGAAAGTACTCGGCTTGCATTCGTTGAAAATCAATCTTTACATGCTCCATCACGGTAATTTTTGAAGTTCTTTTTGAATCTTGATTTTCTCAATAAAGACATAAGCATTCATTCCCTTCCCTTCAGAAATGTATCTCAGGATATTTTTATGAGGTGCAGCATCCGTATCAAAATCACCAAAATAGGTTACCCCGTGAATATTGCCTGAATTGGCTTTTGCGTAGCTTTCTATTTCTGCAATCAGTGATTTGTAATTTTGAAATGAAAACTCATTGATACAGATGATAATGCTGAAATTCTGTTGATTTAAACCAACAATGTTGTTCAGGTAACTGGTGCAGGGAAGGTAAGAACTACCTCCTGCTACAACAATGTTGAAAATGAATTCCACATCCAGTTCATCAGCAATCTGCTTAAATTCATTGATGGTATAATCTTTTGAAAACAGGGAGGTAAACTGTTCGCTTTCGGGTGCTCCAAAGTCAAGAAAAAATTCCTCATACGGTTTTTGTGCGAGGATCTGCAGGTTTTCAAACAGCCGCTGCCGGTCAATTTTGCCTCGTTCATCAAGTAAATTCATTTTTGCAAAGCGGGCAGGTGTTCGGCCCTGAAGAAATTTTAGCTGCTGCGTACTCGATTTTACAGAGCTGTCAAAATCAATAAAATAGGTCCGTGTGTTTTCTTCATTTTTGAGCGCCAGTAAATAGGTAAGCATTGATTTGCCGCTACCGCCTTTACTTTGTAGAATAAAATTCATTTTCTTCATTGCGAGTAATTTTAAAATTTAATGATTATTTGTTGATTAATAGTTGTTTACAGTTCGAAATGGTATTTGTAAGAATATTGCCAAGGAAAGGTATGCTGGTTGCGAATAAGTGTTGATATACATTTTAGCCGCTTTGTTCGTTTACGCATACCATATCATGGAGAAAACCAGTGATTGCCAGCTTGATAACGCTTTACCGTTTCATTCCAGACCGTTTCAATTTTTGAGCTTGTTTAATCTGCTGTTTATGGCACAGGTATTCGTTTAGATCTTTGTGCCCGGAATAGAAATAGGACAGGTCATTGACATTGTTACAGGTTGATTGTAATTCCTGAACAGCCCTTTTCCCGGCAACATCATTATCAAAAAATGTCCAGATACTTTTATAAGCAGTAAGAGCATTTTTTACTTTCGGCAGATTCGTGAGTGAATTAAGGACAATCACATCTACCGGAGCATTTTGCTGCTTTTGTGTGGTAAGGAAACTCAGGTAATCCATAAAACCTTCGAACAGCAGGCAATGGGTACTATTTCTTGTTACCGATGTAATGTCCTTCGAAGTGCATCCCTTAAAATATTTGTTCCGTAGCTCATATCCTCCTTTATCATTCCGGAACCCGACAGCATAATAAGGTTTACTATTTACGGAATAATGAACTTCGCTGCAATGAATCCGGGCAATGTCTATACTGATTCGGCGTTCATGCAGATACTCAATCAATGCCGAATTGCTGATTGGTTGAACGTTCTGTAGCGTTATTGATGATTCCGGTGATTTCAGATCCGAATCCGGATTCTTCCGGTGAAAAGAAAAATTACTTGTTGGTATGTTGGCACTTTGGTACGTACCTACGTCCGCATGACTGTATTTTCGTTCCAACCTTGTGATGGCTTCATGAAAAGAACAATTCTCCATTCTCATTACCAGGTCGATAAGTCCTCCGCCTTCTCCGGTTCCGAAGTCGTGCCATACATTTTGATTGTAATCAACTTTTAAACTGGCATTATTATCTTCACGAAAAGGGCTGTGATACATTCCGTAATATCCTCTGTCTTTTGTCGGTTGAATTCCATTTTCAGACAGATATTGTTTGATGCTGATGGCATTCGCTTCTATGGATTTCATCTTTTTTACTTTTTAATGATTTTACTTACTACATTTTCTTTTGCTTGCAAACGCCTATTTGTCAAGCATTAAAGTATGTAGTGTTTAAATTGTGTAGTAACTACTACATTATTCTTTGTAGTAGATGTAGTAATGTGAAGTAAGATGAACAAAATGGATCTTGCTACATTGTAATTTTCTTTCTTTCAATGGATTGTAATACTATGTAGTAGTGTAGTAATTACAAATTAGAAGAAATAAAAGGGTTCTGTGTAATTTTCTTTACAGACCATACATATACCGGGTTGTTACCTATCCGTTTTGACCGTCTTTCAAATCCTGTCTTTCTAAGCGCTTCACCCATTCGCTTCTCCGATAAATTGAGTGAGCAATAGGCTCTCAGGTAGTTTAGTATTTGTGTAGTCGTCATAAAGTCCTTTGCATCCTTGTTCGGCTTCTCGAATCCCTGTACCAACATTTCGTATTCAGCGGTCTGAACATGGAAACCACTGCTATATTGGTGCAATTCTACAATTTCGGCATCATCAAACCAATACCGGAAACCGCTCTCATAAATGAATAGTACTTCGGAAAACACATTGTCCATGTCGATTTCCTGAGCTGCTTTCAAGTCCATTTTCACCACTTCAAAAGGTAAGAATCTGCGGGAACCGGTTGGATCAGTCAAAAAATCATTACCGTTTACCGAAGCCATAAAACTTGCCAGGTGTGGATATTCTTCTATATAGACATCGTAAGGACGGCGATATTTCACTGCCGGGGTGGTGATCAGATTCTTCAACTCATTTTCATCCCGCTTGTTCAAGGCTTTTAACTGGTCGTCAATGTTGATAAAGAGATACTCAGCAATCAGTGTAAGTACGTCTTTACTTTGAGGATCAATCTTCCCGGTAAACAGATAACTTCTTAAGCTCAAGGGACAAATATTATCCAACCAGGTCGTTTTGAACCGTCCTTGTTCTCCTGTAAGTACTAAGCACAAATGGTTTTGACAACCTACCTCATTCAGGGCATTTGCAACTACCCCGACAAGCCATTTGGTCAGATACAACAACCATTTTTCAAGATTGGTTACCTGTGCCGTTTCGGCCAATGTTTCTATGAAACGGTTAATTTCAGGATCCATGCGAGGCAGATTTTTGAAATAATCCTGGACTGGATTAATCTTTGGAGAAAAATCACTTTCCAATATTCCCCGGATATTTTCAGCAGATGTGCTTAATCCCAGATTTTTATCCAATTCTCTTTTTAAGGAGTTGAGAACAAACCGGGTCACGGGAGTAAAAGGCATACAGCTATCCATTGATTTATATTCGGGTTTGCACTTCACGGTGTTATACCTGAAGGCATAATTTCGATTAAGATAGGACTCAATGACTTCATTTTTGGATTGTTTACCCTCTGATAATGTGGCTTGCCCCGGTGATTGGGATTTTCGCTCCTTCGCCATTGCTTTATTTTCTACCGCCCGATTTGCGCCCGGCAAGTTCCAATGCCAGATCGGCCTCGACAATGATTTTCCGGCCTATCTGAGTAATGGCTTTATCGATCTTCCCGCTTTGCTTTATGCGGTTGGCTGTTGGAATACTGCACCCGAATAACCGGGCAATACCGCCAATTCCATATACATACTTCTTTTGAGTTTCAGATAAAGTAACCGGTTGTACCTGTTTCTGCTCCGAGTTCTGCTGCAGGAATAAAAATTCCTCGCCAGTCATTTGCCAAATCGGCTTTTCTTTCAATTCTTTAACATTCATGATAAATTAATTTTACGTGATACAATGGTGATAGCCAGCCGGTCTATCAAGTATACCGCAATATTAATTTGGTTTTTTTTGAGCGTCAGTGAATCGTAGTTGTTGAAAATGCTACTTGCAGATAGTCAATGATATACAAATGTTATTTGTGATGTGGTTTCGTATTACGACCGTTGAATGTTCGTTAAAACGGATAGTTATGAAATACTATTTTGTATTCATTTCGAAGCGGTTCACGTCTTTTTCGTTCGAAGTTTTGCCCGATGGTGATATGATAACGTGATTCAAAAAACGTTTTTATTTTGGGGTCTTTGTTGGGAAGAAAATAATTGCTGTCAAGCATTCCAGCCAAAAATGTAACCAATCTTTTTATATCCGGTTTCCCGTTTTCATGGGTGGAAATCCAATGCAGTTCTTTATTCTGACTTTCTTCTTTCAAATATTTATCTGTAATCAGCTTTCTTTCCAATACCAGAAATTTTTCGAACATTCTAGTTTTGAAAATCATGTTCGGTTCCTCAATTTCAACTTTCACGTTATTCTTCTCCGGTATATTCGAAGTTGAGTTCTGCTCACTTATTTTGGAATTATTTATGGTAATATTTCCTCCTTCATGGATATAAGCATTGATATAAACTGCAAGCTCCTTGCTTAACTGATATATTCCTGGGAAAAAGTTTATGCCAAAAGGTGCAACCCTTCTCCTTTCTTTTTCTTCTTCGCCGGATAATTTGCTTAATTCTTTACGCGTCTCATCGATTAATATCTGTCTTTCTACTTCTGTGGGATAAGGATAAGTCTTTATCAGTTCCAAATCATTTTTCAATGAAACTCTTTTGTCATGATAATACAGCAGGGATTGCTCGATCATCTTGTAAAAATTCAGATTTTCCAGTATTTCTTTATTCCTTTCAAAAAGGGATATGTTCTCCATTAACAGCGCAAGCAATGGGGTCGTAATAACTCCGGCTTTTTCGGCAGAACTGGCCAGAATAAGATTTAAAAGATTAGTTTGGAGAACATTGGGCTCCTTGTTTTTATTATAGAATGTGTATAAGAATTCTTGAGAAGACAGATCTCCAGAATTAGGATTCTGAATCTTATTTTTGAGCAGACGGTTAATCTCCTTCCACGACGAATAGATATCCGAAAAATACTCAATAATGGGTTGAATGTTCTGAAGTTGTTCCATGCCAGACTCTTATTTCAAATAATAACCTCCGTTTTTCAATGCCCCTCGGAATTCTATTTTCTCAGATTTTTTAAGATCGTCCAAATACCGCATGGTTGTTCTCAAACTTTTGTCTATCAGTTTAGAGATTTTTCGGGCTGACAATCCCTCGTGCTCGGTTATTAGTTTTAAAACTATTTCTTCAATAGGACTTTCCGAATTTATAGTGCCATTTATAGTGCCATTTGTAGTGCCACTCTTTGAATTTACAATGTCATTTATAGTGTCATTCTTTTGAGGACGTTTAAATTCAACAGTAAAGAAACCACCATCTGTTGTAAACGTTGGTTCTGGAAGCTCTGCTTCTTTCATTGCTTTACGCATACGGGGAATGCCGGATGCAACCTGTTCCACCAGACTCATACGAGTAAATAAACCGAAAATAAGAGGATTACGGGTCATGCTTTTCTTTCCAAAATCATTTTTTACACCGATCAATAACCCGCCCGGATTGGAAATCTCCACCCGGTCATCATAAACTTCCACCATCGTAACGGCGCCTTGCTCGTAATAATCTCTGTGTGAAAGAGCGTTAATAATCGCTTCTTTAAAAACGGTAAGGGGAATTTCCCAAACTTCTTTACGTGGTCCCATGCCCTCTATGATATAGGCTACTTCAAGCTTATCTTTTATCCAAGTTTCTGCCTGATGGTATTGTTGATACAATGGGCCTCCATAGGTTTTGTCATCAATGATATGTACTTTGGTTTTTCCCTTGAACCGGACACAGCGGGTAACCGCCTGATGAAATGTGATTTCAGGTTGTTTGCCAAAGAATAATACTCCACCATTTTTAATCTTACCTGAATCATCAAACACCTGCAAATTGTTCAGTATCTGATGTGTGGATATGTTTCCTGAAATACCTGATTCAGTACGGAACAGATTAAATGTATCATTATCCAGTTCCTTTTCAAAATCAAATTTAATACAAGGAACAGCATCGAAGTAAATACGGTTACTATTTTGGAAGAAACTCCTGATTTCTTCCGCGGTCGTTAGCTTTTGGGTATTGGCACTTTCACGTACATAAATAGCACCGGAAAGTACATAAGGTTTATCTTTCCCCGACGGAACCTCAATTACCCAAACGCTTTTACCGTCCACATCTACAGAATAAATATCTACATGAAGAGCTGGTGATATATCTCTTATGGAATCCTGAATGGCAGATCGTTTCGGGTTATCAATTGCTGCTCCAACAATTTGGTTCTTATCATCTATGCCAATAAGTAAGAAGCCTCCTTCGCTATTGGCAAAAGCACAGACCTCTTCCGAAAGTTCCCGAACTTTGCCCGGTACTTTTAGTTTAAAATCGGCGTTGTATCCCTCTCCGCTTTTAGATATGGACTTTATTTCTTCTGCTGTTAACATGTCTGCTTATTTATATTATGCTTCAAAGATAGTTGATTTGATAAATGTTTTGAACTAATCTACAACTGGTTAAACTTCTCCATTGCGTTGGCTTTTATATCATCAGCTATATCAATATAGGGTTTCATCGCTTTGTAGTCGCTGTGTCCCGTCCATTTCATTACAACCTGTGGCAGAATACCCAAAGACAAAGCATTGCAAATAAACGTCCTTCGTCCGGCATGAGTACCCAGAAGTGCATGTTTTGGAGTAACTTGATCTATCCGTTGGTTACCTTTATAATAAGTCTCGCCAACTAGTTCATTTATTTCAGCTAACTCGGCCAACTCTTTCAGGTAGTCGTTCATTTTTTGGTTTGTAATTACAGGTAGAACTTTATTATTCTCAAAATGAACCTCCTTGTACTTTTCCAATATGGATCTACTATGGTTGTTCAATTCAATAATCAGGCTATCAGCAGTTTTGACAGTTGTTATTTCTATGTGATTATCCTTAATATCACTTGTTTTCAGGTTATACACATCAGAATACCTTAACCCAGTGAAGCAGGTAAATAAAAACACATCGCGAACCCGTTCCAGATATTGTTTTGTTGCAGGAATCTTATAATTGCGAAGTTTGTTCAACTCATCCCAGGTCAGGAAAATTACTTTCTTTTGAGTGTTTTTCAGTTTGGGTTTGAATATTTCAAATGCATTGTTGTTGTGATGGCCTTTTTTTAAAGCCCAACGAAGAAACCATTTGAGAAAGCCGATTTGTTTGCCAATGGAGCTGTTTCTCATTTCCTTCTTATCCCGAAGATAATTTACATATTCACTTATGCCGGAATCGTCCAACATCTCAAACGTCAGGTTGGAATTGAAATTAGTTAAATGATTTTTTACTGCTGCAAATTTTTTGTAGGTAGAATCTGACCAGTTGTTTTGCGTACCACATTCCTTTAGAAATTCATCGAAAATATTCATAAAAGAAGCTTTCGACATCTCAGTTTCTGTTTCATCGGAAATGTTTTTTCTGCATTTCTTATTGAAAGCACTTTTAAGCTTTTCTGGGGTAGGAGTAACATTTGCTACTTCAAATTCTTTAAATATATTCTGTATATTTGTATAATATTCTAATAAATCAGCGTTGATCTCAGATGAGCTTTGTTTTAGTTTATTTGTACATCCGTTCTTTACCCGTTGCTTGTCAGATTCCCATTTGGATACATCTATTCTGTATCCGGTACTGAAATCGATCCGATTTCCGCCATAGATAACACGCATCCGGATTGGAACATTGTCAGTGACCAAAACGTCGATTTTCTTTCGTCTTTCCAATGTGAAAATGATGTTCCTTTTGATATTCATATTTAAGATATGATTAAAATTGCACCCAAATATACACCCATTTTTGAATATATCTAAGGATATTTATGGATATTTTATTTAAACAAAAATTATTTAATTGTCTTATATATAGTTGTTTGACAGTTTGTGATACTTAGTGAGGGTTCGAGAGAAAGAGCCGCCAGCTCCACTTTTTCAAGAAGCATATCAAAGCAAACTCCTGTAAATGCCACATTTACAGGAGTTTTTTGTTTCTTGGAAATGCATACAAAAGCAAAAAAATGCAATAGCAAAGGTGGCAAAAAGGTGGCAATCACTTTTCCCACTATTGCCACCTTTTAAGCTTGTATTGCGTTGAAATGCAGTGTTTTGCGTTTCTGGTTCTTCCATTTGAAAAGTACTTTTATAATCAAAATTAAAAAAAAATTCACATGAAAAAACAAGAAACATTCACAATTCGGTTTTTTGCACGAAAGGGTAGAGGAGCAAAAGAAAATCAATCGCCTATTTCAGTGAGGGTTACGGTGAATTCAAGTCGTGTAGAAATTTCACTTGGGAAAAGTGTTCCTGATGAAATCTGGCATGAAAAGCTACAGAAATGTAAAGGTCAAACGAAAGATGCCAAACAAATAAATGAATTTTTGGAGTTGACAACTTTCAAGATAAATGAGATTAGACATCGTTTGATCATTGAAGGAAAAGAGATCAATGCCGACCTGCTAAAATCGAGATATAAGGGATTACCAGATGCAGATGAAATTCATAAGCCTACCATTCTGGAACTCTATGAAATTCATAATAATAAATTAAAGGAGCTCATTGATATTGACATTGCAAAAGCAACTTATAAAAGACACACGACCTCAAAAAGTCATATTGAAGCTTTTATCAAATACCAATATGGAAAGGATGATTTAGAATTAGACCATATTGATTACAAATTCTTAAGTGACTATGAGCATTATTTTAAAGTTGTAAGAAAATGCAATCACAATTCCACAATGAAATACATCAAAAATTTAGGAAAAGTGATTCGCGTGGGTCTGGCCGAAGGTTTTATGACTAAAAATCCGTTTGACAAATTCAGACTTACCTACAAAACAGTGCAACGGGATATTTTGACAATTGAAGAGGTTGATAAACTGGTGAAATTGAAAATTTCGGAAGAACGATTGGATCGTGTTCGTGACCTTTTTGTTTTTTGTATTTATACTGGATTGGCATTTGTTGATGTGACCAATTTAAAAATAGAGCATCTGATTAAAACCAACGAAGGGACCACTTGGATTAAGAACTCACGATGTAAAACCAGCGTATCCTTTTTAATACCTCTTTTGCCTATTCCTGTGCGTTTAATTAAGAAGTATGAGGGCTTTTTTAAGCGTGATATTGATGGTTCTGTAATGCCCACGTTAAGCAACCAGAAATATAATTCATATTTGAAGGAATTGGCCATTCGGGCGAAAATCAATAAGAACCTGACTTCTCATTTAGCCAGACATACTTTTGCAACAACTATTACCTTGAACGAAGGTGTTCCCTTGGAAGTAGTTTCAAAAATGCTTGGACATTCGGATACTAAAACGACTCAGATTTATGCAAAGATTCAGGAGAAAGCAATAATGAATGGCATGAAAAGTTTATTAACTAGGTAAAGTATAAAGTATCTGAAACTTAATGAAAAAACCAACTTCAGTAATGGAGTTGGTTTTTAATGTTGAAATTCACAGGCTCCTAGCCATGGTAATTCTCGTTTAAGATTTTTTCTACATCCCTGGCTTTGTAGTATATTTTGCCTCCAACTTTTGAATAAGGTAAAACTTGAGTATCACGCATATTTTGCAGTGTTCTGGTACTAATTTTTAGAAGTTCCATTACTTCCTGATTATCAAACCAGGTTTCAGAAAGCTTTTTACTAGTTTTAGCTTTTTCGGATTTCAACTCTTTTCTGAGCGAGTCGATTTCATCAAATATGCGGTTGAGTTTTTGCTCGTCTATTATTGCAAACATAATTTTGCGCTTTAAATTTTGAATTATGTATTTGCAGTCAAAAGGTCATCAGTTCGATTCCGATATTCTCCTGTGTTGACAGCAAAAGCCCGTTGCCGGGCTTTTTACTACGTTTGTAAAATCACTGTTTTAATGATTCTCTGTTTCAGGAAAATATATCCGGCTTCCCTGGTTCCGTTTGAATGAAGGCACATACCTGATGTAGCCATAATCGCTCAATTCTTTTACACACTTGTGATAAGTAGCCGGTGCTGAAATCTTTGCTATACGCATAATGTCATAACTGAATGCCGTCACCGGATTGATAAAGCCCTGTTCCTGCCTGTATTGCAACAATGCGGCATAGATACCTATATGTGTGATGCTGATCCGAAAATCCTTTTCAATGGCAGAAAAGAAACCGGACAAAGGGTTCAGGGTTTCCATTTCTTATCACTTTAGCTGATCGATTGCTTTTTCTGCTTTTTTTTCGCCGCATGAGGCAATGACGGGCCATCGTCGTCGTTACGTTGGGTCTCCTTTTTGTTATCTTGTTTTACAGACCTGTTTTCACCTTCAGATTGTTTCTCCGCTTTGGACTGACTGTTGCCCAACCGCTGCATGTTGCTGTCATAAATAGTAATGGTTTTGAACTGCGGATTGGCTTCAATGTAATTTTTCTGTTCTACCCCATCCCGGATGAACGTGACAGATTGCCGGTTGCCTTTTTTTAGCGAATCAAGCAGGTTAGATTTGTGTTCATCATGGACTAATTCCTTAATCGGGTGTTTCGCTAAAACCTGATCAAGATCAAATCCGTAATTCTGGTGGTATTGTTTCAGCTTGTAATTGCCGTTATTGTCTGTCTGCTTAAAGTCCATCTGTACCCAGGCGTTGTACATTTGATTATCCTTATTGGTCAGGTCTTTATTGACTGCCCTGCCGCTCATCAGGTTGTAGGCTTCCTTAAGGGTAATGTTATTACCCTTGTTGATGTAAAAGGTCTGCTCCATGGTATCTGGAACATTTTCCTTTTTTAAGCTCACATTATACGAGTTAAAGAAATACATGTCACTTTGACTCGATTTGCTGAAATGCAGTT
>JAHEYT010000096.1 GCA_023251455.1 Bacteroidota bacterium
TACGAAGGATTGGACTCGAAAGTTCAGACTACCGGCGATGGCATCAGCTTGGGACAAAAACAGCTGATTGCCTTTATGCGCTCGGTACTTCGCAAACCTGAACTGCTTATTCTCGACGAAGCCACCGCCAATATCGACACCATAACCGAACAATTATTGGATGAGATTCTGAAGAAATTACCAGCCACCACTACTCGCGTTATCATTGCGCACCGCTTGAATACGATCGAGAATGCCGATGAAATCTTCTTTGTAAACTCCGGAGAAGTGATTCCAGCCGGATCGCTGGAAGACGCAGTAAACCTGTTGTTGCACGGGAAAAGGGAGAGCTAGAAAACAGGAAAAAGTCATTAGTCATTCGAAAAAAGAAACTTCGCAAAATACTGACGGGGTGATTTGGAGTCATCCCGTCAGTAAAAAATCCGCTGAATCACAGGTAGCTCGAGGATTAATTTAATTCCTTCAAAAAAAGCATTAAAGTGCTGATAAATTAACAATTACAAATTATTTTTTTCGTAAATTAGTATATTGGTTTTTACTCATCAATGGTAAAAAGCTAATAGTATTGGTCTGATTTTCCAATCTGAACTTCTGCAAAATCTCATTTCAGATTTTTTCTGAAACGAACTCAATGTTATTTGTTAAGTTTACTTATCAATCAAAATGAAACCCTTATCGAGAAGAAAATTCATTCAGAACGCTGCCCTTGCGGGTGGCGCCATGCTTTTACTTCCCGAACTGGAGGCCAGCATGTTGCTCGACAAACAATCGTCAGGCAACTACTTCCTGAAAGAATTCGGGATTGATGAAAACCTCTGCCAAAAATTACTGGCAAAAGCTCTTTCACGAGGCGGCGATTTCGCCGACCTTTATTTCGAGTATAAGGTCATGAATTACCTGGGGCTCGAAGATGGAAAGGTAAACCGTTCTTATGGCGATATCTCACTGGGTGTCGGAATCCGAACGGTAAAAGGTGACCAGATTGGTTACGGTTTTACTCAGGAACTGACAGAGGCTTCCATGATATCGGCTGCGGCAACTGCGGCAACCATATGTAATTTGAAAGCCGCACCCGTAAGAATATCATTCAATCCACTTAAAACCGGAAATTATTATCCAGTAGTTGTAAATTACACTGGTATTCCCGCTAATTCAAAATTACCTGTTCTGCAAAACCTCAATCAAAAATGTTTTAGTCTATCTCCTGAAGTTGTTAAAGTGAGTGCTGGATTTTGGAGTTCCGCAAAACGCATATTGGTTGTGACCAGCGACGGTGTAATGGCTGAGGATTTGATTCCGCATGGTTTTGTTTACGCTTCGGTTGCAGCTGAACGGAACGGCAAACGAGAGCAGTCGTTTTACAATTTGGGAGGTCACCGCGACTTTTCATTTTATACTGACGATGTTGTAACCAAGGTTGCTACCAAAGCTGTAAACAATGCACTTATACAATTTGATGCAGTTCAGCCACCTGCAGGTGAAATACCGGTAGTATTGGGGCCTGGTGTTACCGGAATTTTATTGCATGAAGCCATTGGTCATGGCATGGAAGCCGATTTTAACCGGAAGAAAACTTCAACTTTCAGTAACATGATTGGAAAGAAAGTGGCAGAACCTTTCGTGACCATCATTGATGATGGAACCAATATGAACCTCGCGGGAAGTCTTAATGTCGACGATGAAGGTACACCCGGACAGAAAACGGTGCTGGTTGAAAATGGCATATTAACCAGCTATCTGCACGATAAAATCTCTGCCAGGCATTATGGCGTTGAACCCACAGGAAATGGCCGCAGACAGGATTTCCAAAATTATCCCGTTCCGCGGATGCGCAACACTTACATGCTTGGAGGAACTGACAGTCCTGATGATGTGATAAGGCAGGCAGGGAACGGAATTTATGTTGAAGATGTTAGCAATGGACAAGTTAAAATTGGAGAAGGAGATTTTGCATTTTATGTCTCGCGAGGGCGAATGATTGAAAATGGTAAACTGACTGCTCCAATCAAGGATGTAAACATCATGGGCAATGGTCCCAAAATGCTCACCAACATCATCATGCTGGCCAATAATCTTGAAATGGACTATGGTGGTGCAGGTCAATGCGGCAAGAACAATCAGGGCGTTCCTGTTTCCTTCGGATTGCCAACCTGCTTAGTAAAATCGTTAACCGTTGGAGGTACCCAACAGAAAGGAGGCCAGTCATGAGTTACGAAAATAACAACCAAAAAGAATTTCAGGAACTGGCCGATTGGGTGATTGACCAAACGAAAAAAGCCGGGGCAAACGATTGTAAAGTAAACCTTTCGAAACGACGGTTTGTAGAAATTAGGTACCGTAATCGTAAACCCGAAGTAATCAAAGAAGCAACCACGCAAGGTTTGTATCTTCAGGTTTTTATCAACAATCGGTATGCAGGTCAGTCAACGCCTGACTTTCGGAAGTCGACTCTTTCAGGATTTATCACCGATGTAGTTGAAAGTGCAAAGATTATGGAGGAAGATCCATTCAGAACTCTTCCAGATCAGAAGTACTACGTCGGAAGGTCGACCAGCGATCTTCAACTGGCCGATCCTTCACAGAGTCAGTTAACTCCGGAAGACCGCCATGACATGGCCAAAACAGTGGAAGAAGCCTGTCTGAAACAGGGTGGCAGCAAGGTGATTTCTGTTGAAGCCGGCGAATACGATGACACCTATGAAGAATTTGTGAAATCGAGCAACGGTTTTATCGGAGCAAACCGCACTACACAATGCAGTACAGGGGCAACCATGACCGCACAGGATGAAGGCGATCGCCGACCAGCCGGATATCATTGGGTGGGTTGCCGTTATCGCAACGACCTTCCTTCGCTTGAAGAAGTAGGAAAGATTGCTGCCTTAAGAACACTCGACCTTATGGGCGGAAAAAAGATACAAACAGAAACACTCCCGGTAATTATTGAAAACCGGGGAGTCGGCCGCGTACTTGGCGGTCTTCAGGATCCGATGTGGGCGGGAAACATACAACAAAAACGTTCGTTTTTAACCGATAAAAAAGGTCAATCCATAGGAAGTAAACTTTTTACCATTCAGGATGATCCATTTATTCCCCGTGCACTTGGATCGAAGTTTTACGACGGCGACGGGTTCCCGACAAAGAAACGAAACCTGATAACTGAGGGCACCTTGAATGAATTCCTGGTTGACTGGTATTACAGCCGCAAATTAGGCTGGGAGCCTAACTCCGGTTCGATCTCGAATCTGATCATACCTCCCGGAACGCGCAGCGTTGATGAGATTATAAAAGACATGGATCGCTGCCTGTTAATTACCGATTTCATTGGTGGAAACTCCAATTCCACAACCGGCGATTTTTCTATTGGTATTATTGGCAAGCTATACAGTAAAGGTCAGTTTGTGCAAAACGTAGCTGAAATGAACATGGCCGATAACCATCTGAAATTCTGGAATAAACTGGTGGAAGTTGCTAACGATCCTTGGATTTACAGCTCTGCACGCTTACCAAGCTTAGTATTTGATGGTGTTGTGGTATCTGGAATTTAATTTTAGATGTTCCACAACTGAATGTTCGTTTTCAACAGAACAGTCAATAAATGACACAAAACTCTATTTTGGGAACAATGAGAACAGCTATTTTCATTGTTCCCTTTTTCATCCTTTCGCAATCAGTCGTATTTGCTCAGTCGCGCTGGTCGTTCGAACTGCATGGCGGTGAAGTATTTAATGTACCGATGTCCTTAACAATCAAACAGCAAGGCTATCCTGAAATAAAAATCACAGCGCGTTACCATACTGAAGCATTTACTTTGCCTGTTTATTGGGATTGGCGTTTCAGCCGCTGGCAAAACAACAAATCATGGGAATTTGAGGCCATCCACCACAAACTATATTTAGATAATACAACGCCGAAGGTTCAGAAATTCAACATTTCGCATGGGTTTAACATGTTGATGGTGAACCGTGGATTCGCTAAAAAGACTTTTCGATACCGAACCGGTCTTGGAGTGGTTTTAGCACATCCTGAATCGAATATCCGGGGAAAAGAATTTGGCAATACCGGCGATGACTGGGATATGGGTTATTATCTATCCGGGCCTGTTCTGAATATGGCTATTAGTAAGCCAATTCGATTGAGTGGCAGGTTCTACCTCAATGCAGAAGCCAAAACCACGTTTGCTTATGCCCACATCAAAGTTGCAGAAGGCCATGCCAATGTTTACAACCTTGCATTTCACCTCATTCTTGGGATTGGAGTCGATCTGGTCAAAACGGTGAAAGACTAATGGTTTTATTAAAAAAGTAAAATGACCTTTAAAATATTAAAGGTCATTTTACTTTTTCTTTATTTTCCTTAGTGTCTTTGTGGTAAAAAAACTATCCCTTCAGCAAATGCGGCCGTTCGTTGTATACTTTCAGGATCATTTCACCAAACAGGGTATTGGCCCATGCAAACCAACTACGTGTAAATTTCTTAGCATCATCCTTGTGGAAAGATTCGTGCATAAAACCTGTATCGGCGTGGGTTTTAAGCAACACATCAATGCAATGTTTAATTTCGGCATCGTCGATACTGGTAATGGCGCGCAAAATAATGCTCATTGGCCAGATGGTATCGGCTCCGGTATGCGGACCGCCAATCCCCTCGCCTGCTGTTCCTTTGTAGAAGAACGGATTGTTCTCTGAAAGCACCACTTTGCGAGTATTCAGGTACAACGGACTATCAGGCGCAATGGCGCCCAAATAAGGCAGCGACAAAAGTGATGGCACATTGGCATCATCCATAAAATGGAAACTTCCAAAACCATTTACCTCGAAAGCAATAACTTCGCCAAATTTCGGATGAACGATTATTCCGTTCTCTTTCAGTCCTTGTTTTACCTGTTGTTGAATTTCTTTGGCTTTCGCAACCAGGGCTTCGTCTTTCAAAGCAGGAGTTGAGAACATTTCAGCCAGGTATCCAAGCACTTCAATGGCAAACATGTTGCTCGGAATCAGATACGGGAACAAAGTACAGTCGTCGCTCGGGCGGAAAGTGGAAACAATCAGTCCGCAAGGTTTAACCGGATAACCGTAACCGCTCAATGGAACGCCATCGGTTGCCCAGGCTGTTGAGCGTTGAAAACTGTATGGTCCTTTGTCGTGAAAGCGCTGCTGCTCGCGGAAAGTCTTCAGAACCAACAGCATGGCTTCCTTCCATTTACTGTCGAACAAACTGATATCTCCGGTTAGTTTCCAATAGCCGTGCGCCAACCGAATCGGATAACACAAACTGTCGATCTCCCATTTCCGCTCGTGGATTCCGGGTTTCATCTGGGTCAGGTCGTGCTTCCACTCGCTTTCCTGGGTCGGATCTTTATAAAAAGCATTGGCATACGGATCGAGCAAAATACATTTCGCCTGACGGTTAATTACACCCTTCACCAGTTCTCTCAGTTTTACATCTTCCTTTACAAAAGGCAGATAAGGCCAAATCTGTGCAGTGCTGTCGCGCAACCACATGGCATCAATGTCGCCGGTAATCACATAGGTATCAGGCTTCCCATCAATAATTTCAAAATCTACAGTAGTATCCAGCGTATTCGGGAAACAGTTCTCGAACAACCAGCCCAACTCCGGATTAGTAATTGAAGCTTTTACTTTGGCAATGGTTTTTTCTACCGAATCACTTACAAAATTTCGTTTGGCAAGCGGTGGACGTTTACTCTCGAAAGCTGGAAGCAAATTAGCAGCTATAATTTTTGTTTTGCTGGCGGCCAGAACTGCAATTCCTGCTAATGCACTGGTTTTTATAAACATTCGTCTCTCTGACATATTTTTTCTGATTTTATCGGTTTATCTTTGAATTTGCTGGTTTTATGAGGGCAAAAATATCCAAATTTGATCCTGAAAACGGAAAAAACGAAAATTTATTTGAGCATTTGCAACCCTTCTGAAAAACCTTTGTCAATAAAACTGAAAACGATAACATTTGAGTCAGACAGCATTCATACATCAGGATTTGATAGCCGATAGCATAAAAGGCAGCAACAAAGCCCGCTACCAGCTCTATCAGTTGTATTCCAAGGCGATGTTCAACGTGTGTTTCCGCATGATGAACAACCGCGAGGATGCTGAGGATATGCTGCAGGAAGCTTTTGTACAGGCTTTTCAGAAACTCGACACATTCAGAAATGAATCAGGTTTCGGAACCTGGTTAAAGACAATCACAGTCCATACATGTATTAATGCACTGAACAAACGCAAGCTGGATTTACGCTACATCGATGATTTGCACCGCTTCGAAACGGCCGAGGAAGAGCCCGAAGAAGCCTTGTACACCACCGAAAACATTTTGGAAGCCATGAATCAGCTTCCGGAGGGAGGACGAATCGTTTTCTCGCTTTACCTGCTCGAAGGTTACGACCACGGCGAGATTGCACAGATACTGAAAATTACCGAGTCGACTTCGAAAACGCAGTATATGCGCGCCAAACGAAGGGTTTATGAAATAATGAAACAGACAAAATCAAGAGCGATATGAAACAGGATAGATTGGAATCGTTTGTAAATGAAAACCGGCACGAATTTGACCAGATGGAGCCATCGGACCGGATGTGGGAAGCCATCAGCGGACAGTTAAACGAAGAACCGAAAAGTAAAATCAGGAGATTCTCGTGGATGAAAATAGCTGCGGTGGTTGTTTTGTCGCTTGCAATCCCCACGGTCATTTATCAGGTTAAATTCTCGGAGGAAAAGCAATCGGCAAAGGCTGTACATGTCGATCCTGAAGTTCAGGAATTGATTGAAGCCGAAGCATTTTATGCCCAGGAAGTTTCAGGAAAGCTGGCCGAAATACAAAAATGCTACAAGGTTTATCCTGAACTGAAGTCTGAAATTGAAGGTGATTTGAATGAATTGGAATCGATGTACATCTCGTTGAAAAGCGATTTGAAAGAGAACATTTCGAACAAAGAAGTAATTGAAGCGATGATTGAGAACAATCGCAACCGGATGAAACTGGTTGATGATGTTCTGGAACAAATAAATTGTTAACCAAATGGTTATGAAGATTAAAATTTACAGAACCGGCATTTCGGCCTTGTTATCAGGAGCATTATTTCTGATTAGTTTGGCGGCAAATGCCCAGTTTACCGAAACCCGCGAGTTTGTCAAGCGGTTCAAAATTCAGCCCGAAACACGTATCGACATCACCAATAAATACGGCAAAATAGAGCTGAATACCTGGGATAAAGATTCGGTTGTGATCCAGTTCAAAATGGAGATCAACGAAAAAAAACCTGACAAACTGGCTAAGACATTGAGCAACCTGGACTTTGACATCAGCAATAGTCAGCATTATCTGGTAGTAAAAACGCAGGTAGATAAAAATCGCAACCAGGTAGAGAGCGAACTCCTGAAATTTAAGGAAACGATCCTGCAAACTAATGGAAGCATCCGTATTGATCTGGTGGTTTGGCTGCCCGACAACCGTGAATTAAGGCTGGAAAACAAGTTTGGCGATATTATCATGGGCGATTACAAAGGCGAGACCCAAATTATGCTGAGCAACGGAAAACTAAAAACCGGGGATTTGCCTAAAAAATCGAGCATGAACCTGAGCTTTGCCGACGCGACCATAACCGACCTTCCCAACGCGCGAATCATCAGCAATTACTGCGATATTGAGATTAAAAATTCAGGAACACTGCGGTTTGAAAGTAAATCGTCGACCATCGAAATCATGAATGCTGAAGATTTGAGCATCGACTCGCGGCGCGACAAATTCCGTATCAGACTGGCCAATAAACTTGATGCAACGGGCAATTTCAGCCAATTTCGGATTTCGGAACTGAAAGACAAAGCGAATCTGCATTTAAGTTACGGCAGTCTGGAAATGGAGAAGATACTGAATACATTTAGCAGTATTTATATCGAAGCGAGATCGGCAGATGTCAACCTTTATTTCAATCCTGAAGCGAAATTTAATTACGAAATCACCGAGACCAAGACCGATTTGAAGCTTGGCCGCGAGATGAAAGAGGAAGACAAGGAAGTGTTGGATTCGAAAGAGAATAAAATCAGGCACTCAGGATATTTCGGCAAGAAGATGAAAGAAGATCAGCTTATCATTAATGCTGTTGGCGGGGAGACTAATATTCTTTCGTATTGAAGGATTGAATTACTGAAGGACTGATTCATATCTGATTTCGTACGATTCATCGGGTAATACAGGTGGTTTGGCAAAATTTGTTCTTTTTCTTCAGGATGAAAGATTCATTTTTGCACTGTAATGAGGGTTACTTAAAAGTCGTTAGTTGAGTATCTCAACGCATTGTATGTCAGATCCCGAAATAAATTCGGGATGACTAAATATTAATACAAAAAACTTTAAAATTTTTATTCAGGATTTGCAACCACGAAAATAAAATCCTGTCTATGGTATCAGAAAACAGAAACAATCAGAAACAATCAATTCTCAAAGCCATGAAAACAACAACTAAAATTCAATTTTTTTTAGCACTGTTTGTGCTTTTATTTGCAACAAGTTCCTGCCTCGACGAAATGTTTATTGAGGGCAACGGAATCGTCCGCACAGAAATGAGGGACGCAGAAGGCTTCAATGAAATAGCCTCAAGCGGAGATTTTATTGTTACCGTAATGCCAGGCAATACGTATTCAGTTGAAATAACTGCCGAGTCGAATTTATTGCCTTACATCTCGACCAATGTGGATGGACAAACGCTAAAAATCAGAACAACCGGAATCCATTCACTACGACAGAGCGAACAAATTGAAATTTTCATCACCACTCCGGCACTAAACGGACTGTCATTAAGCGGATCAGGAATAATCAAAACCGGAAGCTTTATTAGTGACGATTTCAGGATTACATTATCCGGATCAGGCGATATCGACACGCAAATCAGCACTGAAACCTTAAAAGCCAATGTTTCTGGCTCGGGCAATATATTCATCGAAGGCGATACCTTCGACAGCGAATTCGTTATCAGCGGTTCAGGTAAAATAAAATCATTCGACCTGGAACAAAACATTTGTAATGCCGCGATTTCAGGATCAGGCGATATGTATGTGAATGTCAGGGAAACCCTCGATGCCCGGATTTCAGGAAGCGGAAGGGTTAATTACATCAATTATCCAGTCGTTTATTCAAATATCTCGGGTTCAGGAAAAGTCGTGAACAAAAATTAGTTACGTCGTACAGATCAAAATGAAATAACAAGTCGTTGAACAAATGACACCTAATGAAGATTATACTAAAATTTGCAAATAACACACAATGAAACAAATCTATTTGATATTTAGCCTTTTAATTATCGCATTCAGCGGGTTTTCTGAAGAACCTGTTAAAGCTGTTGGTATTCGCGGGGGGCTTTCCTCCGGATTTGAATACCGTGTATACTCGGGTGATTTAACATCGTATAAAGCGCTGCTTTCATTCCGGAAACAGGGTCTGCAGCTAACAGGGATGAAAGAATTTCATGTACCCGATGCCTTCGATATCGGCGAGGAAGAATTGTCGTTTGTTTATGGATTTGGCGCTCACGTTGGTTTTGAGTCGTGGCGCGAATACTTTTACTACGACACGGTTCCACAAACTTCGTATAGCGAGCGTCATACCGGGCCTATTGCCGGGCTCGATGGTTTGGCCGCAATTGAATATACCGTAAAAGAAATTCCTTTTGTGTTTGGCATCGAGGCAAAACCGTATTTTAATCTTTTTGGAAAGAATTTCTTTCAGCTGCAACCCTTCGATTTTGCATTCACAGTAAAATACACATTTTAGTCAATTGTCATTCGAAAAAAGAAAATGCCTATTGGCAATTTTCCTGATGACTAATGACCTTTCTTGTAAGAAAAGAGGAAAAAGAAACAAATACACTTCTACAAATCAACACTTCAGAAAACAGAAAACAAAACAATTAAACAGTTAAAAATGAAAAAGTTATCACTCTTGATTTTTCTTGGGTTAGGTTTTCTATTGGCCTCAGCTCAGGATTACAAAGACAACGATCAGATTTCAACAATCTTTTCGAAAGACCGCAAAAATGGCGGTTATGGTGCAATCTCGTTCAGTTATACCCAAATCGACGGGAAAGATGCTTTCCTGATGGGTGCGCGTGGTTCGTGGATTATTGACCATTCGTTTGCCATTGGATTGGGCGGAGTTGGTTTTATCAACGATGTAAACTACCACAACGTGCTCAACAACGATTTAAACTACAATTTGGCCGGTGGCTATGGAGGACTTTATCTGGAGCCCATTCTGGCTCCGCAGTTGCCGGTGCATATTTCTTTTCCGGTATTGTTTGGTGTAGGTGCCATAACCAACATCGAAGATCACCGCGACTGGGACAACTGGGTTTTTGATGAATCGAACAACGATGTTTACCTGGTTTTCGAACCTTCGGTGGAGCTTGAATTTAACATGACCCGCCACATGCGCCTTGCAGGTTCAATTGGCTACCGGTTTACATCCGATATTGAAATTCCAAATACCAATCCGGATATCCTGAAAGGAACCAATATTGGGCTTGTAATGAAGTTTGGCAAGTTTTAGTTGGCAAAGTGATCCGACGAACCTGAAGTCATCGGATCACTAAAATTGTTTTTTTTTCAACCCGATTATCCCTACTTTTGCGGCTCATTAAAAGGGTAAAATGAAGAATAAATCATGGGTTCCGGTCGGGGCGGCTATTTTGTCAATGATTTTTTGGAGCTTTTCATTTGTCTGGATCAAAATAGTGTACGAAGCTTATGGCCCACTGACGACCGTTTTATTCCGTTTGCTTATTTCTTCCGGATTAATGCTGGTCTTCACAATCCTCTCCCGAAAACTTCAAAAAGTACAGCCCGGCGATTTTAAAATGTTTGTTCTACTGGCTTTCTTCGAGCCTTTCCTTTATTTCATGGGCGAAAGCTATGGACTAAAATATGTTTCGTCAACGGTCGCTTCGGTTATTGTGGCCACCATTCCACTCTTTTCGCCCATTGCTGCATGGTATTTTTACAAGGAAAAACTCAGCCGCACCAATCTGTTTGGTTTGGTCATCACTTTCTTCGGGGTCAGCCTGGTTGTACTCGATACATCATTTAATTTCACCGCATCGCCATTGGGTATCGCACTCGAATTTTTTGCGGTTTTCGGAGCCATTGGTTATGCCAGTGTTCTGAAAGGCATTTCGCACCGCTATAATACATTCACCATCATCACCTACCAAAACCTGATTGGAGCAGTATTTTTCCTGCCGTTTTGGTTGATCTTCGAAATGAACGATTTTACCCAAGTCGCCTTTAATGCCAAAGCTTTCTGGGCCATTATTAAACTGGCCATTTTTGCATCAACATTTGCCTTTATTCTATTCACTTACAGCGTGCGGAATATGGGAATCAATAAATCGAATACATTCATTAATGTAATTCCTATATGCGTGGCCGTTTTTGCTTATATCATATTGGGCGATCAATTGAATTTTCATCAAATGATCGGAATTGCCATTGTAATTTCGGGATTATTCCTGGCTCAAATTAACTGGAAACGAAAACGCAAAGTACCTCCGCCCATTTATCAGGCCTAAACCTTTTGATGATTTACCTGTTTTTGTAACCGTGAAAGTAAAACATCGAAATAATCTGATCAGGCTGATTTTTGTTCACCTTCTGCTTCTGGCTTATCCACTGGTAAGTAAGACGTTGCATGTTCATCATGGTGATGTTACGCATCATAAAATTTCAGCACAAGCTAGTTTCAATCAAACAGAAGAACCTTGTCAGGTTTGTGATTTTGAGTTCTGTAATTTCGTTCCTTCTCAACCAATTGCCACATCTGTAGCGATACAAAACATTTCAGTTTGCAACATATCGGCGCCCCAGGCTGCCTTTGTCCCATTTATTCAACACTTCTCTCTAAGGGCACCACCTTCCGCCTGATAAATCCATTTTCTTTAAAAATTAATCATCATTCAGACTACTGATCTGAATTATTACATGGCTTAAAGGATGCTCAATACCGGGGGATCCGGCAAATGACACGACATAAAGTCATCAAAGTTAAAAACAGAACAAATGCAACGAAAAATTATATTCCTGATTGTGATCAATTTACTGTTGATCGGCTCAGGTTTTTCCTTACCATACGCAAATACTTCAAATGCTCATTTAAGCGGAAAAGTTACCGATAAAACTACCGGAGAATTATTGCCTGGTGTGAGTATTTACTTTCCGGACCTGAAAGCCGGGACATTGACCAATCCTGATGGAACTTATTTTATCGGTAAATTACCGGCAACCCGGTTACTTGTTCAGGTTCGGTTTGTAGGCTATAAAATGTTGACACAACAAATCGATCTATCATCAATCCAAACAGTAGATTTCAAACTCGATATTTCGGTTACCGAAATTAGTGAAGTGGTGGTAACCGGCCAATCCGGAGGAATTGAGAATAACCGCACGCCCTCGCCTATTGCCGTTGTACCGCGGACACAAATGCTTCAAAATTCTTCGGGCAACATTATCGATGCATTGGCTAAAGTTCCGGGTGTTTCGCAGGTAACCACCGGAGCGGGAATATCGAAACCGGTTATTCGTGGTATGGGATACAACCGGGTGGTTGTAGTAAACGACGGAGTGCGACAGGAAGGTCAGCAATGGGGCGATGAGCATGGCATTGAGATTGATGAAAACAGCGTGAGCCGTATTGAAATTCTGAAAGGTCCGGCCAGCCTGGCTTATGGCTCCGATGCCATGGCCGGAGTAATTAATATGATTTCGGCGCCCACTTTGCCTGAAGGAACAATCAGGGGAAACATCAGTAGCAATTACCAGACAAACAATGGCTTGATTGACTACTCTGCAAACCTGGCCGGAAACAAAAACGGGTTAATCTGGGATACCCGATACAGCAGTAAAATGGCACATTCGTATCAGAACAAGTACGACAGCTGGGTTTACAATTCTGGTTTTCGCGAACAAGCAGCAAGCGCAACACTCGGAATTAACCGAAGCTGGGGTTTTTCGCACCTGCTCCTGAGTGCATATGCTATGAAGCCCGGAATCATTGAAGGCGAACGCGACAGCCTGACTGGTCAGTTTTTGAAAACAACGAGTGAAATCGCCGGTTCGTCTGACTTCTATTCCTATCAACCCGATGCACCATTTCAGAAAATAGACCATTACAAAGCCGTGTGGAACAACACTTTATTTATCGGACAAAGTAAGCTGGAAGCGACCCTTGGATTTCAGCAAAACCGACGGAAAGAATTTGAAAATCCCGATGAA
Organism: Bacteroidota bacterium; assembly: GCA_023251455.1. Classification (GTDB taxonomy): domain Bacteria; phylum Bacteroidota; class Bacteroidia; order Bacteroidales; family Prolixibacteraceae; genus Aquipluma. Next base: position 13,278 of record JAHEYT010000096.1, read on the forward strand.
TACGGACTTTATTTTTTGCTGAATACAGTAAATTACGACTTCAAATACATTTTGCCCGAAAAGAACGACTGGAAATTTACTTCAGGGGTAAACGGAATGTGGCAGAACTCGCAAAATAAAGGAACGGAATTTCTGGTTCCTGAATACGAACTGTTTGATTTTGGAGTTTTCGCTGTTGTCAATAAAAAGCTTGGAAAGCTAGATTTGAGTGGGGGAATTCGTTTCGATACCCGATCGGAAACCAGCAAAGCGCTTTATCAAAATGTAAACGGAGAAGTTGTTCCTGCGTCCGATCCCTCAGCAAGCAAGCGTTTCAGCGCTTTCAGCCAAACTTTTAATGGAATAACCGGAAGTCTTGGAGCCACTTATCAAATAAGCGAATCGATGTACACAAAGCTGAATATATCGCGTGGTTTCAGGGCGCCAAATATTGCAGAACTGGCTTCGAACGGAGTACACGAAGGCACACAGCGTTATGAAACAGGCAACCCAAACCTGAAACCCGAAACCAGCCTGCAGTTCGATTATGCCGTTGGGATGAATACTACCCATGTTTCGGCCGAACTGAATCTGTTTACCAATTCCGTCAATCATTTCATTTTTAGTAAAAAACTTAGTTCGTTTGGCGAACCTGAACCTATGTTTGACAATCTTCCGGCCTTTCAATTTACCGAAGGAAATGCCCGTTTTTATGGAGGCGAATTTCAAATCGATATTCATCCGCATCCGCTGGATTGGCTGCACTTTGAGAATTCATTCTCGTACGTAAACGGAACACTAAAAAATCAGGCAGAAGAATCGCGTCATTTGCCTTTTATTCCCGCGCCTGTTTGGGTTTCGGATGTAAAAATTGAATTCGATAATGTTAGTCGTTTTTTTGCGAATGCCTACTTCAAAATTGGGATTGATAAAACATGGGAACAGAACCATTATTATGCCGCTTACGATACCGAAACGGCAACTCCCGGCTATACTTTGCTGAATATGGGAATCGGAACCGATTTTGTTTCGGGACAAAAGACTCGCTTCTCGCTCTATATTTCTGCCAATAATTTAACTGATGTAGCCTACCAAAGCCATCTGAGCCGGTTAAAATACACCGGAATTAATTACACCACCGGACGCACCGGAATTTACAACATGGGACGCAACATCAGCTTTAAATTGCTGATCCCGATTGATTTCGCAGAAAAGAATTAACCGGCATTTTAATCTAAAACATTTAAATGGATTAAGAATAGCGCTCCATCTTATTCCTTTTTCTAATTTTGGCGACTCAAGTTATCGATTCAAAAATCTAAAATGGAATACATCCCCTATAACAAGCCCGAAAAGCTGAAAGAATTTTCGAACAACCGGAAACAGGATTTCACCCTGCTTTTCAAAAAACTGAAAGCAAAAAAACCGAAAAATCTGGATGATGTATTTCATGATTTGCACGATGAAGCTTTCGATCAGTTCGATTGCCTTACCTGCGCCAATTGTTGCTCAACTATAAGCCCGGCGATTACCGAAAAAGATGTTGAGCGACTAGCCAAACGCGTAAGGATGAAAGCCGTTGATTTCATCAGGCAGTATCTGTTTAAGGACGAAGACAATGATTACGTTTTCAAGCAAACGCCCTGCCCTTTTCTGATGCCCGACAATTACTGCATGGTTTACGAAGACC
>JAHEYT010000054.1 GCA_023251455.1 Bacteroidota bacterium
TTACGGTAATTATGGCAAAAACCAGAAAAACCAATTTCCAGTTCCCGAAACTACTTGTTGCAACTGCAGCAATGATCGGTCCTAAAAAGGCGGCAATTGCTTTAATGAATTGTCCCAAAGTTAAACTGCTGGTTAGCCGGTCACCCCGAACCACATTGGTAAGCAGCGGATTTAATGAGACCTGAATGATCGTGTTCCCGATGCCAAGCAAACCAAAAGCCACCAGTATCATTGGGAAGTTATAGGCAAACAAGGGCAGCAACATGGCCAGCAATGAAATGGCCATGCTTAGGAGAACGGTTTTTTTACGTCCCAGCTTGTTCATCATGATACCTGTTGGTACCGAGAGAACTGCGAACCAGAGGAATAAGGTCATTGGCAATGTATTGGCTAGCGTATCGGTTAGTGCAAAATCCTGTTTCACATAGTTGGTTGCAATTCCAACCAAATCAACGAGACCCATAATGAAAAAACCAAACAGAACAGGTAGTACTTTTTTTATTGAATACTCGGTTTTCATATTTAGTAATGGTTATTAGGTTCTTACTTGAGATTGTTTATATATGTTATTAACTGGTCAATCTCTTCCACCCCATTCAAAAGCTCAATAGTCAGATCGAAATTTCTGGTTTCTCCGGGACCGATGTATTCAAGTCTACCATTATTACGAGCATCTAACCTGCCTCCCACGTAGCAATTGCAGGGCTCCAATCCCAGAACATATTCCCATTCGCCCATTTGCTTCCATTGAGTAAAGTTGAAAAGCTGTTTCTTGTTAAAATGTATGGCAACACCGAATCCAAGTTTTTTATTGATCAGAGCCACACTGGTGTTTTCTTGCTTGTCTGTTTCCAGGTTATTTTAGACTTCACTTTTAATTTTTACCCGAAAAGTATTATGAAACTCTTTAGTATGAATTTGCATTGTAGCCATCACAACTAATTTTAGTTGGCTCATTTCTGCTGTATTTGGCAGTAATTTTTCGTGTTTCTTTTGGCAAAAGAGAAAAATACTCCTCCGAAAAATAGGCCGGAAGGATACGCGTATTTGTTTCTGAATCAAGCAAATTCAGTTTAATGCCTATTGCCGGAGTTTTCGAAGGGTTAGTTACCTCGAACTCGACCTGCGTTTCTGGACCTTTTTCGATCTTAATAATCTTCACTTTGATATTGACCTTTGGCAATAAATTAAACGTCTGGAAATTTTCATCATCACCTGAACTCATCAAATATTCATTTTCCGATAAAACTACTTTTCCATCCGTAAGGCTCAATCTGACCAAATAAATAGGTGGCAATTCCGCAGGCAATTCTGCCTTAAAACACTCTGTCAGTCGATTCGAAAGTGCCGATGAATGCTGGCTTTTTTCATATATTTTTTTGCCATCTAAACCAAATATCTCTTGATTGACAATAAGTTGATGATAACTTTTTAAAGTGGTATTTATAATCACCACCTTATTGTTTTGCAGATTCATTTGAATATGAATCGGCTCGCAAGCTTTTTTCGAGCCAAAGTACGAGCCAAAAGTTTCTCCATCCCACGAATAAACCTGCCACACCATACTTGGCCAAGCCGGATGCGTCATCCATAGCAAAAGTCCGCTTGCTTTATTCCACATTTTGTCGTTCCAGCTTTCGAACATCGCCCGGTGACTGTCGTAATTTACCAATTGAGCCTTTCGGCAAAAGTCATCAAGGTTGGTACTTTTCCCATATTTAGTTTGAATAGCCTGAATATAATCTTTCTGTCCATCGTGTAAATCGTGGTAAAACCAGGTGTCACTGATGGGCCATTGGTCTTCTTCAGGCATAAACAAGCGAATGGTGGCAGCAGTTGGAATTGACGGTGTTCCCAATTCGGTAGAGAATCCTTCAGCAATGTTGCGATAATATTCCGCTGGGTTAATCATGTAATTCCACGGACCACTTGGACGCAGATTCAAATAACGTGAATTGGGTTGGTAATGGCGGGTACCATCTTCATGGGCAATCAATTCGGCCAACTGAGGTTCGAGCTGGGCAGGAGCATATCCTTCATTGCGCGGGCACCAAATAGCAATAGAAGCATGGTTCCTGAAACGTTTAACAACATCAGTGGCATTGGCCATAAAAAGCGAATTATTGTTTACATTCAGGTTATAACCTTCAGTCGAAAGCCAGAAATCGTTCCAAACCAACATTCCATATTCGTCGCATAGTTCATAAAATACTTCCTCGGTACTTTCGCCAGTCCAATTTCGAATCATATTAAAATTCGCCTCTTTGTGCAGTTTGAAATAGGGTTCCAACCGCTCGCGTGCAACTCGCTTCATGCCGTCGTCCATTCCCCAGTTACCTCCTCTGCAAAAAATGGGAACTCCGTTTACCTTGATTGTCAGGAAAGGATTATCACTTTTTTTGTCGATGGAAGTTAAACGCGTAGTATCATCCGGCAAAATCAACTTCGGAAGAAAAGTGCCATTACCCAAATCCTTCGGATCAACATTGTTGAACAAGACTTTTCCGTTTGCCTTCAGCGGATTAAATTCAACCCTCCACAAGGCGTTTTCAGGTTGTGCAATCGCCATTTCGTAGCTAAACTCGCGTACCCCAAACCGAACTTCCTTTTGGTCGGAAACCGAATTTCCTGATTTGGCCTGAAGTTTAAGGCGATACAACTCCTGATGACCATACCCATTTGGCCACCATAACCGTGGATTTTTGATAGTTAACTGCGGAAATTCAGAAGAAGAAAGAACAACTTTTCGCGATTCGTTTGGCAGCAGATCAACCAGTTTACTGAATTCAACCTGCTCAATTTTCCCTGATACTGTCACTTGCTGATGTTCCGCTGAATGATTTTTAATTTCGGCTTTCACAGTAATAGCAACACTGGTTGTATCAGGTAAAGGCAAGTCGGTAATCACCTGCGGATCGTCAATTGTTACGGCATCCGTCAGCCGTAACCGAACATCCTGCCAAATTCCAATATTACGGTCACGAATTCCGGGAACCCAGTCCCAACCTTCAGAAGATATAAATGTTGGCCCGTCCAAACACAGTTGTCCTCCATTTGGTCCTTGACCAGCGCTGGGCGATTCTTCCTGCGGAATACCAGGATTATTTGGCGGATAAATATGAACCGCCAAAATATTTTTTCCCTGAAGCTTCAAAAAACCAGTTGCATCAAATTCTCCCCGGCGAAAAGCTCCAGCCATTCGTCTCAGCAACTTTCCATTTAACCAGACATCAGCCTTATAATTAATTCCATTAAACAGCAACCAGATGGTTTTTCCGGAACAATTTTCAGGAAGCATAATGGACAAGCGATACCACCAATCCTTTCGACAAAGTGAATCAGGAATCGAGAGGTTATTCAGTCCAAAATAAGGATCGGGATAAACGCCTTGATCAACCAAAGTGGTCAACACCGTTCCGGGAACAGTGGCATTGAACCAGTCGGAAGTATTAAAATCGGCATTGAAAATGGATTGATTTGCCGAAGTAACTTTATCGCCTTCTGCCATTTCCCAGCCTGAATTCAGTATAAATTCATTTTCTGAAATTTTTAGAATGTCGGGTGTAACGGGTAGCTTTTCTTTCCTGACCGCAGTTTGAGGTTTCACCACCGAAACTGGCAAAGTGGCTGGATCTTGAGGCTGATTCAGGCCAAAATTGGTTTTATACTGAGAGAAAGAGGGAATGCTCACAAAGAACATTAGCACCAACAGGGAAATATTTATAGTCAATTTTAATTGCATTGTTCAGTCTATTAAACGTTAAATCAATGGAAGTTGATCTATTCAGATCAAAAAGCAACTATTTATCGGTAAAAAATATCGCAGAATGATGCCGGAATTTCAGCGAAAGAATTTTCAGCTAATTTTAGACCAGAAAACAGGCCTGTAAAACCATCATTTAATTCGAGTTTTGTTGTTCGACTTTCACTCAAATTATTCCGGACAACCATAAATTCAAGATTTTCATTTTGAAACAATGAGTCGATGCGAACGCCATCATTCGTTCCGGATTGGTTCATGTTTGGCAATATATCCGCTTTTTGAATGGCTGAATGCAGTATTTCCATAAACCCGGAACGATCTTTCCGGCTACCTTCGCCCATATTGGTTCCGCAATAAAAAATGGTACCATTGCCCAATTCTTTCCGGATAATACATGGATAATCGTTGTGAAACCAACCCAGTGAATCGGAGTTGGGCGACTCAATTTTCGCATATCTTTCAGCTCCCCAAAGAATATTTCCTGACATCAACCTGATGGGAAAATATTTTGCACCGGAAACCCCAAAATCTTTCAATAATTTTCGGGTATCTTCTGTAACATTTACATCCATAATTTCGGACTGATTGAGTTTTAACCGATATGACGAAATGGACTCTATTTCGCGAAGATTCCACTTCTCAGCCAGTCCGCCACCGGGAACAATTTTACTATGCCGCCCTTTAGTACCACTGTAAGCCGAAAGATGTGCTTCAGCAATTGCCACTCCCCCACTCTGTATCCACTTATTTAAACCGGAAGTTTCCAACTCGGTCATGTAATAACACGAAGGGAGAATTAACAGTTTGATACCCGACAGATCGCCGCTTTCGAGCATCGTTTCGTTAATGTACCGGTAGTTGTAACTGTTCCAGTAAAATGCTTCAGCATAAGCATTCGTATTATCGGCCAACGAATTAAAATTTTTGTTCAGGCAAAATTGGAATATTTCATTTTTACGACTTTTCCAGATTCCTATTTCCGCCGGTTTGGGAAAGCAATTCATCAGCTTTTCGCTGAAAGGAGCAAGCTTTGTCCACAAGGTTCTTGCCGCTTTGGTAACAGCCCGGTCGCTTCCGTCAGGATTAATTAAGCCCCACGCCGGAGATTCAAGACCGAGCATTTCAGGACGAAATTGCCAAAACATAAACCCTTTTATTCCCATTCCAATTTGTGGTAAAAAATCGTTCAACAATTCGGGTAGGTTAATTTCGGCCTGATGCATGTTGGTATTTCCACCATTAATATGGCTTTCAACATTGTAGCAAATTTTGCCCTGACCTGCCGACATAACCTGAGGAGTAAAAAAAGGGCCGTTGTTCATGGTGGCAGCAAATACATCGCATAATTTTGCAAGTTCAAAATCGTCGGCACATGTACTTACCGGATTAAACGGAAGCAACGTATTGGGAACGACATGCAGGTAATGAATTTTGTCGGGATCAAGTTCCCGTGCAATCTCCAATCTCCAGCGGGCTTCGGAAGTAATTGTATCGTTGTGAAATTCGCGCCAGTCGATAAAATCGGTGAACGTCTCGACCGAGCGGGGCACCTCAACCTGATGCCAGGTTTCGTAGCATCGCCCCCATATTTCATTCAGGTTTTCGACAGTTAAATATTTTGCCTGAAGCCATTCGATAAATTTCTGCTGACAATTGGTGCAGTAACAGGCCATTCGGTCAATGTCGGGTGTTCGCTGCGGAAAGCTCAATTCCGGTTCATTCCAAACATCCCACATAGCTAAAGCCAGATGTTTTGCAAAGTGGGAAATTGCTGCGCGCATAAATTTCTTACGTTCGGCTAATGCGCCCGGATGATTGTAGCATGGTCCGGGATGTCCGCCGATCTGACGGTGTCCCATGGTGTACGATTCAATCACATGACCATTATTCAATACTGGCTTTGCATCCGGATATTTTTCATATATCCAGTGAGGCGATGCATCAAAAATCGTATTCAAAGTAACTCTTATTCCATGCGACTGAGCCAAATCCATCAGTTTGTCCAGATCGTCGAAAACAAATTTATCGTTGGTACGATGCGACCAACGCCACTGTATCCAGAATTTCACATCGGTGAAACCTAACTCGTTCATTTTATCAAAATCAGGTTCCCAGCACGAATTGTCGGGCGTAGGCGCCCTGTAATACTGCGCCCCAAAAATAAACGGGAATTTCTTCGCTACCGACGGATTAGATATTACATTGGTGTTGGATGAAATTTTATAAGCTGAACTTAAAACCGAAACTGTTGCCAGACCACTCAATTTTAAAAAGTCACGGCGTTTGTATTTATTCATAACTTTTACCTAATTTTTTATTTCCAGATATGTTATCCGTCCTGAATTTAACTTGTATTCTTTCCCTTTCCACTCGAATATTCCCGGAACTCCCACCGGAATAGTTATTTTAGCTATCAATTGATTATCAGCCAATGTATAATCAACTGAAATGGTTCCTGAAGGATGTGGCATTGTTCCTGATGCCTGAACTAATTTCCCGAGATTTGGTCTGATTCTAATTTTTGAAAAACCAGGCGCATCGGTGTTAATTCCTAGTACGATTCTCAAAAACTCGATATTTGGACTACTTCCCCAAGCATGACAATCAGATCGGGATCTATTGATGTCGCTCATTTCGGCCCAGGTAGTCAGACCATTTTTGATATTCTCTTTCCACACATTCAAGCGATTCAGATAATCGTCGCCAAGCCCCACCTTATTTAATGCCATATTTAAATAGTATTGAAAGTAGATTGAGGCTTGAGTTAAACCAGAATCAGATACAACGCGAATCATTATATCCTTTGGGTTTTTAGAATTCAGGGCTCCAGTCATAACTCCCAAAATGTTGGCATGCTGAGAAAAGCCCACTTTTGACGAATTATCTGCCAATAACTTCTTTTCAGAATCCCAATATTTTATAAGAATGGTTTTCTGCAACAGTGTTGCTTTATTATGGTAATATTCAGCAAAAGAATTTAAACCCATATTTGCTTCAAGTTCAGCAGCCAACTGAAAAGCCCAAAGTAATTGTAAATCCAGCACTGCTGAACATCCATCCGCACCAGAAGGAGCAACACCATTTAACCAACCATTACCTTCAGCCCAATCAGTAAATTCCCAGTAAGGAGCATTCTTCAAAGAGCCGTCATTTTGCTGAAAACGTTCAAAAAATGATAAGACCTGACGAACCCCTGGCAGCATATTTTTAACAAAACTACTGTCGGGTCGGTACATCCAGTAATCATGTAGCATACCAATCCACCAAAGAGAAAATGGTGGTATTTGTTGGGTATGAGCCGTAGGAAAACGACTTAAAGTTATACCTTCAGCCATCCTCGAGTTATTGATCTGCTCAATAGCATTACGCATCAAACGATCATCTCCAGTATTGAAAAGCGAGATTAACGACTGAATACGAGTGTCTCCAACATATTGAAGTTGTTCATAATAAGGTGTATCCATGTAGGTTTCGCCTGCACATAAACGCGCCGTACGCCACCCTATGTCAAAAATCTGATTAAGACTGGAATCATGAAAGTCAACAACAGCCTTTAATTCAAACGGATATGCCGTAGAAATCCCACTAAAATCATCGATTACAAGTGGTTCATCCTTTGTTTCTATTTCGAGCTGAACATACCTGTAAGTTCGCCACCAGAGTGATGTGAAATTTTGATTTTCTGATCCGCTAGAGATAATTATATCTTTCAATCCAACAAACCTCTTCCCCTCAATATCATTACGGTTTCCCTTTTGTTGCTCATTTTTCCAATTATCCGAATGCTCATCTACATAAAGTCCTTCTGAATAGGTCAATATTATTTTTGAATCTTTCCCTTTACTAAATGTTAAGTTCGAATAAGCGGTTGTCAAACGATCCTGATCTAAGATTAATTTTACTTTCGCTTTTTGGGGTACGGTTAATGAAATTTCTTCCTGAGGGAATCCAGATGGAACTTCGATACCCTCAGCCAAACGACAACGAGAAAGTCGCTGAGGTTTCATTTCCATTTCAGGAATAGAACGGGGAACCAACATCCACCCAAAGTCCCAGTCGAAAACGCCCTTGGATAAGCCATGCATCAATACTCCCGCCTTTTGCCAGCTAAATCCGTGATCCTGACCAAGTTCCCATCCTTGGGGATATTTCCGAAAATCAATCTGTTCTCCAGGCCCGGCGGCATAATAAGCGTTTATCAAGTTGGGTAAAACTGGGTCGTATGAAAAATCCTGAATACACTCCCATGATTCATCCGTATTTACAACTGCCTCCACGGAAGAGTCTGCCTGAACAATAAATCCAGACCTATTTGAAATTTGTGCTTCAGCCCTGTAGTACCCAAAATTCCAAACTGTTGAGGCAATTGTATTTTTTCCTTTTTTAAGAAATGAAGCAATATTTACCGTTTCGAAATTCCAATAAGCCAAATCGCTTTTAGCCGGACCCACCGAAACCAGTTGCCCATTTACAAATAACTTATAACGGTTGTCTCCGGAAACATGAATTATATATTTTTGTGGTTGTTGCTCCAGCTCAAAGTTTTTCCGAAAATGATAAACGCCATATTTGTAAGGATCAGCTTCAGGAACAGTAATCCAATAAGCATCCCAGATCTTCTCTAAGACACGAGGATTTTGTGGCTGAGAAAATAAGTTGATTGACTGATGAAAAATAAGCAAAAAGAAAATCAGACTGTATTTCATATGTAAACTGTGTTTATTTGCTATACTTTGCGATCCATCCCAACATTGTTTCATTCAGTATACCTAATACTTCAGGAGAGGTTCCTTCGCCACCATGTCCGCCGTTTGGAAGAGGAAAAACCTGATTCGAAATTCCTGATTTGGTAAGTTTGTTGCCGAGCATCACAGATTGAGCAAAAGGAACGATTGAATCGGCTTCGCCATAAACCAATAACGATGGCTTAAAATGATCGCCATAATAGGGACTAACACGAATAAAATCCTGATCTAAAGTATCGTTTTTCCACACCTGACCAGTTAAAAGATAAAGTCGTCCTTCAGCCCCATTCTTAAAAATAGATGGCTCGTTTAGTTTTGTTGGCGCTCCCAAAGTAATTACCGAAGAAACAAGGTTTTTTGTATCGTATTTGTATGCATACAGCAAAGCCAGATGTGCTCCTGCGCTTCCTCCCCAAAAAACATAATTATCTTTTCTTATCTTCCATTTTTCTGAATTCGCATTGATATACAACATTGCTGCATTAATATCTTTAATAATTGAGTCGCAATGAATGGTTGTTTCGGTGGCAAGCCGATAATTGATATTGATTACATTCATGTTATGCGGAGCTAAAAGGTCCTTCATAAAATTGGCATCTTTCTTATCGCCAGCCCCCCAGCCTCCTCCGTGTATCAGGATTACGAGTGGTGTTTGTTCACTTCTGTTGGCTACAAGATATACATCCATCTTCTGAAAAGCATCAGCGCCATAAGGCTCATCGATCAAAGTCAAAACTTCTGAACTTTCTCCCGATGATGCTTTATTTGCTTTTGAAATACAACTAAATGAAATAGCTAATAAAATAAATAGTGCAAGGGCTATTTTTAGTGTTTGAATTCTAAGATATGGTTTCATAATAAAAAAGTGTTTAGCTTAAAATGTTGTTAAAAAAGTACGATCTCATAATCTATGGGTTTAAACCTACTCCGCCGTAAGCACCTCTGTTGGGTATTGAGGTTGCCGAGATTTGATTTCCCCAAAAATCACGTTTCGAGGCATTTCCCATTAAAATTCCTGAAGCAATTGCCGGCGAACCTGATTTCAGTTTATATCCGTCCAGCGAATTAATTCCGGATGTTCCACTTCCCGGATTCACAAATAATGGATCTCCGGTTAGTTTATTAATTTCCTTTGGTTCACTTTCAGGGTGATTCCCGAAATACAAATTATAGTTGAAGGTTGTATTTCCGCTAAGCGTTCCGGGAATATCGAATTTGCCATCTCCAAAATTACAGATGATGTTATTCATGAATGAAAGCGGTTGTGTCATATCAATATCCCACGAATGCTCAATAATATTGGTACTATTTCCGGAGCCTACATAAAAGGTATTGTTATAAATAGCGGTGTTTTTACCTATTCCACCGGCAATGTTTATCACCCGCGTTCCGTCGTTTTGACTGATGTTGTACCTCACAATCGTTCCAGTGGTTCCAAGATAAACGCCCGGAGAGCCCTTGGCATTAACAATCACTAAAAAACCACCTGCATTATCGTGACTGTAATTGTACTGAACAATGCAATCAGTTGCGTCGATGTCCACATCAAATCCTTCGCCATCAATATTATCTAAAAGAGCACGGGTATTATATGCTTCATTATACTGCACTATGCAATTTGATCCTCGTGTAGGCCAAATAGCTGCAGAACCATTAAACATTCCCTTTTCAGCATAATTGCCGCAGGTGTTTGCCGTATTATACTCGATAAGCGCCCCATTACAACCAAAGGTCAGAATACCGTCGCTGTCGATAAATTCTACCGTATTTTTCCTGATTTTTACATTGGTCGATGCGTAATCGGTTCCGTTCCAAACATTATCCCAAACCACAATACCTGTCCGGCCTGAATGGCTCACTGTATTTCCTTCGATTAATACATTATCAAATTTATCGGTTCCCGATGAGCCAGTAACATTCAATGCAATACCTCCATTACAATGTGGACCGGCATAAACACTCTGAACATTTGGCCAGTAAAAACTTCCGGAAACCTGATGGATATAATTATTTAAAATCTGAATGTTTCTTAATGTCCCGGCATCGTAGTTTTCAATATTTATTCCCCAACGATAAATGTAACTTCTTTCAGAGGCGTAATTCGTGATTTCAAGGTTTTGAATAATCCAGTTCGACTGGTTCTTTAAATACACCACAGCTCCTGACACACCTTGTCCATTAATGATTGGTTTATTTCCAATACCATAAGAACCAAGAATAATTGGACTGGTTGGCGAACCCGAACCTTTAGGTTTTAACTGCTGATTCCAGACACATCCGGTTTTTAACAAGATTTGGTTGCCAGCAATAAACGTTCGTTCATTAACTTTTGTAAAAGTCTGCCAGGCTGAACCAGAGCTGGTTCCATTGTTCAAGTCATTTCCGCTCACTGCATCGATATAATAATTCTGCGGTGTTACTTCCTGAATAATTTCCACTCCATTTTTATCATCTTGCTTACAGGAAGAAGAAATTGAAATTAAACAAGCAACAAATAATAAATAGGTAAGAGAAATGATAAATTTTATCCCTGTTTTAGCAATCATAACCGGATAACTTAAAAAATGAAATAAATCCTTATATAACAACTGGTTCCATTAAAACATGAAACCAGTTGTTTCTATTTTTTAATAACCAGAATTTTGTACCAAGTTTTTATTAATTTGTACTTCTGTTTGATTAATCGGCAATAAATAATTTCGATCCAAAAATACCTGAGTTGGAATTCCAAAGAATTGATTGAGCTGGAAGACCTGGTAATTTAATTGACGGGTAGCGCCATCTATGGTAATCAACATTCCATGCGGGTTTAAGCCGTTAAGCACTTGTTTTGCCAAACCCCATCTTCTCAAATCCCAAAAACGATGTCCTTCAAATGCCAATTCAACTTTTCTTTCCTGAACAATACGTGAAAACATTTCCTCTTTGGTTAAACCCTGCGGCAATCCCGGAAGACCGGCTCTTGACCGAACCTGATTAATTGCATTGTAAACTGATTGATCCGGACCTGCACTTTGATTTTTGGCTTCGGCATAATTTAGCAAAACTTCACCCAAACGTAATTCTTTCCAACTGGTCATGCTCCCTCCAAACGAATAATTTGCCTGAGGCAACGACTCATCCATAAATTTCCGGAGATAATAACCCGTATAGGTTCTGCCGATTAAGCCAATGCCATCATCGGGAGCATTAAAAGCGGTATGAATTACTTTTCCCTTGAAAACAGAACCTTCGTAAATAACCGTGGCAGAAAGCCGGTTGTCTCTTCCAATATAAGGATTTTGTGGATTATATCCGGAAGCAGGATCTGATATTGACTTACCATTCAACATTTCGTACGACTCAACAAGCTCTTCAGTTGGGCAGGCCTGAGAGCCCCATCCGGCTCCGGCGGTGATGCTTGGAGGACTATAAAGTAAATCAGCAACATGTCCTTTCCCTCCTTTTGGACCATTACCATCGAATAAAACTTCGAATATTACTTCTTTATTTCCTCCGTGAGATTGGAACAATGCGTTGTAATTGGAAGCAAGTTGAAATACGCCACTTGAAATAACCATATTACTATACTCAGCCGATTTGGCATACCGTTTGGCATACAACATGGCCCTGCCTGCAAGCGCCCAACAGGCCTCTTTTGTTGCCCGGCCAAGTTCTGCTGCAGACAATTCGTTTGCGGAAGGTAGCTGACCTGCAATTGAAGACAATTCCTGATCGATAAAATCGTAAATCTTAGAAACGGGAGTTCTGCTTACTAAAAGAGAATCCAGATTTTCGAACGATTGTGGCTTAGTAATTAAAGGAACATCTCCAAATTTCCGAACCAAATTAAAGTAAAAGAAAGATCGCAAGAATCTGGCCTCCCCAGTAATTCGGTTTTTCCATGCCTCATCGTTAATAGGGCTGGCCGACAAGCCTTCAATTAAAGCATTCACCTTCCGAATTGCTTTGTATTCACGTGCCCAGATCGTCCCTTCTCCCGAGCGGGCATCGTCGAACGGATTGGCAGTGGCTGAAACCAGACCAGGTATTAGTATTGAGTTGCTTTCATTCCATCCTGAAGGTGATCGTGATAAATCGGTGCTTCCATCAATTAAATCTGTAATTCCATAACCCGAAGTGGTTAAAACTCCTTTATCGAAATGAGCGCCATAACCACATGGCATATAATCATAAATATTGTACAAATAGGCTTGCGATAATTGTTTATCTTTGAAAACGGCATCACTTGAAATACTATCCAAAGGTTTGCTATCTAAAAAGTCCTTTTCACAAGATACGGTTACCAATAACAAAAAGAGGTAGCCTAAAATAAGTTTTATATTTTTGTTTTTCATCTTTTTCGTATTTTGATTTTAGTTAATTCTGAATGCAATCCATTAAAATTCCAAATTCATTCCCGCATTAAACATCTTCATCTGAGGATAATAAAATGGATTTGCACCAGGATTTATTTGTGGTATTTCAGGATCAAAACCTTTTATGCCTGAGATTGTTATTAGATTATTTCCGGATACGAAAAGCCTCAAATTTGTAATTCCAATCTTTTCAAATACCTTAACCTTATTAAAAGTATATGAAAACTCAAGATTTCGGAGCTTTACATAGGTTGCATTATACAACCAGAAAGACGAAGCTTGTGTATTATTTTGCTTTATACCTGAATACAGTCGTGGATATTTAGCACCTGTGTTTTCCGGAGTCCAGGAATCTTTGAAAATGGCAAATGCGTTACCTTCCAGGTTAAATGGATCATATCGGAGATATTGCTCAAAACCGGCAGCTCCCTGAAAGTTAGCCGATAAGCTGAATCCCTTATATTCCAAATTCAGATTGAATCCAAATATTACTTCAGGAATATCGCTCTTGCCAACCCGGTGTATATCTTTCCCATCAATAACACCATCATTATTAAAATCCTGATACTTAATATCTCCCGTTTTTATAGTCGTATTTTTGTTTCCATCCTGAACGGCCCATCCGTCAATTTCTGCCTGCGACTGAAAAAGTCCTTCAGCTTTTAGTCCATAAAACTGATCAAAAGGTTGTCCAGTTCTTTTTAACCTGTCTTCAACTGTGGCAGGTTCATCCATGAAAATAACCTTACTTTTGGCATAGGTAAAATTGCCCTCAAGTATGAATTTAACTTTGCCCAAATTATCCTTGTATCGCAGCAACCACTCAACTCCCTTATTATCAACCGTACCAATATTTTCATATGGTAGAGTTGCTCCAAAAGTTTGGGGAACACTTGCATTTCGGGGTAATAAAATGTCTTTTGTCCTTTTATAAAAATAATCAAATTCACCTGATATTTTTCCATTAAAGATTCCAAAATCTAATCCAATATTTTTACTGATGGCCGTTTCCCATGTAATATTTGGGTTCGGTATTACTGATTCGGTAATTCCTGTATTATATCCATTTCCAAAAATTGAACCCGATCCGAAATTAAAGCCTGACAAATATTGATAAGGAGAAACCCTGTCATTTCCATATTCGCCATAAGATGCCCTCAATTTCAGGTTAGATATAAAATCAATGTCTTTCAGGAACGATTCATTATTAATTCTCCATCCGACTGAAAAAGCCGGAAAAAATCCCCATCGTTTATCTTTGGGGAAGTTGAATGAGCCATCGTATCTGAAATTGGCCTGAATAAGGTATTTTTCATTAAAATTGTAGTTAACTCGGCCAACATAACCCAGCCGGGCAGACTCAAAAGCAGCACCACCATTATTTTTATTCAAATCTCCTCCTGCAAATATCTGATCAATTGCCGAAGAAATATATCCTTCTCTATACGCAGAAATATTTTCAGAATTACTTTGAATTTTTTCCATCAACATCAATGCAGAAATACCATGCTTCCCGAATTTTCTATCATACGATAACGATGTTTGAAGTGTCTGAAGTGTTGACTGCGCCGATTGTTGTGTTAAATTAATCTGACCCGCGCTTGAATATTTCGAGTATAGATCATTCACCTTATCGAATACATAAAAATCAAAAGGAGTATTATATACCTTACTATCAACATAAGTTCGGTCATATGAGAAACTCAGTTTTGCAGTTAACCCTTTGACATAAGGAAATGCGTATGAAGATTGCAATGTGCTTTGAAAAACGCTTGTATTGGTTCGGTTGTATCCGGCGCGTTCTGCTAACCCAATTGGTGTTGTTATCATTCCATTCGAGCCTAATCCATCTACTTCAACTGATTCAGGAACATAAGCCGATTCAGTTGGTTTCGAGTTCATTACCGTTGCAAAAATTCCATCTCCTATTGGAGAAGCAATTGTTTTTTCATTTCTTCCGGCCAGATCAATACCAATTCTAAAATCTTTTGTAATCTTAACATCAATATTCGATCGGACGTTGTACTTCTTGTAGTTTGACAATGCATATAATCCGTCCTGATCTAAAAAGCCAAGAGAAACAAAATATTTGGTGTTGTCATTTCCGCCATCAACCGAGATATTGTGCTGTTTAATTGGAGCTCTCTTGCTAAAAGTTTCATTCCACCAGTTTGTTGTTGGAAGTTTTCCTGATTTATAATCCTGAACTTCACTATCAGAAAAGCGAGGAAGATCACCCTGATTTGCCCTTGCAATATTTAGATTTGTAGCATACTCATAAGCATTCATTAACCTAGGCATAATGGCAGGAGTTTGGTAACCGGTTGAGCCTATATAAGAAATTTTTGGCGTTCCTACTGTTCCTCTTTTAGTAGTAATCAAGATTACACCATTTGCTGCTCTTGCCCCATAAACTGCTGCCGATGCAGCATCCTTCAAAATTGTCACACTTTCAATTTCGTTTGGATTAAGTCGGTTAAGCGAACGCTCTACTCCATCAACCAGAATTAAGGCAGTATTATCGCCAAAAGTACTTTTACCCCGAATAAAAAAAGTTGGATCGTCTTTTCCTGGTTCACCCGTATGTTGTGTGGTAATTACTCCCGTCATTTTTCCGGTTAACGAAACGGCAAGATTTGGAGAAGGAGCTTTAACCAATTCACCTCCCTTTACCGTTGAAACCGAACCAGTCATATCTGCTTTTTTTTGAGTTCCATATCCTACCGCAACAACCTCTTCAATACCAACCGTTTCCTCAGTTAACGAAACATTTATTACACTTTTACTCTCAACTGGGATCTCCAGCGTTTTCATTCCCACAAATGAAAATTGCAAAATAGCATTAGCTGTAACATTTGTTAATGAATAATTACCATTCGAATCAGTAATGGCACCAATAGTTGTACCCTTAATTACCACAGAGACTCCAGGCAAAGGTACTTTTGAAGTGTCAATTACTTTACCTGAAACAGATTTTTGTTGTTGAGATGTTGAGTTTTTCAGATCAGTATTGTTGGTCAGAATAATCTGACGGTCAACAATCTCATAATGAATTCCCTTACCACGAAAAATTTCATCAAGGATGTTTACGATAGATTCATCAGAAGCATTAAGAGAAATCCTTTTTTCCAGATTAATTTCTTCATTGTAAAAAAAGCGAAATTTACTTTGGTCCTCAATACGGCCCAATACATCTTCAATCCTCGTATTTTCCAGTTTTAAGGTAAGTTTAACAGATTGGGAATACGAATCTGCTGCAATACTTGTCAAAACAGTCAGAAATAATAACATCAAAGTTAGTTTCATTTTTCTAAAAATTTGATAAAACAATGGCAAGATGCCATCACAACATCGATTTTTTTTCATAAGTTTGTTTTTTGATTTAACTAATAATTCGCGTTTAATCAAGATTCTAAAAGGCAGAATGGTCAGATTCTGCCTTTTTCTTGACTTATTTTTCCAGAAGTCTTTTTCTCATCTATCTTTTCATAATCTTTAAAAGTTTAAGTTTTTTATCAAATGTATATTGGATTTGTTTTGTTCTATTAATATAGTCCATTACTTCGAACAAACTTTCATTTTCAATACTGCCTGTAAAACGAATATCGCCCAGCAATTTATCTTGCAACTCAATTCTAATGGCAAAATGACGTTCCAGTTTTTTAATAACATCACGCAATGGCTCTTTCTCAAAAACGATAATGCCATCTTTCCAAGAAGTATATACATTGGTATTGGCAACTTCATGTACTTCAATTTTTTCATTCTCGTACATTACCATTTGCTCTCCAGGAGCTAGCGTTACTGCTTTATCCTGTTCTGTATTTTTGTATTTTATAACTCCCTCTACAAGAGTTGTCTGAAAATCACTATTTTCAAAAGCACGAACATTAAATGAGGTTCCCAATACAGTAATATCTCCAAACTTCGTAGAAACGATAAATGGTTTTTTGCCTTTCTGTACTTTAAAATATGCCTCACCTTTCAGGGAAACACCTCGTGTTTTTTCAGTAAAGCTATTATTGAAAGACAGTCGTGATTCAGCATTTAGCCAAACGTGGGAACCATCTGGTAAATATACTTCGGCCACTTGTCCCGATGGCACAACAATCTCTGTTGAACTTAACTCTGCAGTTTTATAAACTGTAAGATATTTATTGGATAGAATACCTGCACCGAAAATGACCAATAAGATTGCAGCATATTTAAAAAAAGTATAGATACGTATACCAACTGTCGGTCTTTGATTTTTTATTTTTGATTTTAAAGTCAGGTAAGATCTTTCGATTTTCAATTCGGGCATTTCGATTTGTGAAGAAGACAACGCCCATGCATTTTTAACTGAATTAAACTCTTTCCTAAGCTCAGCATCACCTTTCACCTGATTTAAGATGTCATTTTTCTGTTCTTCAGCAACATTACCGGTAATTAACTCTATTATCCTGTTCATTTCTTCCATATAATAATCTGGCCTTCGCTTTATATAATCCAGAAATATATATATACCCTAGTTGAAAATTACATTTTTTTTAGGAATTATTAAAAAAATTGAAATAAAGTATCAAATTGCGAATAGTTGAAAAACTAAGGGAGTATCGCAAGAGAATATGAGCGACTAATACAAAAAGGATAGAAAATCTAAGAAAAAACTAGATCAATAAAAGTAGAGATGCGAGTGTTCAGTTGTCTCTATTAAAAAATATAGCGATCAATTTAGCCAACAAACAAATATGAAACTAACGGAATGTAGTCTTTCAAGGCCGTTTTAAACAATTTTAATGCTTTGGTGATTTGACCTTCGACTGCTTTTACAGAGATTTCCATTTCACCTGCAATTTCAATGTTTTTCATATTTTCAAAGCGACTTAGTTCAAAGATACGTCTACATTGAGGAGGCAATCTAACCAATGTGCTTTTAATGATGCGTTCAATCTCAAAAAAAGTTAATTCTGAAGTGTCCAGACTTGACAAAGCTTCCATATTCATTTCAAGCTCCAGTTCATTAAGTGGGACCGTAAAACGCAATGCCTTCCTTATCTTATCGTCTCTGAGTTTCTTTAAACAATTATTTCGAGCTACGGTATAAAGCCATGCATTAATATTTGTATCTTCTTTAAGTCCGTTTCCTTTATTCCATAATATCAAAAACGTATCCTGAACCATGTTCTCCACAAGATCATCGTTAGGAATGTACTCATGAATAAAATGGTATAAGCGAGGATAGAAAGAATTGAATATTACCTTAAAGGCTGATTCGTCTCCTTTAATAAACTGCTTAACTATTTCGTTACTAAATTCAAGCATACCTTCATTGTCAAATATCAGAATGACAAAGCTAGAAATTTTCTCATTAGTTCAGCTAGAGGCAAAGACTTTCGAACTTTCAAGTCAAGTACATCATTAATTGCAATAATTATTCTTATTTGAAAAAAAAATAGTGATTTTTTCAATGTAAATTTCCAGTAAAATTCGATGCTACTCTATGCAATAATCAGTTAAAAATATGCAAAATCAAACCTTTAATCTATATTCTTTGGGAGTGCCCTTTTTAAAACTGATATGCCCGTAAATAAAGAAGTTATCTTCAGTCATCCCTTTCTCACTACCAAATGTGTCAACCCCGGATCATTCAGCAACCGTTCCATCTCTGACTGGATAATATCCTGTACATCCTGTTTTATTTGCAGGTAATTCCGTTGCACCATTGTATTGTCCAGCTTGCGGATAACCTGAATATCCTTGTAACTATCCTGTTCTTTCTTCAGAGCTTCGTGATTGTTCAATATCTCACAATGGAAAGTTTTCAATTCAATTTTGCAGTCTGGATCATCAGCTACCATCCCTACAAACTCTCCTGAACTGAGCGCCGAAATTTTAGAAGGTGGTACCGCAGATTCCAATTGCTTGGAGCGGCTGATGGAAGTGTCAGAGGCATTTATGGAAAGGCTTTCCCGATCCTGCATTATTCTTCCAAAGCGCTCTGATAGTTGCTTGGCCGTATCTCCAGTTACCTGTCCGCTAACAATATTGCCGGTAATGTTCATAATCACATCTGCCTGTTCACGACCATAATCCTTACGAAGCTGGCTAAAGTCCTGAATACCCAGACAGGTAGCCACCTTATTGCTTCTTGCAGTAGCCACCAGGCTGTCCATATTATTCAGATAAATGGTCGGAAACTCATCGAAGATAAGGCTGCTTTTTTGTTTGCCTTTCTTGTTCACAAGCTTCACTAAACGGGTTACATAGAGAGACAATACGGCTCCGTATATCTGTATTTTTTGTGGATTATTACCCATGCAAACAATCTTTGGCTCATCGGGATTATTAATGTCCAATGTAAAGTCGTTGCCGGATAAAACGTAGTACAATTGCGGAGATGAAAGCCTCGCCATGGCCACTTTGCCCGAGGCTATCTGGCCTTCCAATTGCTCCATCACATCATTTAGGTAAGCATTCACAAAAGGATTTATCAATACATCAATCTCTTTCTCTGTTCTGAGCAAAGTAAACAGGCTGTCATAGTCGACCTGCATCAGCTCAATGACGTGTGGTAGGGTGCAAAATTCACCATCCTTATACTTTTTTAAATACCAGATAACAGCCGTTAAAAAATTAATCGGCGATTCCACAAAGAAGTCGCCCTGACGCTTGATCCATTCTCTATTTAATCCCATCAGTATTGTACGTGCCGATTCTGCTGCATCCGTTATGTCGGTCATCGCTGATGGCTCCAGGGGATTGCAGCGGTGGCTGCGGGTCAGATCATCAAAATTGATCACATAAAATGAAGGAGGCTTTGGATATCTATGCTTGTTTTTCAGCCATGTATTGTAGACAATTCTGGAAAGGTCATCAAACTTAAAATCGTACACAAACATGGTAAAGCCTTTACGGATATGTTGTGTAATAATGTGGCGTATCACGAAGTAAGATTTACCGGAACCGGGCGTTCCCAACACCATTACTCCCCGAAAAGGATTAATGATATTGATCCAACTATTGCGGGTTTTATCCTTTAATCGGTAACGGGCCGGAAGATTAATAGAATATTCATTCTCCAATAGTCGTTCTTCCTGTGGAAACGTCTCGTTTTCCTTATTGAAAATATCTTTATTATTGAGCCTGTTATTGATAATCCTTGACAACAATGTACCACCAGATAACAAGAGCAAAAACCCAATGGAAGTAATGCCAATATATACTATTGCCAGTTCCGTTGTCTTTATTTTCACCAGCAAGGCCAGGTAACTTGTAAAATAAATCAGCAGCCCGGTGATGATATATGCAATAGCTGTTTTATGATTCAGCTTTTCGTTTTTCCGACCTCGTGCGCCCAACAGAGAAATAAACAGGAAGCCCAAGGCAATTAGCTTGGATTTATGAAAGTTCCCAAACAATCCCGTTCTGTAAATGTTGCCCAATAAACGGTCAATCAATGCACTGCTCAATCCCCACTCATGGAAAGCTGCATAGCAGTAATAATAAAAATGGATCACTAAAATTACAATGCTAATCAGCCTGGTCATATCCAGAATTTTCCTCATCGCCTGTTCATTCTCTCCGGTCTGCATTGCCATAGCTTTAAGATTTTGGATTATTATTTGTTGTTATTGATTGTTATTCAGGTTATTTCTTTTCCTCCTTTTCCTCTTCCGTTTCAAATGGTACGGCAGATAATTTGATGTCTGCTCTGGTTGCAGCAGGACATCCAGTATGTTTTCAATTTCCTTGAAAGGTGCAGCAATCTGCAAAGCGTTTGAATGCGCCTTAGTTTCTGCCTCAACGGCGTTAGCCGGAGGCTGTAACCCAATCGGTTTCTGAGCTGAATGCGGAGGTAACTTCTGCTCAGTAACTGTTTTTTGCTGGCAACGTTCCTGAATGGCCTTTGCGCTATACTGTTTGCCCAATGTACTCCCATTGAATACACATTTGGTCTGATGATCAACGTATGTTATACCGTAAATCAAACCGGTATCACTTTGGCGCAGGGCAACATAAATACCCTGCTTTTCCAATGCTTTTATCAAATCCTGAAGAGTTGCCTTATTCCCTGTTAAGAACATATCAATGGCATTCTTAACCCGCGTCTTATGCGGCATACGCTTCACTTCATTTTCCTTAAATTTTCCCTCCAAAGTTTTAAGGGTTGGGCTGTTTTGAAATAGGCTTGCTTTGATCGGCACTCCAATTGGATTTCCGCCAGCATCCAGTATGCGGTACAGCAAACCGTTGTGCTGGTAGACTTTCGAATTTTCACTGCCCCGTTCGGCCATCACATTGTATTGTTTAAGCACAGTATTTAACTCCGGAATGCTAGTATATTGGTACTGGTTTAACACAACTTCCAATACATTTTGTATGGCCATTTTGGTTTGCGATTTACCGTACAATGCCTTTACAACCGAGACTGGCTTTAATTGGTTTTTCTGTTTTTTTTGTGCTTCAGCAACCACCAAACCAAATTCTTTTTCAATGGCTTTTCGTGCCGGTTCGGACATGCGGATGCCTAAGTGGTGCAGATCAATTCGACTACTATCTGCCTTGATATTTGTAGTCACTACATGCAGGTGGGGATGTCCGGCATCATGGTGCTGATAGACCAGGTAGGGCTGATCTCCAAAGCCTAATTTCTGCATATACACTTTGGAAATTTCAATCAGCTTTTCAACAGATAAATCTGTTTCCGAAGGATCAAAGTTTAGCGAAATATGAAGGCTGTTCCGTTTTACATTTTCATTCAGTTCCATGCGTTTCAATAAAAAATTGAGCTTCATTTTCAGATTCATTTCTTCTGCCTCCAGCGGATAATTTTCAGCCCTGATGCACGCTGCAACACCTTCCTTAACTTTGTTCTCATTGTAGTTAAAAATACGGTGTACAGAGTTGGCAACTTTGATCACTGTAACCATGCTTCCAGTATTTTTCTGACGTTATTTTTGACCTCGTCCATCTTGTTGAACAAGATTTTTCTCTCCACTTCCCAAGTAACCAGCCAGTTTCTAAATTCGGGGATCTGCTGCAAGGTATGCAGCCGTTTCACTGCCTGGTTGAAGTTGTTTCCTATGGCGTTGAGCTCGTTTCTCAGTTTTGTCAGTTCAGTCAACGTATCATCCTGTGAGCGGTTGCGGTACGTGGTTACTACTGGTTTATCAAAAAGGTTACTACGAACATAATCGCTTAGTTTTCGGCAGGTGCTTGCCTTCCATTTTCTTTCAATTTTCGAATACTCATCGGTTGTAAGGCGTAACCCGATGATGCGTGTCCGGTTTGAATTTTCTCTTCCCATCTCTTCTCATTTTTCCGTTTTTCAAACTCATTTGATCGTATCTGTGTCACCGCCCACGAGTTCCGAGTGTGGGGCGGCAAGATCCGGTTGTTTAACAACCGTTCATCTTGCCGATTGCAGGAACGTGGCAATCTCCCAGCCTTTCGAACATCTTACAGACCTTTAAATGACTTTTTGACGCTTTCAGGCACTTCAAGATTGATTCAGTTAAATTGAACTACCTTAACTTTTGCCTTAATCGCATTTTCTGCAACTTGCCAGAATTTACAATCCAGTCATTAAGGTCTTTATGTTTTTTGTACAGACTGCTTTCATCGGTATACTTATTACTCATTGAAAGTGCGCGCCGACAGTATTTTTGTCCGGCAGCATCCCTGTCCAGGTAAAGTCGGATTGCCAAGTGTTGTTCCATAAATGGGCGTGCTCTTTCAAAAAAGGAAACCGAATTTAAAACCACAAAATCCTGACTGTTTTCAGGAAGGTTTTTGTGGAGAAACTGGAAGGATAAAAAATCGGTAAAACCTTCAAATACGACTGCCTCATCCGAACCATTTTTAAAGGTGGTGATATCCTTTGGTGAACTGCTTGCTTTGAAGTAAGGATTGCGAATTTCCCATCCTCCCGAATCATTTTTAAAACCGATGCCGTAGTAGGTTTTTTCGTTCAATTCATAACGAATTTCACGACAATACTTTTGGGCAATTTCTATTGGGATATGCCTTTGTTCAACGTAACGTAATAAGGCATATGAAGTGATCTCAATATCGTCCAAAACTCTAATCTTCGGTTCCGGCTTAGACACACTTTTCAATATCAGGACAGGTGGCTTTTGAAAAGAGAAATTACCACTTAGTTTCTCCAGCAATTCACCAAAAGTACAGCGATGATATTCGATCCCGAAATCAATCAGGTTACCCCCTCTGCCCAGACCATGATCGTACCAACGGTTATGCTTCCTGTTAACCTTAAAGGATGGTGTTTTTTCTTCCCGGAGTGGTGATAAATACCAATAGTCATTATTTCTGATTTTTGCTGGCTCGTGGCCTAATGCAGACAGGTAATTTACCATGTCCATTTCTTTGGCTTCGTTAATGGTAAGCCCTTGATTCCTGAAATCCATACCGCACATTTTCAAGTTCACAATTCAGTTTCAATGATACGAAGGTAAATAAGCGGTATGGGTTTTACCTATCCTCACTATTTTTTGACTAGGATGGTTTGAAAATGGCTCATTACTTTTACAACGTAAATTTTGTCTAATTTAAAACGTATTACTATGCTGACAACAAATGATGTGGCCAAGGTTTATGATACCATTTTGAGTATCCCTGGCATGAATGAAACAGTGAAGATTGATTTGAAAATGTCGCGTAAAAATGTATTGCTGCTCAATAGTGTTATTGAGCGTGGCCTGACAGCAAAGGATGATGATAAATCATCCAACCTTCTGAACAATGTTCCTGAAGAAAGTTTGAAAGAACTAAAAGCATTAGCTAATGACTGCTTACAGAAAGCCGGACTTATTGAATTAAGTGAAAAGCTAAATATGTTGGGCAACGGCAAATAATAGAAAGTATCGTTTAATTCAGTAATGGACTGAATTAAACGATAAAAAAAAGCCCCAGAGGGCTCATTTCACATCAGTCCTTCATCGGCAAAAGAGAAAAAAGAATCTTCGGTAAGTATGATGTGGTCAAGAACATTGCAGTCAAAGATCTTCAGGGTATCCTTTATTTTTCGGGTAATATCTTTATCCTGCTGGCTGGGAACAAGTCCTCCTGAAGGATGATTATGGGCAAGTATAACTGAGGTTGCCAAGGCTTCTACACAGTATTTGGCAATGATAGTGGCATCGATAACCGTTCCTACAATACCGCCTTGCGAAATCTTGGCATAACCAATAGTAGAATTGTTTCGGTTGAGCAAAAGGATGAAGAAACTTTCAAAGATCCCGATGTCATCCGAGTAAAAGTTGCGGATAAATTCATTAGCATCGGTTGATGTAACAATCTTTGCGCAGTGAAAGTCAGATCTGGTTTTCTTTAAAGTGATTAATGGAAGAATTTTCTTATACGTTTTCATTGTTCTTGACCGCTGCCCTGCGGACTTATTTTGGCTTCTGGCTCGCCGGTTAATTTTGAGCCGAATACCATTGAGCAGAAGGGATTCTTGTCAAGGGCGAATGTCATAAAACCTTAAGTCCCCTGAGTGTGAAACAGTCGTGGGGCGTTAGGTTTTTGACCAAGCACGAAGTGTGGCGTTGGTGGGAAGATTGGAGGGAAAAGCCACCCTTGACTTTTCCGGAATGCGAAAATAACTTTGCGCTAAAATTGAGTGAGAGTAAAAAAACTTATGAAACAACAGTATGGATCTGGTGAAAACCTATGAACGAATAAAAAGGGTTTTTCACCTTTTTTTGAAATTCAGGCTACCCGAATAACTTTCAAATGATCACCTTTTTCTATATCCAGTAAGTTTTGGTAAGCATGCCGTATTTGCCCGGTCAGTTCTTCTATTTCCAGATCAACTGATTCCACTGAATTAAACCAGTTCCAAAACTTATCAAATAGCGCTGTATCTGGTTCAAGTTCGGAATCCTCCAGAGTGGAAAGAAATTGGTCATCGAAGATAACAACAACTTCATGGTAGGTTCCAAAATCATGGTTGAAAGCTTTGATGTAGTAATAGGCTTTTGAGGCAAATTCATCAGGAACAGGATAATTTTCCTGAAGGAATTCATGCAAAATCCGAAGTTCGATTTTCGCTTTAGTGAAATAATCAGGATCGCCAACTTGTGCAAAGCCGTTTGAACCAACTACTAAATAATCCATATATATTGCCGCTGCCCTGCGGACTTATATTGGCATCTGGCGCGCCCTGTGATTTAAAAATTAATAAGCTGATGATGGTCTAATCTCCATCCAACTGGCAACTGGGCCACAATTTCTTTGTATGACTCAGCCAGTTCAAGTAACCAAGGTGATTCCCGGATGCTGTTGTCGTCTAATGAAGGACCTAAACAGAACATGATGGCATTGAGAAGCCTATCGGTGGTTGCAATATCTAATTCCATATTCATGTGAAATGCCGCTGCCCTGCGGACTTATTTGGGCAACCTTCGGTAAACTCAGGTTTGTTCTGGCACGCCCTGTTGGTTAATTTAATTGATTGGATGTTTCGGGTTGAGTTTCAATCTTCTGAGAACCCCAGAAATCTCTCATTTCATCCATTGATTGAATCTTCCCGTTTTTCTTACGGTATTCGCCTTTGTGCCAGTACCAGGCTATTTTTGGATGGCTAAACATGAATCCCAGGCTTTTCAATGTGGTCCTGACAGCAAACGTATTTCCGGTTATCCAGATCCATCCGCCGATGACTTCAATATCAACACCGTTGAGAAACATGATGCGGTTCAACATCTCACGGATTTCTTCCGAAACCTGCATCTCATATTCTTTACGTCCTTCTGAAAAATCGATATTTCCATTAATAAACTTTTCAGATAGCCGGTCGTAGTTATCGTTCAGAATCTGCATCAGCACAGTGTCTCCACCTTTGTCAGGATGATAGATATATGCCAACCTCCGGTACTCTTTCCGAAGTTCGGTTAGCGTTGTCGCATTTTCAAAAAACTTCAACATTTGATTCACCGCTGCCCTGCGGATTTATTTAGGCATCTGGCTCGCCGATAAAAAAAAAGAGGCATATTCGCCTCCCTTTTCACCGATACCAACTCTGGTAAGTTTCTTCATCCTGAGCTGAAGCCAGAAATTCATTGTAAGATCCTTCGCCACATTTCAGACAAAACACTTCTCTGGATGATGGCCAGTAGTAAATCTCCTGACCTTTGCTGATTTTGGCAGCGCATTTTGAACAACTGGAATTAAATCTTGCTTTGATCTGCTTTGGATCATTGGAATAACTTTGCATTTCGTTTACCGCTGCCCTGCGGATTAATTTTGGCACCTGGCTCGCCGGTTAATTTTGAGCAATGAACCATTGAGCAGACCGGATTCTTGTCAAGGGCGAATGTCATAAAACCGAACGTTCCCTGAGCGTGAAACGGTCGAAGGGCGTTCTGTTTTTGACCAAGCACGAAGTGTGGCGAAGGGATCCGTTCCTGGACTATCCAATTGGCATATCGAATGGAAAAGGATCACCAGAGCCACCCTTGACTTTTCCGGAATGCGTAAATAACTTCGCGCTAAAATTGAGTGAGAGTACACCTCCTTAAATTATTATTTATTGATTTGCAATTTATTACGCATAAAAAGAAGAGGCTTTCGCCTCTATAATTTATTTGAGTTGTTATGGCTAATTCCCGTAACAACTCAAATAAGCTGCATATTCAAATTTTATTAGTTCTTCTTCGAGGGTTTCGGCTGCACCTTCGAAATAAACAGAATTCAAATACTCAGTGAATGCTTCCCAAACTGAACTGTTATCCTGATTGTCTTTGGCTGATTTTGAAGTGTAAGTTCTCATGCGATAGTTTTTTAAAATTATATGCCTTTCGCCGTTGGGGCCACTTCGGAATACACAAACAGGAACGGAATACCGTTAAGAAAAATGGAACATTTTTTAGGATATGCCGGAAATTCTTTGTGTAGCCTGCGAAGCAGTTCCGGATTGGCCCTACATCTTTGCGTATAATTTCATAAAAACAAGCAATGAAACGCTTACCTGATCAGCTATAAATGCTATCGGAATCAGTAGTTTAGGGTATCGTGGTAAGTTTGAATCTGGAATTTCAAATAAAGTCCCATTTGTTGAGTGACCAACAAAAAAGCCTTTCGGCTTTTTTTAAAAGTTTTAAAACGGTAGATCATCCTCTTCCGGCACCGCTGGTTCTTTCTTCGAAGCTTTCTTAGCCTTTTTTTGCTTTTCTGGCTCAGCAGCAGGTGCATCTTCGGTGTAATCTTTGGTCTGGTAGTAGCAGGTGTGTGTTCTGCCGAATTTGTCAGGAGTTTTCATTTTGGCCACTTCGAAACCAAGGTATTTGATCCCTTCCTTTTCGAATATTGCTGCTTCGATGCCTTCTACTGGGAGAACTACTTTTACGATATCAAGATCTGTTACTTGAGTTCCTTTTCCGATGTAATGTTTTTCAAAAGTTGTCATAACGTAAATTTTTAAAGTTAAAATTATATGCCAGGTTAAGCAGGACGCGGATTTTGGCGCAATCAGGGAGGAACTGGAATACCGCCGCGCAGCAAGGATATGCCGGGAAAATCCTTGATTGAGGGGACCGAACGCCATAAACGTGTCCAACCTTTGCAGATAAATCTAACTGACCTTAAAAATTAGTTATGGCCTACTTGACCCAAAAAGCCATTACCGGCAAGGCATGCGAAAGTTTAGGCTTGAAACCGGAAGTTTTCATCGGAGGCTAAGCGATGCAATTCCTCGAACAGGTTTAATACCGGTTTCTGAAGTCCAATGAACTGTACGAATTCGGCAATTGAACAGGTAATGCCCCAATCAGTTTAATGAAGATGCTTGTAACAGACTGTGAAAAAAGTGCCTAATGGGAATATAAAGCGTGGCAAAATGGCGATTGACTTTCTAAACTCAAAAGTCGAAAAGGCTTATCATTGTGGAGTAAAAACCGCTTTCAAAATAGAAAAAGGGTTACCCTGTTTTTTATGATTCAGTAATGTCTTCTTTTCTTTGATATAGAAAAGCACAGTAACAATCATCAACTTATTCGACAACCGGCGCATGTGTTGTTTCCATTTTGAATCAGCTTGCTAACCCGAAGGATGAGCTATTTTATTTGTATATCAGTCCAGAAAATTGGAAAGGTGTGTGTTCGGAATAATCGGCTTTCAGTCCGATCATTCCGAATCTAAATGTATAGTTATGAAGATTGTTCGGTGAATGAATAAATTAGTACGGAGGGCAACTATCCGTTATCAAGATAACGGGAACGAACTGCGTTTGAAATAAGTGAGCCGGACGTTCTGCAATCGCAGGGGTTCTGTTCTATGTGTACGCTTCTTATTTTACTTGTTGTTTAACTTGTGCAACAAATTCTTTGGCAGGTTTAAAAGAAGGAATGAAATGTGCAGGAACAATAATTGTAGTGTTTTTTGAAATATTCCTTGCAATTTTTTCTGCTCTTCTTTTTACGATAAAACTACCGAAACCCCGAAGATATACATTTCTTCCACTGGTTAAAGAATCTTTCATGGTTTCCATTATTGCTTCAACAGCCTTTTGCACAGTCACTTTTTCAATTCCGGTGTTTTGACTTATTTCGTTAACGATATCTGCTTTTGTCATCTCTTAATGTGTTTAATTATCTAAAATTTATAGTTCTCAAAAATTGGTGTCCAAATATAAAATTATTAATCACATGCTCATCAATTTCTTAGTGCATTTTACTTCGAATTATTGACTTCAGAAATGTACAACCAGAAAAAAGCCTTTTAAAGAAACTTCCCCCGATTGGAGGAAGTTTTCTGAAGATTCTTCGATTGCCATAATCAGTCTTCGCTGGGTTTCATGATGAAAATAGCCGGTGACGGATCATCAAAATCCTGCGCCTGAATAACAGCTTTGAGGGTAACTAATCGATTAAAACGATTTTCCTCAGTTTCCAACTTTTCGTTAGCTTCCCAGTTACCTTCATCGGGCAAAAAGCTGATAAAATCAAATTGTAAAAAGTTGGAAGAAACTTTCCGGGCTTGAAAAGCAAACATGAACATCACGTCCCAAAGACGACCTGAAAGGTTTTGAACATGCTCCATACCTTTCGGAACTTCAACATACTTGTCCCATGCTGCACGAGTCAGGTAAACCGGAAATTTAATACCGGCTTCCTTTGAGGCGTCACTGTCAACCTTTACAAGAAAACCATCATTAACAGCTTGTTTGGTTGAATACGTGGAAATAATTTCCCATCCGTTTGAATCTTTCATTTGATTTTGCCGCTGCCTTGCGGACTTATCTTGGCATCTGGCTCGCCGGTTAATTTTGAACCGTGAACCATTGAGCAGACCGGATTCTAGTCAAGGGCGAATGTCATAATTCATCAACCGTTCCCTGAGCGCAAAGCAGTCGAAGGGGGTTGATGAATTTGACCGAGCACGAAGTGTGGCTTGACAAGGGAATTGGAGAGAGAAGCCACCCTTGCCTTTTCCGGGATGCGTAAATACCTTTGTGATGAATTAAGTGAGAGTAGTACTTTAAAGTTATTTTGAAAACAAAAAACCCTAGTCATTGACCAGGGTTTTAAATTTCCACCTCTATAACAACAAAAAAAGCTGCGTTAATTCTTTTACTGTGATAAAAAATCTAATCTAAATTTACGATAATATTTGACAAGTGCATTTAAATATTTACCAATTTATAATCATCCAAATAACACGCTCTCTAAAACGGAGACCATCTCCTTGTGTTTCCTGGGATTGTCGTGTTTTAATCTTTTAATATTCTGCAATTTCCAATGAACGGCTGGTAATTCTCGGACATTTTTGACGGATAATTTTTCCCAATCCGGGTTGCCATCTTTGAAACTCATTAAAAATTGCCGGTCACTGTTTGTTAGTTTTGATTGAACTTGTCTAACTAACTGTAATCGGGTTTGTTCATAATCTTCATAACTAAAAGGCATATTTGCCATACCCGAAAATTGGGTTTCAAAGGCTTGTCTCTGATCAATAAACATTGGACTGATTACCTCGCTAATTGGTCGCATGTGAGAAATAAGCGCAACAAGGAAACCGTTTTTTATATCATCCGTGAAACCCTCATTATCCAAAAGAAGCCAGACATCAAACAAATCGCGGGGATGCTGCCGGTCTAATGCAGCGCAAATCTTTCCTCCATAAAGTTCAGCCATTGAAACAACATGAATAGCAGCAAATCTGCCGAATTCAGTTTCAACAGAATCATGAACCCGCATAAGTCTGGTTGGATGAATACTCCCTCGGGTTGTGGTATTTACCTCGATCTTAATTTGAGCGCCAGGCAACTGGCAATTAATTTTAACATCCTGTCCTTCGCGTGATGCTGCTGTCACACTAATTCTCGGAATAGATTGTTCCAGGTCGAATTTGATTCGCGCCAGTCCATTTGAAATATTCTTTAATGCTGTTTCCCGGTCATCAATTAAAAGATAAGTTAAGTCGATATCAACTGATAGTCTGGGCATACTCCGCACAAACAGGTTAATAGCCGTCCCCCCTTTGAGCGCAAATATTGTTTCTTTTGCAACATACGGGAGTGTTTGCAACAATAAATCAACCTGTGCTTTATATTTTGGATCGATCATAATTGAGCCAATTCTTTGGAGATTGTAATACGAAATTCAGAATCATACGAACCATTCCTGATAATATTCCGGGCACCCTGTCCAAGATTGACCGATGATAAATCAAGAAATTGAAACCATTGGTGATTTGCCTTTTTCGCCATGTACAAAAATAAGCGTTTGACTTTTATCGAACTGCATCCTTCCAAAAGCTTCTGCAACAGGCCGGGTCTTAAATTTACCAAGCCAGACATAATCTGATAAACTTCCATAATATCCAGACTATCCGGAGTAAGATAAAGACATTCGAATATTGCCCGCTCTGCTGATGCCATCATTAAGGGAAATTGTGTTTCAAGATATTCATCCATCCCAATCCCTTCTGGAAGAAATGAAGTCTTGACGTGGCTTACCGCTTCATTCCATGAATATTGTTTAAACCATGCTGGCAATCTCGTATTCAATAAAGAGAATAAATAAACCGTCTCGGCTCCGGTGCGGATATAATGCGAAAATCCCAACATCGATAAAGCTGTTGGGCCACCAATATAAACAGGCAGATTAGCTTGTTTTTGCAGGGAATAAAGTGCCCCTTGCCAAACCACAGTTTCATTCGGGCGTTTAAAAGCACCAACTCCAATCGATTCAAGCCAGCCGCTTTTTAAATAACGATGTTGCAGGTCACGGGAGAATCCATTTGCATCAAGCCATGAAGCAAGCAATACTGTTCCCGGAACATGCAAATCCAGAAGTCTCTTTAATTTTATTTCATTATTCGTACTCACAGTACAAATATCGTAATATTTTTAAAAAAAACAAACGATATCCTGATTATTTTAACCTACTGCATTGTTGTTGACCTGCTCTACAATACGAATAATCCGATCTTGATCTTCATCCTCAAAAAG
Organism: Bacteroidota bacterium; assembly: GCA_023251455.1. Lineage (GTDB taxonomy): Bacteria > Bacteroidota > Bacteroidia > Bacteroidales > Prolixibacteraceae > Aquipluma. Next base: position 31,321 of record JAHEYT010000054.1, read on the forward strand.
GCCAAATATACCGTGGTCATTAATATCGGTAAATGGTGGTTGTGCAAGCTGTGATAATTCGAGTATTCCGTTATTCTTAAAATGAGTGACTATGTTCCGGATAAACTGTATTTGATCAGCTCTTAGATTACCAAAATCAATAAATTCAGAAAAGGCAGTTTGTGTTGCCTCTTCATCCATACCCAAAATAGTGCGGATAAATTTGCCCAAAGGCTGCTCACCATAGTGCTTAACAAAGTCATCTTTTGTACCGATTTGGGAATCTATAAAAACCAGTCTTTCCAGCTCCTGCAATTCGGCAGAGGTAAGTTTTATATTCTTTCGAAGTTTCTGTATGGTGATGTGGTATATGTTCTCCCGAATGTAACGTTCAACCTTTAATTTGTAATTGTCGCTTTTCCGATATCCTCCTTCAACGTCGGCAATCGTGTTGATTCCGATCAATTGATCTTCGAAATCTGTCTGGTAAATAACCGTTTCTGTAGCTGGAATATATTTAATGAGCTGACGGAATGATTCCCTGACAGTCTCCAATTTTGAATGCGTTCTTTCTACCCAAAACTCATCGGTCATAGCAGAACGGACAACATTCTGAACTTTGGCAACCTCATGAATATTTAATAAACGCGAAAGTTGATTGGCAATCGTTCGCACCTTATTGCAATAACGTTGCTGGATAGCATCATTTTCGACTACAGTCAACTGAAAACTCGTCATTAACTGATCAAATCGTTTTGCCTTTTCATCATCTTCCGGGATAAATATCAACTTTGCCAGATGAGTATATATATTGTGCTTGTCTTCATTTGTTAGAGCATTCCAGCTGTTTCGGTCTGAAAACTGATCAACATACCGCAATACCATTTTAACGGTAAAACTACTTCTGTTTAAAGCTGAAACACGTTCGTGTGCCCAATCGAGATATTCAGTTCTTGCTTTTTGGTGGTATTCATCCAGATAGGGGTCTTGCCGAAAAGCTTCAGCCAAACCAATTACATTTTTAAATATCCGGGCTGACACCGAATCGTAACTAACCGGAATGATCCCTGTTGCATTTTCCTGAAAAAACTCAAAGTTGCGACAAATATCAAAAACATTAAAAAACTGTTTATGATCGCCGGGAGCAAACAAATCCTCACACAAACGGGTACCCCGGCCAATCATCTGCCAAAATTTCGCTTTGCTATAAACGGGTTTGAAGATGACCAGATTCACAATGGGAGGCACATCAATGCCCGTATCAAGCATATCCACTGAAACAGCAATTTGCGGTAATTTTCCAATCATTTCAAAATCGTCAATCAGGTCTTGCGCGTATTTCTCGTAATTGTCGATTACCCGTAAATACTTGTTACTGAATTGCGGATAAAGAAAATTGAAGCGTGCTTCAATAAATTCGGCGTGTGCATGGTTTCGTGCAAATATGATGGTTTTGCCTGTTTTGTCGCCTCCTTCAACACGAACACCTTCATTCATCAAAATGTCTAAAACTTTATCGACGGTATCTTCATTAAACAACCAGTTATTAATGGCGGCAGGACTAATTGCATCCGGCAGGTTTCCCTGTTCATCCCTGAAGGTTTCTTCGTAGCGAATTTTTTCTTCAGGCGATAGTTCATTATATTTGATTCCACGGGTCATAAAACCCAAGTCAACCTGCTTCGCTTGAAACGGAACCAGATATTTCTCGTCAACAGCTTCCTGCAATTCGTAATCAAAAGTTGGAATCCCCTGCTCTTCTTCGAAGAGACGGTAGGTATCGTAATCGGTACTATCCTTGGGAGTGGCCGTTAATCCCAGCATCAATGCATCAAAATAGTCGAAAATGGCACCGTATTTTTGGTAAACCGACCGGTGGGCTTCATCAATAATGATAAGGTCGAAATGGCCAACAGAATAAAATCGCTGCTCGCCACTATGAATACCGTCAATACAATTCATCATGGTTGGATAAGTGGAGAATACCAGTCGTGTTTCTTTATCTTCTTTTTCTTTGGTTAAATCAACCGATGACAAATGAGGCAATAGCTTATTAAAGTTTCGTTTGGCCTGAGTAACAAGTGCATTACGATCCGCAAGAAATAGTACCCGACTGATCCAGCCTGCCTTCATCAAAACATCGACAAATGAAATGGCTGTTCGGGTCTTTCCTGAACCTGTGGCCATTACCACCAATGCTTTGCGTGAACCGCCTTTTAATCCTTCTGATGTGGTTTTAAGATATTTATCGAGTACGCTTTTAATGGCTAGCTTCTGATAAACCCGATTGGTAATGGCATTATTAATCGTTTGGGTCCGTGGATCAATCCGATCTTTCCTACGGTTGACCAACACCTGAAGCTCATCCTTGGTATAAAAACCATGCACTTTCCGGGGAGTATAAAAGCAATCATCCCACAACTCGGTGTCAAATCCGTTTGAGTAGTATATTACCGGACGTTGACCAGTAATTCTTTCCAAACAATTGGCATAGAGTTCGGCCTGATGTTTTCCTTCATGAATATTTCGGGAAGTTTTTTTCGCTTCAACTAAAGCCAGAGGCAAGCCATTGTCACCCCACAACACATAGTCAACATATCCGTTTCCTGTTGGATTCACTGATTTTGGCATTCCTGTAACCGGATATTCCGTTGCATTGGTCGCATCCGGGTTCCAGCCCGCTTCACGCAACATGGAGTTGATATAAAGTTCACGGGTTTTAGCTTCGGAATACTGACCTGCGGGGATAATTACCGGTGAATTTTGCCGCTTTCTGGATTCAGTTAAAGCAAATTGTGCTTTAATTTTCCGAAGTTCTTCCTCAATTTCCAGACGTTTTTTACGTTCGCGGTTGGCAATTTCAATTTGCCCGGTATTCTCGTCTTCCAATCGCTTGATCTCTGCCTGTGATTTTTCCTGATTTCCGATTTCAGGAATCAATGATTCATCAAATGCAGCAATTTCCGGCGGAATTTCGCTATACATTTTCACCGTCCAACTCAGAAAGCGAAACAAAAAACGGACACAAGGAACACTGACTTTGGATGATGATTTGCCTTGGTGTGCAGCCAAATTCCCTTCCCTCCGGATAAAGTCAATATCGCGGTAAATAGATGGCGGTATGATTTCCTTAAAGCTTTGCTCTCCCAATCGCGCTGCGAGGTTGCTGTTGTATGGCTGATTCAAACACCCTTCGTTTTCGTAAAGCCAATTCACCATTTTTTCGAGCGAAAGGCGGGCATAAAAAGCAGAAGTAACCGGAGCTGTTTTAGCGCTTTGCTCTGCTTCAACTGCCGATTGAAAGAGAAAATGCCATTCGTTCTGAAGGAAGTGAAAATTTGAATTAGCCATTTATTCAGGTTTAAGTCAGAATCTTAAAGCCTAAAATTAAGATAATATTGTTAAAAAGCATTCTTCCCAAAATAATTTTAGCTTTTATCTTTCTCGGAAGACAAAGCACTATCTACCCGATCATAGATAATTTTAGTCTGTTTCCGATACGAAAGAATCAAGAAAACAAACAATGCCACTACTATTGTTAATTTCACAAAACTGTCACTCCAATCAAACTGAATTCCAGTCATATCAAAAACAATGAATACACCAAGTACAAGAAACATCGCAGCAATTGACCGAAACATATTATTGGTTTCGGAATGGATTTCAATTTTGGCATCCAACGCTTTAGCTTTGTTGAAATCTTTCAACGGTTGGAATACAACTAATTTGGTTTTTCTTAAAATTGGTTCAATACAAAGAGAACCAACTCTATTTATAAGCATACCAATGAAATAATACAAAAAAACACCTTCCAAAACATTCTTTTGCAAAAAGTGAAAATTTGTGGCCTTATCGAGCAAAACCAAAAATAATACTCCAGGAAATAAGTAATTGAAAAGGTTGTAAGACGAAATTTTATTGATAAGATCATTCATGTGTCATGGTTTAAAAATTATATTACAATCGTTATCACCTAATATACCCATCAAAACTGGGGAACCCTGCCGTGACATTTTTTTGTATAGATAGTCATACAAATTGAAATCATAGGAGCTGGGATTCGTTGAACACCCTTGTGGATGAGAATGCCATTCTCCCAAATAGCACAACTGATTATCAACCACTTTAAGGTATTTATAGTAATTATCGAGTAACCCTTCTACTCCTCGTTCAAATGTTGACCTACTTTCCATACTGTCAGGCGGTGCGAATAAAGAATCACAGATATAAATTACTTTCCTCTGAAAATCATATGAGCCAATTAATATGCCACCAGTTTCATTCGGTAATTTAGAGTATCTAAAAGCTTTCATCCGGTCAAGCAGCCATAAATCAAAATACATCTTCCATTCGCCAACATCCTTTCGTATCCATCTTGTTGGTTCGAACGAATATTTTCTGACTTCAAAAGTTGTTTTATCAGTTCTCCAAATTGAGATTGTTGGCTTACCATTCTCAATAATCGACTTTAATGACTTCGTGCAGATGGATGCATTCAGAGCAACATCTGTTTGATTTATCCTATTTGTTATTTCTCTGCAACTATTCCGATTATATCGAAGTTTTAGAGAATCTTCATATTTCAAGTGATCGTGCAACGATTCTTCCTGAAACAGACATCTGTAATATTGCAATTCCAGAAAATCCAATCTGAATTTACGTCGTTTATCTTCAGCCAAAACAACCAGATCAGTGCCATCAGGATTTAGAAAAGATGAAATCCGAGGAGTTTTAATTGTGTCATTGTAATCCCTTGCCAATGTTCGGGCAACAGCAATTGAGGTTGACATATCAATGATGACCTTCGCATCCTGAAGTTTTGCTATTACCGAATCATCTTCTTTTATAGTTAGAAAATCAGAATTGATTGGCGTAGCAATTTGTATTCGATGCAATTCATTCGCTTTTTCAGATACCTTAACCGCTTTATTATAGCCAACCGACTTTCGGTCGAGTGAGTGTTTGGCTAAATTGTGGGGATAAAGTTTATCATGATCGATAATAGTCCATGTGCCAAATCCCATCCTTACAAAATGATCAAATACCTGCGATCCCAATGCTCCTGCACCAATTAAGATAAAAGCATCATCATTTTTTTTAATATTATTAAATAATGCTGATGTAGAAGGATTATAATCCAGCATTGACGAATACAACTCAATTGGAATATTGTCAATCACTTCCTGATCAAAATCCTTGTTGATGATTGGGACTATTGAACCATCTTTCTGATACAAACATCCTGATTTCTCCCCTAAATCGAGAATACTCATTTCTGTCAAAAAAAACAGATACTCCCAGGAGGAGGGTTCAACATCATCTGCATGTCTTTTGACTGGAATCAACCCATGAAATGCCAGTTTATCTTTGACGAGTTTTTGATTCTGCAAAAACTCTTTTAAACGTACATTAAATATTCTCCTTAAGAAAACAGGGAAAGAGGTTCCATCAATCTTAAAGATTTCTCCAATATCTGAAAGAATTTTGGGCTGACGCCTGACAAAGCCATGAGTTTGAGGATCGGATTTAAAACCAAACAAATGAAAAGGAGACTGCCCCCCTGGTTCATTGCTTAATTCGAATAAATTGGATTCACCAATGCGGTTTAAATGTGTGTATTTTTCTGGATCATACGGATGAGTTAACAATACATATCCTTTCGGAATAAAGAAAGGTTCCAATGGTTGATCTTCTTGATGCAGTTTCCCTACTGAAGTTAAGGCAAACCAATTCCGAATATAACCGATGAATTCAAATTCAGTTAATTTATGCTTTGCTTCAGTGAACGACTGTTCCGTCACACAAAGAGCAATCGGATGCTCGAAGGGGCTAAGGTACGTATGCGGTAAACCACCTTCAAAATCTTCACGCAAAGCATATACTTCAGGGAAATTGTTATCACTCTCTGAACAAATTATAGCAACATCTTCATAAACCTGAATACCATTTACAGGATTTTGAGGAATCTCAATGTCAAGAGTTACGAGAATCACCTCACTATTATCGGTTCTGCGCCTGCATACCAATGTTTCTTCTATAAAGTATGAATGCTGCTGGATAGCAAGAGCTAAGTCTTTAGCCCTTGCTATTCTTAATTCAGCAGGTTGTATTTCTGTCCCTTCAATTATTGGATAGGAATAATTCATATTATCTTCCAGCTCTAGGCGGTGTACTACCAAGAATTCCAATAGCAGCAGCACTCTCAGCCTTTGTTAGTTTGATGCCATCGTCCTCAATAATGAACTCTAATGGTTCAGGAGCTTTGGAGCTCTTATTTATGGCCGTATTCCGAAAGTATCCGGCAGTAACTTTTTTGACATACTGCTCTTTTGCCTGATGATGTGGAGGGTTGTTATCATCATCTTCAATTTTAACACATGACGCAACAACATACGCATTTTTCTGTTTGTAATCCAATAATTCCAATGCATAATCCTTCGGTGTTTTATTGTCTTCATAAGGCCTGTCATTAAAGAATGACCATGAACAATGATGTGGCGACAAAAAGATATCCCACTTCAATTTATCCTGATTATTGTTGTTTTCTGAAATTCTCAAAACCTTTTCCCAGATATAATGGTCGGCATCACCTCCGAAGAAAGCCCGTGTTTTAATGCTTCCACCCTTCGTTAATCGGAATGAAGCTTGAAAAATAATGCTTGTTGAATTATGATCCTTTTCGGCCTTTCCAATTACCAAATCACTTTTGAATGGGGCATGAATAAAAAACTCGATAAAGTCAGAGACTTTTCCATTGAATTTATTGACAATATCGCTAGGAGCATAATGCAACCCTTCAACAGTTTTGTCTTGGTCATTATAACCAATGATCCGCATTCGGTTACCATACGTATCAGCTTTCTTCGGATCATCCTCAAAAAGTTGTCTTCTACGTTTGGCCTCCTTACGAATTAATACTGCCTGTTGGCAAACATCATGTAAAAAGATTTGTTGGGTTACCCACAACTCACCAATGATGATTTCATCTTTTTTTCGGTTATCATCCGAATAATCATCCGGATCACCGCAATAGTAGTTATTTTCGAATCCAAGGCAGTGATCTTTATGTGGATGCGATAGTACAAATAAATCAACGAAGGGATTCTTATTGCTGTCCTTCTTCAACTCCTTCAAAAGATCTTTTTTAACATCGTAAATTTTCACTCCACTTGAGTTTTCCTCTCCATCCCGAATCTGGCAGTCAATCTGAATTGTTGAGTCATCACTTAATTTTATCAACGTGTTGTCGGCATTATCGACAGGGTAAAACTTAATTATATGTTTTTGAGCCATTTTTGATTTTTTATGGGGTTTGGGTCCCCGGTTAATAAAACATACCTTCCCTCTTTTGATCACTCGGAGAGGTCAATTAAAACCGAATTCGCAATTTTTTAGGGAGGGAGGGTGGATAATGAAGAAAAGATCTATATTTGCAGCCTCATTTGGAAATTCATCGAGGTGGTAAGCCTCGATCCGCCGGCAAGCATTTTTCCAAATCCCAAGTCGCTTACGAAAGGCGACTTTTTTTATTTCAATGTTTCTTACCTTTTTCGTTTTTTATAATTTCTGGTATAACTTTACAATTGCTGTACCACTGTTAATATTTGTTAAATTTTGGCATTTTGTCAGTCATATTTATTTTCAGTTGACAGTTTATCAATTGCGACATTCTGCTCTGTCATATTATGTAAGAATCTAAATATATTACTACAATTCACCTCCAAACGCTTTTTGCAACAGCCCGTTAAACAAATCTTCACTCTCGTGTAAACTTTGCTTTACTAATGTTTTCTGGGCCTCAATGTTTTCAACAATTTGGGCAAATTGGTTTTGAAGTGCGATTGGCGGTATTGGTAATTCAATTTCATTTAAAACGCCAGTATTCATATGCGTAAAACTATTATCACCTCCAGTCTTTAACCTTGCTAGTTTGGGCCCCCAATTTGACATTATAGTGGTAAAATATATTGGCAATAACTTTTTAGAATTTAGTCTTAACCTAATTAAATTTGTGCTAATTATCGCCGCCACAGTAAAAGGAATAATACACATTTTGCCCACAGTCCCTGCACGAGAAATGATAATGTCACCTTTCTGTGTTTTATACCCCCTTAAATCATTATACTTTTCTTCACTAATGAATAAATTTTCACCTTCGATGAATTTATTTGGTTTAATATTATCCATTGTCCAAACAGGAACTCCTGATTCTTTGTATTCGTTTTTTTTCAAGGCACTTCCAAACGGACCACATTTAGTGCCATTTTTCTGATCAATATAAAATTCTTTAAGCTTCTTAATCTCCCACCCTTTAGGGTTCGTTACCGGATCGCCAAACATATCCAAAAAAGTAGACTGTAATAATTCATCATAGGTAGCCAGCAGTTGTTTGTTCTTCTGGCGCAAAGCATCGGCCTTGTCGAGTATTTCAGCAATGCGTTTTTGCGCTGGAAGGGGTGGAAGAGGGATCAACAATTCCCTAAGTTTAGCTTTATTTAAAGTTATTCCTTTAACTGCTCTATCTCCTTTTCCATCAAAATTCAAAGACCCAAGTGCATGATAAAGAAATGGTTGATAAACTTCCTTTTCACTTTTTATTTTCAAGGCTGCAATTGCCTCGTTTGTAAATAAGTCTTTACTTGCAATACCAACTTTACCAACAGAAAGTTTGAAACTAAAAAGCAATGTACCTTGGGGAACCAATTTCATATTGCATTCTCTAATAGCCAAATCGGTAACCTGTTCTTTAGTCTCAGAAAGGAATTTGAAATTCTTCATGTCGGCTATTGATAGCCAAGAATACCCGTTTCCCCAATATTTTGGTTGGTTCCGGCTTGGAGTTCTCCCAATTTCAATATTGCAAATTACACCCAGCTTGACGTTTTTCATCCCAGCAATCCTCCCAATTCGTTCATCAATTGCTTACGTTCTTCATCCATTTTGCTAATCCGCTCAATAATAACTTTGGGAGCTGTATAATTAACCTGTTCGTGCACAATTTTCTGGTAAAGGTTAAACGAAAGGTTGTAGTTTTCGGCACGGATTTCATCGGCTGTAACAAAGAATTGTTGGGCAGTGCGGTCCACTTCGACAGGCTCTGTGACCGGAGGAGATTGCATCGCTCCGTTCACAATGACGTGGAACCTCTGGATAATGTCGGGAATATTGTTTTCCTCCAGTCGGTAGTTTCGCATCGAAGGCAAGTCAGGATTATCTTCATCGGGTTTGCCCAACAGTTCGCGTTTATCGTCGAGCGAATATCCATCGGCTTTCATATCGTAAAACCAAACGCGGTTGGTGCCACCCGTCCCGGTTTTGGTAAAAAGCAGAATAGCAGTGGCAACTCCGGTGTAAGGTTTGAAAACCCCACTTGGCATCGAAATTACGGCTTGTAGTTGGTTCTCGTCAACCAACAGTTGGCGAACGACCAAATGGCTCTTGGTGCTTCCAAAAAGCACACCTGCCGGAACAATTACGGCGCAACGTCCGCCCGGCTTCAGCATACGCAGCATGAGCGAAACAAACAGTAATTCGGTTTTGGCGGTTTTGGCGGTCTTACCCAAATCGAGTGCCTTCTTCAGGCTCAGTTCAATGCCATCGTAATCGGCAGAACCCGAAAATGGAGGATTGGCCAATATCAGACTGTACTTGTCTTTTACCGTATTGTCGTTCGACAGGGCATCCATGTATTTCAACTTCGGATTGTCGATGCCGTGCATTTGCAGGTTCATGGCGCTAATTCCTACCATAGTATTATCGCTCTCGAAACCGCTAAACATGCCATTGTTGAAATGCTGGCGGAATTCTTTCTTGTAAAATTCATCGGGATAATGCTCGCGCAGGTATTCGACCACACCAACCAGAAAACCTGCTGTTCCGGCAGCCGGATCACAAACCAGTTCGTCGGTTTGCGGTTGCAGCAGGTCAACCATCAGGCGAATAATATGCTTTGGCGTGCGGAATTGTCCGTTAATTCCTGCCGTTGCCAGCTTCGAAAGCAGATATTCATAAACATCTCCTTTTGAGTCAATATCATCTATTTTCAGTTTGTCAATCATCTGCACAATCCGATCCAACAACTTGGGGCTATTGATATCGAAATTGGCATAGCGCATCGTTTCGGCAAACAGTCCTCCCTTTTGACCAATACTCTTAATGAAATCGAACACTCCATCTTCTTTGCGGAAAAGCCGGAACATCTGCTCCGGGTCTTTGGTTTTGAAAATATTCCAGCGCAATTCTCTCTGATCCTCCAGATAAATCGGATCTTGAATCGGCATTTTCAGTTTGTTCGCCTGTTTTTCTTTCAGCTCCTGCTGCCTGTCCAGATTGCGGATAAAAAGCAAATAGGTAATCTGCTTAATGATGCTCAGTGGGTCAGTCATCCCATTTTGCCAAAACTCTTTCCAGATTTTATCAATATCAGTACGCTGTTGCCCTGTAAGCATAGTTTTCAGTTTTTATATGAATGACAAAAATATCACAAAACGGCTTAATTCGCTGGAATAAAAACAGGTAGTTATCAACATTATATACTACGCTGAATTGTTCAAAACAAATGTAAAAGGAATGTGTGCAGTGATTGTGCACAGTTCAAATGTATTTCTTGTTTAGATTAAAGGCACGATCCTTAACTCGTTGACGAAGGGTTTCCGGACTAATTACCTCAATCTTTTCAGCGTGAGAAAAAATTAGAGCTTCCAGTTCAAAGTTAGGTATTACAAGGAGTTCGATGATGGTATATTTTGATGTGTGCTCTTTAATTTTTTGAGAACCGTGTATAGGTTTTGTTTTGATATAGGGCCAACTGTCAGAATCAATTTTCAAGATGACTTTCTCTGCTAAGCCATCATTAGGAACCGAAACACCAACAACTTCTTCAAAATGTTCCTCAAAATTGATTTCCGTATTGGGCAGAAACATTTCAGAAACAGGCTGAATTACCTCAATCCGGTCGAGTGCTATGGTTGTAACAGGTTTTCCATCTCCACTTTTCCCAAATAAAAACCATCGGTTATTATATTGCTTCAGGAAATAAGGATGCAAAACCATCAGGATAGATTCATCACGTTTAAAAGGATGATATTTAATTTTCAGAACTTGTTTGTTGATTATTGCATCATATAAAGCTCCAATATGCTCTTTACCTGTCAAATACTGATTCTCTTCAAACTCAATAACCTTTTCCTGACTTTTTAACCTGAAGCTTACTTCTAAACGGGCTTTCATTTCATCAACCCATTCGAACTGTGGTAGCCCTTTGAACCGGGATAGAGTCATCAATGATTCTTTCAACTGTTGAGCTTCCCTTTCATTTAAAGGCTGATTATTTATTGAAAATGACAAATCGCTATAGCGGTAGTATGCTTTCTTCCCATCCTTAAATGATTCGATTGGTGCAGCATAGCCCTGCGAGTCGCGCATAAATTTAATGTCGTCAAAAAGCTGTCGCCTTTTTATACCAGTTGAATTTTGATCAATATCAAGCAATGAATTGTTGCAGGCTTCAATTAAATCATCGATATAATAAATCCTTCCCGGATTTCGGAAGCATTGATTAAGTGCCTGGTAGCGTATCGTAGCGTTTTTATTGGTAGCCATGAATAATTAAGATCTTCTTTCCGGATATATCAATACTACTTTCATTTCTTGGCAAGTTACGGAAACTAAAGTAAAAAAAGGTTTATTGTTAATTGCATTTCACAAAAGAGATAAAAACATAGGAGAATAAAAACGAAACAATAATCAATGAAATGTGAACCAAATAGTATCAAATTCGGTTATGGTAAAAAATCAACCATCCTCATAGCCCGGGTCGAAAGATCCCTACATCCTCAGCATAATATTTAATGTAATTTAAGACTGTAGCGCTGGCATTAATCTATGTTCCCGTTAATGTAACAAATTGTAGATATTACGATTTGCCAAAATTACTATTTAGCTAATTATTAATACTATAGGAGTTATTCAATAGGTATTTTATTTATTCATTCTAAAATTTCATTCTATGAGACAGGCAAAATACGAGGAGAAGAATTTAATAGTTGATATTCTTATTCAATCATTTGAATCCAACCAAAGTGTCAATTATATAATACCCCAAGATAAGAAACGAATCAAGAGGATTCGGGCTCTGATGGATTATTCCTTCGAAGTTTGTTATTTATTTGGCGACGTTTTCATTTCTGATGATAATAAAGCCTGTGCGCTTATTGTATATCCTGATAAAAAGAAGACTACTCTAAAATCAATATTATTGGATCTCAAATTAATTATTCAATGTGTTGGTTTTAAGAATATTAAGAAGACTCTTGCCAGGGAAGCTCTGATTCAGAAAATACAACCAAAGGAAATAATGACCTATCTGTGGTTCATTGGGGTAAATCTGGCAGAACAAAATAAAGGGATTGGAAGCAGGCTACTCCAGGAAATTATCCAACAAAGCATTCAAAACAAGAGACCCATTTATCTGGAGACTTCAACCATTAAAAACCTTCCCTGGTACAGTAAGTTTGGATTTAAGGTCTATAGTGAACAAGATTTAAGTTATCGACTATACTTTTTGAAACGGGATTAAAAAAAGAATCGCGATGTTGGTATTTGGAACTCAAATGCACATTATCACATTTTTTTTTGTGAGTGTAGAAGTAGTTATTCTCTTTTACCTGATAATATTCCGATTAGCAAGACCTGATGATCGAACAGTATTTTTAAATATTGCTCTCATTTTTCTATTGCTGATGTACAACATTACGGGTGGGCTTCTGCCTGATCCGAAATTACCCGGGTCCTATTTCTGGCAGGTATCGATCGCGTATGCTACTGGTTTTATTACCCCTTGCTACTTTCCGTACTATGTTTTTAAGGCTTTCGGTTTAGCCAGATTAAAATATCATGCATACAAAGGTGTCTTCCTGTTCCTGATAATACCTTACTTCCTTTTTGTTGCTGAATTCGCAATATCCAATGATTTAAAACTTGCACAAAACCTACTTATACTACCTGTATTGTATTCCTCATGGCTTATAATACAGGTAATTCGTTCTATGCGGGATAAGTACAATAACAACTTCAGCAGTATGGAATCAAAACAAGAATTAACTGTGCTGCTTTTAAGTCTGGCTCCCTGGGTTAGTCTTCCGGTTATAAGTTTTCTTGATATTGGACAAGCAATAGAAGCTTCTGCAACAAATATTGGTTTTTTGCTGCTATTTAGCCTTCAGGTAAAGCAAAATATACAACAAATCAGAGTTGACCATGAAAAATTGCTTGAATCTGAATCGAGATTAAGAACCTGGAATACTAATCTGCAGGATGAAGTAAGCAAAAGGACAAAGGAATTAGAAAAAGCACATCACGCAAGGAGTACTAACTTCATAAACCTTGTGCATGAGACTAAAACACCTCTGACCTTGATACAAAACTATCTGGAAGAATATATCAACAAGAATGGATCAACCGAGGAGCTTGACATTATAAAAGGTAGCGTAGGTAAGTTGACTACCGATGTGATCAACCTATTCGACATAGAACGGTTTTCAAAAGGGATTGATGTTTACAGGCACAATAAGGTTTCAGATTTCAGTGAAATTTTGAAAAGTAGCCTTCCTTTGTTTGAATACTATTGTAGCAAACAAAATATTAAACTTAGAACCTCAATTGAGGAAAATATTTACTTAAAAGCCGACCCCAATGCCATCAATCGTATTGCAAATAACATCATTGAGAATGCGATTAAATTTACTGATGAAGGCGGAGAAATAACAATATCGTTATTCAGGAAGGACAACAATATCTTATTTTCAGTTCAGGACAATGGTGTGGGAATATCCCCATCATTGCAGAAAAAAATATTTGAGCCTTATTATCAAATTGGAAATAAGAATACAAGCCTTCAGGGTATGGGACTCGGACTGCCAATTGTAAAAAAAGTTGTCGATAGCTTAGCCGGAGAAATTGTTGTAGAAAGTAATCCCAGTTTTGCCCCCGGAACTAAAGTTCTCATTATTCTGACAAAACATGATTTAAAGGCAGAAGAGATTCCCATTCAAAGCTCAAAAGAAGCCAGCAGTCCCAATTATCAATTTGCTGATTATGCCATTGAAGATAGTGCCTATTTTCCAGAAAGACGATCCATATTTTTGGTTGAAGACAATAAAGCGATGTTACATTTTCTATGTACCAAGTTTAGGGGAAAATACAATGTTTATTATGCTTTGAACGGTGCTGACGCGTTAAAAAAGCTACACGAATTACCAGTCATACCTGATCTTATTCTTTCAGATATCATGATGGATAAAATGGACGGTTTTGCATTTGCACAAGTAATTTCAGAACAAGCAAATTACAACCATATTCCAATTATCTTCTTAACGGCAAAATCGACACCTACAGATCGGCTTAAAGGTCTAAAACTTGGGGCTATTGACTTTGTGTCAAAACCCTTCTCATTTGAAGAGTTGAATCAAAAAATTGAAACTATCCTTTTGAATATTTCGAAGCAACAAACGGCAATCATAAACTCCTCAATATTAAACCTAAAGACGCTCAAAAATTTAAATAGTGAAAACCCAATAGATATTTATGATTCCAAATTCGATCAAAATATCAGATTGCTAGGTCTGACTAACAGAGAAATTGAAATCGCAAAATTGATTGTAAAGGGAAAAACTTACAGAGAAATTGCAAATGAATTATTTATCTCGGAGAAAACTGTGACTAAGCACATCCAAAACATGTTTGAAAAAGCGACTGCTTCAAATAAGGTGGGATTTATCAATAAACTAATGCTTTAGCTTTTATGAACTCTATAAATACTAAGTTTTACGTACAAAAGTACTAGAAACTGCTTATAGTTTTTCGTTCTATACAACCTGAAATTTGTATGTAGCAATATTTGTCATATTCAAAGGAGGGCTTATGAGCGAAAGATATACATTGGAATGGATGGATACTTTGATTACTGTAACACTTAATCCAGCGAAAGGTAAGTTAAGTTCTATTCAAGAAGAAGATATTTCAAATCTACGAACCCAAATTAAAACCGAAAGAGATAGAGTTATGGGTACGATCAAAAGTTTGGTGTTTAGCATGGAAAGCGAAACTAAAATTGCATTTGGCATAAAACAATTTCATTCCACCCTCATTGCTTTACTCGATCAGGCCATGAGAAACAAAATTTGCAATTCAAAATACCCGGGCCTGAAACAAATTTTAAATGAACTTATTCGCTGTGTTAGTGAATTACTCGCATTTATTGAAGGTCGATTTATCGATTTTTTAGACCTAAATGGTATTGTTCCAACTGCTTATTTTAACCTCATAAAAAAGGAGCTTATCAAAAGAATCTTGGCAATACAAGACAGATTAAGCAGTGAATTTCAGTCACAGCCTGCCTTTGAAATCATGATTCAATCTCTGGTAAACTTTCTTAATTATTCTCCTGAAGAACATTCGTTCACTTTTCAGGAAATAAGGTACATTAAAGAACTATGTAAAGAGCTCGATCATTTCGAGATTACTGAAAATACAAAGGTATTTTCCCCGATTGACGAATTGCTAATCTCATTGAATTTTAACGATGTGCGTTATATTACAAATCTTACGGAAAAGTTATCTCACATAATTAGCAGTCAGGAAACAATAGAAGCTAAAATTGAAAGCCTCCTATTCTACTTTAAGTCATATAAACAGTTACATAGGAAACAATCAGTCGTATTCAATTCGAAATACGCAAATCTGAATTATGAAATTTGTAACTGGTTCTTTCAGGAAATCCTTTACCTTGAAAAGAAAATGCGTCTCTTGGTAATTCCATCACAAGAACATACTGAGGTAACAAAGTCGAAGTTAGATCCTGAGAAACCTAAGCAAAAAGTAATGTGTATGCTTTCAACCGATCAAACGGGGCTGATATTAAGAGCCACGGATGAACTACGCATACTGGTCGCCAAATCAATGAATGAAGTTTTCAAAACCATCGTACCGCATTTATCTACACCCCACAAAGAAGATTTATCCTATGACGGTATGCGCAGCAAATCCTATGTTGCAGAGGATAGAGACAAGCAAATCGCTATAGAAACGCTGGAACGAATCATTAAGAAGATTAAACAATATTAATCCATCAAAACAGATTACCATGAAAAAGTTATTATTCAGTTTAATTTTAGCAGGGGTCATCCTTTCCGGATGTAACCATACCCCAAAACTAACTCAGGATGAAGCTCTTCAAATCATCAATAAAGAACTGAAATATCCCAGAGTCATTGATTTTGATATTTTTTGCAGTGACCCCGCACAGGCTAAAAGCCTTCTGGATGCCGGATTAGAAGCTGATGGCATAGTTACAGTGCAAAAGACACAAAAGTTAAAGGATATCGGAAAACCATTGGTGCAACTGACTGAAAAGGCTAATCCGTACCTATTGCTTACTCCGGACAAAGATAAAGCGCTTGATGTTCAGAAGGTAAAAATTGCAGATGAAGAAGTGAAAGACCTAACTATAAATCCGGATGGTGAGAATAAGAATATTGTTTGGGTGGAATACACTACCGTTTACAAAAACATCACTCCATTTTCGGTCCTAATGAAAAGGAATTTAAATGAACAGGTTAGGCACAAGGTTCAGTTTTCGTTAACTGATAATGGGTGGATTTTGGAGAAGCCAATTCACTAAGATATTCTCTTTCTACCCAAACAGAATGCAAGCCTCTTGATCTCAAGAGGCTTTTTTATTTTACCTCCGAAAAAAAAAATCATCTTTCAAACACCTTGTTTTATACAGGGTTACAACGGGTACAAAAAGGGTACAACAAAAAGTTGGACTTGTAACGCCTTTCATGACGCCGTTACTTTGCTCTCGAAACTTAAAGTAAATATCCAGAATGCAAAGTCGGATTTATTAATGTAAAACGAATAAAATGAGAAGCGTATGTTGACCAACATTTCATGGACAGACTACATTATTGCAGTCGCCATATTATTAGCAGCTTATTACTTTTTTGTAGTGATGCGATATTTTTTCGCTGACCTAAAAAACCTGATTTCAGGAAAAAACAATCTGAAGTTCATGGTAGGTATATCCTATGACACAGTTAGAGAAAGTAATCAGCCCTCAGAAAAGAATTACAATGGTGAAAGTCCTGCGTTTGAAACAACGGCGGATGATGATTTTGCAGAAGTGGAACATCTGATCGAACGCTTAAAAAGTGTCATTGCAGATGCTTCCGGCAAGAAACTTATTCCGCAGGAACTCAAGAAATACTTACACCTGGTACTCCAGGAATATCCCAATATCAAAAATTCCCCATTTTGTACTTCCATCAATGAGCTGGTCGCTTCGGAATGTGAAAAATATGGTGCTGTTACACTGAGCGAGGATGAGGTTGAACTGTTGTGGAAGGATGCTCATTAACGGCCCTTAGCGGAGAGTGCTTCCCCGTCCGTCCCGGTGCGGTATGGCAAAGTGTGCAGGATTAGCGGGTATTGTGACGGCGAAGACTCTCCTCTTTTATTTCCTTTTAAATGATTTCAAACTTTAAAAACGTGTGTTATGAAAATGTGTAGTTGGAGATTATTAAAGTCAAATTTCAAACAATTAGCTTTTTTTGGTTCAACGCTGGCATTAACAGCTTTTCATTTTGCGGCATTCGCCCAGGATGGTATTGCGGGTATTAATGAAGCCAACCAGCAAGTGCGTAGCTATTTTGCTGCCGGTACCCAACTGATGTATGCCATTGGCGCTCTAGTTGGATTGATCGGGGCAGTTAAAGTCTATCAGAAATGGAATGCCGGGGATCAGGATACCGGTAAGGTAGCCGCCGCATGGTTCGGCAGTTGTGTCTTTTTAGTGGTTGTTGCCACTGTTATCCAATCCTTTTTTGGTGTTTAAAATCGGAAGTTATTTAAGAGATGCTGAAAGAAAAGTTGTGGGCGTAAATCGCCCACAACAACCCGGACCTGATGCTGAATTTGCAGCAGAATTTTGCTGTAACAGGTTATCTGGAAAAGAAATTATTCGATGTAAAGCTCTTGACATCCCAGCTAATGTTAGATAATAAACCTGAATAAATCATTGAAGAACTGAAATTATGAGTAACAGTGTATATCAAATCAACAAAGGCATTAACCGAAGTATCGAGTTCAAGGGGCTGAGAGCGCAGTATATCTGGTATCTGGGCGGCGGGGTCGTTGCCTTACTCATCCTTTATGCCGTCATGTACATCATAGGCATACCTTTTCTGATCTGCATCGGAATCATCCTCATAGCAGGAACAGTGCTAACCATGAAGATCTACGGCATGAGCAGCAAATACGGGGAACATGGTTTGATGAAAGCCATTGCCAAACGGCAGGTTCCTAAAGTCATCAAAACCTACAGCCGAAAAGTTTTCCTGCAAAAGAGATAATGATGTGGATAATTCCTTCTGAATAAAAATTTAACAAGGTAAAAAGCGAGTATGGAAAAGTTGTTGGATGATATTTTACCCATTATGGGCATAGAGCATGATTGTATTTTATCCGGGCAGGGCGATGTGACCATCGTATTTAGGGCTGAGCTGCCTGAGATATTCACCTTATCTGATCAGGAATATGAAGCTTTTCACCAGACCTGGGTGAAGGCCATTAAAATACTGCCCAGATTCAGCGTGTTTCATAAACAGGACTGGTTTATTGACAGGACACATCATCCTGATTTTTCAAAAGAGGACACCAGTTTCCTGACTCGAAGCAGTGAACGGTTTTTCAATGAGCGTCCATTTCTGGAACATACCTGTTACATCCTTCTGACAAAAAAACCGGCAGGCAGAAAACCATCCAGTTCTATGTTCTCGAACTTGTTGCGCAAATCCATTGTGCCGGAAGAAACATTGAAACCTCAGCTACTACAAGATTTTCTGGACAGTGCTGGGCAATTTAAACGCATACTGGAAGACAGTGGATTTGTTAGGTTGACTCGTCTAAAAGAGGCCGATCTGATGAGCCAAAGCCGAAAGGCTGGGCTGATTGAACGTTACTGTCATCTGCATGAAAAAAATTCTGCTACAATTTTTAAGGATATGGAACTGGGTGGAGACATACGCATCGGTGAACAACATTGCCAATTATATACGCTGGGTGATGCTGCTGACCTGCCAGCCCTCTGCGGTTCGCGCATCAATTACGACTGCTACTCTACCGACAAGACCAAGTTCAGTATCGGCTTTGCCAGTACTTTGGGGCAACTGCTTTCCTGCAACCACATCTACAACCAGTATATCTTTCTGGAGGATGCACAACAGACCTTGCACAAACTCGAAAGCAAACGACTTCGGTTACAATCTCTTTCTGCTTACAGCCGGGAGAATATGATAGCACGTGATTCAACGAATGATTTTCTCAATGAAGCCATCAGTCAGCAACGCCTGCCTGTCAAATCACACTTTAATGTGCTGGTATGGACCGAAGATAAAGGAGAATTGAAAGACTTAAAAAATAAGGTGTCCTCTGCACTGGCGCAAATGGATGCGGCGGCCAAACAGGAAACCACCGGGGCCGCGCAGATCTTTTGGGCAGGTATCCCAGGCAATGCAGCTGATTTCCCGATGAATGACACCTTTGATACGTTTGCTGAGCAAGCCACCTGTTTTCTGAACATGGAAACAGGCTATCGTTCTTCGCTCAGCCCGGTGGGCATCCGGATGGGCGACCGCCTGACCGGGAATCCGGTGCATGTAGACATCAGCGATGAGCCGATGAAAATGGGTATCTGCACCAACCGCAATAAATTCATTCTTGGGCCAAGTGGTAGCGGTAAGTCTTTTTTCACCAACCACATGGTGCGTAGCTATTACGAACAGGGTACACATATCGTACTGGTTGATGTTGGGCATAGCTATAAGGGTCTATGCGATATGGTGAACGGGTATTACTTTACCTACACCGAAGAAAAGCCCATCCGCTTCAACCCGTTTTTTATTGGAGAAGGAGATTCGCTGGATACAGAAAAAAAAGAAAGCATCAAAACCATGCTGCTGGCACTTTGGAAAAAAGACAATGAAGAATTTAAACGGAGCGAATATGTAGCCTTATCCAATGCCATCAGCGGGTACTTTAATTACCTTGACACTCATTCTGAGCTGTTCCCCTGTTTTGACACCTTTTATGATTTCCTAAAAGAGGTATATGTAAGCGTGCTGGAGTCCGACAATGTGAAGGATAGTGATTTTGATGTCAACAACTTTCTGTATGTACTTCGACCCTACTACAAAGGCGGTGAATTTGATTACCTGCTCAACGCAAAGGAAAACTTGGACCTGTTACAGGAAAGGTTCATTGTCTTTGAGCTGGATAATATCAAAAATCACCCCATTTTATTCCCGGTAGTGACTATCATCATCATGGAGGTTTTCATCAATAAGATGCGGAAAATGAAGGGAATCCGGAAAATGATTTTAATAGAAGAGGCCTGGAAAGCGCTGATGAAAGAGGGCTTTGCGGAATACATCAAATACCTGTTCAAAACAGTGCGTAAGTTCTTCGGGGAGGCCATTGTCGTCACGCAGGAAGTGGAAGACATCATCTCTTCACCCGTGGTCAAGCAGGCCATCATCAATAACAGCGACTGTAAGATACTTCTTGATCAGTCAAAATACCAGAACAAATTTGACCAAATACAGGAGTTGCTGGGGCTTACTGAGAAAGAAAAGGCACTGGTACTATCTGTCAACAAGGCCAATGACCCCTCTAAAAAATACAAGGAGGTATTTATCTCGCTTGGCGGAATGTTGTCGAAAGTGTACCGTACGGAAGTGAGCCTAGAGGAATACCTTGCCTATACGACTGAAGAAACGGAAAAAGTAAAAGTGCAGGCGTATGCCGCAAGGTTTGGTGGTGACATACAAAAAGGTATCGCTGCATTGGCTAATGACATGAAAAGTAATAACCCTAAAAAATAAAGCTTATGAAACGGTATATCAGAATCATAGCGATTGTATTGTGCTGTTCCCTGACCGTATTGCCTGCAAGCCAGTCAAATGCTACACCGGCAGCCATCCTGGAAATTATCAAAGCCGGTGTTAAAAAGGTCATCAAAGCGGTTGACCTGAAAATACAGCGGTTACAGAACAAAACCATCTGGCTGCAAAACGCCCAGAAGACCTTGGAGAATACCCTTTCCAAACTGAAACTGGATGAGATCTCAGACTGGACCGAGCGGCAGAAAACCTTATATAAAGACTACTTCGAAGAACTGGCAAAAGTAAAATCCATCATCTCCTATTACCAGCGCATCCGTGTGATTTCCCAAAAACAGGTAAGGCTGATTGAGGAATACCAACGGGCATGGAACCTATTCAAACAGGACAAATATTTTACTTCGGATGAATTGGGTTACATGGCAAAAGTATATTCGGGTATACTGGATGAGAGTGCCAAAAATCTCGACCAGATTTCCCTGATCATCAAGTCGTTTACCACGACAATGAGCGATGCCAAAAGACTTGAAATTATCAATGCCGCAGCCGACGATGTAGATGCCAATTATTACGACCTGACCCGGTTTAACAAACAAAACATGATGCTCAGCCTGCAACGGGCAAAGGAAAATAATGATGTGGACGTAGTGAAAAAGTTATACGGATTACCAACCAATTAAATAGAGACCATGAAAAAATTAATGATTCTATTCTTGTTTGGAATGTTTGCGACAACAACGCAGGCACAGACTTTTGCCGAATGGTTCCGGCAAAAAAAGACACAAAAGCAGTACCTAATTCAACAAATTGCGGCCTTGCAGGTGTATATCGGTTATGCGCAAAAGGGTTATTCCATTGCAAAAGAGGGATTGAATACTATTGGAGAGCTTAAGCGAGGGGAGTTTAACCTGCATACCGATTATTTTAATTCCCTGAAAAGCGTCAACCCGAAAATAAAACAATATGCGAAAGTGGCCGATATCATGGCTATGCAGGTAACAATTATACAAGGGTATAGCAAAACCCGCCGTCAGGTGCGGAAAAGCGGTGTATTCAACGGGGAGGAACTCGATTATATCATGCGGGTGTTGGGCAGGCTGCTGGATGACTGTGAAAATACCCTGAATGAACTGATCGCGGCGACCACTGATGGCAATCTGGAAATGAAAGACGATGAGCGGCTGGAACGGATTGACATTCTTTATCAGGATATGACGGATAAATACACCTTCTCCCGGAGTTTCAACAAAGAAACGATGGTACTGGCCGCATCGAGAATAAAGGAAAACAATGATGTACAAACCAGCCGTGCCTTGTACGGCATCAAACAAAACTGATCGTGAAAAAGCTAATCATCATTTTAGGAATTGTATTATTCACTTTCCCAATCGCGAACAAAGCCTTGGCACAGAAAGATGAAATCGCCCAACTTTTACTTAACGTGGAAAAACTGGCACAATTCAAACAGATTTTGTCGGACATGAAAAAAGGATATAAAATCCTGAATGGTGGCTACAATACCATCAAGGATTTGTCAGAGGGCAATTTTAGTCTGCATAAAACCTTTCTTGACGCATTGATGGAAGTAAGCCCGACTGTGAAGAATTATAAACGGGTGGCCGATATTATCAATTATCAGGTCATTTTGGTAAAAGAATACAAATCATCCTTCAACCGGTTTAAACGAGACAATAATTTCAACCAGCAAGAACTGGCCTACCTCGGCAGGGTGTATGAAAACCTGTTTAAGCAAAGCCTGAATAACCTGGACGACCTGGTTACCATCATCACCGCAAACAAACTTCGGATGAGTGACGATGAACGATTAAAGGCGATTGACAAAATATTTGACGATATGCAGGATAAGCTGCTTTTCCTGCGGCATTTCAACAACAATACCACTGTACTGGCCGTGCAGCGTGCAA
>JAHEYT010000021.1:0-35479 GCA_023251455.1 Bacteroidota bacterium
ATCAAAGCGATAATTCAGGAAAAGAATGGCTACAAAACGCCAAAAGTTGATGTTCGTGCAGTTGTATTTAATCCTGAGGGACAAATCCTGTTGGTTCAGGAAAAAGTTGACAGTTGTTGGGCCTTGCCCGGAGGTTGGGCCGATGTGGGCTACACCCCACGCATGATTGCCGAAAAAGAATGTTTCGAGGAAGCTGGTTTGACTGTTAAATCGAGCCACCTGATTGCTGTAATGGACAAAACGGCCCAGCAAATGCCTCCAGAATTTGAATATGTATACAAGCTTTTTATCAGGTGCGAACCCATTGGTACAAAAATCGTGGCGGGATCTGAAACCGACAATGTAGGCTGGTTTAAAGAAAATGAATTACCCAAACTTTCTGAACCCCGTAACATCGAATCACAAATCCACCTGATGTTTGAATATTACAGAGGTGAAAAAGCGGAAGTGTATTTGGATTAAATAGCTAATAAACAGCGAAGTTCCACACAAAATCCAAAAACAACCAATGAAATCGCCTTTAATAATACATACTTAAAACAACTTTACTTTCACCGCTAACGCGTTTTTTTTAGGCGCATGGCGCCAATAGTATGGTAGCAAAATAAATTATACCAGAGGCGAGTAGCGCTGACATTTAATCCGATAAGCTATTTCCCAGCAAAAACTACCACCGACCAGAATAAGACCCTTTATTTTTTTGTATCTTGTTGGCAAATAGACTAACCTAAATTTTAACAAAATCCATAAACAGAACCTAACCTGACGGATTTATGAAGAAATATATCTTATCGATAGACCAGAGTACAACAGCTACAAAAGCGCTTATTTACGACAGTGAAGGTAATCTGGCCGCACAAAAAAACATCGATCACAAACAATACTTTCCAAATCCTGGATGGGTTGAGCACGACCCCGAAGAAATATACAGGAACACCAAAAGAGCTGTACTGAAAGTGATTAAAAAAAGTGGAGCCTCTGAAAACGAGATTGCAGCACTGGCCATTACCAACCAACGCGAAACTACTGTTGTTTGGGACCGAAAAACGGGAAAACCTGTTTTTAATGCCATAGTATGGCAGGATAGGCGTACTGCAAATTCTTGTCTTCAATTAAAAGAGGCCGGTCACGAAGCATTAATTACTGAAAAAACGGGCCTTCTGATTGATGCTTATTTCTCGGCAACAAAAATAAAATGGATACTCGATCATGTTGAAGGTGTAAAAGAGCGGGCCGAAAGAGGTGAACTTGCATTTGGAACCACCGACACCTGGGTAATATGGAACTTAACAAAAGGCCAGTCTCATATTACCGATGTGTCAAACGCCAGCCGAACCCTGCTTTTTAATATTCATACCCTGAAATGGGACGAAGAATTATTACAAATATTTGGAATACCGGCCTCGCTGCTTCCTAAAGTAGTTCCTTCAAGCCATATTAACGGGGATGTTACTGATATTAAACAACTGGCTGGCGTACCGATTGCCGGAATAGCCGGAGACCAGCAGGCCGCCCTGTTCGGACAAATGTGTATCGGCGAAGGAATGGCTAAATGCACTTATGGAACCGGTTGTTTTTTGGTAATGAATACAGGATCGAAAGCCATTATCTCGAAAAACAAATTACTGACAACCATTGGCTGGCAAATCGGGGATAAAGTGACCTATGCGCTCGAAGGCAGCGTATTCATGGGAGGCGCTGTAATCCAATGGCTTCGCGACGGACTTGACTTTTTTAAAGATGCTGCCGACAGCGAATCTTTGGCCGGACAGGTTGAAGATAGCGGAGGTGTAGTTTTTGTACCGTCGCTCACCGGACTTGGCGCACCACACTGGGATCCTTATGCCCGTGGGTCGATTTTTGGAATTACCCGAGGCACCACAAAAGCCCACCTGACACGAGCTGCACTCGAAAGCGTCTGTTTTCAGGTGAATGATGTGATTGAAACCATGAAAATGGATTCCGAAGAATTAATTCCTGAATTGCGCGTTGACGGAGGTGCTGCGGCCAATAATCTCATGGTTCAGTTTCAGTCCGATATTTCCGGAATCGACATGGTACGATCGACCAATATGGAAACCACCGCTCTTGGGGTTGCGTATCTGGCGGGATTGGCTGTCGGATTATGGAAGTTGGAGGAACTTCAGGAAAAGTGGAAAGTTGATCGGGTTTTTAAATCGCAGGTCAGAAAAGAAGATACCGAAAAACTGAAAGCCCGTTGGTATAAGGCCGTTGAGCGGACAAAAAACTGGATCGACTAAAAAACATCAGGAAAAAGCAAAAGGAAAAAAGGAAAACTGCACTTGTGAAAGTTGTTTCTTTTAACCCCGGAGGGGTGAAATATTTATAGCTAGGGCCAGTGAGGAACGAACGGCGCCCTGGGTTAAGGGAAAGGTAGCAAATCCGTCCGTACTAAAATGACAATCAAGGCTTCTACCTCTTTCGGACGGAATTGAAATAGCTTCCTAAATGACAATATTCTAAAAAATACATAGTCATGAAACGTTCAGAATCGTTAAGGGCAATCCAATATTCTCCGGATAAAATCTGGGATATAGTAATTATTGGAGGCGGCGCAACCGGGCTGGGAGCCGGAGTTGATGCCGCATCAAGGGGCTACGATACGCTGGTTCTTGAAAAGTACGATTTTGCAAAAGGAACATCTTCGCGAAGCACCAAGCTGGTTCATGGAGGGGTTCGGTACCTTGCGGCCGGCGACATTGGCCTTGTTCTGGAAGCGCTCAACGAAAGGGGATTGCTCTTACAAAACGCCCCGCACCTGGTTAAAAATCTGAAGTTCATTATTCCGAATTACGAATGGTGGGATGGGCCGTTTTATACCGTAGGCCTGAAAGTTTACGACATGATGGCCGGAAAACTGGGTTTGGGACCATCCATCCACATTACCAAAGAGGAAACCATGAAAGCCATTCCGAATCTGGTGGAAGAAGGTTTGAAAGGTGGCGTAATTTATCACGACGGGCAGTTCGACGATTCGAGACTTGCCATAAGTCTGGCACAAACCATTACCGACAACGGCGGACATGTGCTGAATAACTGCGGGGTAACCGGTTTAATCAAAAATGATGAAGGTATTATTTGCGGGGTCGAATGTTTTGATTCTGAAAATAACGAATCATATACCATAAAAGCGAAAGTTGTTGTCAATGCCACCGGAATTTTTGTCGATTCAATAAACCGGATGGATGATCCAGATCACACAAAAACAGTGGTCCCCAGCCAGGGAATCCATATTATTCTGGATCAGTCCTTTTTACAGGCAGATGCAGCGATTATGATTCCAAAAACATCGGATGGACGTGTATTATTTGCAGTTCCCTGGCACGGGAAAGTAGTGGTTGGCACCACCGATACGCCAATTGAGAATCCGGAAATTGAACCCCGTCCATTGGAAGAAGAAGTCAAATTTATTTTGAATACGGCCAGTAAATACCTGACCAAAAAGCCTAAACGCAAAGACGTTTTAAGCATTTTCGCCGGATTAAGGCCATTGGCTGCTCCTGCCGAGAAGAATCAGGAAACCAAAGAAATCTCACGAAGCCATAAGTTGATCATTTCCAAAGCGGGACTGATTACCATGATTGGTGGGAAATGGACCACCTACCGGAAGATGGGCGAAGATATTGTTGAAAAGGCAATCCTTCTGGGTGGACTCGACAGCAAAGAATGTGTGACCAAAAACATGCCCATTCATGGTTATCTGAAAAATCGAAATGGCATCGGTCATTTACATGTTTATGGATCAGACATTCCGAAGATAAAAGCATTAATTAGTGAAGATCCTGAACTGGGAAAAAAGCTCCACGAAAACTTGCCATATCTGAAGGCAGAGGTTGTGTGGGCCGTTCGCGAAGAGATGGCGCTCACCGTTGAAGATGTTCTTGCCCGAAGAACCAGGGCACTTTTGCTCGACGCCAGGGCAAGTATTGCAATAGCTCCTGAAGTAGCAGCCATAATGGCTAAAGAACTCGGTTTAAGGCGAAGATGGCAGAAAGAACAAGTTAAATTGTACACTGAATACGCAAATGGTTATATCTTAAATTGAAATTTACATGAATCCACTTGTTGCTGAATACCTTGGCACATGCATCCTAATCCTGATGGGTACCGGAGTTTGTGCAAATAGCTCGCTGAACGATACTTTTGCCAAAGGTGCTGACTGGGTGCTGATTTCTTTTGGTTGGGGCCTTGGAGTTTTTATTGGTGTTATTATTGCCGGTCCGTCAAGTGGTGCACATTTAAATCCGGCAGTTACCATTGGATTAGCCATAGCCGGAAAATTTGCATGGACAGATGCCCCGTTATATATTCTGGCCCAACTATTGGGAGCGATGTCTGGCGCTTTTCTGACATGGCTGCTTTATGCCGACCATTATAACCGGACAGAGAATCCGGGAGCAATAAAAGGAACATTTTGCACCTCACCGGCAATAAAAAATACGCCACGGAATGTATTAAGTGAAGTGATTGGAACTTTCGTCCTGATAATTGTAGTTCTATTTATCGCAGGTCCCGAGTTCAAAGTTTTGGGCATCGATGCGGTTAAATTTGGATTAGGATCGGTTGGTGCACTCCCAGTTGCGTTACTGGTTGTGGCCATCGGCATGAGTATGGGAGGATTAACGGGCTACGCGATCAACCCGGCGCGCGATCTGGGACCTCGTATTATTCATTCGCTTGTCCCTATAAAAACCAAAGGAACCAGTGATTGGGGATACGCCTGGGTACCAATTATCGGCCCAATCATTGGTGCTGCATTTGCCGCCCTGGTTTACCTGGCAGTCATGTAAACTGAATACCTTTGTAGCCACTTTCTTTAACCTTTGTCTGGAATTCAAAAATTTCCGACATCTGATTATGCATTTCATTTGGAATTTTCTTTCCATTTTGTAGCTTTGCAGACCAGACCAGACCAGTACAAATAAAACTAATATTTATGAGACACAATCTGTATTTGTTTCTACTACTTATGTGCCCTTTCCTGGGCATTTCACAAAACAAATTTCAATTTCAAAACACTAATCTATCTACTCAGGAGAGGGTTGAAAGCCTGCTTTCTGAAATGACGATTGAGGAAAAAATGGCTCAGATGCTTTATACATCACCAGCCATTGAGCGGCTTGGAATTCCGGAGTACAATTGGTGGAACGAATGTTTGCACGGAGTTGCCCGTGCTGGATATGCTACAGTTTTCCCTCAGTCGATCACGATTGCAGCATCATGGGACAATGATTTGCTCCACGAAGTTGCTTCTGTAATTTCTGATGAAGCCCGGGCTAAACATCACGAATTTGCCCGTCGGGGACTCCGGAAAATCTATCAGGGTTTAACTTTTTGGTCGCCCAATATCAATATTTTCCGTGATCCACGTTGGGGACGCGGCCACGAAACTTATGGCGAAGATCCCTTCCTGACAGGACAATTGGGTACCCAGTTCGTTAAAGGATTACAGGGCGACGATCCGAATTATCTGAAAGTAGTTGCTACAGCCAAACATTTCGCCGTTCATTCGGGTCCGGAACCATCGCGACATGTTTTTGATGCCAAGGTCAGCGAACGAGATTTACGCGAAACTTATTTGCCAGCTTTCCGCAGCCTGATTGTTGATGGCGGAGTGTATTCAATAATGGGAGCTTACAACCGCTTTCGTGGCGAAGCTTGCTGCGCCAGTCCGTTTTTATCGGGAATCCTGCGCAATGAGTGGGGTTTCAAAGGATATATTGTAAGCGACTGCTGGGCCATTGCCGACATCTGGCAATACCACAAAATTGCTAAAGATGAAGCCGAAGCTGCCGCCATGGCAGTAAAAACAGGCACCGATCTGGAATGTGGCAACACATACAAAGCCCTACCTGAAGCTTTTAAACGCGGATTAATTACGGAAAAAGATCTGGATATTTGCGTTGGCCGCCTGTTGACAGCCCGAATGAAACTGGGGATGTTCGATCCGGACGAAAAAGTGGCTTATGCGCAGATTCCTTTTTCAGTAAATGATAGTCCGGCACATGGCCAGTTAGCACGTATTGCTGCACAAAAAAGTATTGTATTGCTGAAGAATGCTAACCATACTTTACCATTGAAGAAGAACCTCGCCAAGATTGCTGTAATTGGCCCAAATGCCGATGAGGTTGAATCGTTGTGGGGAAATTACAACGGGATACCATCTCATCCGGTAACCGTACTTCAGGGTATCAAAAATAAAATAGCTCCGCAAGCCGAAGTGCTTTATGCGCAAGGTAGCGAACTAGCCGACGGCATATCAAAACTGACTCCGATCCCTTCCATTTATCTGGAAACAGAAGATGGTAAACAGGGAGCTTTGGGTGAATATTTTGACAACAACAAATTGGAGGGCAAACCGTTGTTTACCCGCGTTGACGATAATGTTGATTTTTACTGGGAAGCAGGTTCTCCTGATCCACGAATGCCAGTCGATAATTTCAGTGTCCGTTGGACAACCTACCTTAAAGTTCCGCAAACAGGTGATTATGAAATCGGAATCTGGAGTATGCCTAATTTTAAAATTTATTGCGACGATAAGGAAATTTTAGGTGGAGACAATGAACACCACGCTTTTCACAGTCAAAAAAAGTTGGCTCTTGAAACCGGGAAACGATACAAACTGGTATTCGATTACAAAAATTACCATGGCGACGGCTCGGCATCATTGCTTTGGACAACTCCACAGCCAAACATGTTAGCTGATGCTGTAGAAACAGCAAAAAAAGCGGATGTTGTTGTTCTTGTTTTGGGTCTGAATCAACGGTTGGAAGGCGAAGAAATGCCAATTCAGGTTGATGGATTTAAAGGTGGCGACCGTACACACCTCAATCTTCCAAAGACTCAGGAACAGTTGATGGAAGCCATTAAAGCAACCGGGAAACCTGTCGTTTTGGTATTGCTCAACGGAAGCGCTCTTTCGATAAATTATGCTGCTGAAAATATGGATGCCATCCTGAGCGCCGGTTATCCCGGACAAGAAGGAGGAAATGCAGTAGCAGATGTTCTGTTTGGCGATTACAATCCTGCCGGACGTTTGCCGGTTACCTATTACAAATCGGTCGATCAGTTGCCCGCTTTCGAAAACTACGATATGGAAGGCCGTACTTACCGCTATTTCCGTCAGTCTCCGCTTTATCCGTTCGGATTTGGGTTGAGTTATACCAACTTCACTTATACCGATCTAAACCTTCCAAAAGAAGTTAAAATGGGCGAAAATATTGCCGTTTCAGTTAAGGTTACCAATTCCGGAGAACGTGATGGCGATGAAGTTGTGCAGTTATACCTGACCGACGAAAAAGCTTCAACTCCACGTCCGATTCGCTCGTTGGAAGGTTTTAAACGCATTTCATTAAAGAAAGGCGAATCGCAGGTTGTAACGTTTACTCTTGAGCCACGCCAGCTTTCGATGATCAACGATAAAGATAAACAAGTTGTGGAACCTGGATTTTTCACTATTGCTGCTGGTGGGGAGCAACCCGGATTTACCGGAGCAGCTAAAGCCGAAACAACCGGAACGATCTCAGGAAGAATAAAATTAATCGGGAAGACTCTCGAAATAAAATAGTTGGTTTAGGAATTGTTTGTGTGTGATCCCCTTCGAAATTCATTTTGGAGGGGATCTTTTGTTTCATGGATGCAGAAACAAGGCTTCGACGTGAGCTGAGTCGAACGTTACCAACGACAGACTTTGTACTGTATTGAATAAGGAAAAGATAAAAATTAAAGCTCTCTTGTCACATGCGCTAAGCGGTGTGCAAATGTGTATTTAGACGAATGATCTCTCAGGATAATTGGGCACTTGTTTCAAACGGCAAAGTCAAAACAATCTGGCTTCCTTTACCAACCTCACTAATCACACGAATTTGGCCACCATGTTTTTCGATAAATTCCTTACAAATAATGAGTCCCAAACCAGTTCCCTTTTCTTTTGCGGTTCCATTGGTGCTTAAATTCGATTCAATTTTAAAGAGCATATCCAATGTTTTTTGATCCATTCCTATTCCGGTATCAGCAACGGTAATTTCAGTATTATTATCGCTCATCCGGGCCGAAACAATTATTGTTCCCCCAGCTTTTGTAAACTTGATAGAATTGGTCACCAGGTTTCTTAGGATGGTCGTCAGCATATTGACATCAGCAAATACTTTTACATTATTTGTTTCAGGAGGAAGAATAACAATTTCTTTGAGCAAAGCTGACGAATTCAAATTTTGAAGCACATTTTCAACAATCTGATTTAAGTCATTCATTTCTGGGTTAAAACCGACCTTGCCAGACTGAGATCTGGCCCAGTCAAATAGGGTCTCCAGTAAAGTCAACGCTTCTTTAGCCTGGTGGTTCAATAAGTTAACCAACTCATCAGCTGTTTCCATATCCCTCTTTTCCATGTAGCTGACCAGCAATTCTGTCACCCCCAAAATATTTCCTACCGGATTCTTTAGATCATGAGCAATGATCGAAAAAAGTTTGTCTTTGGTAGCGTTGATTTCGTGCAATTCGGCATTATTCCTTTTCAATTCCTCTTGCTGTCTGAAAAATTCTGAAATCAACGAACCTAGAGTTTTGAATTCATCAGTATGGTTACTGAATGATGCAATGTGTTTCGAATCGTGAGTATCAAGAGTTGCATTTATTTTAGACAACGGCACCAGTATTATTTTACGGAAATAAAATAAAAAGACAATCATTGCCAATAAAGCAACAAGTGTAATCATAACTGACAAATTCAGAAAAGTAGATAACCCCGGTTTTAATGGATCTTCCCGGTTAAAAACCAGTGTAGCTATAGGCTTTCCTGAATAATCGTCAAGGTTCTTGAAAAAATAGATTCTTGAAGGATCTTTTTTGAGTGTGTCGAGTTCCGATTTACTCAGAATTGCAACCTGATATCCGGTCGCCTCGGCATGTTCTGCAAGATAATTGCTGTTCCATTTTCGACCAGTAAACAAATAACCCTGAGGCAGAGTCTTACGGGCATCTGCATCTGAAGCAGGAACGACAATTGCGCCGAACATTTCGATCAAATCGTTGCCGCAATACTGAAAACAATGGGAAAACGGCGAAGTGGCGAAGTCTGAATTAATCAACGTCTGATCTGGATATTTTAATCCGTTCAGGCAAACTGAGTCGCCAAACTGATAAACAAGCTCTTTTTCTTTGTTGTAAGCAAGTACAAAAGAAAGCTTAAATGAGTTAACGAAAAAATCAACATTATCCTTAGCCCATTCCTGATCGGGATTGGCAACAAAGCTAATCATGTCGTCCCAACCTGAATTGTCGTTAATCAGTTGTTCGTATTTGATTCTATTGAGCTGCAAAACCTTATCAATAACCAATTCCTGATTTCTTCGGGTTTCCAGATTATATAGCTGCTTCTCGTGAATCCGGATATATTGGTAAGATAGAAAGGATAAAATAATGACTCCGAAGATAACGGAAAGTAAGATCAAAATTTTAAGCTGTAGCTTCATCCGGTTCTATAAATTTAAATGGCGAAAATAATGATTTGAAATGAAAATGCTAATTATTTCTGATGCTTACCCTGATTTTATTGAGGGTAATTAAACCGTAAAGCCAGATTATTGAAATCTGCATCCCAAAGCAATTACTTCTTTACCCAAATTTCAAATCGTCTCAACCACACAAAAACAATTGCAAGCAAAATTCGAGGCCAGATTAGAATACCCAAATGAAAACCAACCGCCACAAATAAAAGTGGATCTTCGAGCTGCGAATGAGAAATGGCAATGTTATGATTCAATAAATCAGCATCTTCACGGCTCAGCTTTCCATCTTCCGTTTCGCTGATCATAATGACACCGCCGTATCCTAATCCAAGCGTATTCGCAACAACCCATAAAAATCCTGTACTTGACGGTAGTCCCATCACTTTCAGCAAAGGAGTGAATGGCATCAGAATCCATTTGATCAGGCCAAATTCGTTCAGTATTTTCTGAATAATCAACAGTAAATTAACAAGAATTATAATTTTGATTGTAGTTACCAACATGTCTGAAAGCCAGATTTTAAGCGCGGGACTGAAGTCTCCTGCTAAACGAACAATATTTACGGATTCAGAGATCGCTTCTAGCGGAAGTATTAGGTTCAGCATCCAGGCGGCAATAAAACTTGCCGACAACCGGATTGCCACCATTCGCCATGGTGTTGATCCTGTCTTTTTCTGAATGGCAGTTTCAACAATTAAAGCATGTGAAATTAGACACATCACCGCCAGGATTGTCCCTTCGCGATGCCCGATTCCAAGCGTGGTCATTACGGCAATCACTGAATAGATATTGGTAAAAAAGCTTGTGATCAGCACGATCGAGGCTTGGCCTGATAATCCAATTAGTTTAAATAATGGAGCAACCCAAGCGGCAATTACATTCAGGATTCCGAAAAAGTCGAGCAGGAAAACGGCAAACGAAACCGGGATGGTCAGTTTCAGCAACCAAAGGGCAGTTTTCATTCCCTGCGGAAGTGCAGTTTTAACACAACGAACTAATCTTGTTCTTACATTCGAGTTGTTTAGCATTTTATTTTTTTCTTCTTTTCCTCTTAGTTATAGCAACAAGAACAATCCCCAAGATTATTGTAGGCAACCAAAAAAGGAATGAGTACCATCCAATTTTACTTACAATGGGGTTTATTGCTCCTCTATAGGCAAACATTGAAGCTCCTAAAAGAAACATTATTATTCCTAAAAAAATCAATGCAATACCGATTTTGCGGTAAGTTGCCATGAGTGTTATAATTTAAAATGTCCAATAGAGAATTCTCAAATTCAAAAGAAATAAAAAAGCCCCGCATTTGCGAGGCCGTTCGGTTTTATTTGAATTTTTTCAGGAGATCCTTAACGGCATCTTTATGAACCGTAAATCCCATCATCTTTAATTTGATGTAATCCTCGTGGAAAAAATAATATCCGAAGTTGGGATTGGTCTGATCAACATTTCTGGAACCTGAACTCGAATCCTTAATCAGGAACCAGTCTTTACCCAATCCTTTGTAATTTTCGAGATAACCGATTAATTGCATACCGTGGTCGTCGGTGGTTGTCTCGTTCGAAAAGCGGAACTGGCGGGCATCTTCGTTGATGTACGCCGATGGAATATCGTAATCGGGAACCATAGCACAATTCGTTTCGCGGCTGAATCCGGATTCTGAAACATCACCACCAATGCTTAAAGTATATCCGCCTTTTGCGGCTTTTTTCAAGGCTGCCATAAAATCGTCGAGCGGAACATTGTAATAATCGTTGTTGTGCCACCAGTTGTCGGGCACTTTATATTCAACCTGCTGCCAGTAAGGTTCTTGTTTGTACGAAAGAATTTCAACAAAATCATCCGGATTAAGCTGAAGGTAATCTTTCAGGTATGTCTGCGGGGTGTAAGTTTTCCCTTCAACTGTAAATTCGGTTGGCGGAACTCCAATGTAATGGTTCATGATTGATTTGATGGTTTCCAACGCGTATTCCTCATTCCATGCATTCGAGGTTTTCAGCGAATTCAGGAAAGCGGTCATCTCTTCCACCATTTTGGCATGGCTGTGAAATTTGCGTCCATCAATCAATCCGGTATATGCATCTTCGGGCATCGCTCCGTAAGTTTTCATGATGCGCGACAAGGCATTGCCTTCTGATCCTTCAGAAAACACAGAGCTTCCACGCTTTTGAACGAAACGACGGGCTTTCTCAATGTATTCGCAATAGGCTGAATAGATTTCAGAAATTTCTACCTTTTTGCCGGTTTGGCGAAGCACTTCCGATTCGTAGAACGATGTGGTTGAGAAACTCCAGCAAGTTCCGGCATTTCCCTGCGATTCAGTCATGTTGCTCCATGCCGTTTTATATAGTGACGGATTGTTGGGCAAATCCATTCCCGACTGATCCATCACAAACCTTACAAAAGGTTCTTTCTCCGAAAGTTTT
Organism: Bacteroidota bacterium; assembly: GCA_023251455.1. Classification (GTDB taxonomy): domain Bacteria; phylum Bacteroidota; class Bacteroidia; order Bacteroidales; family Prolixibacteraceae; genus Aquipluma. The sequence goes on from JAHEYT010000021.1 coordinate 11,954, forward strand.
TCCTCTACCGCACTCACATCCTTCAGGATTGATTCGTAGTAAAAACCTTTGCCTTTTACGTCGGTAATGACCTTGCCTTTGCTTACATTCTGTGCCTGACTGCCAATAGCCATAGAAGCCATCACACCAGCCATCCAAATTATTTTCCTCATGTTATCACTTTTATTTTAGGGGCCGAAATATAGATTAAACATTTTTTTCACATCCTGAAGAAAATCAGGTTTGTCGGGTAGATTGGTATTTGAACTAAGTGCTGAATTACAAAAAATGGTTGCGTGTTACGAGTTCCGGATCTCCTCAGGTTTTTCAGTTTCCGTTCTCCGGTCAGCTAATCGAGCTCCAGTTAAACTCTGTGTTTTTCATCTTCAGCAGGTGGTAAACGAGAATCTGGTTTTCCTGTTTCTGAAGTTTGGGGTCTTCGTCAAGCAGGTCGGAAGCCTGGTTGCGGGCATGTTGCAGAATTTCGCCATCGCGACCCAGATTGGCAATTTTAAGGGTAAAACCAATGCCGCTTTGCTGGGTTCCTTCCAAATCGCCGGGACCTCGCAACTGCATGTCAACTTCGGCAATCTCAAAACCGTCATTGGTACGCACCATAGTTTCGAGGCGTTTGCGGCTTTCGTTGCTTATTTTGTACGACGACATCAGCAAACAGTACGATTGTTCGGCGCCGCGCCCTACCCTGCCCCGCAACTGGTGCAACTGCGAAAGGCCAAACCGTTCCGAACTTTCGATAATCATCACCGAAGCATTGGGCACATCAACACCCACTTCAATCACGGTAGTGGCCACCATGATCTGCGTTTTGCCTTCCTTAAAAAGCTGCATTTCGGCATCCTTTTCGGCAGGTTTCATTTTACCATGAACCATGCTGATTGAATATCGCGGAAATACCTGTTTCAGCAAATCGTATCCATTCTCCACGTTCTTCAGATCGAGCTTTTCCGATTCTTTGATAAGCGGATAAACGATATAAATCTGTCGCCCAACCGTCACTTGTTCGCGGATGAAATCGTAAACCTGCTTCCGTCGGTTTTCGTAATAATGCAGGGTTTGTATGGGTTTGCGGCCAGGTGGCAGCTCGTCAATCACCGAAACATCCAGATCGCCATAAACCGTCATGGCCAGGGTTCGCGGAATCGGAGTGGCTGTCATTACCAACACATGTGGTGGCGTAAACTCGTTCTTTTTCCAGAGTTTGGCGCGTTGGGCAACTCCAAAACGGTGCTGCTCGTCAACAATCACCAAACCGAGTTTCTGGAAATTCACTTTGTCTTCAATCAGCGCATGAGTTCCGATCAAAAGCTGCAAACTACCATCTTCCAGTTGTTCGTGAATAACTGTTCGCTTGGCTTTCTTTGTTGATCCGGTTAACAGCGCAACATTGATCCCAAGGCCATCGGTCATCTTTTTGATCGAATTATAGTGCTGATTCGCCAAAATTTCAGTCGGGGCCATCAAACTCACCTGAAATCCATTATCGAAGGCAATCAGAGCCGTCATCAATGCCACCAAAGTTTTTCCGCTACCCACGTCGCCTTGGAGCAAACGGTTCATCTGCTTGCCCGAACCCATGTCTTTGCGGATTTCTTTGACGACTTTTTTCTGGGCATTAGTGAGCTCAAAAGGGAGGTGATTGCTAAAAAATGTATTGAGGTTGTAGCCCACTTTCGAAAAGATGAATCCCTTGAAAGAGCCTTCCCGATTGTGTTTCAGGCTTAATATGCGCAATTGAATATAGAAAAGTTCTTCAAATTTCAGGCGAAAGAGTGCATTTTTTAGGAGATGTGGATTTTCAGGAAAATGAACCTGCCGTAACGCAACCGGCAAAGGCATTAACTTCAATTTCGAAATCAATGACGGCGGAAGTGTTTCAAATATTTTGCCTTCGATTTGTGCTGAAAGGTTGAACTGAAATTTATTCAGCGCTTTACTCGTCATAAACTTCTGCTTCATTTTTTCGGACGTATTGTAATACGCCTGAAAAACTCCGGCCGATATCTGCTTATTTTCAGCCGGTTCCAATTCAGGATGAACGATATTGACCTTCCCGCTAAAAATGGTTGGTTTCCCAAAAACAATGTATTCGACACCAGCCTTGACATTTTCCTTTACCCATTTCACACCCTGAAACCACAAAAGTTCCATCACACCCGATTCGTCACGAAAATGGGCTATCAATCGCTGGCGAACACCTTCTCCTGTTGTTTCAAATCGAACAATACTGCCCTTTAACTGAATGTACGGCATGTTGCCCGTAATCTCCGAAATGCGGTAAAACTTCGTCCGGTCGATGTATTTATAGGGGAAATAATACAGGAGATCGTTGAAGGTGAAAATCTTCAATTCCTTTTTGAGCATTTCGGCCCGCTGGGGTCCGACGCCGGGTAGAAATTTGATATCCTGATCCAGAAATTCTGACATAGGGCAAAGATAAAAATTATCTCCTTTTTGCTGCCTGAACCTTTAGTTGGTGATGAAAAGATAGTCCGCCAGGCAACAATTCGATGTTTTTGTGGTTTTATTTTTTTATTCGTGTATTTTGTCTGAAATTAGGTTTGATTTTTGTAATAAACAAAGGCTGAAACAAACTAATCAATCCAAACAAATCAATTCAAAAGATGGAAAGTGTTATCAAGCTTGAAAAAATCGTAAAAAACTACAAGGTAGGAACTCAGATTGTGAGGGCATTACGCTCCGTTTCGCTTAACATCAACAAGGGTGAATATGTCGCCATTATGGGTGCTTCAGGTTCCGGAAAATCAACATTGATGAATGTGATTGGTTGTCTGGATACTCCAACCAGTGGCTTTTACGAACTAAATAAGCAGGATGTGAGCCATTTGTCAGACGATGAACTGGCCGAAATCCGGAACAAAGAGATTGGCTTTGTTTTTCAGACATTTAACTTACTGCCACGAAATACCGCGCTTGAAAACGTGATGTTGCCTTTGGTTTACGCCGGAGTCAAAAAACAACAGCGCATCGAAAAAGCTGAAAAAATTTTAACCGAAGTTGGTCTGGCCGATCGTATTGAGCACAAACCGAATGAACTATCTGGGGGTCAACGCCAACGCGTAGCCGTTGCCCGTGCACTGGTAAATAATCCTTGTATTTTACTGGCCGATGAGCCAACAGGAAACCTCGATTCAAAAATTTCAGAAGAAATAATGCAGCTTTTTGCCGAGATTCACCGTAAGGGAAACACCTTGATTGTGGTTACACACGAGGAAAGTATTGCCATGCATGCACACCGCATCATCAGGCTGAAAGACGGTGAAATAGAAGCTGATTACGTAAACCCAAATCCGGTTTATTAAATAAAACGATTTAGATATGCGATTAATCGCATATCTAACAACAATCACATCACCATGAAAATATACACACGCACCGGCGACGATGGAACAACTGGGTTGATTGGAGGTTCGCGGGTCAAGAAACACAACATCAGGCTGGAAGCCTACGGAACTATTGACGAACTGAATTCCTATATCGGGCTGATCCGTTCGATGCAATCCGACCTGCCCACAGACAAAATTCTGGAAATCATCCAAAACAAATTATTCGTTATCGGAGCCAATCTGGCAACCGACGAATCGATCAGCCTTATCAAAAAACAGCTACCATGCAAAAAGGCTGATATCGAGTTGCTCGAAAATGAAATGGACGAAATGAATGCCAGTTTACCCGAACTCCGCAACTTCATTTTGCCGGGTGGTTGCCAGGCTTCGTCGTTTTGTCATGTGGCACGCACGGTATGTCGCAGGGCCGAACGCCATATTGTTGAATTATCTGAAAATAAAGAAGTGGATACGAACTTGATTAAGTTTATTAACCGGCTGTCTGACTACCTTTTCGTCCTCTCCAGAAAGTTAAATTTAGACAAAAATGCACCGGAAATACTGTGGTCTCCGGAGGTCGGCGATTAATAATTATTAATGTTTGTAGAATCCGTTTTTTTGTTATATTCGCAAAAGTTTAAAAAACCAAGTAAAAAAACTTCCTAATAATTAAGAATATGTACTGGACTCTTGAATTAGCCTCTAAACTAGAGGATGCCCCATGGCCAGCAAGCAAGGATGAGTTGATTGATTTTGCCATCCGCAGTGGTGCTCCACTTGAAGTGATTGAGAACCTTCAGGAAATTGAAGATGAAGGAGAGATTTATGAAAGTATTGAAGACATCTGGCCAGATTACCCAAGCAAAGATGATTTCTTTTTCAACGAAGACGAATATTAATTCTCGTTATCATACAGAAACGCAAGGTCGAAAGCCTTGCGTTTTTGTTTTCCGACACAATCAGATTCCCCTTTTATATTGTGCATTCGTCGTGGAATGAATCATTTTCTGCAGTTCAGTTTTTGAATCTGGATTGCCGCATAAAAGATTCTCGAACTGCTTAATTACACCTAACTTATTCACATCAGTTTGGGTACCGGTTTTTATATCCCGTAAATCAATCAAAAATCCTGAAAAGAGACCGGCCACATCGGAAACTATATCAACATTCAGGAAATTCTCTTCATTAAAAATACGGTGATAATTTCCCTTCGATTTTTCCAGATAAATCGTGTCATTTTTCAGGTTGGTGATCGAGGTTGATTTCTCGCACTGCGAAATACAGGTATCATCAATTTGCTCTTTCTGACATCCTGTGACCTGATGAAACAGGCATTGCCGGCTCGTCATCAGCACAATCGGGTGATAGATGCTGTAATATAGGTTGAAATCATCCGGTTTATTCAGTTGCCGTATCTGAGTCTGACTAATCTCATTCGAAATAAATGCTCCGGAACAATTAAAATTTTCTTTTAAGCACAATAAACTATACGAATTAGCCACATTCAGGAACGGCCCTGCAATCCAGCTGATTCCTCTTTGAAAAGCTTGATAGGCAATTCCGGTATTGTTGGTCACAATCAGTCGCGGTTGTACCTGCTCAAGAAATTCGAGCGCAGTGCTGTAATCATCGCCAATTACAACCGACGGGAACCATGGAATCAGGGTTTCGTTTTTCCTGAAAAGATCGACATACTCCGTACATTCATATTTAAAACTATCCGGAAGCTGAAAATAGATATCAGCTGTTGTGTCATTACCGAGACACAAATCTTCTGAAGAAGATATTAGCACCGAAAGCGAGGGTTTTATTTTCTCACTATTTTGCTTCCTGAAGGCAGGAACATGAACCGCTTCAACAGTATCTCGTGAATCATTCAGGATGAACAGCAGTCGCTTTTTGATTGCAGTGAGTTCTTTAAATGGCAAATAAACATTAGGCTGAAGATCGTCAAGAGTTAACTTTTCGATAAAATATTCGGTATCATTGATGACTTTCAACCGCTTAAAAACCATCGCGGAATCCAAAGGTTCAGTGCCCTTATCTGACAAATTAACTTCCGATTCCACCACAAACGAAGCATTCGGAGTTTTTAGCATTACTTTCAGCGGCAAACCTCTTTCTCCAGAAACGTTGATTTCCAAAGGAATTTTTGCAATACTGAGTTGTTCGATTTTACTTTCTACTGAAGCTTTAATTCCTTCCTTTTCTTCATACAGTCCGATCTGGTCTTCCTCCAATTTATTGTCCGAAGAGTAATCATTCACTTCAGAAAGGTGTTTAATAGAATGATCGCGGGGATTGTCGATGAACATCGCTTTATTGATACTTCCCTTCAGGAAACCATTGGAGAAATCGCGGTTAAAAACCTTGTAAAGATCACTGTTATCGGTCAACAATTCGTTGTGTTCGAATAAACTGCTGAGTTGTTTTCGCCAGTTGATGACAACCGTATAAACGTAATCATACTTCTTTATTCTGCCTTCAATCTTGAGCGAATCAACCCCGGCTTCGTAAAGCTCGCGAATATCGAACCAGGCGGAATTGTCTTTCAGATTGAGCGGGTAATCTTTTCCTGCCCGAGTAGTTACATACCGGTCGCGGCAAGGCTGACTGCAACGCCCACGATTCCCCGAGTTTCCACTTTGTACCGAACTTAGATAGCAAATTCCGGAAAATGAAATGCAGTACGAACCATGCACAAATACTTCGGTTAAAATCTGATTCTGATGGGCAACCGCAGTTAATGCTTTTATCTCATGAATGCTTAATTCTCTGGAAAGGTTTACCCGTGAAGCTTTCAGTCGACTTAAAAACCGGATTTGACCTTCGTTGTGGGTCGTCAGTTGAGTTGAAGCATGTACTTTGAGACCTGTAAAATAGCGCGACAAGAGGTAAAACAATCCCAAATCCTGAACAATGACACCGTCGATGCTGGTATTTACCAACTTGTTCAGCAAGCTTATTAAAGCAGGGATTTCGCTGTCAACAAAAATGATATTCAGGGTAAGAAAAACCTGACAGTTATTCTGATGTGCCAATCTTAAAATCCCCTGTAAATCGTTGAAGGTGATATTGGCAGCGCGGTTTCGGGCATTGAATTTATCGAGCCCGCAATAGACAGCATCGGCTCCTGCCAAAATCGCAGCTTTTATCGAATCAACATCACCACCCGGCGCCAGCAACTCCATTTTTCGTTTCACACAGGCAAAGATAAGCGAATTGGCGGTTTATCACTTCTTCAAATATCCAATGGGATTTTCTGATTTTGCTTAATCGCTCCAACTTGATGTCGCAAATTGCGTCCTTAGAAAATCATATTCTGCTTCATTATATCCAAATACAAAATCCGAGGAAATCACAGCAAATCAACCTCTCCACAATACTTGCAAACTGCCCACAATCAAAAAGCGGCTGAGCTCCGGATTTTCATCCTTCATTCAACCGCCTTTGCGTTTTTTAATGCTAACTGCGACTGACCACTGAATACTATTTTGGTCCGATCAGTTCGATGAAAGTACCATCAGGATCGCGAACCAATACAAAATCGCGGGCTTCGTCGAGCTTGGTAGGCGTAATCCCAAGCGTTTTCACGTTATACTTTTTGATACGTTCCAGAACAGGTTTCATCGATTTCACATAAATGGTTATGTACTGCATACCAGTATCGTCGGGCACAAAATTTTGTTTCGGATGGGTAGCTTTTTTGCCAAACGACATCAGTTTCCATTCGGCTGCCTGTTCGCTGTTTTCGAGTTTCAGTATGGTGACATCAAAGCGGTCGCCGTTACTTAATCCCAGTTCTTTGGCCCGAGCAGATTCAACGCTGAATGCGCTGGTTTTTACCATGCCAATTACATTTTGGTAAAAGTCGAGCGATTTATTGAGGTCTTCAACGACCAAACCAACCGAAATGCCCGATTTGGCAAAATCTCCGGGAGGCTGAGCCGAAAATACAGGCGATACAATCGCCATCGTTGCTAATAAAATAATGGTTTTCAAACGATTTTTCATGATTATTGGTTTTTGATGGTTTCTGAGTTATTATCCTGTAATTTTTTTCGGAAGTCCTTTTACTAAAACCGGCTTTTCGTTTTGTTTCTTCGGCATAAACATGTCTTTGTAGGTCAATCCCAGCTTCTCCTTCATCTCGAACGAATAATCGAGTGTACCCAAATCGGCACCGGTATTGTTTGTTCCAAACGTGAATTTTACACCAGCCTCTTTAGCTTTCCGTAGGATTTTTTCTGTCGGTAGTTTATACCTCGAATTGATTTCCAACGCGACACCATTTTTAGCCAAAACATTTACAAAACGGTCGATTCGGGCATCAGTCCAAAGCTCGTCGTATTTGGCAGCAATTACGGCCGGAAGGAAAGTCGGATTTACATGAATGTCAACAGGCTCCTGCGAAATCACACTTTCAATTTTGCCAACCAGTTCGTCCATAAACTGCTGCTCATCATCCACAAATGCCTCTTCAGGCAACCAAAGTCTCATTCGGCGGCCTTTGTGGTCGGTCCAGGTCATTCCATCAGTAAAAACATAATCGAATTTGGCCACAGCTTCAGGCGAAAACAAGGTCACCCATTCGCGGCCTTCGGCTTGCATTCCCCTGAAAATCGGTTTAGTCTGAACAGTATCCATATAAGCTGCTAACGAAGCATCATCAGTTACCGGAAATTTAAGTCCACAATTGGGTGCAATCCCATAATTGATGCCTAATTTTAATGAGTTTTCACAAGCTTGATCAATGGTTAAACCGCCTTTCAGGTGAACATGAAAATCGATAACCGGAAAATTCTCGAGCATCATCTTGGTGATTTTGTCGTCCCACTCTTTCGAAACCAACATGGCAAATTTTTCGGCCTTTGGCAGAGGTTTAACCTGAATACTTTTGAAATATATTTTGCTGTCCTTGTCGTGGCATTGTAAAGCAATACGACCGGCGCTGAATACTTTTAGCTTATCATTCTTGGGGCGGTATGGGTCATCAGGTTGAATATAGTCGACCACTTTTGTGCCGTTAACAAACACTTCGCAGCGGTTTTCAACCACCTTAAACGACAGTTCGAACCACTCATTATCCTTTACAGTTGGGTAATAAACATTCCGGATACCATATAAACTTCCGGTCTTTTTCAATTCATGAAAATCGCCCGAACGCTCGTACGAGTTATTAATCTGAACTTCATAGCCACGCAACAATGGACCGTAAGGTTGTTCTTGTGTGTGAAAAATAATTCCGGAGTTACTGCTTGGATCGGTTTTCACCATCGCCTTCAACTCAAAGTTGCGAAAAACGCCTTTGTGATAATCTCCGGTATAAAACAAATGGCTGATCGGGCCGTTGGCAACCAATATACCGTTTTCGACCTGAAAGGAACCTGGATTTTCATTTGAAGTCCACCCTGTAAGATCTTTTCCGTTAAAGAGTTCAGTCCATTCCGGCTCTTTATTTTGGCATGAAACAAATACCAGAACGCTTAAAATTAGAAAAAGAAAAAAAATTGATTTCTGCATGATCGTTGGGTTTAGTTTTTTTTTGAATGCTAACAAAGATAAAAATCTTAACCAAATACTTGATTTCAATTTGACAAAGTATTGAACGCAAGTATATGATCCGTGTAATTATCCTGATATTTAAGCGGCAAGCCATCAGATATATTTCATTTTTAATACATTTGCAGCCATGAACATATTAATCTTTCCACACCAAACTTGAAAAGACAACTATGAAACTATTGGGAATATGCCTTGTTCTGCTTATTGCAAGCACTTCTCACAGGCTTCTTGCACAATCATCCGGAGTTAAACTACAAACTGCCCGTCAAATCATTGGTCAGATGCAAACTCACCTGACTTGCCAATGGAGTCAGGAAACCGTTGATACGTTTAAAACCGGTAATCCTGACGATGTGGTTACCGGAATTGCCGTTTGTATGTTTGCAGATATGGAAACACTGCGGAAAGCGGTAGCCAGCAACTGCAACCTGATTATCGTTCATGAACCCACCTTTTACAATCATCTGGACAAAACTGATGCACTTGAAGACAATCCGGTTTATGAGAAGAAAATTGCATACATCAACGAACATAAGCTCATTATTTTCAGGTTTCACGACCACTGGCACCGTACTGTTCCCGATGGGATTTACATGGGAATGATCGACAAATTGGGCTGGAAAGCCAATCAAACCGATCAATCGATGTTGTTTTTCAAGTTCGACGAACAAACTGTTGGCGGCTTTGCCCAAAAGCTTCAGGAAAAGTTGAAAGGAAGCCAATTACGTATTGTTGGCGATCCGTTGATGCGATTTACTAATGTTGCGCTGGCTGTTGGCGCACCGGGATCATCCTCACACATTAATTTACTGACCAGCGAATTTACTGAACTGCTGGTTGCTGGCGAAGCCTCAGAATGGGAAACCTACGAATATGTTTTGGATGCGTCGATGTTGGGAATGAAAAAAGCGGCCATCTTCACCGGACATATTGCCTCGGAAGAAGCCGGAATGGAATATTGCGCCACGTGGATGAAAACATTTATTCAGGATACTCCGATCACCTTTCTCGAAAACGGACCGTCATACTGGTCGGTTCAAAAACCAATAGAGAAATGATCGAAGCTATCATCTTTGATATGGATGGAACGCTGGTAGATACCGAGCCATTCAATACTGAAATTGAAAAGCGACTGTTCAGTCTGAATAAAATTGAGATTTCAGAAGAAGAACATCAGAAATATCTCGGAGTTGCATCGGATGCAATGTGGCTGGAAATTGCCGAACGGAATCAACTTCAAATTCCGGTCTCAGAATTAATTGAGCAAAACCATAAAGAAAGCTATCGGTATCTGTCTGAGGTTGAACAAATACCCATTATGCCTGGACTTGTTGACCTTTTGGAGAAACTTCAGGACAAAAAATATCCAATGGCGGTTGCGTCTTCTTCCACTCCTGAAATTATTGATCTGATTTTGAGACGCACCAATCTTAAAAAGTATTTTCGGGTGATTGTAAGCGCTCAGGAAACGGGAAAAAGCAAACCTGAACCCGATGTTTTTTTGCTAACTGCTGAAAAATTAGGAATTAATCCGGCCAATTGTCTGGCAATTGAAGACTCGGAAAACGGAATTAAGGCTGCTCAAGCTGCCGGAATGACCTGTGTGGCCTACCAGAGTCCCGACGCTGATCCTCAAAAACAGACTGCAGCCGACGCTGTCATTCAAAACTATTCTCAATTGGGAATGATGCTTTTATAAGAAATTCAGGTCCCAAATTTCAGTGTGGTCTTGGAATTTGGAACCTGAAACTTGAAACTATCTAAAGCGTCACTCCGGTTTTAAAAATCGAAATTTCCTTAAAGCCGCTTTCTTCGTGGCGTAGTTTTTTTCCGCTTGAAACCTCAATGATATACTGAATAAATTCTTCGAGCAACTGATCCATCGTTTTGTCTTCGAGCAACTGTCCGGCATTAAAATCGATCCAGTTTTTCTTTTTGTTGAACAAGGCAGAATTGGTCGAAATCTTCATAGTTGGCACAAAACTTCCGAACGGAGTTCCCCTTCCTGTTGTGAAAAGGACGAGCTGACAACCGCTGAATCCCAGTGCTGATGCGGCCACCAAATCGTTCCCAGGCGCCGATAATAAATTCAGTCCTTTCTCGCGAATTGGCTCGGCATATTTTAAGACATCCATTACCGTTGCTGATCCACCTTTTTGCGTACAGCCCAGCGATTTATCTTCGAGCGTTGAAATACCGCCGTCTTTATTGCCCGGCGAAGGATTTTCGTAAACCGGTAAATTATGCTGCGTATAATAATCCTTGAAATCGTTGATCAGGCTCACCGTCTTCTCAAAAGTTGATAGATCTTTTGCCCGCGCCATCAGGATCGTTTCGGCGCCAAACATTTCAGGAACTTCGGTTAAAACGGTTGTTCCGCCTTGCGCAATCAGGAAATCGGAAAAAAAACCTACCAGTGGATTGGCCGTAATTCCTGAAAAACCATCAGATCCACCACATTTTAATCCAACTTTCAGTTCTGAAATTGGAATAGCTTCGCGGCGATCGTTTTTCATGTTTCCATAAATTTCCTTCAGGATTTCAACCCCAGCCTCAACTTCATCTTCCACTTCCTGCGAAACCAGAAATTTGATACGATCTGCATCGTATTCGCCGATAAACTTTTTCAGGTGAGCTATCTGGTTGTTTTCGCAGCCTAAGCCAAGAACCAAAACACCACCGGCATTCGGGTGATTAATCAACTGAGCCAGCGCTTTCTGCGTGTTCACATGGTCGTCGCCCAACTGCGAGCATCCATAATTGTGCTTGAATACTTCAATGGCATCAACATTTTCAGGATTAACCTCTTTCTGAAACCGGTTGATGATTTGCTGAGCCTGACCGTTTACACAGCCAACCGTTGGCACAATCCATATTTCGTTACGGATTCCGGCATTTCCATTGCTGCGTCGATATCCGTTGAATGTCAGATCGCGCTTTGCATAGCGGATTTCATTCAGTTTCTGGTTGAATGAATAGGTAATTGTTCCGGAAAGATTGGTTTTCAGGTTGTGCGTGTGAACATGATTTCCGATCTGGATTTCAGCAATCGCATGACCAATCGGCGCGCCATATTTGATCACATCGGCATCGACTGCAATGGATTGCAGCGCCACTTTATGGCCTACCGGAACATCGTTCAAAAGAACAATTTGCTGGTTGTCAATAACCACCGAGTCGCCAGCTTGTCCAATTTCCAGACAAACAGCCACATTATCGTTCGGATTAAGTTTTATAAATTTTGCCATCACTAAAAAAGTTTCAAATTCCAAGTTTCAAGTTCCAGGATTCATCGGTGCTCCGGTCTTCTGTCTCCAGACTGCTGTCTTCCCTATCCTATCTTCATCAATGGATTATTTTTGCTCAGAACGGCTTTCACCGCTTTTTTCATTCCAACCTGCTCGATCAGGAATAAATAGCAAGTTACAGAAATAGTGAGGTTGGGAACTTCGTTCAAGTCACGTTTCCAAACTTTTTCTAGTTTCAGTACTTTCTCAACCAATTTCTGGATCGAAATCGGGCGTCCGTCACATTCGGCCCAGGCTTCTTTGTAAAAATCAAGAATCCATTGATCGTCCTGAACCGGATAACTTTCGCCATCGGCTTCACCTTTGAAATAAGCGATCATGGCCGCCAGTGAAAATACCAGTTTTTGTGGCAACATCTGATGGGCATCGTAATAATTAAGCAGGGTTGGCAAGTTGCGGGTTTCCCATTTCGACATGGCATTCAGCGCGATACTCTGCCACAGGTGACGAATGTATGGATTCCGGAAACGTTCCAGAATTTTATGGGCAAACGACTGAAGCTCTTTTTCGGTGCCATCCAAAACAGGTAAAACCTCGTCGTAAACCAATTCTTTCATGAAATTGCCCACTTCAAGGCTCTCAAAAGCTTCGCGTACGGTTTCCAATCCGCTGAGGTACGACACCGCGTAACTTCCTGTGTGGCAACCATTCAAAACCTGAACTTTCTGTTCGCGGAAACGAGTCATGTCTTTCACAAATTTCACATCCAGTCCAGCTTTTTCAGCCGGAAATTCTTTCTTTACCCATTCCGGAGCTTCAATGACCCAAAAATGAAAGTATTCTCCAACAACAACCAGGTTATCTTCATATCCAAGTTCTTTCTGAATTTCTTTAATTTCATCTTTCGGGAAACCAGGCACAATACGATCGACCAAGGTGTTGCAAAATGCGCACGACTGATTTACCCAATGAATAAATTCATCGCCAAGGTTCCAGTTTTGTGCATGTTGAAGCACATATTTTTTCAGCGTATCGCCGTTTTTATCAATCAATTCGCAGGCAAAAAAGATCAACCCTTTATCGGTAGCGCCATCAAATGCTTTGTAACGATTATAAAGCAAAGCGGCAACTTTTCCCGGAAACGATTTTTGCGGCTGCATGTCCAAGGTATCGGTTTCGTCCATGGCAATACCGGCTTCAGTGGTATTCGAGAATACAAAACGAAGATCGGGATTGAGGTACGATTGTTCGTATTTTTCGTATTCGGTATATGGATTGATTCCAACATTGATGCAATCAATCAGTGAATATTCTTTAACCGGCTGGCCATTTTTGATTCCCTTCAGGTAAACATGGTAAAGTCCGTCCTGGGCGTTCAACATACCGGCCATTCCTCCGGGAAGTGGTTGAACCACATCAACACCAGTATTGAAATCAATTTCTTTATTCATTCTATCAACAATCCAATCGGTGAATGCCCGTAAAAAATTTCCTTCACCAAACTGAAGAACACGGGTTGGATAAACTTTTGTTTGAGTTGCGTTTTTGCGATTTAATTCCATTTTGTGTTTTATTTTAAAATTCACCGTGTACGAACACGAATAGCCAGAATCAAATTCCGTGTACGAACACGGATTGAGTCGCAAATGTATATTTTTATTTTATTCGTGGAAATAAACTGATTTAAAATTTTACCTAATCACCTGATTTACAATACATGATGTTTTATTCTTAATGATTATTTAATAAATATAGCAGTGATCATTATTTTGAGCTGGAATAATTTCTAGTTTTAGACTCCTAGCCACAGGTGGCGCAATAAAAAAAACCACATAGACACATAGTCCACATAGTTTTTACTTTTAATTCTTTTTCTCTATGCGTTCTATGTTTCTATGTGGTGAAAAATAAGAGAAATGATTGAAAAGAAAATATATGTGATAACCGGTGGCCCTGGTTTTGGAAAAACCCTGCTAATCGAAGAACTAAAACAATCGGGCTACCATTGCTCCGGAGAATTTGCCAGAGAGTTAATTTTATCGCAGCAAGAATCCGGTGGCGAGATCCTTCCGTGGAAAAACGCGAAACTTTTTCAGCAGGATATATTACAGAAGCGGATTGGCTTTTTTGATTCAGTACCCGATGGCTCTTTGGCTTTCGCCGACCGCGGGATTCCGGACCAACTGGCATTTGCCCGATACCGGGGATTTCGTGTCCCTGAAGTTTTGATCGAATGTGCAGAGAGATACAGATACGCGCCGCAAGTTTTTGTGACACCACCCTGGCCTGAGATTTTCACTAACGACGCCATCCGGACAGAAACATTTGAGGAAGCTCTTCGGATACATGAATTTATAGTGAAAACATACCTTGACTTGAATTATCAGATAATTGAATTACCTTTATTACCCGTCAAACAAAGAATAAACTATCTACTTCAAAACCTATAAAATTCTGAAAATAATGGAGATTAACAGACGTAATTTTCTGAGGCATGCCGCAGTTGGCACAGTAGCTTTAACTACTATTCCTGAAATTCTTTCAGCTTCAATGCAGTTGGGTAAGAAGAAGCAAAAAGGGATATTGCCTTCACTAAAAACAGGCGATGTAATTCTGTTTCAAGGAGATTCGATTACTGATGCCGGTCGCGAACGAATGAAACAACAATCAAATTTATCAGGATCTTTTGGCACAGGATATTCTTTCCTGGCAGCTTCCCGTCTTTTGAACGAGAATCCTTCGAAAGACCTATCAATTTTCAACCGTGGAATCAGTGGAAATAAGGTTTATCAATTATCAGAACGGTGGCAGAGAGATTGTTTCGATCTGAATCCGGCGTTACTAAGCATTCTGGTTGGTGTAAACGATTTTTGGCACACACTTGACGGCAAATATGACGGAACTGTAGAAAAATACGCACAAGATTATAAACAACTTTTGGTATTGACCCGCAAAATGCTTCCTGAAGTGAAATTGGTAATTGGCGAGCCATTTGCAGTTGCCGGAACTTCGGCCGTAACCGATAAGTGGTTTCCGGCTTTTGATGGATACCGGGCTGCGGCAAAGAAACTGGCCGACGAATTCAACGCCGTTTTCATTCCCTATCAGGCAATTTTCAACGAAGCGCTAAATTATGCTCCAGCCAAATACTGGACCGGAGATGGTGTACATCCTTCGATGGCAGGATGCTCACTGATGGCTGAAGCATGGCTGAATGCTGTAAAATAAAAAAGGAAAAGTCATTAATCACTGGGGAAAAGGAAATAGAAAAGAAACAACGCAGAACATTTTTTCCTTTTTTCTAATGACCTTTTCCTATAAAATAAACCAGGGCAGATAAATCTGCCCTGGAAAGGTACTACCGGGAATTGATTGATTATTTTCAGAGAACCGATAGCTTTTTTTGAATTATTGAAATTCAATCGAAATATAAAACTACCAAGAACTCGGTTTTAGTATTTCAACTCCTGAATTTATTTGTGAACGAGATCTTCCTAACATCACCATTCTTGATTTTTCATTTAAAAAAGACTTGTAGGCAGTATAAGAGATCCTGAATAATGGCTATTTATTGGTGCTTCCAGTGCTTTTTACCCCAAGTAAATCAATCACAACAGAAAATGCTTCGCCAACATAAATGTCTTTCCCAACCGAATCTTTAAACTTGTCGTTTATTTCCATCGATAGGCTGTCCGACTGCATTTCTCTCATTTTAAAAGAGGTATTTTCCACGCTAAACAGCTTGTTTTCAATCGAATTAATGTTTTCAAATTCTGACGTCAGCTGTTTCCGTCTGTCGGCATCGCGTTTATATTGCCCGAGTTGGAGAGTGACATTATTTTTATTATGCATAAAGATCTTCATCGAACTGTTTAGATTGGAAACCTGCCTGAACTTTTCGTTTTTCATTATTCTGCTTTTGCTGAGTAATGCCAATGTATCCAATGGTAATTTAGTTGACGGAGAAAACTTTACGGATGAGTCAATCGAATCGTTTTTTAGAGCAAATGGCAAGGCCGATTCTCTGGATATAAAATTGTCCCAAATATCGGGCAGCGCAATATCAGGAATAACACCAATTTTCTGATAACTTTTGCCGGTAACACGGAAAAGCCTTCCTGTGGTAACTTTTACAAAATCCTTGATCTCAGCCGGTGGATTAGCCTTAAAATTGCCTGCCGTACGCATTTTTTGCCCCACCGGAAATACGAGCTGCTCCGAAGCTTTCCCAAAAGTATTTGTTCCGACGATTACCGCCCGTCCATAATCCTGAAGAATAGCTGCCAATAATTCTGAAGCCGATGCACTTGATCCGTTTACAAGCACCACCACTGGCCCGTCGTACCACTGAATGGCATTTGTCTTTTCCAGAATATTTTGTCCTCCATCTTTGTTTTTGCGGATTGCAAATGGCCCATTCCCGGCAAAATAAGCGGCAATTTCCATCGCCTCTCCTTCCGATCCACCCGGGTTATTTCTCAAATCGATGATCAATCCGTTAACACCGCTTTCTTTTAGTTTGACCATTTCTTTCAGAAAATCGATTGAACAGCCCACATTACCATAGCGACCGAATTCGGTGTAGAAAGCCGAAAACCAGATATATCCAACAGGCTTTTCACCTTTCAGGATGAATCCGAGTGTTTGGTTTTCTTTGGTGTCGAATTTACCTTTGGTAAGTTCAACTTTCGATATCGAGCCATTCAATTTACGAATGGTCATCTCCACACCATCGCCATTCAGGGTTCTAAATATGTTGTCAATTTCTTCGATACCGGCAAACGTAAGGTCAATTGCTTCCTGTTCAGGTATTTTTATCTTCAGAATTACATCACCTTTGTCAAGCTTTTTCGAATACCACAAAGGACTTCCGGGCAAAACGCGTGAAATGATAACCTCTTCATTCAGGTTGCTTCCAAGTTCAAAACCAAAGGCATAATTTTCTTTCGACAGCGAAGATTCGAATTTCTCCTTCTCATTGTCCGAAAAATAATTGGAATGCGGGTCGTAACACGAAGTAATGCTGTTAAAGTAGCTATTTATCACAAAGTTTTCGATTCCTCCGGAGTAATTCATCAACTGGTTTATCCATCTTTTTTCTCTGATTCTGCTTTTCTTTACAAGCAGTGAGCCTCTGGCATAAAGGCTGTCAGGAATAATTGGGCTATTAATTAAGGTGGTGTCGTTTCCTGAATACATCAAACTCCGCAGCATTCCCTGCTTGATCCATTTTTTCCAACGCACTTCCAGTTCCGAATTGTTTTTTGGTCGTTTTGCAACATCCTCAGGTTCCAATTTCAGTGAATCGGTCTCCGTTAAGTTGATGGTAGAATCGAAACATTGATCAACAATTGAATCAGACAAGCTGAGTTGATTCCTGTATTTATCTGTAATGATGGCGATAAACTCAGCGATTAAAGCTGAGTTATGAGTGCACAATGAATCGCGATAGGGTTTAAAAGACGAAATAGTTTCTCCGGTGAAGAATAAACCATACGGATCGAGCGTTTTTACTAAGCTTTCGAAGATATGATTTGAAAGCGTGCTGTTGCGTTTCGGCGGATTATAATGATAAGTCTCAAGCATCTGAAAAAGTGACTGAGCAGTTTTAACTTTATCACTATTTTGAGCCACAAGGCTTGAAGCAAAAAGAAGAAATACCAGTATAATTTTAACGGTTTTTCCTGCCATTGAAATTGTTTCCCTGTTTTGTTATCACGTACTATTTCAAAGATAAATATATCCTGAAGGTTAAAGGCAAATATACTTGTGTATTTTAAACAGGAGAAAGAAATTTGTTGTCAAAGAGGCGGTGTACCCGATAAAACAGCTAAATTTATATTTCTTATTATTGAATCATAAAAACTACAATATATGACGATTTCTGAACAACCATTTTATTTTCAGGCAACGATAAAGCTTTTATTGGTTGCATTGGTTATTGCCTTCTTGATATTGGCACAAAACATCTTGATTCCTTTCACCATAGCGGTATTCTTCACTTTTTTGCTGATGCCGGTGTCACGGAAACTTCAGCATTGGCATTTTCCAAAAGCTTTGGCAATATTGATCAGCATTATCATGGCTTTTGCGCTGGTTTCTTTTCTGTTATACTTTTTAGTCGATCAGGTGATGAGTTTTGTGAACGATTGGCCTGTGCTTCAAAAAACGTTGACTGCCAAATGGGAAGGCATACAGCAATTTATCAGCGAAACCTTCCATATCAGCCGGATCGAACAAAAAGCCTGGTTAACCAGCAAGATAAAAGAAAACGCTAGTTCAGGAGGGGTTCTTGTTTTAGGTATTTTTTCGGCAACCACTTCTTTCCTGGCCAGCTTTGCACTCATTCCTATTTATATTTTCTTTCTGACATTATATCAGGACAAGTTTAAAGAGTTTATCCAGCTAGTTACCAGAGACGATAAAAATGAACATGTTTTGATGATCGTAAAAAAGGTTTCTGTGGTCTCGCAGAAATACGTGATGGGCATTTTTCTCGATATCGCAATCCTTTCTGTTTTAAATTCAACCGGATTTTTAATTTTGGGGTTGCCCCACGCTATACTCTTTGGAGTACTCGCTTCACTTCTCAACATCATTCCATACATAGGAGTATTGATTGGTAGCACTTTGCCTATTCTTATGGCCTTGCTTACCAAAGATTCAATGAGTTATCCACTTGCAGTTTTAGGCATTTGCATTGTGGTTCAATTCCTTGACAATAATTTTATTACTCCATATGTAGTCGGAAGTAGCGTTAGCATTAACCCGCTGACTGCAACACTTGTACTTATTGCCAGTTCGTTAATCTGGGGAATTCCGGGCATGGTGCTTTGTATGCCACTGACTGGTATGGCGAAAGTAGTTTGCGACAATATTGAGTCGATGAAACCATACGGTTTTTTGCTTGGTGAGGAAGTTAATTATACCGAGCGGGAACTCATTCAGGATAAACTTATAAAAAAGCTTCTGAGACGTGATAAACAAACTTGATAAAACTGCATCTTGAAGATTAACTTCAGTTTATCTTTCTCAACAAATCAGTTAAATATTTGTTAGGTTTTTTAGCTGTTTTTCATTAAATTGCATAAGCAGAATAAAAACTGGGGAATAAATTTCCAGATTCTATTAATAGTCATAAACAATTTAAAACTAGCATCATGAGTTCAGGAAAAATTTTATTGGGTGTATTGGCAGGCGTAGCCGCCGGTGCATTGATCGGAATTCTGTTTGCCCCTGACAAAGGGTCGGAAACAAGGAAAAAGATTGTTGAAAAGGGTGAAGACTATGTTGACGATATCAAGGAAAAAGTCGGCGGCCTGATCGATGATTTAGGCAAAAAAATGGATGGTGTAAAAACCAAGGTTGAAGAAATGGCAGCTGGTGCAAAATCAAAAGCTGAAGAAACCAAAGCATCAACCAATTAATCCGGATTAATTCCTTTTCATTACGAAAATTTCAAACATGGACGAACAATCGGGCTTAATTGAGTCACTTATTGAAAAAGGAGAGCAATACGGCAAAACAACGCTGGAACTGCTGAAACTGAAAACGCTCGACAAATCAGCCGACGTAGTTTCCAATCTGGTTTCGTGGTTAATTGTATTAATTTTTGCCGTGTTGTTTTTCCTGATTCTTAATATCGGGGTAGCCTTGTGGTTAGGCGAATTGTTGGGCAAATCCTATTATGGTTTTTTTGTAGTCTCCGGTTTTTATGCCCTGTTGTCTCTAATCTTCGGCATTTTCAGGAAACAAATAGTTAAGAATCCGGTCAATAATTCAATCATCGAACAAGTACTCGAATAATCAATATGGCAAAACAAACCGCAGTTGAGTCGCTCAAAGAATCCATTCGTTTGCTTGAAATTCAGCAAGCCGAAGAAGGTAAAATCCTGAAAGAACAATTTAAAGTTACCTACGAAAGCCTGAAGCTCGTTAATCTGGTAAAGAATTCGCTAAAAGAACTTACCGATTCTGTCGAGATCAAAAACAATCTTTTCGAATCCATCGTTTCCATTGTCACCGGTTATATCTCTAAGAAACTGATGATCAAATCTGATGGCAACATATTCAAAAAGATTCTTGGTCTTATCGTTCAGTTTGGCGTAACCAACCTTGTTGCCAAAAATGCCGAAACGATACGGTTTTTCATCACCGAACTGATTGATCGGTTCCTTCACCCGAAAGAGGAAGTGCCTGAAACAGAAGTTTAATTCTCATTTTCAGTGAAGTAATTCATCGCTCTATTTTACGATTCATCCGGGTCAAACTACGATCCGGCTTTTTTTATTTTATTACCTCCGATCTCTGCCGCAACTTTGGGTCATAAAATACTCAAAGCCATGAGATCAATATTTACAATTATCGCTTTTATCCTGATATCAATCAGCACTTTTGCACAGGTTCGGTTTTCAGGAAAAGTAACCGACTCTCAGCATAATCCGCTTCCCGGAGCCAATGTTTTTATTCAGAACAGTTACGACGGCACTACAACCGACAGCATCGGACATTATAGCTTCAAAACCGATCAGAAAGGAATCCAAAACCTTTCGGCTAGTTTTATTGGGTACAAGCCATTTCTCCGGAAGCTGGATTTGGACAGCGCGAAAACATTTTCAGCAAACATTATTTTGCAGGAATCTGATGACCAGATTGACGAAGTGGTCATCAACGCCGGAGCTTTCGAAGCCAGCGACGTGAAAAAAGCCGTAGTTTTGCGAGTGTTCGACATTGCCACCACTCCCAGTGCCCAAGGCGATATTTTTGGCGCATTGGGTACCTTGCCAGGAGTTCAGAAGGTTGGCGAAGATGGGCGTGTTTTTGTTCGTGGGGGCGAAGGCTACGAAACCAAAACTTTCATGGATGGTATGCTGGTTTCAACGCCGTACATGTCAAAAATGCCCGACATGCCAACCCGTGGGCGTTTTTCGCCCCTGCTTTTCAGCGGAACATTATTCAGTACTGGCGCCTATTCAGCCGAATATGGTCAGGCACTGTCGTCCATTGTTGATATGAAAACCAATTTGCCCGAAACAGAAGACAAATCGAGTATTTCGATTATGACAGTGGGTGTGATGGGTTCAACGACCAAATGTTGGGAGAAATCATCACTTTCATTGAATGGCGACATTGTCACCTCCGGATTATCGAATAAAATCAACAAACAGCAAGTCGACTGGATTAAAAGTCCGCTTGGAATTGACGGAACTGTGATGTACCGGCAGAAAACCGGCAAAACCGGAATGTACAAGCTTTTCGGAACATTCAATAACAGCACTTCCGAAATGTTCTACCCCAATACTCAGCTTGGAACAATTCAGGATATCGCTCTGAACAGCAGTAATGTTTACCTGAACAACACCTTCAACAGCCAATTGGGCGAAAAATGGATGGTGAAATCTGGCCTTGCATTCAATTACGACAACCAAAACATTGATCTGGATAAAGACCGGATAGTAACGAATCAAAAAATGATTCAGGCTAAAATCGGATTCAGCCACTTCCTGAATGAGCAAACCGAACTGAAGCTGGGTGCCGATTGGGTAAATTTCTCGTACGAACAAAAAGTCAGGATGAATGGCGATTACCGTCTACCATTCACAAACAACGAGCTTTCTGGTTTTGCTGAAATGGAATACAAACTCTCGAAGAAATTCGCGACCCGTCTGGGATTTAGAGTCGAAAACAGTTCTCTTTTGAATGAAACAACCATCGTTCCACGTTTTTCGGGAGCCTACAAAACAGGCGACCACAGCCAGGTTTCGTTGGCCTGTGGCAAGTTCTACCAAAATCCGGAAAATGATTACCTGAAATTTGCCCCACAACTGAAACCAGAAAAAGCGAGCCATGCGGTGATGACCTGGCAATACCTAACCGAATTGAAAACATTCAGGGTAGAAGGCTACCTCAAAAAATACGACAATCTGGTTAAATACTCGCAGCCACTGGCAACCAATCCGCTAGATTATAACAATTTGGGAAGCGGACATGCTGAAGGCATCGACATTTTCTGGCGCGACAAGGAAACCTTTAAATTAACCGATTACTGGATTTCGTATTCGTGGATCAACGCCCGGCGCAATTACAAAGATTACACGATGTCAGCGGTCCCTACTTTTGTTTCGGAGCATAATTTATCGGTGGTTTACAAACGTTTCCTTCCGGCGATAAATACATACGCTTCGCTGACCTATTCGTTTGCCAGCAGCCGTCCTTACCACGATCCAAACTTCGCAGGTTTCATGAATGCAAAAACTCAGCCGTACAACGACATCAGCTTAAGCCTGACTTACCTGATGCAGACGTTCGGAAAACAATCGGTACTGCACCTGATGGTCAATAATCTGGCAGGCTTCGACAATGTGTATGGCTACAATTTTTCAAATACACCAAATGCCGCCGGAAAATATGAGTCGACGCCAATTAAATCGCCTTTTGTGAGACAGATCATTTTGCTCATTTCTATTATGCTATAAAAAAGTCCGCAGACGGAAGCCGGAAGTCCGGAGAATTGCTCCCTTCGACACGCTTCGCTGCTCAGGTAGCGACCTTTGAAATAAATTTAAACTACTTAAAATATCAACTTTAAAATTTACAAAAATGAAAAAGTCAATTTTTACCCTTGTGTTGGTTCTGTTGTTCAGCGTTGGTTATGCCAACGATGCCTATCAGAAAGCTATGAGCCAGTCAATCGAAAAACTGTTTCAGGTTAAAAATATTCCTGAATATGTTGAAGTTGCAAACCAGTTCGAACGCATTTCGCAAATCGAAAAAGCAGAATGGTTGCCTCTGTATTACGCTTCATTTGCGTACATCATGATCAGTTTTCAGGAAACGGAAAACACAAAAAAAGATCAGTATCTCGATCAGGCTCAAAAATATCTGGATCAGGCCATGGCAATCGAACCCAATGAATCGGAATTGTATATGCTTCAAGGCTTTCTGTATCCTTCTCGTATCAATATCGATCCAATGGCACGCGGAATGATTTACATGGGCAAAATGAATGAATCGCTCGACAAAGCGCTGGCGCTGAATCCGAACAATCCACGCGTTTATTACCTCCGGGCCACCATAACCTATCACATGCCCGAAGCCTACGGTGGCGGAGCAGCCAAAGCGCTTCCACTATTTCAAACCGCAGCCGAAAAATTTCAGATTTTCAAGCCTAAAACAGAACTCTCACCCAACTGGGGCAAAGAAATGAATGATGCTGAGTTGAAGAAAATTCAGGAATAAATTGTTACGGGTTTCGGGATGCGAGTTATGAGTTGCAACCCGAAACTCGCAACTCGTCACAGATTCTGAATTTATCCTCTTCTTTTATATCGCTATTATCCGTATTTTCGATCGAACTTTCTAAGCTAGCA
>JAHEYT010000021.1:35489-57957 GCA_023251455.1 Bacteroidota bacterium
AATGAATAACAATCAAAACCGTTCGAAAACCCCAATCTGGCAAATCCCAGCCTGGATTCTGCTGCTAATTGCCATGGGCAACCTGATCATGCTAATTGTGCTTCAGGGAAGGGAATTCACTACAGAAATGTTCGTGTCCAGTTCGCTTAATTCGGTGTTGGTTGGAGGCGCATTTATGATTGGGTTAAAAATGATGATTACCACACTCGACCGGAAACTTCCCTGGCTGCACAATCCGCTGAAACGACTTATCGCCCAATTCCTGATCACTATTGCGTTTTCGCTTGTCATCATTGTTATTGCGATATTTTTGAACGGCTATTTTTCTCATCAGGAAATCACGTCGGCATTCTTCTTTGAGCAAGGCTTTTTTATGGTTAAAATAGCCTTTTCATTTGTTTTTGCAGGATCACTGATTTCCAACGCTATCCTATTCTTCAAGAATTGGAAAGAATCCGCTGTTCAGCAAGAAAAACTGAAGCGCGAACAACTGGCACTGCAATACGAAACGCTAAAAAGTCAGGTAAATCCTCATTTCTTATTCAACAACTTAAATTCACTGACTTCATTGATCAACTCAAATCCTGAAAAGGCAATCGATTTTGTGAAGAAACTTTCGGAAGTTTACCGGTATGTGCTCGATCAAAAAGACCACGAATTGGTAGCACTTGAAACCGAATTAAAATTCGTTGAATCCTACATTTACCTGCATCAAATCAGATTTGGTGCGAATCTCGAAGTTCAAATGAATGTTGATGCTAAAGGCTTTAAAGTAATTCCCCTATCCGTTCAATTGCTGGTCGAAAATGCCATCAAGCACAATGAGATTTCAGATAAAAAACCGTTGTCAATCCGTCTGTACACCAATGATGATCAGTACCTGATTGTTGAAAACGTCCTTCAAAAGAAATCGGGATCGGAAGGAAGTGGAATGGGAATCCAAAACATTAGCGACCGGTACGGATTTTTTACAGATAAAAAAGTGCTGATTACATTTAATTCTGAGCGGTTTCGGGTTAGTATTCCGCTGTTAACCGATTGACCCATGTATAAAGTACTGATCATCGAAGACGAAAAGCCGGCAGCAGAGTGGCTGCGGCAATTAATCCTGAAATTTGATTCCCGGATTTCAATACTGGCCGTAATCGATTCGGTGAGCGATGCTGTCGAATGGTTTCAGCAAAATCAGGCGCCCGACCTGGTTTTTATGGACATTCAGCTGGCCGATGGCTTGAGTTTCGAGATTTTCGAACAGGTAAAGGTTCCTTGTCCGGTGATTTTTACCACCGCCTACGAAGAATATGCGGTAAAAGCCTTCAAGGTTAACAGTATCGATTATTTATTGAAACCAATTGCCTACAACGAACTGGAAGCTGCGTTCCAAAAATTCGGGAACCAGATTAAGAAAGTTGAAGAGGTGCAACCTGTTACCGTAGAATTGATGAACAAAGTAAAGGAAATGCTCCGGAAACAATACAAAACCCGTTTTGTGATTAAGGTTGGTGAACACCTGAAGTCGATACCGGTGGAAGACATTCAGTTTTTCTACAGTCTTGACAAAGCCACTTTTTTATGCACCTCGGATTTTAAAACCTACATTGTCGATTATTCACTCGACCGAATTTCGGAGATGATTGACGAACGCCGTTTTTTCCGTATCAACCGGAAATACATCCTGAGTAACCTGTCGATTGCCGACATTGTTTTCTACTCGAACAGTCGACTGAAAATCAAATTGAAAAAACCTGACGAAGAAAGCATCATTGTTAGCCGCGATAAAGTGGCGGCATTCAAGGAATGGCTTGATTTATAGACAGAAAGCTACTTCAAAAGTTAATCGAAGCGTCATTGCGAACGAAGTGAAGCAATCGGTTGAACTTTAGATTGCTTCTTTCCTTGCAATGACGTATTCTTCGAAAATCAACATTGTAACAGCCTCGTTTTACTATTCAGAAGCCGTATTATTTTGCTCCTGACAAAGCTACTTTTACAGTTTCGGCAAGCGGTGTAGTTGGGCGACCTATCAATTTCGAAAGCTGGTGCGATTCATCCAGCAAATCGCCTTTCGAAGCACCAGTGTCCCAACTTGCAATCGCTTCTGCAAACATTTCAGGTAAACCAAAGCCTTTCAAAATATCAGCATAAGCAGTTTCCGATAAATTGTTGTATGGAATTGTTTTTCCTGATTGTTTGGAGATTTCGGCAGCCAATTCAGCTAAGGTATACGACTCGTCACCAGCCAATTCATACACTTTGTTTTCATGTCCTGTACTTGTAATAACAGCTACCGCGGCATCGGCAAAATCAGCACGTGCAGCCGATGAGATTTTCCCATCTCCGGCACTACCGATAAATGCACCGGCGGCCACAGCACCAGCGACCGAACCGGTATAATTTTCGGTATACCAGCCATTACGCAAAATGGTGTAAGGCAATCCCGATGCCTTTAATGTTTTTTCAGTAGCAAAATGCTCAGGTGCAAGGCTCAATATTGAAGTATCAGCGTGCAGCAAACTGGTGTAAACAATTCCTTTTACGCCCGCTTTTTTTGCAGCTTCAATTACGTTTGCATGCTGGGTGGCGCGCTGTCCCAATTCATTTCCTGAAATCAGGATCAGGTTATCAATACCTTTAAGTGCTTCAACCAACGTGTCCGGATTATTATAATCAAATTCAAGCGCTTCAATACCCAAATCAGCAGCTTTTTGGGGTGTGCGAACCAATGCCACTAAGTTTTCTGCCAAACCCTTTTCTTTCAGTTTTTCCACTACCAATCGACCTAGTTGACCGGTAGCTCCTGTTACTCCAATTTTCATTTTTGTTTCTCTTAATTTTAATAACTATTTTATATTTTGTATCCTTTAGTATTTTAATTACTTTTGGTAAGTCAAAGATAAATGACATCTAATACATAAACAAGAACTTACTTAAAAGTTCAATACTTACCTAAAAGTTAGTAATGATATAATCTGGTATTTATGGATAAAAAAATATTGAAAAAATATGGAGAAGCCGAACATTGTCCGGTACGCAATGTTATCGACCGGATTGGAGACAAATGGTCAGTTCTCGTATTAATGGTTCTGGAAGAGGCGAATGTATTGAGGTTTAATGAAATATGGGGATCGATTCAAACGATTTCGCAGAAAATGCTGACGGTAACACTAAAAACGCTCGAAGCCGACGGATTGGTCAAAAGAACGGTTTATCCGCAAATTCCGCCCAAAGTTGAATACGAACTAACTGCACGAGGCAAAACGTTACTGCCGCATTTGCATGGATTGGTTGGTTGGGCAAACGAAAACATGGTTGAAATTAAGGAATCGAGAGAATTATTCGAAAAAATTTCGAGCAACTGAAATTCAATACAAATCAGGATAAACAAAGGAGGCGACTGTTGCCAATCGCCTCCTTTGTAAAAATACACAGACCTGTAAGCCGGGTTCTGTGTCCCGATTGCTCGGGATCTCTATCATTTATCTACCCGGGTTATCACTAACCCGATCCAGCAGCCTACCCCTCACGACTTCCGAAGAATCAAAACGGGCCGTTCTGTATTCAGGCGTACCTGAAAATCATGATATATTTGGCTTTGCAACCCATCAGAAGTACGGCTGATTGTGTTGCCACAACCACCGGTGAGCTTTTACCTCGCCTTTTCACCCGTTCCCGGTCGCGACACGTCGAAACCAGGTGGTCGTTTTCTGTTACCTTACTGCAAGCTTTCGCCCGCCTACCTGTTAAGTAGCATGGTGCCCTGCGTTGCCCGGACTTTCCTCTCCCCCACCCGAAGGCAAGGCAGCGATAGAGCGGTCTGCGCTGCAAAGGTGCGGAATTTGTTGCGATATTCAAGCAAATCAACTCGCCTCATCCAGTCAAAAAATTATTTTTCATAAACAAACTACAAAATATAGTTTGAAAACTAAATTTTATAGTTATATTTATACAAACAAAAAATCACTATGAAACATCTTACCAATCGCGAAGAAGAAATCATGGAACTCTTTTGGGAAAAGGGCTCTTTGTTTGTAAAAGAAATCATCGACAAACTGGCCGAACCGAAACCACACTACAACACCATCTCGACCATTGTGCGCGGGCTAGAAGACAAAAGCTTTGTTGGACACGAGCAGTTTGGAAATACCTACCGGTATTTTGCCATTATTTCGCGCGAAGAATTTAGCCGGAATACGATCAAAAACATGGTCAGCAAGTACTTCAATAAGTCGTATGCTTCGGTGGTTTCGATGTTTGTAGAAGAACAGAAAATTTCGACTGAAGAAATTCAGGAGTTAATTCGACAGGTTGAATCACGTAAAAACACTGAAAATGAATGATTTTCTCATCTACATTTTAAAATCGACGATCAGCATCAGTTTACTCTATCTGGTTTTCAGAATGCTGATGCGAAAAGAGACTTTTTTTAAGCTGAACAGAGCCTTGCTTTTGTCAGCGGTGGTTTGCTCAGCAATTATTCCGCTGCTGTACCTGCCGCAAATCATTCAGCCAACCCTGCAAAACGAATGGATACCAAGGCTACAAAATCAGGAGATTATGCTGGCTCCTCAATATCCATTGGGAGAATCAACTCAAACGGTTACTGTTCCAACAGAACAAACAAAGACTGTAATCAGAGAAGAATTTCCATGGATAAAACTGCTTCAAACTGTTTATCTGGCAGGAATACTAATTACGCTCCTGATCTTGATTCATGGCATCGTTTCTATTTTGATCCTTTTCCGGAAAGCGCAGTTCAAGCAAATGGATGGGTTTCGGTTGCTGATCATGGATCAGGAAATTCCGCCATTCTCTTTTGGCCGTTTTGTGATTATCTCGCAAAGCGATTACGACGCACACCAGCAAACCATTCTCGCCCACGAACAGGCTCACATCCGGCTAAACCACTTCTTCGATCTGGCATTACTCGAAACGGCAAAAGCCTTTCACTGGTTCAATCCGGTAATTTACTGGCTAATTCGCGACATGAAAGAGATTCACGAATTTCAGGCCGACCAGTACACCCTCAACATAGGCATCGATGCAACTCAATATCAAATCCTAATTATTCAAAAAAGTGTCGGATCGCAGCGATTCGCACTAGCTAACAGTTTTAATCATTGTCAAATTAAAAAAAGAATTACCATGATGAACAAATCAAAAACCAGTAAAGCATGGCGCTGGAAGGTGGCGACCTTTCTTCCCCTGCTAGCCCTGTTGCTGATGGCTTTCAGCAAAACAGGCGAAATAGGACTTCCTAGTCAGAATCCGTTGTCAACCATTTCCACAACTGCACAAGAACCCGGAAAACAATGGACAGAGGCCGATTTTGGAAAACCATTTTATGATGTTAAAGATCAAACAAGAGCATCATTAGGAATTCCAATTCGAATTGATTCGGAATCTAAAATATTTTTACGTGATGAACCCTCTTCGTTAGAGAATATTACAACGATTGCAAAACAGAACTTCGACTACAATCTGGCAGACGAGAATTTGAAAAAAGAATTTGAGAAAATCTCCATCAACGGACAGCAAGGAATGACTCAAAGATTTAACATCCTATATGTATTTAAAAATCCTGCAGCCTCACCCGAAGTAGTTCAAAAGGTTCTAAATTCAATCGGTAAAGCAGCAATGGAAACGCGTCAGAAATACGCGCCAGAAATTTACAAAACTGATTATCAAAAACTAACAGCCACACAAAAAAGTGATATTAACAAATTGGTTCCGGCTGTTGTTGTTGTTCAGGTTTTTCCGTTTGTACAAACTACTTCAGCGACCAATACAAGTTCATTTTCCATTGAAATCAGAGCTGAAGGAATTATTATTCCTCCTTCACAAAAAGCGATTTCATTAGCGGAAATGAAAAAACAAGTAGAAATAAATGCAACAGGAAAAACAAATTCTGTTGTTAATGTAAAAACTGCCAATGGGCTAAACAGCGACTTACTCAATAAAGTAAAAGACGCATTAAAAACAGTTAAAAACATAAGTGCAAATTACACCGAATTTGATCCGGTCTATGTTATGGTAGATGAAATGCCAGAATTTCCTGGAGGAGTTACAGCCTTTCGCCAATGGGTAAGCCAAAACACGAAATATCCAGAAAAAGCGAATAAAATTGAAGGAAAAGTTTATGTAAGTTTTTTTATAAATTCAAAGGGAAAGACCGAATCACCAAAAATTGAAAAAGGTTTAAGTCCCGAATTGGATGCTGAAGCTTTAAAAATTGTTTCTCAGATGCCAGCATGGAAACCTGGGAAACAAAATGGGACTCCTGTGAATGTTAAATACACTGCACCAATCAATTTCACCTTAAAACAACAATAAAAAAGGCCGGCGGTTAGGATGCGTCTCCAGACCGGCTGCTTTAAATAATATTTCATGAACAAACTTTTAAAACCAATTCATTAAAGAAAAAATCGAGATCTGTATAAAGTATTAGTTAGTTAGTTAGTTAGTTAGTTAGTTAGTTAAAAAAGCCGCCGGCTAGGATGCGTCTTCCTGCCGGCAGCTTTAATCATTGTCAAATGAGTTGTATTGCTACAACAGATCAAATCTAGGAATTAGATTTGTAGATGTCAAATGTTATTTACTTCTATTTTCGACAGTCCCAACTCACCCAAATCAATTAGGTTCAGGCAATTTTGACGGTTCCGTTTGGTCAGATCGTCATCCCAAATCTGCAAATCGGGTAACGAAACAGCAAAATAGTCGAGTTTGAATTCGTCATTCAGATGTCGCTTACCGAAGTTGATCAGTTTATCGAAACGACTTTTAGCTTCCTCTTTTCTTCCAAGTTTGATCAATGCCAATCCCTGGTAAAAAATGGTATCCGGTTGTTGGTCGTTGTAAAAAATAGCAGGAACGGGCTCACTTATTCCTGAAGAGGCCATTTCCCAATACTGACTGGCTTTTTCGTTCTCACCCAATCCTGACCAGGCATTTCCGAGCCAATAAAAAATGGCATTTTCCTGTGCTCCATAGAGTTTGCCTTCACCTAGGTTTTCAGGATAAACCTGAGCCTGTTCAAGTAATTCAATAGAATGTTCAAATTGCTGAATGGCAATAGATTTTTTGGCCATTTCAGTCAGACTGAAAACATACTGACCGGTTACTTTTCCTTCTCCGCCTTCCCACGGGTGGAATTTGCGGGACATGATCAGTTCATAAGACTTTTCGTATTGACCAAGCTGGCTGTATAAAGTGATCCTTTCGAGGTATAAATCATCGCGATAATCAACCAATTCCGAATATTTTTCGAGTTTTTCTAACCTGAATTCAGGAGAATGACCCAGACGTTTGTACAACTGGTCGAGCTCCATCAGAATGCGCGAATCGCTTTCATCCAGTTTAAATGCTTTTTCGAGTTGAGCCAATGCGTTCTCCGGTTCATTTTGCTTGTTAAAATAGGCCAGCGCCAGATTCCTGTAAACTGTTGGGAAACTGTCATCCAATTTAGCCGATAAAATCCAATTGGTTATTGCTTCGTCGTATTGACGGGCGTTGTACCAGAAATTACCCAGAAAATATGATGCTTTGGAATCAGATGGATTTTGCTGTTTGGCCCACTCCAGCACAAGAACTGCTTCTATCTGGTTGGGGAAACAGTAATCGGGGCAAGCATTTGCAGCCTCCTGAAGTGTTTTTTCAGATCCCAATTGATTGCCGTTTTGTGCTTCGAACCAGGCTTTGTAATACCAGGCCATCGGATAAACAGGACGGTCTTTTTGCTCTATTATACAAATGTTGATCAATTCAATTGCTTCATCAAATAGTCCAGCAAAGGCAAAATCGAGGGCAAATTCGATGTAGGTGTGAATGTTGGCGCGAAGTAAAGTTTTCAGTTCTTCACCCCTGACAGGGCTTGAAACCCTGTCATGGGTAAGCAAATACCTTTCGAATAAAACTCCAAAGTTGAATTTATCCAGAGCCAGCGATTCTTCGATTAGTTTTTCAACCTCAGCAGTTTTCCCAAGTTTCCGAAGAATGCTCACTTTCAGTTGGCGGGTTTTGGCATTGTGCCAATTCCGAATCAACGAACGATCAATTAAATCGAGCGCTTCTTCCCAGTTTTGCTTTTTGGCGGCAATGCGGGCAAGCTGAAAATAGCCACTGTCAATCCAAGCGGCGTTCCAAACCGATTTATAGAAAGTATCAAAAGCTTCATCATCTTTACCATGGAAGCGTAAAGTTAGCCCAAGGTTGAAATACGCCTCGCCATCAATTGGGTTTGGGTTGCGCTGTGTGAGCGTTTCAATGGCTTTGTGGAAATAGGCTTCGGCTTCCTGAAATTTCCCCCGGCGCAGCAACCACAAGCCCATTGCGTTATTGCAACGACTGTCCTTCGGGTCGCGACGAAGCGCTTCCATGTAGTAATCGCGCGGATCGTAAGTGGCATGGCGATATTGTTCCAAATGCAGGCCAGTGAGGTACAATTGTTCGTTGCTTTCAATTTCTTCAGGAAGTTTGGCTGCTTTGGCGGCTTCCGGAATCTCGCGTTTGATATCGGCTTCAGGTTTCCAGTCAACCAGAATTTTCCCTTCAGCGGAAACGATTGAAATTTCAAGGGTCCTGGATTCCGATCCCAGCTGGGTCACTAATACTTTTTCATACGAAGTTGCCGGATGAAAACCGAACGAATCTTCCAGAAGTATTTCGTTGCCTGATTTCAAAACGACTTTAGCATTTGGATAAGCAGCAGTTGTGAAAGCTTTTACAATCACTTTATCACCTTCAACTTCCAGATTTACCATCGCTTCTTTGGTGGCATTTTTCACCACGCCCAAATCGCGATATGGCATAAAGTATTGACTGAAAGTCTTTTCTTCGCCGGGCATGAGCCACGAAAAATCGGGCTGATTATCGGTATAAACGCCGCACATCAGTTCGATGTATGGGCCATCTTCATCGGTCAGGTTGCGGTCCCAGGCCCGGCCAAAATCGCTGTATCCCCAGGTCCATTGCTTCTTTCCGGGCGACACATGGTGATTGGCCACATGCAACAAACCGCCTTTGCTGTCGTTTTCGTAACCGCCCACAAAATTATATTTCGAGTTGACTGCCATGTACGAAGTTGGCACCGGAATATTTTTATACCGCGAAATATCAGTTCCGGGCGAATAATCGACTTTGTAATAAGTTCCTTTGGCAATCGGGAACTCAGAAACATCGCGCTTCCCATGATCGAAGACCGCATTCACATCAGGTGGAAAAACCGATTGGTATTCGTCGTTCACTTTCACTGCAGGATTGGCCCACCAAAGAAATGTCTGCGGAAAATCGGTGCGGTTAAACAGTTTTACTTTGATTTCGAGATAAGCTTTATCAGGATGCAAAGTAAAACCGGCCAATCCACGGGTGCGGAACATGCGTTCCACCTCGCTGCACCATACGGTTACACTGCCGTCGGCATTTTCCTCGATGCAATGATCGACAGGCTCGAAAGTTGATGGACGGTGATGCTGTGGCCAGTTAAATTCGAGTCCACCTGAAATCCATGGCCCGGTTAATCCAACCAAAGCCGGCTTAATGACCTGATTGTAATAGATAAAATGACGCTGCTTGGTTTTATCGTAAGCCATTTGAACACGTCCGCCCAATTCGGGCAAAATCATGATCTTTAGATACTGATTCTCGAGAAAAACGGCATTCCATTCCTGATCAACTTTCTCATCCAGGATTTTCTCAATTACCGGATGCGGATAAACTACACCACTACTCCCTTGATAAACCCGTTTCTCCAGAAACATTGGATTTTTTTCAGGCTTTCCGATTCCATAGGTCGGAATAATCACCTTCTCATTCCAAGCGCGAGCCTCCCCCAACCCCTCCAAAAGAGGGGAGTTTAGGAAATCACTAATTAATTTGGTCATTGATTTTTCTTAAAAGCCTCCCTCCAACCCTCCGAAAACGGGGTGCAGAAAAAGGAATTTGTTAATTTTTTCTTTATATCTATTACCTCCTGAACATCCTCCGCTCTGCTCCCTTCCCTCTCGTGGAAGGGTTGGGGATGGGGCTAAAGTTTTTTGATTTGTTCGACTTCTATTTCAACTTTCGGAATAAATTTTCCACCAGCCATATATTTTTTCAGACTGAAAAGCAGTTGCTGCGCTTCGGGGCGTTTGTTCATATCCGAAGTCAGGTCAATTCCTGAAATCAGGATTTTACCTTTACCTACTTTGGCTTCGAAAACCAGAGCTAGCGGACGATTGGTGACCCAATCGTCAATCACCCGAACTATTGGTTTCAATTCAGTCGGAAAGCTAGTAAGGTTAATTGCTCCTGAATGGCTCATGGCATCCCACCATTGGTAATTGCTGTGGTATTCGGTAGGAAATTCGGCCAGAGCCGGATGATTTGGGTTAACCAATACGCCAAGCGTATGTGGCGCCTGCCCGCTAGTCCAAGCCGTATTCCAAAAAATACTGGAGAACCCGATTTTGATGTCGCCACCCATTTCTTTCGGAAGAGTTCCTTTTTTCAGGTTTAGCAAAACCGAACCTCCATTTTTCAGGAATTGAGCAGTTTGAGCATCCAATTTTTGAACGATCCGTATATTTTCATCTCCGGAAATCGCCTCATTCGTTGCCGGATACACCCAAAAATCCCAACTGTTACTCTTGCCATTTACTGAGACCTCCAGAATCAGTTTTTCAGGATTTGTAATTGCCGCGAGAGGCAAAGAAACATTTCCAAGTTTAAAGCCATTTCCAAGCGGAATGTTGGTTTGCTGAAGCTTTCCTGATTGAATCAATTTTCCGGTATTGTCAGAAATTCTCCATTCGGGAACGCAAGCAGAAATTGGTTCATCGCCATAATGTGCAACCTCGATAGCAGCTTCGAAAGCTTCATTATTGGTATAAACCAGCTTTTTCATTCGGGCCAGCGGAACGGTTGAATTGCAAAATCGCTTGTATTCGGCCGGAGAAATGTATCCTTTTTCACCCCAAAACGGATCTAGCACGCCAACCAGAGCAGTTCCCTGTCCGGGAAAATCGTGCAGATCGAGCAACTGAAATCCGCCAAAATCCTTTGTCCGCAAAGCTGCTTCGATGTCGGCCTTGTAGCAAAGTGCCTGTAATTTTCCGGAGGCCAGTAAAAAGCTGTCGGCC
Organism: Bacteroidota bacterium; assembly: GCA_023251455.1. Classification (GTDB taxonomy): domain Bacteria; phylum Bacteroidota; class Bacteroidia; order Bacteroidales; family Prolixibacteraceae; genus Aquipluma. Next base: position 46,604 of record JAHEYT010000021.1, read on the forward strand.
AGTTGTTCCATGCCATGATCTTTCAGCGTTTCCTGAAAAAGCTCAAAGTTGCGGGCTTTCAATACACCGTCGTATTTTGCAATCTCCTTAAAGTTCGGATAAACACACCACTGTCCTATTTCATGACTAACCATCGGTTGCGAAAACTTATTGATGTAAGCCGACCAATCGTATTCAGTATTCGGCGGCTGTGCATTAATGATGCTGCCCAAGCCTTGTCCCCAATGCTGAATCCGGGGTTCCGAGTCGCTCAAATAATCGTTTACCGGAAGGTTTGGCCAGCCAGCTCCAGAAGTATAAATGCGGCGATTGTCCTTGCTTTTCCAGAAATTGACAAATTCAGTTAGAAATTGATGCTGATTTGGCCCGCCTGGTTCGTTTCCATAGACAAACATGCAGAACGACGGATGGTTACCATATTCTTTTATCATGCGCTCGCTTTCTTCATACAGATATTTATCAAATGGCTTTCCATCGCCTAAAGTGGTCGATTGATTGGCCCATGACGATGCTTCCACATGCAGGTAAAATCCGGTTTGGTCGGCAGCATCGAAGGCGGCTTCTGGTGGGCACCATGAATGGAAACGCATGTGATTCAATCCATGGGCGCGTGCTACATTGAAAATACGCAACCATTCAGCCAAATCGGTTGCAGGATAACCCGTTTTAGGGAATATGGCACATTCCAAAGTTCCGCGAAGGAAAGTTGGCTGATCGTTAATCAGGATCTGTTTGCCTTTGGTTTTAAATTCGCGCATCCCAAAAGTGGTCGTTGAAACATCGGTCTGTCCTGAAGTTTGATCTTTCAGGCTGGCTTCTAGGGAATAAATGTTCGGATGGAATTCATTCCATAGTTTCATGTCAGCGCCCATTTCAAGACTCATTTCCAGCGTATTTTCGCCTTCCTTCAACTCAAAACTTTCCTCATTCCTTTTTCCGGCTTCCTGAACATTCAGATTCAGTTTTGCAGACTTCGCTTTTCCCGTTGGGTTCTGAACCTTAATTTTTACAGCTATTTTTTTATTCTGAATATCGGGATAAACCTGAATATGCTGGATTTTTACCATTGGTCGTGCTTCGAGGTACAACTGCCCTACTGCCCCATTCCAGTTACTTTGGGTATGGTCTGAAATACTGTGAGAATTTACTCCGGGATCAAAATCCTTAACACGGTTATCGATGCACAAAGTCAATCGGTGTTTGCCGGGAGTGAGAATATTGGTCAAGTCATATTTATGCGGAGTTCCGAGCGAATTTTGCATACCCACTTCTTTATCATCAATCCACAGGCGGCTTTCCCAATGGCAGCGTTCGAGGAACAAACCCACAAACTGACCGTTCCAATCTTCAGGAATATTCACTTCTTTCTGATACCAGGCAGCGCCTTTGTAATATTTCACAGGCTGAAGCCAAAACGGTATTTTGATGTTTCCCGGTTGGCGAAATTTGGTATATTCCGGCTTTTTATAAAACGAACTATCAACAATTTGGCCAATCCACGGAGTTTTTAAGGTGATGTCATCGCCTTTGCCATTGGAAGTCAACGATCCCGGCAAAGTCAAGGTATCAGTGAAATCCTGATTGAACCAGCCTTCCGAAATACCTTTATCTGACGAATCCATCGCAAATTTCCAGGTTCCGGAAAGGTTGATTTTTTGCTGAACAGTCGATTTCTGGCAAGCAGCCAGAATGGTTATAAGAACAATTATGCAAGCAAATTTTTGTTTCATTTGATATGTTACTATTGTTGTCATTGTTGTTATTGTTGTAAGCCCCCTCTATCGGAGGGTGTTGGGGGAGGCTTTTACATTTTTTCAATTTCTTCCAGCGACTTCCCTTTAGTTTCCGGAAGTTTTTTCAGGATAAACAGGAAGCCCGCCAGGCAAATGATTGCGTACAGCCAGAACGTTCCGCTGGCATTCAACAGTTTATTCAGAATTGGGAAGGTATAAGTGAGCACAAAACAGGCAATCCACAATGCAGTTGTGGCAATAGCCATGGCGGCTCCACGAGCGCTGTTCGGAAAAATTTCAGACAGAACCACCCAGGTAATTGGAGCCAATGTCATGGCATAAGTGGCGATGGCAACCATAACCAAAACCAGGATAGCCAAACCTTTCAGCTCGAAAAAATAACTGGCTCCAAGCATAAAATAAACAACTGCCAGCCCGATTGATCCAAGCAACATCAGCTTGCGGCGCCCCCAACTATCGACCATGCGCATTGCCAACAGCGTGAAAATGAGGTTGACCGTTCCGGTAATTACAATATTGAAAAGCATGTCGCCCACCGAATAGCCAGCCGACGTAAAAATTTCTTCGGCATAATTGAAAATCACGTTGATACCGCACCACTGCTGAAATACAGCCAACACAATTCCCAAAACCAGAACCGGTCGCACCTTTTTCGAAGTCAGTGCCTTCCAGTCAATTTTAGAATCCGTCCCATGCAGTGTTTCTGCAATTTCCTTTTGCTCCTGAATGGCATAATCGTGTCCTCCGATTCGTTTCAGAATGGAAAAGGCAGCTTCTGATTTTCCGGACTTTGCCAGAAAACGTGGACTTTCAGGAATGAAAAACGACAGGATGAAGAAGAGGATAGCGGGAACCGTTCCGGCCCAAAACATCCAGCGCCAACCGGTTTGACCGTTCCACGAATTCAGGATAAACTCATCAGTTGCGCCCGTTGGAACGGCTTCGGCAATCAGGTAATTAATGATTTGTGCGGCCAAAATGCCGATTACGATAGTCAACTGGTTTACCGAAACCAATCGTCCACGCATGGCAGCCGGCGAAATTTCGGCAATGTACATCGGCGAAATAGCCGAAGCCAAACCAATGCCTAGACCACCAATCAGCCGATACAGAATGAATGGCGTAAAATGATTGACAGCGCCAGTTCCGATAGCGGCAATGGTAAACAAAGCGGCTGCGGCTATTAAAGGTCTTTTACGTCCAAGCCGGTCGGTGAGATAGCCCGAAACCATTGCCCCGATGAGGCAACCAATCAAAGCGCTGCTCATGGCCCAACCTTGCAGATAAGGCGAATTGGTAATTTCGAAAAATCGCTCATAAAACGGTTTAGCTCCGCCAATGACAACCCAATCGTAGCCAAAAAGCAATCCGCCCATGGCCGACACCAGCGTAATGCCCAAGATAAATTTTTTGTTGAAGTTCGATTTGCTCACAAGTTTTGATTTAGTTGAAACAAAAATATCATTCGGTCAGCTTCCATGAAATGAAAGATTTGATGAATTTATGGATTATTTTATCTTTTCATTAGATTTGGATCATGTTATATAAAACTGCCAGATATCCTGAATTTGAGGTATTTTTGTTTTCTCAGAATTGCCAGATATTATAACAGTAATTCAGAACATTAATAATTCAGCCATTTATGATGAAGAAAGAAGATGGATTTCCGGGACAAATCAGTTTTGTCATTCCCGAACGGATTCTGGCTTTGGTCAAGGACAATCCGCTGATCGCTGATCTTTACATTTCGGACATTGGTTATTATCCCCAGGCTCGTCACCATTTTCGCGAACGACCTTCGGGAAGCGCCCAGTTTATCGTGATTTACTGCGTAGAAGGGAAAGGCGAAATAAGCCTGAATAAAACGATGCACACTGTTCCTGCCGATCACTTTTTTATTATTCCTGCCGGAATGCCACACGCCTATCATTCTGACGAACAAAATCCATGGTCAATTTACTGGATTCATTTCTCAGGATTGAAATCCGGAAATTATTCCCGGTTTGCTTGCCAGTCCTTGCCCATTGAACGAAGCAAAACTTCGCGCATCACCGACCGGATTGACCTCTTTTCAGAAATATTCCGCAACCTCGACCGCGGATTCAGCATCGAAACACTGGAGTATGTCAACCTTTGCCTGCCACACTTGCTGGCTTCGTTCACCCATTTGAGCCAGTTCAGGCTGATTAAAGAATCGGGCGAAAAAGATCCGGTGGTTCAAAGCATCAATTTTATGCTCGAAAACCTGACTAAAAAACTAAAACTGGACGAAATTGCTACCGAAACAGGTTTGTCTGCATCGCATTATTCCCGTCTTTTCCAGAATAGAACCGGCCATTCGCCCATCGATTATTTCATTCAGCTAAAGATTCAGCGCGCTTGCCGCATGCTCGACAATTCGGGCTGGATGATTGCCGATGTCGCCCGCGAAATGGGTTTCGACGACCAGTTTTATTTTTCACGGGTTTTCAGGAAAGTGATGGGAATGTCGCCCGCAGAATATCGGAAACGAGGAAATTAGTACTTCTCATCATTTGTTTTTGAACAAGAAAATCAATTCCCGGTTTTAGTTTGCAAAAAAGATCATACTTTCATTATCCAATTAAAAACGGTTATACCATGAAATTCGGACAAAGCGAAAACCCACAACATATTGACTTTCTACTACCAAATGATGATCCCCGAACTGTAGAAATCCTGAAACAAAACGACAACAGCAAACCGATGAACGTTTATGTGGGTTGTGCCAAATGGAACAAGACTGACCTGAAAAACTTTTATCCACGCGGCACCAAGGACGAACTGACTTATTATTCCCGGCAGTTTAATTCCATTGAGCTGAATGCCACTTTCTACAGTATGCCCAACCGACAACAGGTAATCACCTGGCGCGATAAAGCACCCAACGGATTCCGCTTTTTCCCAAAAGTGACGCAAAGCATCAGTCACATGCGGCGGCTGAACGATGTGCAGATGCTGACGGATGAATATTGCGACAACATCAGCAATTTCGAAGATAAGCTAGGAATGGTGTTCCTCCAGTTGCACGACAATTTTAAGTATAAAAATTACGACCGACTGGTGAGTTTTATTGAAAATTTCCCGAAAGCCATTCCGCTGGCAGTAGAACTGCGTAACACCGAATGGTTCAACGACACTGCGATTTCAAATGAGGTTTATGAGTTATTCGAAAAACATCAGGTGACCAACATTTTGGTGGATACTGCCGGAAGGCGCGACTTGCTTCACATGCGGTTGACTACCCGAAAAGCTTTCATCCGTTATGTTGGGGCGAACGATCCGCAAAGCGACCGCGAGCGTTTGGACAACTGGATCGAACGCTTCAGAATTTGGGTAGATCAAGGGCTGCGCGACATTTATTTCTTCGTTCACCAAAACATCGAACTCGAATCACCATTCCTTTCAGCTTATTTCATCGAAAGACTGAACAAAGAATTTGGGCTGAATCTGCAAATACCTCAACTTCTTGGTCCAGCGGGCAACTCAAATCCAACATTGGATTTGCAAAAAAAATAGCGATTTGACAATACCATCGTCAAATCGCTATTTTTAATTCGTTAATCTTTCCGATTACTTTTCCGAAATGCAATACAAATACTTTGCTCCCCTTAAAAACAGGTCGTTTCCAACGATTATTGGCGATGCTTCAAAAGTGTCGTCCAATGTATTCTTGGCAAGGATTGAGAATTCTGGTCCGGCCTTTACCACATTCACCACGTTGGTGGCAGCCACATAAATTTTGTCTCTATTTCCGGTGGGCGACGAGAAAATATTGGTAATTCCGTCGAGTTTCTGGTTGCTGTAAATTACCTTCCCATCTTTGGCATTCAGGCAAGTCATGATACCACTGTTGCCTTTCAGAAAATACAATTTTCCATCCATTAATATCGGACTTGGCGTGTATGGCGCATCCTGATTGTATTCCCATAGAATAGCTGCAGTTCCGGTAATGTCACCTTTTGCATTAGCCAGATCCACCGCTTTAATTGCATTTCCCCGAAATCCACTCATCAGGTATAAAATACCATCGGCATACATTGGATTAGGAATTACATTACGGGTCATACCAGTGCATTCCCAAATTACCTGGCCGGTTTCGGCATCGTAACTCCTAACTTTATTGGTTGCGCTGGTAATCACCTGTGCTTTTCCATTCACCTCAACTATGAGCGGTGTTGCCCAAGATGTAATTTCTTCGCGTTCAGCTGTCCATGCTTCTTTGCCGGTCTTTTTATCCAAAGCATACAAATATGATTTTTGCTGATGATCCCATTGCACAAAGATTTTGTCTTTGTAAACGGCAGGAGAGCTACCTTCTCCAAAACTGGCTACAATTTCCATTTGTCCAAAATCGCGTTCCCATTTCACATTTCCTTTCATATCGAGACAAAACAACCCGCGCGAACCAAAATACGCGTAAATATTTTCGCCATCGGTGCAAGGCGAATTAGAAGCCCAGCTACTCAGTTCGTGAGTGCGTTCTTCTGGCAGTTCTTCCTTTACCACAGTCTTCCAGTTTATTTTTCCTGAATTTTTATCTACTGAGACAACTGTAAACTGATGAACCAGGTCTGTCTGGTTTGGAGCCATTTGACTTGCCTGTCCGGCATCTGTTTTTTCAACCTTTTTATCAGTTGGCACGGCGGTCTGAATAATCATTTGATCTCCCCAGATAATCGGAGTCGCATGACCTTTCCCCGCAATTTCAATCTTCCACTTTACATTTTTGGTTTCACTAAACTCAACCGGGGTATTGCCGCCATTAACAGCCCCGGAGTTGTACAAACCACGCCATTCGGGCCAGTTCGAATTAAAATCTGAAGGTTTTAGTTGAGCATAAGCTCCACTTAAGTTTAAAAATAAGCAATAACAGATACTCAAGAAGAAAGATGATTGTCTCATATTACTGGACTTTAAAGGTACATGATTTGTTTTTGTTTTTTTGACATGCAATAAACCCTATGGTTTAATTCGCCATAGATAATAAAATATTGGCGTACAATAAAATAAAAAGATTTCAGGAAAGATATAAATATACCCAGTTATTTCTGTGCTGAAAAGAAACATTTACAACGAATTAGCTGTCCTTATTAATACATAAAAGGGCCTCACCAACAACAATTCAGTTATTGAAGTAACCGGCCATTTCAATTAAGACGGATTTTCTGTTAAGGAAGTTTTATATTTGCCGTTCAAAACCAACAGAGTGAGACCTGGTAGCAAACATCAATTAAACGAAGAACAGGAGTTCGAATTAATTTTTCGGAAATACTATGTCCGTTTATGCGGTTTTGCCAATAAATTCATTGCCAACACTACGGAAGCTGAAGATATTGTTCAGGAAGTTTTTTTGAATATCTGGGCTAAAAAAGACCGTTTGAAACTCGACGACGAAATCAAACCATACCTTTTTAAATCGGTTCAAAACCTTTGCTTCAATTTTATTGAGCATCAAAAAGTGGTTGATAGTTATTATTCAGTAATAGAAGTTGTTTACAAAAATAAAAAAGAGGAGTTCGACAGCTACGAGTCGGTACTTTTTACCGAATTTCAGGCAAAAGTTGACGAAGCCATTGGCTCTTTACCCGAAGAATGCCGTAAAATATTCAAAATGAGCCGTGAAGATGGGTTGAAGTATGCCGAAATTGCCGATAAGCTAAACCTGTCGGTAAAAACGGTTGAAACCCAAATGAGCCGTGCCCTGTCGAAATTAAAAATCGAGTTGAAAGATTACCTTTCCATACTCATTATAAGCCTTTTCCTGAACAATTGACATTAATTCGACAGATCGATTTTCACCAACTACATTATTTTTTTCAATCGCTTGTAAGGGTAACGCCACGTTTCCCTGTATTAACTTAACGAAAAACAAAAAAATGGAAAGATCAATAAATGAGACCTTGTTGTTGCGATTTCTGGATAAGGAAACCACACCAGAAGAAAATGAGTCAATCTTACGGTGGGTCTCCGATTCTGAAGATAACCGCACGGAATTCCAGCGGCTACATCAGGCCCATCATTTAAGTAAACTCCGCAGCTTAAAGGCCGACATTGATGTTGATGAAGCCTGGGAAAAATTAAACACAATTCTGCCCAAAGTAAGAACAAGGAAAAACCTTATTAACCTCGATATTTTATGGAAAGTAGCAGCATCCGTTTTGCTTGTTGTAGCCGGAGGCATTAGCAGTTTATGGATAAGCGGTTATTTTTCTGACCTGCAAAAATCGGCTATTGTCGAACTGAAAGCCTCGAAAGGAGAAAAATCGCAGGCTATTTTGGCCGACGGAAGCCACGTTTGGCTTAACTCACAAACCGTTTTAAAATATGATGCGCTCAATCCACGAAAAGTATCAATGGAGGGAGAAGCATTTTTCGACATTAAGAAAGATCGCGATCACCCTTTTGAAGTAAGCACAACCTCGGGAATGAAAGTGATTGTTACCGGTACCAAATTTAACTTACGAAGTTTCGCCGATGACCCTTTTATTGAAACAACGCTGGAAGAAGGCGAAGTATTGATAGAAGGAGTAAATAACCTGCAATTAGCCCAGCTGGAACCAGGCCAACAAGCCCAATATAAAACCGGAGAAAATAAGGCCAGTGTAAGGAATGTCTCCACCGAGCTTTATTCACTTTGGAAAAACAACGAGTTACGGTTTACTGATATTTCATTTGCCGATTTAATTCCCCGAATCGAACGGTGGTACGGTGTTACAATTACATCGAACTCCAAACAAACAAACAGCGACAGATTTACAATGACAATTAAAACAGAGAGCCTCAGGGAACTACTGAATATGATGCAATTAACCTCTAAATTTAACTATGAGATAAAAGGCGAGCAAGTAAAAATAAACTTCTAAAATAAAAGAAGGAAAGTGTTGCAGACTTTCCTTCTAACAATCACCAGGTGATTGTATTAATTTTTAAACATTAACACTTCAAATTTATGAAAAAAAAACGATGGAATTTCCGTTGCGGGAGAATACCCTGCTCGAAACAATTGTGTAGAATTATGAAACTGACAACCTTTCTTTTATTTGTTCTATTTTTTCAGGTCTCGGCCGGTGTGTTTTCGCAAAACAACGGCCTTCTTAGCTTAAAAGCTGAAAAAGAATCGCTTAATAACATCCTGAAACGGATCGAAGACCAAACCGAGTTTCGGTTTATGTATAACGCAAGCAACATCAATGTTGAGCGTAAAATTGATGTCAATTTCGATTCGAAAAGTATTACCGAAGTACTAGACCTGCTTTTTAAGGGTACCGATGTAAAGTACCGCTCATTCAACAACAATTACGTTTTATATACCGATGCTGAAAATGCTGTAACGTCGGCACAGCAACAAAAATCGGTTTCAGGTAAAGTAACCGACAATACAGGTGCCCCACTTCCGGGAGTTTCTGTGGTTATAAAAGGCACAACAAGCGGGGTTATTACCGATATGGATGGAAAATTTACACTATCGAGAGTTCCTTCTGACGGTATATTGACCTTTTCTTTTGTTGGAATGAAAACTCAGGAAATACCAGTTACCGATAAAAACACGATCAATGTAACAATGGAAGAAGAAGCAATTGGCATTGATGAGGTTGTGGCCATTGGATATGGCAGCATGGAAAAGAAACAGGTAACGAGTTCTATCTCTTCCCTGGCAATCAAAGATTTGCCTCTCGGTGTTGGAGGTTCGTCGATTGCTACAGCGCTGCAAGGTAAAATTGGGGGTCTCGTCATGTCTGGAAACTCAAGTCCCAACTCGGGCAATACGTTCCAGTTACGTGGTATGGCGTCAATTAATACTTCACGTACTCCACTGATTGTTATCGACGGTATGCCGGGTGGCGATATCCGTACGCTTGTGCAGGAAGACATTCAGTCAATCGACGTACTGAAAGATGCTTCCGCAGGTGCAATTTATGGTACAAGAGCAACAGGCGGTGTAATTCTTATCACTACCAAACAAGCCAAATCAGGAGCATTGAAAATGAGCCTGACCAGCGAAGTATTATTCAAAAAATCGTTTGGTAAGCCCGATATGCTTAGTGCCGCCGACTATGTAGCCACTTATGGCGCTGCAAAAAACAACGACGGATACAATACCGATTGGTGGGACGAAGCAATGAGCGACAATCCCACATCGAACCGCCACGTGTTCACGTTGCAGGGCGGCTCTGATGCTGCTCGTATGTATGCCACAGTGATGTATGACGACAATCGCGGTGTATTGCGCGGCGACACCCGGAAAGACTATTCGGGACGTATCAACGGCGATTTCAAGGTACTCAACGGATGGTTGGATATTAGCAGCCACCTTAGCTACCGCCAGGCATTGCGTAATCAGAATAAACCATCTGTTGAAGGCGTTCTGCGCGCCAACCCTACCCAATCAGTTTATGACCCTACCAGTACAACAGGCTGGAATGTGATAACACAAGGCGACGGTACTGAAATGAACAACATTGCCGAAGCAGCGCTCACTACCGACGAAGGCATGGACAAATGGTTCCGTCCCGATGTCGAACTTAAAGTGAACATCAAGCCAATCAAAGGATTGTCGTATCGTCAGTCTGGTGCTTACGAAAACCGCCAATGGGAGCGCCATTTCTATCGCTCCATGTTCTCACGCGAAGAGATAAAGGCCGGACGTAAAGGTTGGGCACAGATGGATTTCAGCAAAACTGAACTGCTTAATACCGACGGATATTTGTCATACGTCAACGGATTTGGTGATCATTCTCTTAATGCCGTTGCAGGATATAGCTATTTCGAGCAAAACAGCGATGGCTTTTCGGCTGCCAATGGTAATTTCACGAATGACCTGGTCAAATACTGGAACCTCGGCGAAGGAACCCGGTTAACTGAAGGCCTTGCCAGCATGAGCTCAAGCAAAGGGATTACGCAAAGACTGATGGCCTATTTTGCCCGCGCCAGCTATTCGTATAAAGATACCTATATGGCCACCGCTTCGGTACGACGCGAAGGTTCAAGCAAATTTGCAGTAAACAACCGTTGGGGTAACTTCTGGGCTGCATCAGCAGGATGGCGGATCTCAAACGAAAATTTCCTGAAATACGTCGGTTGGATGAACGACCTCAAGCTGCGTGTTGCTTATGGCGTAACCGGTAATGAAGGTTTCTCGGCCGACTATGCTGCCAGAAAATATGGTTCAGATACCCGTTGGTTATTGCCCGATGGAACCTGGGCAATGAGTTATGGTGCCACCACAAACCTCAATAAAGAACTTGGGTGGGAAGAAAAACACGAATGGAATATCGGTCTCGACTACTCGCTGTTCAAAAACCGTGTGTACGGTAAGTTCGACCTGTATCGCCGCGCCATCAAAGGATTGATCTATAGCGTGGAAGTTCCGCAACCACCAAACACCCAATCAAGCATGTACAAAAACATCGGTACAATGGAAAACAGAGGATGGGAATTTGAAATTGGCGGCGACGTCGTACGTTCAGGAAACTGGCACTACAGCACATCGTTGAACCTGAGCCACAATAAAACCTTCATCGGTTCGCTTTGGGGTGACCAGACCTATATCAACGGTGCCTCTGTAAACAACTGGGTTGA
>JAHEYT010000021.1:57967-210534 GCA_023251455.1 Bacteroidota bacterium
GGGTTGAATATGCCCACCGTATTCAGGAAAATGTGGAAGTAGGAAGCTACTTTATGTACCGCTATGCAGGTGTAAGCGAAGGAAGATTCCAGATATACAACAAAGACAACAATGTGATTTTCTCCGATGAAGGTTCGGTTGATGACCGCGTTTATCAGAAAAGTTATATCCCTACACTTATTGCAGGCTGGTCGCATAACCTCAGCTATAAAAAATGGGATTTCAATATGACTCTCACGAGCTGGATCGATTATGACATCTATAATGCCATTGAACTGGAATATGGTTTGAGAAACGTGGTTCAGGGCAACATGCTTTATGACGCTACCAACAAAAACGGACATATCACCGGACGCCCTTCGCCAAGCGACTATTTCCTTTACGATGCCACTTTCGTCAAAATTCAGAACCTTTCGCTGGGATACACCCTGCCAATGAAGAAATATACAAACCTCATGGAAAATATCAGGTTCTATTTTACCGGGAACAACCTCTATACTTTCACCAAGTATCCAGGCCTGAATCCTGAAATTGATATTACCGGGTGGGACGCAGGTATTGAGAGGAAAGGCGACATCTACCCTCAGACCCGTACTTTTACGTTCGGTGCTCAGTTTAATTTCTAATCCTAAATCAATTAAAAAGTACGAAGATGAAAATATATAAGTTTATAACAGCCACCGTTGCTGTTATCACGTTATCCGTATCTTTCCAGTCGTGTTCGGTTGAACCAGAGTACTACTCACAATCGGTACCCGAATTATTTTTCGACACCCAACCAAAAGTCTATCAGCGTATGGGGCGTGCTTTTACCCACTGGGCATGGTGTATGGCCGATGGGCAAGCCCATTCAAACTTTATTCGCCTTCAGGAATTCACAACCGACGAGATGCTGGTACCTTCACGTTATAACGACTGGTACGATGGCGGCGCTTACCTGAGAGGCTACAATCACGATTTCACACCTACAACTCCCGGCGTGTACGATGCATGGCGCGCCTTTTCAATGGGTGTTGCACAGGCATGGAGCGCAAAGGACGACATCGACCAGTATGTCGATTTCAATAAACTGGGTTTCCCCGAAGGCAGCCGCGATGCCGTGCTGATGCAGCTCCAAACATTGTCGGCCTTCTTTTACTGGTTTGGCCTCGACATGTTCGGCGGTGTACCGCTTTACACCTCCACACAAGGCGATATTCAACCACGTGCCACCGATGTTGAGACATTCAACTTTATCGACAAACTGCTTACAGAGGCAATACCTAAGCTGCCGAAGAAAGCAACACTAGGCGCCCAGGAAACCGGTGCCATCAATCAGGCAGCAGCCGCCATGTTGCAGGCAAGGCTTTACTTTAACGCACAAGCATACATCAAGAAAGACATGTATGCCCAATGTGCTGCCATTTGCCAAGATATTATCGACGGAAAATACGGCGCCTATAAACTTGAGAACGATTGGACAAATATTTTTGGCTTCAACAACGATCGCTCTACTGAAATTATTTGGTCGGTACCAAGCCAGTACGCTGTAAGCGAACGTAGCGTTGGTCCACATTCAAACCACTACGGAATGGGAGAATATTGGGATAATGGAACAATCGGCAGCCGCAACAATGGTTACTGCCTTGTTCCTTCGCTCGACAAAAACGGAAAATCGTACTTAACCGGCAGCACAAATGCCAGAGAAGGACAAACTTATCGTCTGGGCAGCCCTTTTGCCAAATTCAATAATCAGGATGTGCGCAAACAATTAGCTGCTTACGAAGGCAATGGAAAATTTAGAGGTATGTTCTACTTTGGTAAAATGGTTAACCCAGTGAACGGCAAAGTGTGCCACGGAGGTAACCGTCAGTTTAAGCCAACCGATACCTTGTTAATTGTTGATCAGATAGCTCGTATCATTCCAATGCAAGGCTCCGAAACCGATCATGGCAAAGAAGGAGCACGCTGGGGTGAAGAAAATTCGGGTGTTCGTTTGGCCAAGTTTTCGCCTACTCCATGGGCCAGTAATCAAACTTTAAGGGGTAATCCAGATATCCCGGTTTTCCGTTTGGCTGAAGCATACTACATGCTGGCCGAATGCAAACTGCGTGCGAACGACAAAGCTGGTGCGGCTAAATTGATCAGCGATGTGCGCAAACGTTACTTTAAAACCACTGATCCAGATCCTGTAACAGCAGCAAATCTGGACGAATGGAGAATGTTGGACGAATGGATGATTGAATTTATTGGTGAAGGTCGCCGCCGTACCGATTTGGTTCGCTGGAACAAATACACTACTCAATCGTGGTGGGATCATCCTGCCGACGGAGAAAGCAAATCATATCAAAACCGTTTCCCAATTCCTGAGCAGGCAATAGCCAGCAACCAGTTGATTGAACAAAACCCTGGATATTAATAAATAATGGGTGCAAGGAACGATCTATGATGAAAAACAATCTTTAGGCAGTTTTTATCAGGATAATCCTATTTTGTTGAAAGTCTATAGTTATCAAACAGGTAACTATAGACTTTTTTTTATTGCATAAATACCACAAAAACTCCGCCAGCACGATACAGCACAGCCATCTGTTTTTTATTACATTTGTTACCACTTAACTGTACTCCTGCTTGAAGGACTAAACCAATCACCTATGAAACATGCCTTATTCTTCTTGGCGTTTTCGTTACTGATAGCGACATGCATTGCCCAACCCATCGACCCGTCAAAATACACAGCCCCGGTAAAAGTCGCCTGCATTGGCAACAGCATCACGTATGGCTCCGGAATTGATGACCGTCCCCGCGATTCATATCCTTCGCAACTGGCCCGAATGTTGGGCAAAAAGTGGGAAGTCCGCAACTTTGGCGTGGGTGGCCGCACACTCCTGAAAAAAGGAGATTATCCATTTTGGAACGAAGAAGCTTATGCTCAGGCCAAAGCATTTTTGCCCGATGTGGTCGTTATTAAACTCGGAACCAACGACACCAAACCACAAAACTGGAAATACTCCGGAGAATTCCTGGCCGATTACCGCGCAATGGTGAAAGAGTTGAAAGCGCTTTCGTCGCATCCCAAAATCTACCTGTGCAAACCAGTTCCCGCCTATAGTAACCGTTGGGGAATCAACGACTCCATTATTGTTCATGGCGTAATTCCTGCTGTTGAGAAGCTTGCCAAAGAAGAAAATCTGCCAGTCATCGATTTATACTCAGCTCTCTCCGGAAAAGCATCACTTTTTCCTGACCAGATTCACCCGAATGCTGAAGGTGCCGGACTGATGGCCAAAGCCATTTTAAAAGCATTGACTGATAAAAACGGCAATTTAGTTTCAGCCCAATATCCGGGTAAAAAGTCAGAGTGGCACGGATTTACACGATATGATTTCCAGCTCGACCGGCGCGATTGTCGCATTATTGTTCCGGAGAAATCTGCTCCCGGCAAACCATGGATTTGGCGCGCCCGTTTTCCTGATTGGCATTACCAGATGGACAGTATCCTGATCCGCAAAGGATTTCACGTGGTTTACATCGATACCGATTATCTGTTTGGTTCGCCCAAATGCGTTGAAATTTGGGAAAACTTCTATAAATATCTGACCTCGCAATATGGCCTGAACAACAAGGTTGCCCTTGAAGGCGTCAGCCGTGGTGGATTGTATGTGTACAATTTCACAAAGAAATATCCGGAGCAGGTGAGCTGCATTTATGCCGAAGCGCCAGTTTGTGATTTTAAAAGCTGGCCGGGAGGTAAAGGTGTTAGCAAAGGCGATCCGGAATCATGGAAATCAGTAATGACTGCCTACAACTTCACAACCGAAAAAGAAGCATTGGAATATGCCGATAATCCGATGGATAACCTGGAGAAAATGGCTGCGGCCAAAGTTCCTGTTTTTCATTCCATTGGATTGAACGACAGTATTGTTCCTCCGGAAGAAAATACCTATAAACTGATCAACAAATACATCCGGCTGGGTGGATCGGCCACCATTTACTCCAACACTGCCGGAAAACAAAGTTTGCAAGGACATCATTTCCCGATTGACAATCTGAAAGCCGGAGTCGATTTTATCCGGAATAGCTATCCGGAAGTCAATCCAAAGCTTGACAGTAAGAATTACCAAACGATCCGAAGCAAATTGCACAATGCCCAAATGGTTTTCGAACGCGAAAAGAAAGGGCGCGTAGCTTTCCTTGGTGGCTCTATTACAGCTAACGGCGGTTGGCGCGACAGCATTTGCACCTATCTGCAAAAACGTTTCCCTGACACCAAATTCGATTTTATTGCCGCCGGAATACCTTCTTTCGGCAGCACCCCTGGAGCATTCCGTTTCGAACGCGATGTGCTCAAAAACGGGAATGTTGACCTGCTTTTTGAAGAAGCTGCTGTAAACGACCGGGTAAATGGATTTGGACCTGAAACGCAGATTCTGGGAATGGAAGGAATTGTCCGTCATGCACGCGAATCAAATCCGGTGATGGATATCGTGATGATGCACTTTGTCGATCCGGAGAAAATGACTGAATACCGCAAAGGAATTACTCCACCCGAAATTCAAAACCATGAAAAGGTGGCTGCCCATTACCAGATTTCAACCATCAATCTGGCCAAAGAAGTAACCGAAAGAATTGATAACGGAGAGTTTACCTGGGAAAATGATTTTAAGAACCTCCACCCATCGCCATTTGGACAGCAAATTTATTACCAGTCGATGAAATCGTTTCTGGATGAATGCTGGAGCGGTTTTGTGGCCGACGATGATAAGCTGAAAGCCTATCCACTTCCGGCAAAACTGGCGGAGGCCTGTTACAATCGGGGAGTTTTAATTCCAGCCATTGAAACGCATCTTGCAAAAGGTTGGAACGCTGATCTGAATTGGATTCCGACTGACAAAACCGGAACCCGTGCTGATTTTACAAATGTCCCAATGCTGATTGCCGAAACTCCAGGCGGAACGCTAAAGTTCGACTTTGAAGGAAACGCGATTGGAATTGCTGTTGCTTCGGGTTTGGACGCCGGAATCATTGAATACCGCATCGACAAAGGCGATTGGCAAAAACAGGATATATTTACCCAATGGAGTTCGTCGCTGCATCTCCCCTGGTTTTACACACTGGGATACGGATTAAATGAAGGAAGTCATCGTCTGGAAATCCGGATTTTGCCTGAGAAAAACATTCAAAGCAAAGGAACTGCCTGCCGAATCAGGTATTTTTATGTGAATAAATAGATGGTATTGGGTAGAGACGCATTGCAATGCGTCTCTACGGTATCAATTATTATTTCACCAGTTTCGAAATCTCTTTAAATCCGGGAGCTCCGGCACTGCGGGTCAATTCAAAAAGAATGGATTCGA
Source organism: Bacteroidota bacterium (assembly GCA_023251455.1). Classification (GTDB taxonomy): domain Bacteria; phylum Bacteroidota; class Bacteroidia; order Bacteroidales; family Prolixibacteraceae; genus Aquipluma. The sequence goes on from JAHEYT010000021.1 coordinate 63,304, forward strand.
ATGAAGTCATCATGATTCCTTCATAGCGAAAACGTTCGGCAGCCAAATCAACATTATCGAACGAGCGCGACGAAACGCAATCGAATACCACTACCGGATTATAACCGGCTTCTTTCAAATCGATAGCTGTTTGTAACACACAAACATGCGACTCAATTCCGCAAATAATTACGTTTTTAGCTCCGGAAAGGGCAAGTTTCTCAGCAAATGCCGGTTCGTCCAAACAACTGAAATCCTTCTTTTCGATGTACTGAAAATCGTTGATCACCGATTTGATTTCGTCGATGGTTTCGCCCAAGCCTTTGGTGTATTGTTGGGTTACCAATAATGGCAGACCCAAAACCTGCAATCCCTGAATCAGCTTGCTGCAATTTTCAACAAACTGTTCGTTTTCTTCCATCACCGGAACCAATCGTTCCTGAATATCAATCACCAATCCAATGGAATTTTGTCTTAAAATGCGCATAGTAAAGCCTCCCCTAAATCCCCTCCGAAAGAGGGGACTTTAAAATCGTTTTGAACAATATTTATCCTTAATAATTTGAAATACAAATAACCGAAGCGGTTTTTACTCCCTCTCCTTTGGAGAGGGCTGGGCAGAGGCTTTCGCCTGCTTGCGTGATTTGTCGCCCAGATAGCCACCATGATGGCGTTTGGCGTACTCTTCGTTATTGAAGCCGATCCGTTTCATCATCATCACCACCAAAACATCGCCAATCACAGTCATTACGGTGGTAGAAGTGCTTGGAGTCAACCCCAGAATGCAAACCTCTTTCGGATTGCCGGTTTCCAGGCAAACATCAGCCATTTGAGCAAGCTGCGATTCTTTATTGCTTGTGATTACAATCAGCGGTAATCCGGGATGAAGATTCTCTGCAAGATCAACAAGTTCCAGTATTTCGCGTGTTTTTCCGGAGTTGGAAATAAGCAAAAGTACATCATTGGGCTGAACTACTCCCAAATCGCCATGTTGTGCATCGCTCGGATGCAAAAACACTGCAGGCGTGCCAGTCGAACTGAATGTTGTCGCAATATTTAAGGCAATTTGCCCGGCTTTTCCCATTCCGGAAGCAACGAGTTTGCCTTTTAACTGATGTACCCGTTCTTCAATGATGTTGATTGCCTTTTCGTACGCCGCGGTTACCGGAATATTTTGAATCGCTTCGGCTTCCTGCCGCAAAACCTGATTTATATCTTCGAGCATGTGGTTTATTTTATAAGCTGCAAAAATAGGCTAAAAAAGTTTAATCAGGCTCAAACACTCATCCATTTTAAACGAATTGGAATAGTCTGAAATCAGAATTACTGAAATTTAACTTTCTTTTTTTTGTTTCAGTAGAAATTTCAAAAACCAAACCGTAATTAAAATGTTGATATGTTTTAAAAATGCAGAAAAGATCATTCTGATTGATCTAATTATGCAGATATTTAAATGCTGATAGATTTTAAGTGATATTGAAATTATTCCGGTTATTCAATCGGCAGTTCAGACCCTAAAACCTGAATGTTGTATAATAACCAATAAAAAGTCATACTAACCAATAATTTTTGTTGAAATGAAGATTCACGAATATCAAGCCAGACAAATTTTCAGGGATTATGGCATTCCTGTACCCGACAGTGTTTTGTGTTATACCGTCAGCGAAGTCGAAAAAGCGGCTCGTGACATGAACCGTATGGTGGTTGTTAAAGCTCAGGTTTTAGTTGGTGGACGTGGTAAAGCCGGTGGTGTGAAATTAGCGCGTACGGTTGAAGATGCAGTGGCCGCAGGAAAACAAATTCTTGGCATGGATATCAAAGGCTTCAAAGTTGAAAAAGTTTTGGTTGCTGATGCGGTTAACATTTCAAAAGAGTTTTATGTCGGACTCATCAACGACCGCAACACCAAAAGTATTACACTGATGGCGAGTGCCGAAGGTGGTGTTGAGATTGAAGAAGTTGCCAAAGAGACACCTGAAAAAATCATTAAATTTTCGATTAATCCATTGACCGGTCTTTTAGATTACCAGGCTCGGAATGTGGCTCTGCAATTATTTGGAGACATTAAGCTGGCCAATAAAGCAGCTTCAATTCTCACCAAACTGTACAAATTGTATATCGAAACCGATGCTACTCTGGCCGAAATAAATCCACTGGTTCTGACTCCGGAAAATGAAGTTTTGGCTATTGATGGCAAAATGAATTTTGACGATAATGCACTTTTCCGTCAACCTAAGATACTGGCCATGCGTGAGCCCGATGAGGAAGAGATTCAGGAAATTGCTGCTCACGAGAAAGGCTTATCGTACATCAAACTTGATGGCAACATCGGTTGTATGGTAAATGGTGCCGGATTGGCTATGGCAACCATGGACATGATTAAATTGTATGGCGGTTCACCGGCTAACTTTTTGGATATCGGCGGAAGCTCGAACCCTCAGAAAGTGATTGATGCCATGAATATCCTACTTGGCGATAAAAATGTGAAGGCCGTAATGATCAATATTTTTGGAGGAATCACACGTTGCGACGATGTTGCCAAAGGCCTCATTAAAGCGCTCGAAGTCCTGATGACTGACATCCCAATTGTAGTTCGTTTATCGGGAACCAATGCTGCCGAAGGTCTGGCCCTTCTGAAAGAGACCGGATTACCAACCGTAAGTTCGATGAGCGAAGCTGCCCAAAAAGCAATTGAACTTAGCAAACGATAAAAGCTGTTTATTGAGCGGGTGACTTAAAGTCACCCGCTCAATATCATCTAATTTCACAACCAAAAATCATAACTATAATTCATAAATTATAATTCCAATGAGCATTTTAGTCAATAAAGATACCAAACTGGTTGTTCAGGGAATAACCGGACGTGACGGGAAATTCCATACCGGCCTGATGAATAAATACGGTACCAATATCGTTGCCGGAGTTTCGCCAGGTAAAGAAGGCGAAACCGTTGAAGGAGTGCCGGTTTTTAACTCTGTGGAAAATGCCGTAAAAGCTACCGGAGCAAATACTTCTATCATTTTTGTTCCTGCGGCTTATGCTGCCGATGCCATTCTGGAAGCTTCTGAAGCTGGAATCGCACTGGTCATTGCCATTAGCGAGGGTGTTCCGGTTCAGGATATGATTCGGGTAACTCCAATCCTGAAACAAAATGGCACGCAATTAATTGGGCCAAATTGCCCCGGATTAATTACTCCCGGACAATCGCTGGTAGGAATTTTACCTGCCATGATTTTTAAGGAAGGAAATATCGGGTTCATTTCGCGCAGCGGAACCCTGACCTACGAAGTTGTAAACCTGCTGACATTGAACGATTTCGGACAGACGACCTGCGTTGGAATCGGCGGCGACCCTGTTGCCGGATTATATTTTATCGATTTGCTTCAAATGTTTGAAAACGATCCGGACACCATTGCCGTTGTTTTGATTGGCGAAATTGGTGGTGATGCCGAAGAGCAGGCCGCGCAGTTTATTGCCGAGAAAATGACTAAACCGGTAGTGGCCTTCATTGCAGGACAAACAGCACCTCCGGGAAAACGAATGGGTCATGCCGGCGCCATTATTTCGAGTGGAGCCGGAACAGCTGAAGAAAAAATTGCAGCCTTTAACCGTGCCGGAGTACCGGTTGCGAAAGAACCTGCCGAAATTCCTGAATTATTGCGGAAGAAATTGGCAGGAAAGATTTAGTGATCAGTCGCAGTAGACAGTATTGATGTTTCGAGTTACGAGTTCCGGGTTGCAAGTTAACCCGTAACACGCAACCCGAAACAGTTAAAACATCAAAAAAGGCAGCCGTTTGGTTTGCCTTTTTTTCGTAAATTCGGGCTTTCAATCGGAGAAACATGCTGAATAATCTTAAAATAGACTCGGAATCAGAAATTCCAAAATACAAACAGGTTGTCGACTTGTTTATTTCTGATATTGAAGCCGGTATTTTCAAGCAGGGACAGCGCATTCCGTCGATCAACGAAACGAGTGAAGAATTGCTCCTTTCGCGCGACACGGTTGAAAAGGCATACGTTTACATGAAGAAAAAAGGCATCGTTTTGGCAGTTCGCGGCAAAGGATATTACATCAACCAGGTGAACGTCAGCAAAAAGCTCAAAATATGCATGATCTTCAACAAACTCAGCAATTACAAGCGTAGCATCTACTACTCCTTTGTAAAAACGATGGGAACGAAAGCCAGCGTCGATGTGTTTATTTACAACTACGATCTGGATGAATTTGAGGCCATTGTGAATAAAAACCTGAACAGCTACGACTATTTCGTAATTCTGCCACATGTGCGGAACGAAAATGCCAACATCAGCGAAGTCATCAAGAAAATACCGCGAGAGAAGGTGCTGATTGTCGATCGTTTTCTGGAAGAATTGAAAGATTATCCGGTAGTTTACCAGGAATATGACAAGGATATTCAGTCGGCACTAACTTGCGGAATTGACCTTCTCAGGAAATACAATCGTTTGAATCTCGTTTTCCCGCAGGCCGAATATTATCCGCCATACATAGTTCGCGGATTCCGCATTTTTTGCCAGGTTCACGGATTCGACTGTTCTGTAATTGACCGGCTGGAAGATTCGGAAATCAAAGCCGGAGAAGCTTACATCATCGTTTCCGACGACGATTTATATGCTTTTATCCGTAGGATCAAACAAAAAAACTGGACATTAGGAAAAGATTGCGGCGTGGTGGCCTACAACGAAAATCAGGTAAAGGAAATACTTTGCGAGGGCATCACCACCATTTCAACCAGCCACGAAGAAATCGGACAACTAGCTGCCCAAATGATACTTACCCAGAAATTTGAACGAATAAAAAGCCCGTTTCAATTCATCCGTAGAAACTCGCTTTAATTCCAGGTTTCAAGTTCCAAATTTCAAGATGTTCTAGCCTTGGAATTTGGAACTTGAAATTTGAAACTGTCCTACTCCAACAGTTCGTTGTCGTGCATTTCTTTCATGAAGGTCACAAAATCGTTTTTGCGATCAGAGTCCATCCATTCCAAACTACGACGTGGATGAGCATTCATGGCGCCCGAAATCAAATAAGGAATATGATATCCCCAATCGATGTCTTTTTGCAAAGGATGAACATGATCCTGAATCACTTGCAACAAAGGCAATAAACGGTATTTTGGATTTTTAAGGAACGCAATCAAGATTTCAATCGGGCAATTTCCGGCACCACGTCCCAGGCCCATCAATGTGGCATCGAGCATGGTACAGCCTTCGATAATTGCTGTGTAGGTATTCGACATGGCCATTTGCATGTTGTTGTGCGCGTGGATTCCGATTTCCTTACCGGGCAGCGCGTTGATGTATTTACGAACCAAATGTTGAACCGACTCCACATACATGCTGCCAAAGCTGTCAACGGCGTAAAATACCTTCACGCGCGACTGGGCAATGTCTTTCAACGCTTCGTCTAGTTCAAGTTCTCCAACCGTTGAAACGGCCATCAGGTTAATGCAAACTTCGTAACCTTTATCCATGCAATGGTGAGCCAGAGCAATGGCTTTATCCACCTGATGCACATAACAGGCCACACGAATCATATCCAGCAAACTATCCGAAGCCATTGGAATATCATCCAGATCAATACGGCCAATGTCAGCCATGGCCGAAAGTTTCAGACTGGTTTCGTTTTTGCCAACAATGCGCTGCAAATCCTTTTGGTGGCAAAACTTCCATGGGCCCATTTCTTTACGGCTGAACGCTTTTTCGCTGCTCAGATAACCAATTTCCATGTAATCGACGCCAGCTTCAACACAGGCATTGTAAACGCCCCGAACAAAATCGTCAGAGAATTGCCATTTATTCATCAGTCCGCCATCGCGAACGGTGCAGTCCATTACTTTTATTTCTTGCTTAAACATTTTATCTGATTTTGAGGGGTTATTTAAACAGGGTTAGCATTTGTATTTTTCAGTATTTCAAGTTCTTTCCGAACATTATAGCGCATCAGCGTCCAGAAAATATCTTCGAACAAATCAGGATTCAGACCCAGTTCACCTGCCCATTCCCTTCTTTTTTCAATCACTTGCTTCTGACGGGTTTCTGCTATTACCGATGCTTCGTCGGTCTTAAATTTCACGATCTCTTTCACGAACTCATATCGTTCGCTAAAGAGTTTCATAATTTGAAAATCAATACCGTCAATGGCGTCCCTGATTTCTTCGATGTTTTTGCAGTTCTGCGGATTCTTCATTTGCAACTAAATTTGTCGCAAAAATAACAATCTAATCCAATCCGACAGATTATCCTGATAATTTATCAGCAAAATTAACTGAAATTACAAGAATCGTCAAAATCAGAAGAAAGATATTGTGATGGAAAATTTAACTGACAAATGCACGTTAATCTATCAACATTCTTCGTCCTGAAAGGACCATTTAATCTGGCCCACTGACTACGCCTTGGGACGGCAAATCGGTTTATACAAACCATCCGCAAAAAAAATAAGCAAAGCGTATATTTTCATCCGGAAGGAACGGTTCAAAGGTTTTTAAAGGGAATAAACTAATTTTACGGAAAACAAACATCCACCCATGAAACGAAGATTCTTAGCATTTCTATTCCTGATTCTGGCTTTGCATTCAGCAAATGCGCAAGACGCCCTTAAACAAAAACGTTTCGGTAAAATTGGATTTACCTACTCGTCGTTTGGCGAAAATGATGTATTCAGGAATGAAAGTTTATTGGGTGAAGCAAGTTATAACAGCGTTCGTTTTTACACAATTGGAGTCAACTACCTCAAGCCAATCAGCCGCTGGCTCGAATTCGAAACTGGCCTGGAATACTCGAAACACACAATTTTGATAGGGCCAAAGCTGCCGCCAGATATGGATCGAACGCCATTTAAAGCCAACTTTTCGCTCATCAACATCCCATTGACTTTAAGAGCCAATTTTTGGAAATACTTTTTCGCAAATGGTGGTTTATTCCTCGATTTGGACATGAATAATTCCAGTCCGATTGACAGTCAAACGGGAATTGGCGGCCTGTTGGGCCTTGGTGCAAAATATGATTTCGACTGTGGAGCTTCAATTTTTGTAAATCCTTATTTGAAATTTCATTCTTTAATCCCATTTTCACCGGGCGATAATCAACAAAAAGTGCATGAATCGGGGCTCAGGGTTGGATTGACCTACAACCTGAACCGAAAGCAATAAAAACGATCAGGTAGAGTACCGTGAAACTTTTCAGGATGATAAAATAATGAAGAGGGGAAAGTAATTAATCATAAAAAGATGAGAAAAAAGGCAATCATTTTAGATTTAGACAATACCATTTATCCGGTAAGTTCCATTGGGGATCAGCTTTTTAAGTCGTTGTTTTCGCTTATTCTTGAAAGCGGTGAATATTCCGGCGACTTCGATCAAATCAGGTTCGAAATCATGCGTCGGCCATTTCAGTTTATTGCCAACGACTTTTCGTTCAGCGAAAGTCTGAAAGCCGACTGCTTTAAGCTGTTGTCGAACCTGACTTACGACGAAAAAATGAAACCGTTTGACGGTTACGAAACGCTGTTAACCATTCCATGCCGAAGATTTCTGGTGACCACAGGCTATATCAAAATGCAGCACAGCAAAATTAAGCAGCTCGGCATCGAAAACGACTTTGAAAAAATTTTTATCATTGATCCGGATAAGTCGATCTTAACCAAACGCGACATCTTTGAAAAAATACTTGCTGACTACAACTTCACCGCGGAAAACGTATTAGTTGTTGGCGACGATCTGAACTCTGAAATATTACATGCCAAAGCACTGGGAATAGAAACGGTTTTGTACGATTACCTGTCTCAATTTCAGGAATCTGAAGACCAAAATATAATACGAAATCACAAAGATCTGCACCGATATCTTTGATTTTTGTCCAAGTTTTCGGTTCCTCTTTTTAGTAGCTTTTTCAACCACCTCAACCTTTCGGCGATTCATTCGTTTTGAATCAGAAACAAAACGAATGAAGTCAACGATATTATTTCTGATGCTGCTCACTGGGTTCCAACTCACAAAAGCTCAAAACAGCACGCTCCAAAATCTGGACATCAACCTGAGCACAATCGAATACCCGTTTGAAGTGCATTTCCTGAATTTGCACATACAGAATCAGTATTTGCAAATGGCTTACATGGATGTCCACCAAGAAAAACCGAATGGCAAAAGCATACTGCTGCTTCATGGCAAAAATTTCAATGGAGCTTACTGGGAAACCACCATCAGTGAATTGGTAAAAAACGGCTTCCGCGTGATTGTGCCCGACCAGATTGGCTTCGGAAAATCGTCGAAACCGCAGTCGTTTCAATACAGCTTTCAGCAACTGGCTCTTAACACCAAAACTCTGCTCGACAGCCTGCACATCAGCCATACGGCAGTACTTGGTCACTCGATGGGTGGCATGTTGGCGACCCGTTTTGCCCTCATGTTTCCGGAGATTACAGAAAAACTCATTCTCGAAAATCCAATTGGTCTGGAAGATTACAAGCAGCTGACGCCCTACAAACCAGTTGACTATTGGTATGAAAATGAACTGGCGCAGAACTACGAAAAGATCAAGCAATACCAGCTTGTTTTTTACTACAATAACAACTGGAAACCGGAGTACGACCGATGGGTGAACCTCTTGGCCGGATGGACCATCAATAAAGAATACCCGCTGATTGCCTGGAATGCAGCATTAACTTACGACATGATTTTTACTCAACCTGTCGTTCAGGAATTTCCGCTGCTGAAATGCCGCACCCTGCTCATCATTGGGACCCGCGACCGCACAGCCCTTGGAAAAGCGCTTGCAAGTCCGGAGGTGCAAAAAACAATGGGATTGTACAACGAACTTGGAAAAAAGACACAACAGAAAATCCCCAACTCGCAACTCGTCGAATTAGATAACGTTGGCCATTTGCCACACATCGAAGCTTTTGACAGTTTTATCAATCCATTGCTGAAGTTTCTGAACGAATAGCTTTGAAAATTACTGAAAGTTAGTTCTGACATAGCCTATAACATCGCTTTAATTTGGGAGGGAAACTCAACAATATTTTGAATTTACTTGTTATTAAAACTCTGCATTAAAGAAGAAACCACAAATCACTTACCCTGAAAGAAATTTCTGCGGCACACCACCCTATTCAATTTAAAACCCAAAATTTTCCGCCATCTGGCGGTGCCCGAAAACACAATAACCATTAAACGCTCATAGTATGACAAACTTTGAAAAAACAATTATCACAGTGAAGGCAGTGGTCAATGCGCCGGTCGAAAAAGTGTGGGAATGTTGGGGCGAACCTCGGCATATTGTACGCTGGAATGCAGCTTCCGACGATTGGCACACTCCCAGAGCCGAAAACGATCTTCAGACTGGCGGCCGGTTCCTTATCCGGATGGAAGCTAAAGACGGTAGTTTTGGCTTCGATTTTTCAGGGCGATACGACAAAGTTGAACTGAATAAACGAATTGAATACACCATAGATGACAATCGAAGAGTACAGGTTGACTTTTCTCCGGATGGACAGGCCACCCTGATAACCGAATCGTTTGAAGCCGAGAATGAAAACCCGGCAGAATTGCAGCAAACCGGCTGGCAATCCATTCTCGATAACTTTAAAAAGTACGTCGAAGGCCTCAGCACCATTCAGACCCTGCACTTCGAAATAGCCATTAATGCCCCGGCAGAAGCTGTTTACCAGACCATGCTCGATAAAAAGCATTATGAAGAATGGACGGCTGAATTCAACCCAACTTCGCGTTACGAAGGATCTTGGGAAAAAGGATCAAAAATTGTTTTTCTGGGCACCGATGAACAGGGAAATGTAGGCGGAATGGTGAGCCGGATTAAGGAAAACATTCCCAATCAGTATATCAGTATCGAGCACCTCGGCATCATTCAGGGCGATCAGGAAATAACCAGCGGCCCCGATATTGAAGGATGGGCCGGAGCTTTGGAAAATTATACTTTTACATCAGCCGGCAAAGAAACTTTGCTCAAGGTCGATCTTGACTCCAATCAGGAATTTATGGATTACTTTATCGATACCTGGCCAAAAGCCCTGAATAAACTGAAAAGCATTTGCGAGCAATAACTTAAATTCATAACCTTAAAACAATTAAACAGCCATGGAAAAACAAATTTATCCTTGCGTCTGGTTCGATGGAAAGGGCAAAGAAGCAGCCGATTTTTACTGTTCAGTTTTTGACAACACCCACATAGCCTCTGAAAATCCGCTGGTAGTAATGATCGAATCTGCCGGACAGAAGTTTATGTTCCTCAACGGTGGACCCCATTTTACGCTAAACCCGTCAATTTCATTTTATGTGGTCTGTGAAACGATTCAGGAAGTTGATCAGGCATGGGCCAAACTGATTGACGGAGGCTCCGTTTTAATGCCTCTGGACCAGTACCCATGGAGCGAAAAATATGGCTGGGTAAAGGACAAATTCGGAGTTAGCTGGCAATTGTCAGCCGGAAAACTGGAAAGCATCGGGCAAAAATTCACTCCAACATTCATGTTTACTCAGCAGTATGCCGGAAAAGCAGAGCAGGCTATTCAATACTACATTTCGGTTTTTAAGGATTCTTCAGTTGTTGGCATAATGAGATACACCGCGGAAGACCCCGATGTGGAAGGAACCGTAAAACATGCGCAATTTACCCCGGGCAATCAGGTTTTTATGGCAATGGACAGTTCGTTGCCTCATCAGTTCATCTTTAACGAGGCTATTTCGCTGGTAGTAGAATGCGAAAATCAGGAGGAAATTGACTATTACTGGAACAAACTTTCGGCAGTTCCCGAAGCCGAACAGTGCGGTTGGTTAAAAGATCAGTTTGGAATTTCGTGGCAAATTGTGCCTCAAATCCTGAAGCAATTGATGAGTGATCCGGCAAAATCGGAACGGGTAATCAACGCTTTCATGAAAATGAAAAAAATCGATATCGCCAAATTGCTTGAAGCTTAAATCATCCCTCTCAACAAAAAACTAGTATTTGGGTTTTTTATAACTACTCACCCCACGTCCGCAAGCGGACGTCCCCCCTCTCTTCAAGAAGAGAGGGGCAAAGCATCGAAGATGCGACGGGGTGGGTCAAAATAAGTGAGCAAATCAAAATGTGACAATATATCATTTCATGTATTCCGGTAAACCACAGCAAATACCATAATGAACCCAATACCAACGAACACCATCGACGAAGTGATTTCAGCATTGGAAATCATCATTGCCGAGTTGGAACAAAAAAATGATCCGGCAGGCTATTTTGCAGTACTGTACCAAAAAGTGACGATCAAAGTTAAGGAAGGAATTGCCTCGGGATATTTCGACGATGGCCCACGCATGGAACAGTTGGATGTGATGTTTGCCAAACGCTATCTCGATGCCTGGTTTTCATTTCAGAAAGGTGAAAATACAACATTGTCATGGCAAAAAGCATTCGAACTTTCAACTCACTACCAGCCCATTGTTTTGCAGCATTTGCTGATGGGAATCAACGCCCACATCAACCTCGATCTGGGTATTGCCGCTGCCAAAGTCTCAGAAGGTAAAAACATAAATGATCTGGAAAATGATTTTAACCGGATCAACGAAATCCTGTCGGCGCTGGTTCATGATGTAGAAGAGGATTTAGCTGCAGTTTGGCCAACCTTAAAATTTATCCTGAAACACTCCGGAAAAGTTGACGATTTTCTGGTCAATTTCAGCATGAAACTCGCCCGCGATGGCGCATGGAAATTTGCCACTCAGCTTTCGGCTACTCCTGAAGACCAAATCCAGTCAGTCATTCAGATCCGTGATTGGAAGGTAGCGGCCAAAGCAAGCATTATTACCAAACCCGGGAAAATAGCCACAATTGTTCTGTTCATCATCCGGGTGATGGAACGAGGTTCGGTTACCGATAAAATCAGGAAGTTGACCTAAATAAATACCCTTATTTTCAGTAAATCAGTAAATTTAGCGGACTGAAAACAAACAACTACCGCTATGAAAATCAGAAACCTTGTTCTACTTGGGTTTATTTTGCTTAAATTTATACTGCAATACATTTTGATTGATCCGGTGTACGAGCTGCACCGCGACGAATTTCTGCATCTCGATCAGGCGCACCATTTAGCCTGGGGCTATACCTCAGTACCTCCGTTCACTTCATGGATTTCGTGGATTATTCTTCAACTCGGGAATGGCGTATTTTGGGTGAAATTCTTTCCCGCACTGTTTGGCGCGTTAACTCTGGTGGTAGTCTGGAAAACCATCGAAGAACTGAAAGGCGGCTGGTTTGCACTACTTTTGGGTGCCATTTCAGTGGTGTTTTCCACTTTAATTCGCCTCAACATGCTTTATCAACCCAATTCACCCGATATTCTGGCATGGACGCTGCTTTTCTTTATCATCCTGAAATTCATCAATTCTCAAGATAGCAAATGGCTTTGGTACGCCGGAATTACCTTTGCGTTCGGCTTCCTAAACAAGTACAATATTGCCTTTCTTTTTATCGGACTTTTGCCTTCCATTCTGATTACTGAGCAACGCACGATTTTCAGGAATAAACAATTTTATTACGCCATGGGGCTGGCGGCTTTGCTGGTTTTACCCAACCTGATTTGGCAATATGTGAATGGATTTCCGGTTTTTAAGCACCTCGATGAACTGGCACGCACCCAGTTGGTCAATGTCAACCGTTTTGATTTTCTGAAAGAACAACTGTTATTTTTCATGGGATCGTTATTTGTAATACTGTCCGCATTTGTAGCTTTCATCATTTACCCGCCGTTCCGGAAATACCGCATTTTTGGCTGGTCGTTCCTGTTCATCATCGGCCTGTTTGTTTACCTCAAGGCAAAAGGTTATTATGCCATAGGCCTCTACCCTATTTTTCTGGCCTTTGGTGCTGTTTACCTCGAACAGATTCTCTCTGGCAAATGGTTGAAATACCTTCGTCCGGTGGCGATAATACTTCCGCTAATTCTGTTCCTGCCCATATTGCAAATTGCGTTTCCCAACCGAACACCGCAGGAAATCAGGCAACATGCACAGCAATACAAAGACTTTGGATTGCTTCGGTGGGAAGACGGTAAAGAACATGACCTGCCGCAGGATTTTGCTGATATGCAAGGTTGGAAAGAACTCGCGCAAAAGGTTGACCTTGCTATGGCTTCCATTCCGGACAAGGAACATACGCTTTTGCTTTGCGACAATTATGGACAGGCCGGAGCCATCAATTATTATTCGGCGATTAAAAATATCGGGGCAGTTTCGATGAATGCTGATTACATCAACTGGTTCAGGCTCGACAAAGAAATCCGAAATGTGATATTGGTTCAGGAAGCCAGTGATAACGATCCGGAGCGAAACAGGGAAAAACCAATGTTCGAAACCATTGAGCGTGTGGGCGAAATTACCAATCCGTATGCACGCGAAAAAGGCACAAGCATATATGTCCTGAAAAATGCAAAAACCGACATTAATGAAATCCTCCGGAAAGAAATTGCAGAACGAAAAAGTCAAAAATAATTCGATAAATAGTAACTTTCAGCAATAAAAAATTCTAAGAAGCAAAAGAAATGAAGATTCTTGCCATTGAAAAAGAAATGCCGGGCGTTCAGGATTCGGATTACAAACCATGGCTGGAAGCAGAGGCGCGCAAAGCCTGGGAGTTGAATCAGGAAGGACTAATCCGCGAATTGTACTTCACCGATGACCATTGCGCAGTGTTGATTCTGGAAGCCCGCGACAAAGCCCATGCCCGCGAAATTGTTGATCAATTGCCACTCGTTCAGCAAAAACTGATCGATTTTGATTTGCTGGCCTTAAGCGCCTATCCCGGATTTGCACGCTTATTTAAAAAATAGGAAAATGTCATTTGTCATTGGGAAAAACGACAATCATTTCGGAATAACATTTTTCTAATGAACCTTTAATCAACAACCAAATGAAAAAAATATTTCACCTGCTGGCAGCTTTATTGCTTTGTATTTCCGGTGCATTTGCACAATCTGATTCTATCCCGTACGGAAACAATCCGCAGGCCGGGCATTACGAGATGGTCAATGGCATTCAGCTTTATTACGAAACCTACGGAAGTGGAGAGCCACTGGTCATGCTTCACGGAAATGGCGGTTCAATCGATGCTTTTCGCAATCAGATTCCTTTCTTCCAAAAACACTATCAGGTAATTGCCATCGACAGCCGCCTGCAGGGAAAATCGGGTGGTTCGCCCGATACCATTTCGTACGAACTGATGGCGTCTGATTTTTGTACATTACTCGATCAGTTAAACATCAAATCGGCTTATGTGCTGGGCTGGAGCGACGGTGGTATCGACGGAATACTGATGGCAATGAATTGCCCGGACAAAGTAAAAAAACTTGCTGCCTCGGGTGCCAACACTGTGCCCGACACCACCGCGCTATCGCAGGCCGACTTCGATGAAATGAAAAAAGTGGTTGCAGATCCCAAATCATCAATCAAAGAAAAAACGCTTAATCAAATGATGATTAATCAACCAAGCATTCCTTATGCCGATTTAGGAAAGATTAAATGTCCGGTACTGATAATGGCTGGCGATCGCGATATGATTAAAGCTGAACATACCCTAAAAATCTATCAATCTATTCCGGGAGCTTCACTGTGCATTTTCCCCGACTCTCACCACGGTGTTTGCCAGCAACATCCTGATTTATTTAATGAAACGGTGCTGACATTCTTTAATAAATAACTGATATTAAACGTTATCCATTCCATTCTAAAAATATCTTTCTCCATCAAAAACTTCTGTTTCGAAATATTTTTCCGGTCTACCTGTGATTTCTTGTTTCGTTGTGCGAATAATAAAGCATCAAACGAGTTCAGCAACTCATGCCAACAGAATCCGTAATTGTAAAATGAATGAGTACAACAGAAAAATCAGATCGGTTCCTTTACGTCATCGAGGCCAACAAAGGCATCATTTACAAGATTGCCAACTCGTATTGCAAAAAAGCGGAGGATCGAAAGGACCTCATTCAGGAAATTGTTTCGCAGCTGTGGCGATCGTTCGGAAATTACAGCGACCGCTACAAATATTCGACCTGGATCTACCGCATCGCACTGAATGTTGCCATTTCGTTTTACCGGAAAGAAAACCGACGGAAAGTCATTTCTTCGCCCATTTCCGAAGGTCTTTTTAACCTGACCGATCTTGACGACACTACTGAAACGGAATCCAAGCTTCGGTTACTTCAGCAATTTATTCAGGAACTGAATGACCTCGACAAAGCGCTGATGCTGCTTTACCTCGAAGAAAAGAGCCACCGCGAAATTGCCGAGATCATTGGTATTACCGAAACTAATGTGGCAACAAAAATTGGCCGGATAAAGCTTTTACTGAAACAGAAATTTATGACCACAGAAACCAATTAAACAATGGAAAACATCGATTTTATCAACATCTGGAAAGAGCAAAACACTAAAATTGAACAGGCGCTGGCCCTTAACCTGAAATTGCTGCGCGAAATTGTGGACGGAAAAGCCAAATCGGCTGTTCGTTCGCTGACAGTGCTCAAATCAACCTTGCTGTTCTTTGGCGTTTTATACCTGATTGCACTCGGCGGACTGATCTCTTTTGCCATCTCGCGCTACACGCCTGCATGGAATTACTTTTTGTTATCGGTTGCTGCCATTTTTGCGATAAATCTGTTCGCAGTTATCACTTATATCAAGCATCTGGCGTGGCTGAGTGAGATTAATTACGACGGAACAATTGCCGACATTCAGCAGAAATTGTCGAAATTGCAATTGTCGATCATTCAACTTACGCGGATCATGTACCTGCAAACGCCTTTTTTCACCACATTTTACCTGAGCAGCAACTGGTTTCCGCAACTCTCGCCATGGCCTTATACCCTCTTCCATCTAATTATAACCGGAGCAGCCGTATATTTATCGTGGTGGATTTACAGAAATATGACCGTTGACAACCTCGACAATAAGCTGATAAAAAACTTACTGAATGGATCGGGCCGAGAAACGGTGCAAAAAGCAATGGATTTTTACAAAGAAATTGAAGAATACAAACTGAAAGAATAGAAAAAGCCCGGACTCTTCATCAGAATCCGGGCTTTCATTTGCCTTTGCCTTCGACAGGCTCAGGCAGCGACACAACGATCTTCGTGAATTAGTATTTCCAAACCAGCACATCAGCAGTTTTCATCGACTTGCTGCCGATCAAAATCTGAGCATTAGCCGGAAGGTTCATTTCATAAACCTGATCCGAATAATTCATGGCAATTCCAAAGCCATCGCGGTATTCAACCATAATTCCCTGCGGATAATTGTCCACCGGAATACCTTGCTGTTTGTATAATTTGGTCAGCACCTGTTTTTCCAGATCGCCTTCTTTTGAATCAACGCCAATGTAAGTTACCGTGCCTTTGCCTAGTTTGTGGAAAATAACGGCTGGTGTTCCGGCGTAGAAATCGCCTTCGAAGGTTCCCCAGGTTTCGGTTCCGGCGAAAGGTTTCAACAAATCGCCCCAGCTGGTCCAGGCAAATTCCTGATTGTTGAATTTAATCTTGTCGGGCGAATGAGGCATCAGCAAATCGTACGACAGAACTTCGGCGCCAAACAGTTTCCACATGGGCTGATAGAATTTGGCTTCCCACAAATGTCCGCTGCGATCCTGAATTCCGGTACGGCAGCTCATCACCAGATTTCCGCCATTCTCGGCATATTTGGTCAGTTTATCAATCATTTGCTGATCGATCATTTCGTAAGCTGGTACAAGCAAAACCGGGTAATTGGCAAAATTGGTGGTATCGCGCACAAAATCAACCGGTGCTCCAAACGATTTCGCAGCCTTGTAATATTTCA
Source organism: Bacteroidota bacterium (assembly GCA_023251455.1). Classification (GTDB taxonomy): domain Bacteria; phylum Bacteroidota; class Bacteroidia; order Bacteroidales; family Prolixibacteraceae; genus Aquipluma. The sequence goes on from JAHEYT010000021.1 coordinate 80,123, forward strand.
GGAAATGAGCTTCGGTATTCCATTCAGTAGTTTGCTTATTCAGGTTTAACGCCTGAACATTATCGGTATTGATCAGGATTCCGGTCTTCCGTTGCAGGTAAGGTTTTGGCAATTGCGCTTTTACATCGTACTTGCCACGCAATCCGTTAATTTCCTGAATAAACTGGCTGAATTCCTTTCCTCCGGGAGTTGGAGTTACGCCATCGGTACCAACAATTCCGTAGTGATATTGCTCGTAACCGTACAACGGCGCACGGTAGCGGTAGGTGCAGGTAAATTTGCTTCCACCGGCAAACACGTGCCACAAATACATGCGTATGGCTCCCGGCAGCGGTTGCGGATTGATGCTTCCCCAGTTCACCTGTCCGGGCTGAAGTTCCATTACGCCATAAGCGCCTTTCAACGGACGGAAAAAGTCGTTGGCCATTGCAATGCGCGAATATTCGCCCACACGGAAACCTTTAGATCCAATGCCTTTGTCGCTACCGTATACCATATAGCGTGTATAAGCCACAAAATCAAACTCTTTGCTTTGGCCCACATAACCCACGTCGTACATCGGAATGTAGTTGGAAGTAATCCACTGGTCTTTTGATGCGTATTTTTTGATTTCACGGGCCTGTTCATCCAGAAAAGTAGCAGTTTCGGTATCGGCAAACCGGTAGTGATCTAACTGCCCATGAAGATTCATACCCCATTGTTTGTGCAAAGGGATGTTTATCTCGTCGAAACTGGAATAGGTTCCGCTCCAGAAATTGTTTCCCCACGACTGATTCAGCGCATCAATAGTTTTGTATTTTTCTTTCAGCCAGTCGCGGAAACGTTGTGGTGCATCCACCCCATAATCCAGAAAACGACGAGGTTCATTATCAACCTGCCAGCCCATCACACGCTTGTCGTTTCCGTAGCGTTTGGCCAGTTCGGCAATCATTTTCATCGAATACATGCGGAAATAATTACTCGAAAAAGTAGCGTGTTGGCGTCCGCCGTGATCCATTTTTGAGCCGTCTTCGTCGGTTGCCAGCACATCCGGATGTTTGCGCACCAGCCAAACCGGGGGCGTTGCCGTTGATGTGCACATTACTACTTTCAGATTATACTTGGCCGCCAGTTGCAATGAGCGGTCGAGCCATTTGAAATCGTATTTTCCTTCTTCGGGTTCGAGCTGCGCCCAGGCAAACTCAGCAAAGTGGGTGAATTCGAAGCCCATTTTAGCCATGTTCTGAAAGTCGCGCTCCCATTGAGTGGAGTCCCAGTGTTCAGGATAATAATAAACGCCGACCGAAGTCAGGTCTTTCGCCGGAAAGAATTTCTCGATATTCTGAGCATTCAGATTGAAACTTAAGCAGATTCCGAATAAACTCAGAATAAGCAGTTTTGGTAATGATGTTAATTTCATCAGCATAATAATTTTAATTAGATTTTAGGGTTAAAAATTGGCAGTACAAGTATAGCGTATTTTTGGGCAAATCGGATTAATAGTGTCAGAAACACATTAATAAATCTGCCGAAATTCCATCCTTAAATCGCTGTTCTGTTGCTTGCCTGCAGTACGATTTCGGCTTATTTACCTCAGAAAATAGATGCAGTTGGTGTTCTTTTCCACGATCAGGAAAAAATCTTTGTCCTTTAACAGTAAATATTGACTTTTCGTAATATCTCCCTTCGGAATGAACCATTTGGGGAAGGATGGTCTTTCTATTTCTTCGATTTTAGAGAGCAGCGAATCGGCGGGTACAGAGCGACAGGTTTTGATATCAGGTTCGTACAAATCCCGCTGTTTAAATTCGAATTTGCCAAACGCGTGCCTACTGGTTACATCATAGGTTTCCTTAATTCCAAAGGCATCTTCCTTTAATATTCCGGGGAACCAACCGTGACTGAAAAAATTGTATTCCATTAGCTCGTCATACGAATAAAACTCGACAACCGGCGATTCGTTGCACCCGCAAAAGCTGAGGAAAAAGATCAGGAAGAAGAATAGTTTGAGGAGTTTGAGCATCGGTTAAAAGGATTAAATAAACACTGGTATAGACGTTTTTATTCTGTCCGTAATGTAGGGCATTCGTCTAATTTTAAACTCTGTTTGTTTTTGTCTTCACAGCCATAAGTTAGCATAGCTCGTTGTTTTCCATTCTTGTCCTTACCGTAACCAATTCGAATTGAGAACCAGCAATCATTTGTTTTGTCCCAATATTCATAACTTGCATAACCTTCTCCAGTTTGTGAATCATCATCCATTTCTGCAGCCAGAAAAAACATTGAACCTAAAACTGATTTTCCTGATTTTGTGCCTATAGTTTTGCTGTCTTTGTCGATAATCTTAAAGTTATAGTTCAAATTCGTCAAGTTTGTTCTTGTAACGGTAATCAAATAATTGTTATCAGCTTTTGTCCCTTTAAAAACTATCGCTTTGTCCAAAGGGAAAGTGTCTGGAAAATATGTCGTGTCTTTACCTGTTATAATGTAATTGTCAATTAGACGGATTGGCTCATTATAGGCTGATAGCCCGTCAATAAAAGACTGGTCGTATTGAGATTCGTCTTTTATGTAAATGTCAGACGGCTTTTTATCTGCCGAAATTGACTGCGAGGTATCTATTGATTTTGTGTCAACTGCTTTCCTTGTGTTATTGTTACAACTCAGAAGTAATAAAGTCAATGTCAAAACGTAAATTGTCTGTTTCATAGCTGTCTTTTAAATGCCCTATAACCAGTAAATACCATCAAATATATACCATTTCCCCCAATTATTATTGATAATCAGCTTATATCTGAGACTGGTGCCTGAATTATTTGCGCTTTGCCTAAAATCGGCCAGGGTTCCCTAAATTCAGGCCATTCAGTATCCGCAAAAAAAATCCTGAACCCATAAATTATGGATTCAGGATTTAAAATTACCCTATCATATTACCCTATTATGACCGTATTAACCTGCCACCAATGCCTGTTCTAATTCAATGGCTTTCGGAAACAGAATATTGTTTTCCAGGTGAATGTGACGATGCAAATCATCTTCAAACTCTTTCAGTTTGCCGTAAAGCACCCGGAAAGTATTGCAGGCATCTTCCGGTGGAGTGTATCCGTCACTTAACTGGTAAAGCTTTTTCAGGATGACTCCTGCATTTTCATGCTCCTGTTCCATTACCGAAATTGGCCCCATCACGGTCCCAAAACAGGCACTATCGGCACAATTTCCGGCCGATTCGTCAGCCACCAGTTTTTTGATGTACGGGAACAAGATTTGCTCTTCTTTCTGCATGTGCGAAAGCAATTCGTCGGACAGGTCGTTAAACAATTCGTTGATGACAACCACTTCTGAATGATGCTCGCCATGCACATCGGCGACTTTTTGCGCCAAAGGCAGAATCTGCGGAATGGCTTTGCTCACATACTGATGATGCGTATTCTGAATGTAATCGGCCAGAAACCCAATGTTCCAGCTATCGAAATCATGCACTGCCGATCCGGTTTGAGTTTTTAAGTTTTCCAACGCCTTAATAACTAATGACTCGTCAGTTTTTGCATTGGCACAAGCCTCGGCCACCGAAATTTTTCCCCCGCAGCAAAAATCGATTCCGTAGCTGCTGAACACATCGGCTGCCCTGAAATCCAGTTTTACTATCTCCCCTACTGATCTATTTCTAATGTTTTCCATTTTGATATTGTTTAAAATTGTTTTTCATCTTTTACCCCTGACAGGGTTTGGAACCTGTCAGGGGTAAATCAAATTTTTATTTTTCTTCTTTCTGAACCGACCAGCCAAAGACCAGTCCGGCAACAAAGTAAACCAGCGCAACCACTCCTACTGCAAAGATGGTGTCACCAATGACACGTAACCAGCGAAGAGTTTGCATAAATGGTTGTTGCAGGAATTCGGCCGAGCGGGCGTACCACATGCCGTATTTCACACTGGCCACTGTTTGCAGCAGTCCAACCGGCAATACGCTAATCAGCACCATCAACGCAAGCCCGATGTTGATCGACCAGAATGCTATGAACAAAGGCTTATCGTTCCACACACTTTTCACCCACATGTTCCGAAGAACAAACAGCATCAGCGAGATCCCCAACATTCCGTACACGCCAAACAAAGCGGTGTGACCATGAACTGCAGTGGTGTTCAAACCTTGCATGTAATACAAAGCAGTTGGTGGATTAATCAGGAATCCGAAAATACCGGCACCAACAAGGTTCCAGAATGCTACGGAAATCAATCCGTAAATCGGCCAGCGGTAAGCTGTCAGCCAGTTGGTGTGTCGGCTCAGTTTATAATTGTGCCATACTTCGAATCCCATCAGCACCAACGGAACGACTTCCAGCGCGCTGAATGTAGCTCCCAATGCAAGAATTGCGGTTGGTGTTCCGGTGAAATACAGGTGATGGAAAGTACCAATAATACCGCCGCCCAAAAAGATAATGGTTGAAAGTAATACCGCAGTGGTTGCAGTTTTTATCCGCAATAAGCCTAATTGTACAAAGATAAAGGCCGAAACAACGGCAGCAAAAACTTCGAAGAAACCTTCAACCCAAAGGTGAACTACCCACCAGCGCCAGTATTCGGCAATGGCCAGGTTGGTTTGTTGTCCCCACATCAGACCGGCGCCGTAAAACGAGCCGATAGCAGCCGAAGCAACCACAAAAAGAATGATCAGGTTGCGGCTTTCAGAAGGAGTTTTCAGGATTGGGATTAACGGGCGAACCATCAATGCCAGCCAGATAAATAAACCGGCGAACAGGAAAATCTGCCAGAAGCGGCCAAGATCGACATATTCGTAACCCTGATGACCGAACCAGAAGTTTTCTGCAAGTCCCAGTTTCTGCATCACGCCCATCCACTGACCAGCCAATGAACCTATTACAATAACGAGAAGTGCGCCAAACAATACGTTTACTCCCAACCGCTGAAACTTCGGTTCGTAGCCCGAAACGGCCGGTGCAATATAGAGTCCGGTAGCCAACCATGAAGTTGCTATCCAGAAAATGGCCAATTGAACGTGCCAGGTTCGCGAGATTGAATAGGGTAAAATGGTATCGAGATTTAGCCCGTAAAATGAATTTCCTTCAACACCAAAATGCGCAGTAACAATTCCCAGAATCACCTGAACCAGAATTAGTGCAGTAACGATTACAAAATATTTTAGAGTGGCCTTCATGGAAGGAGTTGAAACCAGTGAAATCAATGGATTGGTTTCAGGCATTTCAAGATGTTCTTCGTTATCGCGTGAACGGGCATACTGATACGCCATTAAGGCAATACCCAGCAGCAAAATTATTACGCTAAAACCTGTCCAGATGTGCAAATCGCCGGTAGCAATGTTTCCAACCAGTTCTTCGTGCGGCCAGTTGTGCGTGTATGTCAGTTCACTGTTCGGGCGTTCGGTGACGCACGCCCACGATGCCCACCAAAAGAAGGCAGTCATCTTGTCCATCCGATCCTGAGATTTAATCGAATTTTCAGGAATGGAATAATTTCCGCGCAGTTTAGCCATTTCAGGATTGTTGGTAAACAGTCCCGAATAAAAAGTGCTGGTAGTTTGAATGGCCGAAGCTCTTGTAGAACTCACCGTTATTGTTTTGGCCGATTCGCTAAAGGTATTTTTCCGGATGTCCTGCTGAAGTCTAATCTTCAGAAAAGCCTGATCAGCCGGGTCAATTTCGGCGAATTTCTTAGTGAATTTTTCCATTGACAGGACATCGAGCATGGCGATAGCTTCCTTGTGAAGCCAGTCGGCAGTCCAATCGGGTGCCTGATACGCTCCGTGCCCCCAAACACTTCCCAATTCCTGACCGCCGATCGACTGCCAGATGTTCTGTCCGTCGCGAATATCCTGACCTGTAAACAGGACTGTTCCGTCGCTGGTTACTACTTTGTCAGGGATAGGCGGCGCCTGATGGTAAATCTCAATTCCGAAGTAACCGAGTACCCCGAAACTTAGCACCATAACCGCTATAAACCCAAACCATAATTTCCGAATGTTCATAGTGTGTTGTTTTTAAAATTTAGATATAGTTTTTTGGATATAAAATCCGGCTTCAATGTTCTGAAACAAATATAGATGAGGTAAATTGTGTACATTTATGAGCGAGATCATAAAGGCAAAAATCTATTAAAACACAGAATAACAGCATAATAGCGCATAAATTTGATTGATTTCAGAAAATGGATTGAGATAAATAAAAGATTAAAGCCTCTTTATTTATTCTTTTAGGATAAATAAAGTTCTAAAACACACGAAAAATGATTGAAGAAAATATTCTTGTACAGTACGGCGCGGTGGAAGTAAATCTTGAAAAGGGAGCTTTTCTTTTTCATGAAAAAGAGCGTGCCGCGCACTATTTTCAGGTGAAAACCGGAAAAATAAAGATGTTCAACCTGAATGCTGAAGGGAAACTGTTTACCCAAGGAATGTTTGAAGCCGGCGAAAGCTTCGGAGAGCCGCCTCTGTTCGACGATTCAAATTATCCGGCATGTACCGTTGCTGAAGAAAATACCTGTTTATATAAACTACCCAAGCAAAAGTTTTTCAAACTCCTGAAAGAAAATCCTGAAATACATTTCAAGATTACCCGGATGTTCGCTACACGTTTGCTTTACAAATCGATGCTCCTGAAGGAAATTTCGAGTTTTAAACCGGAACACCGCATTTTAAGCCTGCTCGATTACCTGAAGAAGGAAGAAGGAATTCCGGCAGACCAGAAGTTCGAAGTCAGCCTCACCCGCCAGCATATCGCCGACCTCACCGGACTGCGCGTCGAAACCGTGATCCGTTCGGTAAAAACTCTCGAAAAAGAAGGAACTTTAAAACTTATCGGGCACAAGATTTTCCGCTAAAACAAGCTAATTTGCGATTTTCGATGGCCGATTAACCCTGCAACTCCTGCTCCAGTTCGATGGCCTTTTTGTGCAATACGTTGTTTTCAAGGTGAATGTGCATGACTAAATCAGCCTCAAATTCGCTGAGTTTATTAAAAAACGAGCAAAAAACCGGACTGGCATCTTCCAGAGCTGAATAATTATTACACAACCGTTTAATTTGCTTTATAATAATCCCCGAAGTATCATGTTCAAATTCAACCACAGTAATCAGCGATTTAACTGACAATCCGGTTGGCATGCCTTGACCTGTAGTTTTGCTCAATTCTAAATTCCTGATCAATGGGAATAAGGCCAATTCTTCCTTTTGCATGTGCTGTTTCATGTCATTTCCTAACTGACGAAACAATTCACTTAGTCGTTTAAGATCAATATTGTTTGTTTCCCGACTTTCTAAAACCGTTTTAAACATCGCCGATATCTCCGGAACAGTAACGTTTACATACAGGTGATGCGACTCAACAATGTGCTCAATTAGCGACCCCAGCGACCAATTGTCAAAGTCTTTATCAACATTTGTCGATAAAGCTGATTGAAGTTCTTTGAAAACAGCTAATTCATCACAATTGTAAACAGCACAGGCCTCGCTTAATGAATACTTTCCTTTGTTGTAAAAGTCAATGCCGTATCTTCTGAATACCTGTATGGTGGAAGAATTTAATCTGGCAATCTCACCAATAGCGTTTCCCTGCAAATTCACTGTTTTTTCCATGCCCCTAATCTTTAATTAAGCCCAAACGTTTTATCGTTTATGAAGTTATCAAATTCAACTCAGATTACCTTGTAAGATCCATTACAATTCCAGTTTCTTTTCCTTTGGCGAAGCACCCATTTTCAATACTCCTGAAGCATGACGATAAAAATGCCCGCGCAAATCTTTGGCGTAATCGTTCAGGATTTGAGTACCCAAACCATTGTAATCGCCACAGCGGAACAGGGCTCGTCCCAGAATAATTTCACGCAGCGCATTGTTGCGGGTGCTGGTGTCGGTGCCGCTGGCCGGTGTATCCTGAATCGCTTTCTGAATGGTTGTCATCGCATGACCAGTCATCCCTTTCATTTGCAGCAATTCGAACAGCACTTTGGCCGGAACTTCGCTGGCCAGCGTTTCGAAAGCTACCGCCACCGCCCGGAAATGCGAAAACTCGCTTTCAGGAGTAAGCATTTTAGCCATGCGGATAACCGAAGGCAGCACTTCCTGCTTGCGCGATTTTCCCAATGCAATCACCAAACTATCGAGGTAGCTCATGCTCATGCCAAACTGGCCCATTCCGGTGTAATTCCATCCTTTGTCCCAGGCCTGAAATCCGTCGACTGCCTTTTGTAAAACCTCCCACCCCGAGTTGTTGTCGAGCATTCCGAGAATGCGGGCGAATACTAATTTTTCTTCCGGAGAAACAGCCAGATTAAGTTGGTCGGTTAACGCCGGAATTCCCTTTTCTGTATCCCACATCACGATTTCCAGTCCGTCAAGTTCGTGCGTCAGCATCTTGGCGGCTTTCTCTACATCTTCAAATTTCGGTGGATAATTATCCTGATCGGTTAACACCCTTGGTTGCAAACTTTCGATCTGAACCAAACGTTTTTGCAGTGCTTTGATATCGATGTAGCGAATTCGCTGGTTGTTGGCAGCCGCCATCGCAGCTCCCATTCCAACAGCGTACCCCTGGTTTTGCAAACAAGGCTGCATCCGGATCACCGGCATGGCATCGCGATGGGCCGAAGCACCCAATCCGGTCACCACAATTCCTTCCAGACCTTTTGGAAGCAGAGCGCGGAAAGGCACATTGGCCAGCACATCCACCCCGCTGTGCGCCGGAGGTTTCAGGGCAAAAAACGGATCGATCGTGAACCCATGCGTGTCGAACGAACTTTCGTGAATCGAAATCGTGTCGGGATAAGTACGTCCGTTGTAAACATCGAGTACTGAAATGGTGAAGTCGCCATTCATCCGGCGGCGTTCGCGGGTTTGAGGGAGTTTTCCCAAATCGAACTGATCTTTGAATTTCTCCTTCCCAACGATGAAAGTCGCCCAAACATCAATCATATCAGAGTCGTCGGTAAACGTCCAGTCGGTATTATTGTAAAAATCATCCGGATTTTTGGGTGGCATTCCGGCGCCCTGAACAGCCACATTGTTGCCGTCGGTGTACGAATATCCGGCGCCCGCAGCAATGGCAATGTCGGCGCTTCCGGTTGAATCGATAATGGTTTGCGCCAAAACAACACCGCGTCCGTAAGGCGTTGAAACCACCACACCTTTTACCTGCTTATCCACAACATAGGCACCAATGCCAATCACGCCAAACCAGATTTCGCCGCCTGCTTTGCGAATTTCAGAACGGAACCACTCCGTTTTCCAGTCGAACACCCATTCGTCCAAACGCTCTTTCTGGCGTGTATTATTTGCTCCAAGCGATTTCACACCGGCATCCACTTCGTTCGTAAAACCGTGGCGATAACCATGATAATAACGGCCAATCATACCCAGCGTGCCAATGCCGCCCATGCCGTGCAGATATTCGATCACCAGTGTTTTGGCGCCATTGCGGGCAGCCCCCACACCAGCCGGCGCACCGGCAGTTCCGCCACCCATCACTACCACATCGAAAGTGCCAAGTACCGGCAAATGGGTTGCTTCGGCTTTTACCACACCAATATTCAGCGAAGGCCGCAAACCTTCGAGCAGCTCACCCACATCGCCGGTTTTTATTTCCTGAAGTAATTTCCCCTGAACAATCAACTTTTCAGTATCACGAATAAGAACAGCCTGCATGGCGGCTTCTTCGCCAATACGCTCGCCAATGCGAATCATCACAGCGGGTTGCAACAGTTTCTCTGCAGCTTTACGCGAAATGTCGGCACAAGCGCCCAACACAAACAAGCGTTCCACTTTTTTAGGCTGAAACGCTTTTAAACTGGCCTGCTCCAAATCTATCGACTCTTCTTCTAAATGCTTCTGGCCAACGACCCAATCGGGCGAAACCTGAAACAATAAATCGGACGATTCCACCTGATTAGGGTCCCAGGTCAGGTCGCGGGCGATCTGCTCAGCCCGGGCAAACGAAGCCATCGAAGCATCGGGCATATCAACCTGCACCCTGTAGTCGTAAACTTTATATGTTTTTTCTTTTATCTGAATGCTTTTGGTATCGTCGACCAATGTTAACCCTGAAGCTTTTTTGGGTTGATTGCCAACCACCACAAAGCGGAAATCCTGCTTCCCTGCCGGATATTCGGTAAACTTAGCCGACGACATTCGGGCAATCGTAGCCCGCGGCGTAGCATCAATCACTGTTTTGGCTACCACAACCTGCCTTCCGGAGCGATTGGAAATAACCACTCCAGCTATCTTTCCGTTTTCGTCGAAAACCAAATCGGTCACATAGGTCGAATAGAGGAAGCCAATTTTATTGCTGATTAATTCCTGATCGAGCGTGCGTTTGATCAGCATTGGCGTGGGTTGCCCATCACCAAATAGTTTTTTGCCGAGATCCGTGTTGGTTGCTCCTTCAAAAAACCGGTAAGTTCCGCAAAGGTCCTCGCCCAAGTAAGGTTCCTGGGCCGCCAGAAACACGGATGCTCCTTTTTTCGAGGCAGCCACAGCTGCAGCAACTCCGGAAGTTGAACCGCCAATTACCACTACATCAACCTTGTAGGCAATCGGTATTTCGCGTTCGGACTGAAAACAGTATTTTATATTTTGAAGATTTGCCGCTTTGGCTTGCTGAATACCCCATAGGCCGGAAGTGGCCACAAAAGCGGTTCCGGCAGCAGTTGTCCGGAGAAAATCACGACGTTTCATTCGGTTGGTTTATTTAGGTTTCGGCGGATAAAGTTAATCGAAAATGCCATATTATTTGCATCCGTTCACTAAAGTGAACGGCAAAGAATAGCGCGCTGAATAAGAAATGTTTGATCGAAATGGGAATGATCCGATATCATCCGTTTTAACTTATGGACATGCTATTTTTAGCCCTTGCCTCAATCCATGTTCTCCGATATAACAGCAACATAAAAAACAAGCTGATTACAAAAAATACGGTAATGGCCAGCACCGAAAAACGCATACTTCCAGTCATTGCTTCGATTAGCCCAAAACTAAAGGTACCGGCAACAGTGGCGAGTTTCTCCATCACATCGTAAAAACTGAAGAACGAGGTGTGGTCGGTGGTATCGGCCGGAAGCATCTTGGAATAGGTGCTGCGTGCCAGCGATTGCGAGCCGCCCATGACGATTCCGATAAAGAATGCGACTATTAAAAATCCAACGGCATCAGTTACAAAATAAGCTCCGATACAAACTAAAGTCCACGATCCGATTGTAATCATCAGGGCACGCAGGTTCCCAATTTTTTCTGAAATACGGGCAAACATCCATGCTCCCAACATTCCTACCAACTGGATGGCCAGAATGGTTGGAATAAGTATATTTTCTCTCAGGCCTAATTCTTTTTCGCCATACGTAGCAGCCATAAACATGGTCGTCAGTACGCCCATCATCAGGAAGAAAAAGCCGGTGAGGTAAAGACTAAGCCGGTATGACTTCCGGATTTGATTGAATACCGTTCGCAATTCCTTATACCCATTGGTCCAAACAGACTCATGTTTCATTCGCTGGCGATAAGTGTATTTGGGTAATCGGCTGAAAGTGATTTGTGAGAAACCAATCCACCAGATGAAGACTGTCACGAATGAAATACGTGCTGGTAAAGAGCTATCGTAGGCAATGCCAAATAAATCGGGCTTCATGATCATCAGCAGGTTAAAAAGCAGCAATACAACACCCCCCAGATAACCCATGGAATATCCACGAGCGCTGATTCGATCCTGATCTTTGGGTTCAGCAATAACGGGAAGGAAAGAATTGTAGAATACTATACTTCCGCCATAGCCAATGGTTCCAAGCGAAAACGCAATTACGCCCAGTTCGATGTGGCTTTTATCGAAGAAAAACAGCGCTCCGCAAGCCGTTGCTCCAATCAGGGTAAAGGCACGCATAAAACCTCTTCGTCGTCCGGTATAATCGGCCATCGAGGAAAATAAGGGAGACATGATAGCCACAAGTAAATAAGCGACAGCAATTGCCCATGAATAAAGCACTGTATTGATTACCGGAGCACCAAAGAATGAAACTATAAAATTGTCGCCCGTGCGGGTTATGGTGTTGTAATAAATGGGGAAAATAGCCGATGCAATGGTTAGCTGGTACACCGAATTTGCCCAATCGTACATCACCCAGCCTCGTACAATACGTTTATCACCTTTTACAATCGTTTGTACGTCATTTCGTATAATCATGCCTTCTCCAGTTTTATAGTTGCAATATGGTTTGTTTAAAAGCCAAGTTTTGCGTAAACGTAGTTATTTCTTTTTTTCATTTATACCGAATATTAAAAAAAATGCCCACCCTTTGAGGCAGGCATTTCATATCAGTTAAAACAAACTTTCCTGTTGTTTTGCTATTTAATCTTGATGGTGTAAGTGAATGAAGAAGGTTCTGCAAAAACCTGGTATTGTGGCAGAGGTCTTGGGCCACAACCTGCAGAACCAACACCCAGCGTTTTATGACTGATGCACAACACGGTAGCGCTGCTTTGTGGCAAATCAATCCGGTACTCGGTTTTTTCCATTTCTTCGTCAGTATAAGGAAGAGCGGTAATCTGCATCAAATCTTTGTCGCTGGTTACTTTAATTCCCGCTCCCGCTTTCTGCGAAATTTCGGCCCAGCGAACATCTTCGTGGTTTCCGTTATCCATTGGCTTTTCGTATGGGGTCATCTGTTCGGCAATAGTGCTACCGTAAAGGCCAACATCAAAACCTCTTTTGCGGTCGCTGTAGTTTTCCATCGGGCCTCTTCCGAAATACGAAATCTGGTCGAGTTGCTTGTTCAGCATCAACCGAACACCAATTCGTCCAACAACTAATTTCGGATTATTTGAATCCACTTTATTGCTGACCGTGATTTCGCCATTACCGTTTACCAGGTAAACAACCTCGTAGGTAGCTTCAAATCCATTCTTTCCTTCGGCTTTCATTTTTACTGAAATGCTAGCTTTGTTTGCATCAACCTGATTGGCTGCAACTTCATTGACAGTCCATTTCAGTTCTTTCAAACCGTTTTTAACCCAGTCGCGGTCGGCCCACATGTCGTCGTTGCGATGAGGTGCGCGCCACAAATGCAATTTCGGTCCACCTACGCCTGTTAACAATTCCTGATTGCCTTTTTTGATACTGGTGAATGTCCCAACTGCTTTGTCGAAATCAAGTGAGAAGTCTTTTCCTTCAACCAGAACTTCTTTTTCGTTCTGGGTTAATTTAACCGGTACATTAGCAACGGCAACAGGCACTTCAGCAACTTTTACCGGAAACTGAAATTGATGTGTTGCTACTTCGAAGCCTTTCTTTGCCCACAATTCGTCGTTGTTTTGTGTGAACGAAATACGCACAAAATATTCGGCTCCCGGTTTTGGATTGGTAACCTTGCAAGGCACACTTACAATTTGTTCTGCTCCGGGTTTCAATTCCTGAAGGTTCAGTTTTCCGCTTGAAATTACTATCCCATTTTCGGTCAGGCTCCAAGAACTGATAAAGCCATTCAGGTTAATAAACTGGAAGCGGTTACGGATTTTGATGGTTGCTTTTTCAGCATCTTCAACGGTAATTCCAATCCACTGGTACGTTTTTTTCATTTCCGGATAGTGCGGTTTAGGCGAACGATCGGAGAAAACGGTTCCTTTATGAATGAAATATTTGTCGTTGGGGAATTCGCCAAATCCGCCACCGTACGCAATGATCGGGTGTTTCGGGTCGCGGTTGTTGTACAATCCTTGATCCTGATATTCCCAAATTGCGCCACCTAAAAGGGCTGGATATTTATCGAACAAATCGTTGTATTCGCCCATAGCGCCCATGGAGTTAAACATAGCATGAGCATATTCGCACAAATAGAACGGCTTGGTGTAGGCGGTATCGTTTAAGGCAATCTTCTCAGTGCCATCGGGACTGGTGTACATCCGGGAGTCGATATCGGCAGGATTATTTTTCTTGATTCCGAAGCGTTCGTAATGAACAAAGCGGGTTGGATCTATGGCTTTAATCGCGTTCATCGCGGCAACAAAGTTGGAGCCGATTCCGCCATTTTCGTTTCCAAGCGACCATAAAATAATCGAAGCATGGTTTTTAAAGTTCTCGGTATTGGCCACGTTACGGTCAATAATCTGTGCTTTAATCGTAGGTTCTTCGTCGAACTTTCCGTCGTATCCATGACACTCCACATTAGCTTCGGCTACCAGCCAGATTCCCCATTCGTCGCACAATTCATACCAACGTGGATCGTCGGAATAATGGCAAGTACGTACATGGTTGCAATTTCCTTGTTTGATCACTTCCAGGTCGCGAATCATTTGTGCTTCGGTAATGGCATGACCAACTTCGGGCCAATGCTCGTGGCGGTTAACACCTTTCAGCTTGATGGGCGTTCCGTTAACCAGGAAAAGACGGCCTTTGATCTCAATTTCGCGGAATCCGGTTTTTGATGATAGTATCTCGGTGACTTTGCTGCCTTCATTTAAAGTGAGAACGGTGGTGTATAATTTCGGTGTTTCAGCTGTCCATTTGGCAGGGTTTTTCACCGGAAATTTCAGGGTAACCACTTGTTCTTCTCCCGGGTTTAGAGCCGGAACAGCAACTTCGGCTTTTGCTCCTTTAACTTCTTTGGTTCCATCGAAAAGCGTAGCAATAAGTTTTTGAGCCACTCCTTCCGAAGAACCATAATTTTTAATCTTGGCGGTTACATCAACTGTTGCATTTTCGTATTTCGAATCGAGGTCGGTTTTGATGAAATAATCTCGAACGTGTGTTTCAGGAGTACTCCAGAGAGTCACATTCCGGAAAATACCGCTCAAACGCCACATATCCTGATCTTCGAGGAAACTTCCGGCTGTAAAACGGTAAACCTCAACTGCCAGGATATTCTTGCCCGGTTTAACGTATTTGGTCACATCAAACTCTGCCGCGTTTCGGCTATTGATGCTATAACCCACTTTTTCGCCGTTGATCCAAAGGAAGAAACCGGCATCAACGCCGTCGAAAGTGAGAAACAACTGACGGCCATTCCAGTTTTGAGGAACTTCAAACTCGCGGCGGTAACTTCCAACGGGATTTCTTTCCTTATAGGCCGTGAAAGTTTTTGGTGGCTCACTCATCACACGTGGATAATCTTTTTTGAAGATATAACCCATGTTCCGGTAATACGGAGTTCCATAGCCCAAAACCTGCCAGTTCGATGGTACCGGAATTTCTTTCCACGCAGATACGTCAAACGAAGGTTTGTAGAAATCGACCGGGCGCTGCTGAGGCCATGCCACCCAATTAAATTTCCACATGCCATTCAGGCTTTGGCAGAACGACGAAGCATGACGAATTGCTTTTAAAGCTTCGGCCTGGCTGCCATAAACCATTAAGGTGGCATGTGCAGGTTCTTTGTTAATGCCCAACAATTCGGGATTCTCAATTTCAGGAGGAATAGCTGCCCCTACAACCACGGTATCGGTGGTGCTAACCGAGACTGAATTAATCATTGATCTTTGCTCAACGAATTGTTTTTTTGTTGAAGAAGTCGATCCATTGCTAAATGCCTGAGCAATGAAAACGGCCATTAAGGCCAGACTTAAGAATATCGTTTTTCTCATTTTCAATTAAGATTAGGTTTAATAACGTCGAAAAGTAGAAATAAAAAATGTGCCTGATATGTAATAATCGTCACACATATGTCCATATTGGCCTTTTGAATGGGAAATCTTATTCTATTTTTGTGGAACCTAAATCCGATATTCCAAAACCATGAAAAAGTATATACTTTCCTTAATTTTATTATCATTCCTGAACATTTCATTTGCTCAACATTCCGACATTTCAAACCGAGAAGTACGAAAAATGGTCGATTATATACACGATCATTACCGCGACGACTATACTTCATTCGGAAACTCTAAAATCCTGGACTGGCAGAAAGCGGTAGTAAGTATGATGTTCGTGCATGCCTACGAAGTTTTGGGCGATGCCAAATATCTGGATTGGGCCAATGATGCGCTTTACGTGGAATTTAACCTGAGCGATGACCAATGCTGGGGCGCCAACGCGCTCGTTGAACTGAATCAGCACGGAATAAAACCTGCCGCAAAACAATACAAAGACGAAGCTGGAAAAAGTTACCTGATGAATTATTCCTATCAGGATATTTTCAACTATGGATTGACCACTTCACCTAAAGTTGCCCCTGATCCGTATTTTGGCTATTACGACTCTCCCACCAACGGTGGACAGCGTGGTGTTTTCTGGAACCGGCAATGCAGTTCGTACAACACCTGTACACTCGGGCAGGCCATCATCCTGGCATTCCGGATGCCCGAAAAGGAAATCAAAGGGAAATCGCCGCTGGAATTCGCATCAACATGGCTTCGTCTGCAAAACGATTTGCTGATTGATCAGCATTCCGGATTAATCTACGATAATTATCAGTTGGGCAGCAAACAAAGCAACAAGGGAAATTATGCCTACAACAACGGAATTGTGCTGGGTGCACTCGGATTAGCCTTGAAAAAAGCTCGGGCTCAACACGCATTTGTTCCTGATGTTGCCGCAAAAGTAGTGAATTTTGTGACCACCGGAATGGCCGAAAACGGTGTACTTTATTCACCATCAGCCGATTTCAGGAACAACAATGCACATGCTTTTAATGGTATTTTTATGCATTTTGCACCGTTTTACCTCTTTTCAGATTGCCCTGCGGCTTCAAAAAATCAGTTGAAAAATTTTATCAGTCAATGTGCCACTGCCGTCTGGAAACAAACCGAAGAAAAGAAAAATCAGGAAAACCAGTATGCCGTAAGCTATTCTTGGGGAAAACCATTCAATGCTTCAGAAACGAACTGCATGACCACAGTTTCGGCAGCCGAATGTTTACTGACTTACCTCCAGATGAAAGAAAACATTCTGCCAGTTGATTATCAAATTCAGAAACAGTGAGATAAGAGCCTGTTTAAATTTTTCCCAAGGGGAAAATCGGTTGGTAATTAAAAAAGATCTGGGCTTTTCTGAAAAAGAAAAAGTTCCTAAACACCCACGGTTCCGGAACTTTTATATTTGAAGCATTGCCTTTTTAGCTGATCTATTTGGCTTTAATATCCAGATCGAGAGAACCTGTAATTTTGCCAATGTCGTCCGGATCAATCACCCCACGAATGCTGATCAGCGTGTTATCATTTCCACCAACAACCATCAGCAATTCCGAAAGTTTTCCTTTCTCGCCTGAACGTCCGTAGAAACGAACCACTTCGTCTTTTTCGGTCACTTCCATCAGCACCTCGTAATTGTGGTTCTTGAAAAACCCGTCGGCTTCCAGTTCTTTGTAAAAATTGAGGCCTTTATTCAACTCTTTGTCTTCAACCGACAGAATCCGAATACCGCTCAGTTTTTCGAGCATGGCCGTTTCTTTACTTTTCGATTCGTCGAATTTACTCGCAAAACTCAGCAGTTTTCCGCTGATATTCACGGTTGTAAATCCTTCCCGATTGGCGTATTTATTAAAAAGTTTGTCAATCGGACTGTTGTCCTGTGCCATCACCCATAAAGGGATCAACAAAACCAAAGTCATTAATAATTTTTTCATGGTTATTCTTTTTTAAGTTTTTTATTCAAATTCGATACCTCGTTCATCTGTTTAAACCCTTTGTTAAGCTTCGACATTCCTGACTTCAGGGGGTCAACCGCATTTTCAATTTTCCCGATTGGTCTCAGCTGGGCCAAGCCTTTGTTGTATTTTCCGGCAACAAATTCGAGGGTTTTACTGGCTTCAGAATAAGCCTGTTTCGGGTCCGAAAAGGTATCTTTCCACTGGTTTTGGCTGCTGTAAAAATTCACAGCCAACATCACCAGAATCACAGAAGCCGCTACTCCGGTAACAATTTGCCACATCCAGCGGTACCGTAGTTTCTCCTTGTGCTCCGATTCGAGGATAAAATTCATCAAATCCTCGCCCAAAGCCGGATCTTCATCAGCCGAAAGTTCCTTTATTCCTGAAAATAGGGGAACATACATTTTCAGGACATCATCCACCTCTCCGGAAGTAAAATAAGTGATCAGTTCATTTTCTTCGTCGATCGTGGTTTCGGCATCAAAGTACTTTTGAAGCAGTATATGTATTTTCTGTGATTCCATAGTTTTGAATTTTTAAGATTTCATCCCGTACTTTTTTGCGGGCACGCGACAAATTCACCCTTATTGCGTTCACATTCAACTGTGTTGCTTCGGCAATTTCTTCAAATTCGAGCTGATCGATGTCGCGCAAATGAATGATGGTCCGCTGAATATCGGGTAACCCGGCAATGATTCGTTTCACCTGATCGACTGAGTTCGACAAATCCAGATAATCGGTATCCGAACTTTCCTCATCAGGGAACTTCACTTTTTTCATCGATTCAATCGAGATCGTTCGTCGCGAACGAATCATATCCAGGCATCGGTTTCGGGTCATCCGGAAAGCAAAAGCTTCCAGATTTTCTACTTTCCCTAGTTCTTCGCGCTTTTGCCAGAGTTTCAGAAACACATCCTGAAGTACATCTTTCGCCTCTTCCTCATCCTGAAGAATCTGGTTGGCAAACCGCAACAACTTGTTGCTGATCGGAAGTACATCGGTTTTAAAATCTCTGGCTAACATTCAAGCTCTTTTCTGATAGTTTCAAAGTTAAGACGAACCAAGCCGAATTTCATTACATACGAAAGAAAAAATAATTGGGATTAACCACAGAGAACACAGATTAACACAGAGAAAGAATTTCTATTCATTTCTGCCAGAAAAGCCAGGCGGCAAAGAATATGCGGATGACTATTCCTGCAGCTACCTGTAATTTGAAACTTGAAATTTGGAACTATTTTCAATAAAGCTCAGCATCGAGCACATCTTTGATTTCCATCAGGTTGTTTTCGAGCAGCAGCATATTGTCGATCATGAAGTTAAAGATGTCGGGCCATTGGTTTTGGCGGTGAAAATCGACATTGGGAAGTGACGTGTAGATGCGGCAAACTTCCTGCCCGCTTTCCCTGACAAAGCAAATATCCCATTCGAGTGGTTGAGTAAATCCTTCTTCCAGAAATTTACTGTATTTCTGAAGCGTTTCAAATATCTCCAGACGGCGGCTTTCCTGCCGACTATTCACTTCAATCATGACCAAAGCTTCTGTGCGGGTCACATCAAATTTCAGATCGATGCCGCTGAGACCGGTATCGTGCAGCAACCACTTCTTCTTTTTATGGCGCAACTCCGGAACAATTTCGCTACGGCGGGCAAATACAATCCAAAATTCCTTGCGCAATAGTTTTGCTTCGTCTTTACTATACATGAATTAGAATTTGAGCTGCAAAGAAAACAGAAAAAGCAATAAAAACATTTAAGAGCGAAATTAGCAGATTCAAATTTGGGTATAAATAACCTTTTCAGCGATAAAATAAGCCAGTTCTTCGATATCGTTTCATAAACCTGATGGCACGATGTAATTTGACACTAATTATCGGTTATCACTAAAACTAAAAAATCTCAAAATGAAAAAATTATTTTTTGCATTTGCAGTAGTTCTTTTTGGAACATTTGTTTGTAACGCTGCCGAAATCGATGGAAAATGGGAAACTACAATTAAAGGCCAGGATGGAGACATGGAACTTGTCTTTGTTTTTAAAGCCGACGGAGCAACTTTGACCGGTTCCATTGTAACACCTATGGGAGAAATGCCCTTCACGAACGGGAAAGTTGACGGAAAAGAATTTTCGTTCGATTTGGATATGATGGGAAATACCATTAAGCACAAAGGCACTGTAGAAGGCAATGAAATTAAAATGAAATCAGAAGGTGGTCCTGGCGGTGATGCTGAGATGATTTTAAAGAAAGTCGTTGAATAAACAACTTTTTACTACAAAAGAAAGCCGTCTAAAACTCAATTCAGACGGCTTTCTTATAAAATAATATACTGATGTTATTTCTTGATCACTTTTTTGTATCCGTAGATAGCTGAAGCGCCCAATTGTTCTTCAATACGAAGCAATTGGTTGTATTTAGCCATACGGTCGGAACGGCTCAAAGAACCGGTTTTGATTTGGCCTGCGTTGGTAGCAACAGCGATGTCAGCAATTGTTGAATCTTCGGTTTCGCCTGAACGGTGTGAAGTTACTGAAGTGTAACCAGCACGGTGAGCCATTTCAATAGCGTCTAATGTTTCAGTCAACGTTCCAATCTGGTTTACTTTAATCAGGATTGAGTTTGCAGCGCCTAATTCGATACCTTTTTTCAGGTATTCAACATTGGTTACGAACAAATCGTCGCCAACCAACTGGCATTTGTCGCCCAATTTCTGAGTTAAATCAACCCAACCATTCCAATCGCCTTCGTTCATTCCGTCTTCGATTGAATCGATTGGGAAATTAGCCACCAAAGAAGCAAGGAAATCGGCCTGTTCGGCAGAATTACGTTTAGCGCCATTTGGGCCTTCGAATTTTGAATAGTCGTAGATTCCATCTTTGTAGAATTCAGAAGCAGCACAGTCTAAAGCGATAGAAACATCGCCACCATCTTCGGCGCGTCCTGGTTTGTAACCAGCGTTTTTAATTGCTTTAATGATGCTGTTCAATGCATCTTCAGTTCCATCCAAAGCAGGAGCAAAACCACCTTCGTCACCAACAGCAGTGCTTAAACCACGATCGTGAAGTACTTTTTTCAGGTGATGGAAAACTTCGGCGCCCATACGTAATCCTTCGCGAAACGAAGTTGCACCAATTGGGCGAATCATGAATTCCTGGAATGCGATAGGAGCATCGGAGTGTGAACCTCCATTGATGATGTTCATCATCGGAACTGGCAATGTTTTAGCATTAGTTCCTCCAATGTAACGATACAGAGGCATATCAAGAGCCTCAGCAGCTGCTCTGGCAACAGCCAAAGAAACGCCCAACATAGCGTTAGCACCTAATTTCGACTTGGTCTTTGTTCCGTCAAGCGCAATTAACTTTTTGTCGATAGCTACCTGATTAGAAGCGTCCATGCCCATAATCTCTTTAGCGATAACCGTATTCACATTGGCAACAGCTTTCAAAACGCCCTTACCTAAATAACGGCCTTTGTCACCATCGCGAAGCTCAATTGCTTCGTTTTCGCCGGTTGATGCTCCTGACGGAACAGCAGCACGCCCAATAGCACCACATTCGAGAGTTACTTCAACTTCAACGGTTGGATTTCCACGTGAATCCAGAATTTCTCTACCAACTACTTTATCAATAAACATTTTGATATGATTTAAAATTAAACTTAAATTGTATTTGAATGTAATCTAATTATCAGACTATTAATCGTTTTTTAATATTTACAAAGGTAATAAAAGCTTCCAAAGAATGAATGAAACTATGGAAGGCAAAACTTTTTTAAATAACAATCGACACCAGAGTTTGTTAATCCAAAATAAAATATTTCTCAGAAATCTGCTGAAAGATTCCGATCAAACTGGTTATCTTTCCAAAACAAAATAGGATACATGGGAAAATCAATTATCTATACCTGCATTTTTGCTCTTTGGGCAACTTTTAGTACGGCTCAAAATGCATTAAATTCGGTCCAGCAAAAAATTACCAGTTGGCAAACGACGCCAGTATTGGCAAACGCCAGCATTGGCATTACCGTTTCCGACAACCAAACCAATGAAAAACTACTTGAATCGAAGCCACAACTTAGCCTGGTTCCCGCCTCCATTCTGAAAGCAATAACAACCGCCACGGCATTGGAAGTTTTTGGTCCTGAATTCCGGTTCCAAACCACCCTCTCTTACTCAGGAATTATCCGTAACGATACGCTTTTCGGCGACCTACAAATTATTGGTGGTGGCGATCCAACGCTTGGATCCATGTATTTTCCTGAAAACAAAAATTTTCTGGATGAATGGGTAAAAGTTATCGGGAACAATCACATTCGAGTGATATCCGGAAACTTAATTGTTGATGCGGCGATTTATGAAAAAGTACAGGTACCCGGAAGCTGGGTATGGGAAGACCTGGGCAATTATTTTGGTGCCGGAGCCTCCGGAATTAGTGTATTCGACAACATGTACGAAATTCACCTAAAATCAGAAGATGTTGCCGGGAAACCAACCAAAGTTATTGGCATCAATCCTGAAGTTCCAAATCTGGATTTGACGAATGAAGTGCTTTCATCTGATTCGAACAGCGATGAAGCATATGTATTTGGAAGTCCTGAAGAAAACAAAAGAGTTGTTCGGGGTACCATTCCAAAAAATCAGGCCGACTTCGTTGTTAAAGCTTCGGTTCCAAATCCGTCAGCACTTTTGGCCAGTGAATTCAGGAAAAAACTATCATTAAACGGAATCGTCCTTTCAGGAGAAACAAAATACGAAAAAGCCGTGAGTTCCGCAAAATTATCAGTTGTTCAATCTCCTCCCCTGCGCGAAATCATCAAAGTAACCAATCATGAAAGCGTGAACCTGTTTGCCGAGCATTTCCTGAAACATCTGGCTTTTCACAAGACCGGACTGGGAACTACTGAAGATGGCTGTAAATTCGTAATGCAATACTGGAAAGATAAAGGATTGGACATGACCGGATTTTTCATGAACGACGGAAGTGGGTTGTCGCGATTCAATGCCATTACAGCAAACCAAATGGTTTCAATTCTGAATTATATGAAAACCAAAAGCGCTTATTCGGTAGATTTCAATAATTCGCTTGCAACAGTTGGGAATGGTACTTTGACGGTTTTCACGGAGGCCAACTTTCCGAATGAATGTCTGCAGGCCAAAAGCGGCTCGATGACCCGTGTTCGTTGTTATGCAGGTTACCTGACCACACTTTCAGGCAAGCAACTTTCGTTTGCCATTATGCTGAATAATTTTTCGTGCAGCCAGAAAGAAGCAACGCTGAAAATCGAGGAATTGCTAGTTGAATTGAGGAAAATCTAAATAAAAAAGCCTCGTCTTTCAACGAGGCTTTCTATATCAATTTGATTTTCTATTTCTTAGATAATCGCTTCCATCGCTTCCATTGCTTCGCGCAATTCTTCGCCGATGATCTCAACTTCGTGGTAACGAATTTGCTCGTTGATTTTAACCAATTCGATATTATCTACATGGTTATCAATTCCTTCGTTGAAATTCTTACCAATCACTTTGGTGTCGATCTTTTTCATGAAATCGGACAAAAGTGGTTTGCAGGCATGATCGAACAAGTAGCAACCATACTCAGCAGTGTCAGAAATTACACGGTTCATTTCGAACAGTTTTTTGCGTGCAATGGTGTTTGCAATCAGCGGAGTTTCGTGCAACGATTCGTAGTAAGCCGATTCTGCTTTGATACCGGTTTCAGTCATTACTTCGAAAGCCAACTCAACACCGGCTTTTACGAATGCAACCATCAAAGTACCGTTGTCGAAATATTCCTGTTCGGTAATTTTCATATCGCCCGCAGGAGTTTTTTCGAAAGCAGTTTCGCCAGTCTCAGCTCTCCATGCCAGCAGATTTTTGTCGCCAGCTTTCCAGTCTTCCATCATGGTTGACGAGAACACACCCGACATGATATCATCCATGTGTTTTTCATACAATGGGCGCATAATTACTTTCAATTCTCCGGCCAGTTTGAAGGCTTCAATTTTGGCTGGATTCGACAAACGGTCCATCATGTTAGTAATTCCACCCAATTTTAAAGCTTCGGTAGTTACTTCCCAACCATATTGAATAAGCTTTGATGCATAACCAGGATCAATTCCCTTTTCGATCATTTTATTGAACATCAGGATTGAACCAGTTTGCAATACACCACAAAGAATGGTCTGTTCGCCCATCAAATCTGATTTTACTTCGGCAACAAACGATGAATGTAGAACACCGGCTTTGTGACCACCAGTTCCTACACAATATGCTTTAGCGATATCAAGTCCATCGCCATTTGGATCGTTTTCACGGTGAACAGCAATCAAGGTTGGAACACCAAATCCACGAAGGAACTCAGCGCGAACTTCAGAAGCAGGTGATTTTGGGGCTACCATGATTACAGTCAAATCTTTACGGATCTGAATACCCTCTTCAACAATATTGAAACCATGAGAATAGGAAAGACAAGCGCCTTTTTTCATCAATGGCATAGCTGCATTTACAACAGCAGTATGATATTTATCCGGAGTAAGGTTTAAAACCAAATCAGCAGTCGGAATCAACTCAGCGAAAGTTCCAACGCTGAACTTGTTTTCGGTAGCATTAACATACGAAATGTGTTTCTCTGTAATTTCAACTTCGCGTAAAGCGTACGAAATATCCAGACCACTATCGCGCATATTGAGTCCCTGAGCCAAGCCCTGAGCTCCACAGCCTAAAACAACGATTTTCTTGCCTAATAACTTGTTCACACCGTCAGCGAATTCAGACTGATCCATGAAATCACATTTACCCAATTGTTCCAACTGAATACGCAATGGGATTGAATTAAAATAATTTGCCATTTTCTAAATTTTTATAGTTTTTATTATCTCGTTTTAAATCTCTCTTTCCGATTATACAAAGCAATGAAATATTCAGGGAAAAGAAGCGCAAAAATAGATGTATTTTAGGTACTTTTCATGGATTCCCGAATAGAACAGATTGCGACATCACGAATAAACATTAAATACCAACAAGTTAATACCATAATAAAATTGGTAATTTTACCTTTCATTTAAACGAATCAGACCGATACTGAATTGGAGTCATGCCGGTTTCACGCTTGAAGAATTTGGTAAAATACGATTGATCTTCAAAGTTAAGCTGATTTGCAATTTCAGAAACACTAAGATTGGTGTGAACCAACAAACGTTTTATTTCGAGTAATTGTTTCGCTTTGATGATTTGTGATGAAGTTTTGCCTGTCAGTAATTTTACGGTTTGTGTCAAATGATTTGGAGTTACACCAATCATTCCTGAATAATCGCTCAACGAAAGATTCTTTTGGTGATTTTCTTCGACCAAATGAAAGAACCGCTTGACGAGAATTTGTCCTTTCCCTTTGTTCAACATGTTTTCGTTCACCTGATAGCGAGCCGCGCAAGTGGTCAGAATCAGATCGAGAATGGAACGCAACATTTCCTGAAAATAATCTCCAGGACGACTAATTTCAGCAATACTTTGTCTGAACAAATTTTCCAAAAAAAGAATATCGCTCTTATTTTCAAGCAATAAAGGCGGATTATCCTGATGAATGGTGTAAAAGAACGGAAATTCAATCAGACTATTCTGATTGCTCCGATTGAGCAGATAAAAATCAGAAGTGAAGATAAAAATGAAGCCTTCGATGTCGTGAGAAAGTTCGAGTTTGTGAGCCTGTCCGGGCGACATGAAGAAAACGCAGGGCGGCTTGATCTCATATTTATTGCCGTCGATCACGTGGTAGCCAGAACCTTTAAGCAGATAAAGCACTTCAAAAAAATCGTGCCGATGTGGATATTTCACACTGAAGTGACGGTTAGCATCAAACACCTCAACCTGAAATTGCTGACTTTTCCGTTCAGGAGTACTGAAATTATCCAGACTATAAACCGGTAATTGTTCGGATGGATTCTTCATAAAAGTACTTTCGCATTGCATACGAAAGTACGAACAAATTGATTAAAACACCAAACTTGAGTTTTTGAATGCTGTTTGGAAAATTCAAATCTGATAACTAATTGAATATCTTAAACAATCAAAGCCAATACCACATCCATTATAAATGCTGACCTACATATACAGAAGATTTTTCCCAGGGAACCAATTCACCGTCAAATGTAAGCCTGCCCGAACGCATACCCGTCAAAGTTGCAGTTCCTCTTCCATATGCCGAAATATTAATAAACAAGTCGTAGATACCAATCGCTGTCATCACATTCATCCTTAAGGTAAATGCTTTGCGCTTCAGATCTTCAGTTAATTCCCATTTGTTAATGCGACCTTTGGCAGTTACACCACCCACTCCATTCGGGCCAATCCTGAAATTCGATCCGATCTGAATAATTGCTTCAGTTGAATCGACTGAAACAAAATTAATCGTTGAATTTACCAGAACCCGGTTACCATACCGGTCTTGCAGATAGTCAGTTTCTAAAACAAAATCTTTGTTCTCAAGCATTGACTTGGTAAGCTGAAATTCTTTCTCAAGTTCAGCATTCCGCTTTTCTTTTTTAGTTAGAACTGCGTTTTCATCATTTCCCTGAGCGAATATTATACTGGCAGAAATGATGAGTGCAAATATTACAACAAATCTTTTCATGGCTTTATCCTTTCCTCTTATTTAGTCTATGTCATTACAAGTTTCATTCCGAAGTGATAAAAATTGAAAACAC
This sequence comes from Bacteroidota bacterium, assembly GCA_023251455.1. Classification (GTDB taxonomy): domain Bacteria; phylum Bacteroidota; class Bacteroidia; order Bacteroidales; family Prolixibacteraceae; genus Aquipluma. Next base: position 106,391 of record JAHEYT010000021.1, read on the forward strand.
ATTTTTATTCGTTTGCAAAATTTAACGATTGGAAATATCAGACTAAATGCAACAACGGTTTGAGTGCATAAGTTTGAGGATAAATTTTCAGAAATGATGTTCTTTTTTAGATCGCAGTATGGAGTGCATCAAATTAAAAGTGCCTAAAATTAAACAACTTGTGTTTATTTTTAGGCACTTTAGTAACACCACAGACACTTCGGAATCTCTTCTAATCCACTTGTTCAAGCATGGCATCGCGTTCCTGAAGAAATACGGAAAGTCTTTCAACAGTACTGCGAGTAATGGCAACTCTTCCGGAGCGATTAAACTGAGTTACGCCATACGTTGAATTCAACTCTTCAAATAATTGTTGTGTTTCGTTGGAGTGTCCGGTTTTTTCAATCACAATATAATCGCGCGTAATTTCGAGAATACGCGCGCCAGAGTTACGAATGATCTTTTCAACCTCATTCGATTCGAATAAAAATTCAGTAGACACTTTATATAGCGCGATTTCCTGAAAAATCATCTCTTCGTTCGTGTTGTAATATGCTTTCATTACATCAACAACTTTTTCAAGCTGCCCGACAACCTTCTGCACCCGATCTGCAGTTTCCCTGATCACAATGGTAAATTTAAAAACCCCGGCAATGGCCGATTCAGAAACAGTTAAGCTGTCGATGTTGATTTTCCGGCGTGTAAATATGATGGTTATCCGGCTCAATAAGCCGATATGATCTTCCGAAAAAACGGTTATAATATATTCTTGTTTCATCTCAGTATTGTTTTAAGGTTCGAGTATAATATCAGAAATTGAAGCTCCTGTCGGTATCATCGGGAAAACGTTATCTTCCTGTTCAACAACTACTTCAAGAACATACGGTCCCTTGTGATCGAGCATTTCCTGAACAGCATTTTCCAACTGGTCGCGTGAAGTTACTTTTTGAGAAGCCAATCCATAAGCTTTGGCAATGCCAACAAAATCAGGATTTTTCATTTCGGTAAATGAATACCTCTTTTCGAAAAATAATTGCTGCCACTGGCGAACCATGCCAAGAAAATTATTATTGAGAACGATAATTTTGACATCGATATCGTACTGCGAGATGGTTCCTAATTCCTGAATAGTCATCTGAAATCCTCCATCGCCAACCATCGCAAATACGACACGATCAGGAGAACCAATTTTGGCGCCCATCGCTGCTGGCAATCCATAACCCATTGTTCCAAGACCTCCGGAAGTCACATTACTCCTCGATTGTGAAAATTTGAAATAACGCGAAGCAATCATTTGTTGCTGACCAACATCGGTAACCAAAACAGCATCATTATTGGTCTTTTCGGAAGCAATACGAACAACCTCGCCCATGGTAAGTCCAGCCTTTTTAGGATGAATATCGTGCGAAATCACCTTTTCGTATTCTATTTTATCGCAAGCCCGGAACTCGTTGAGCCACTCCTGATGTGAATTTGGATCGACATTATCAATCAACATCCGAAGCGATTTTTTGGCATTGCCCAAAACAGGCGCATCGGCGTGTATAATTTTATTGATTTCGGCTGGATCGACTTCAAGGTGAATGATTTTTGCCTGACGTGCATACGCTGCCACCTTTCCGGTTACCCGGTCATCGAAGCGCATTCCGATGGCAATGACCACATCAGCTTCATTGGTTTTGATGTTTGGACCGTAATTTCCATGCATTCCAAGCATTCCAACATTTAGTGGATGGTCGCTTGGAAGTGCCGAAAGACCAAGCAAAGTCCAGGCAGCCGGAATACCGGTTTTTTCAACAAATTCTTTCAGTTCAGCTTCGGCATGTGCCAAAACAACACCGTGACCAAACAAAACAATAGGCTTTTTGGCTTCGTTGATGATGTCGGCAGCAGCTTTTACCTGGAACGGATCAACAGGATATTCGGGTAAATAACTTCTGATCTTAGTACATTTTTTATACTCAAAATCGAACTGGGCAAACTGGGCATCCTTGGCAATATCGAGTAAAACCGGACCAGGACGACCAGTGAGTGCAATGTGAAACGCCTTGGCAATCGCTTCAGGAATTTCATCAGCGTGGGTAACCTGGTAATTCCATTTGGTTACCGGCATCGAAATACCTACTACATCCGACTCCTGGAAAGCATCAGTTCCGAGCAATGGAGAGGCAACCTGGCCAGTGATACAAACCAAAGGAATGGAATCAATCATTGCATCGGCAAGGCCAGTAATCAGGTTGGTTGCACCAGGACCTGATGTCGCAAAGCAAACACCGACTTTACCAGTAACTTTAGCGTAACCTTCAGCAGCATGAATTGCTCCCTGCTCATGCCGGGTTAAATAGTGAGTTACTTTCTGATCGAAATCGTACAGTGCGTCATAAATGGGCATGATCGCACCGCCTGGATACCCGAAAATGGTATCAACTCCTTCTTCCAAAAGAGATAATATTACAGCTTCTGAGCCGCTTACACGCTGTGTTGCCATATTTTCTTTTTTATATTTCCTTATTAATTTTACTATTTGACAATTTACTATTTACTATTTGATCTCATTGCTCAACTCTGGCAAATCGTCAATTGTAAATAATTAAATCGTAATTATTCGATCAACCTGATTGCTCCGCGATCGGCCGACGAAACCATACTTGCATAGGCTTTCAGTGCTTTGCTCACCTGACGGTCGCGGGGGTTTGGCATAAATGCCGCATTGCCTTTACTGATTTCCTGTTCTCTTCTGGCTGCCAATTCTTCGTCGCTCAGCAGAACGTCAATTTTACGGGTCAAGATGTCGATTTCAATTAAGTCACCATCCTGAATCAAGGCAATTTCGCCACCTGCCGCTGCTTCCGGAGAAACATGCCCGATGGATAAGCCCGAAGTTCCGCCCGAAAAACGACCATCGGTAATTAACGCACAAGCCTTGCCAAGGTTCATCGATTTGATGTACGAAGTTGGATAAAGCATTTCCTGCATTCCCGGACCACCTTTTGGACCTTCGTAAATAATCACAACCACGTCGCCAGCCTGGACTTTGTCGCCAAGAATTCCATTGCAGGCATCGTCCTGCGATTGGAATACCTTGGCAGTTCCTTTAAAATGATAGACTGAGGGATCAACTCCCGCTGTTTTCACGATACAGCCATTCCGGGCAATGTTGCCGTACAGAACAGCCAAACCGCCATCTTTGTTGTAGGCATGTTCGTAATCGCGAATGCATCCGTTCGCACGGTCGGTATCTAATTCTTTAAAATAGTTTTCCTGAGAACCCATGATCAGGTTACGTCCACCACCGGGTGCTGATTTATATCTCCGGATCGCATCTTCGGTAACAGTCGGAGCCACTACATCGTATTCTGCGATAGCTTCAGCCAAGGTGCGTCCATCGGCACGTGGCACGGTGGTATCGAGCATTCCGGCGCGGGCAAGTTCAGCCAAAATGCCAAGAATTCCACCAGCTCGGTTCACATCTTCCATGTGGTAAGTTCCATTGGGAGCAACTTTGCAAAGGTTTGGCGTAACACGCGATAATTCATCGATGTCTTTCATGGAAAAATCAACTTCACCCTCAGCAGCAATTGCCAGAATATGCAAAACGGTATTTGTTGAACCGCCCATCGCAATATCCAGTTTCATTGCATTTTGGAAAGCAGCTTTGGTAGCTATATTTCGTGGCAATACTTTTTCATTGCCATCTTTGTAAAATTCGTAGGTCATATCAACAATCCGGCTGGCAGCTTCATCAAACAGTCGTTTCCGATTGGCATGTGTTGCCAGAATTGAACCATTACCGGGAAGCGCCAAACCAAGTGCTTCAGCCAAACAGTTCATTGAGTTGGCGGTAAACATTCCGGAGCAGGAGCCGCAGGTTGGACAAGCATCTTTTTCAACTTTTAATATCGTTTCGTCGGAAACCGAGTTATCGGCAGCCATCACCATCGCATCAACTAAATCATACATTTTGCCATCAATTTTACCCGCTTCCATCGGTCCTCCTGATACAAATATGACCGGAATATTTAGTCGCATGGCGGCCATCATCATTCCTGGGGTAATTTTATCGCAGTTTGAAATGCAAACCATCGCATCGGCACGGTGTGCATTAATCATGTATTCAACACTATCAGCAATTACATCGCGCGAGGGAAGCGAGTACAACATCCCATCATGCCCCATGGCGATTCCATCATCGACGGCAATGGTATTGAACTCGGCTGCAAAACAACCTTTTTGCTCGATGATTCCTTTGATGTACTGACCAATTTCGTGAAGATGAACATGGCCTGGAACGAACTGTGTAAACGAATTAACGATGGCAATTACCGGTCGTCCGAAATGTTCTTCCTTCATTCCATTTGCCCTCCAGAGGCTTCTTGCTCCTGCCATTCTCCGTCCTTCGGTCGTTGTGGCTGATCTTAGTCGATTTTGCATATCATTTGTCTTAAATTATTTTCCCTAAAAAAAAGCCTTTCTCAGTGATTGAGAAAGGCTTCTAAGTCTTATAGCTTACATTATACCAATCTCATTCAGCACGAAGGAGGACCACCACGCTGACAAGGACTAGAGATATAATGCTGATATTTTTCATTTGTGCTGTCGTTTAATGTTGGCAAATGTAGAAATTAATTTGAACTTCCAAAATTAATTTGAAAGTAAAATACTTCTTTGTCTGAAAAACTAAAAGAAAACCTTTCGTTTTTAAACAATTAAATCTTTAAAAAGATCATTTTTGCGATGATTAATAAAAAAATCAAATCTTCCCGATCATGAAAATTGCCGGGCGTTTCTGAATATCCGGAAGGTGTGTTTTCCACCAGGCTATTGGCTTGCTGAGGATAAATTCAGTATTGAGAGTGATGTCGGCGGCAATGCACAACATGGTTTGCGGGTCGCAGTTTTTTAGCAATTCATCAAGTAATTGGGCATTCCGGTACGGTGTTTCAATAAAAATCTGGGTCTGACCTTCGGTTTGCATCCGTTTTTCGAGCATTTTAATTTGCGACGATTTCTCCGGATTTTTGATCGGCAAATATCCGTTAAAGGCAAAATTCTGTCCGCTCATTCCTGAAGCCATAAGCGCCAGCAATATGGAAGACGGCCCTACCAACGGAACCACCTGAATGTTTTTAGTGTGTGCAATCTTTACCACATCAGCACCCGGATCGGCAACCCCAGGGCAACCTGCTTCCGAGATTATACCAATGTCTAATCCTTCCTTGTTCGGTTCCAGAAAACGACTGATTTCCTTTTTCTCTGTGTGCTGGTTCAATTCAAAAAAGGTAAGATCGTCGATTACGATGGCCGGATTCACTTTTTTCAGGAAACGCCGGGCAGTGCGAATATTTTCGACAATGAATACCGGTATCGATGAAATCAGTTGGGTCAGATCGGGTGGTAAAACCCGCTCGATGCTGGTGTCTCCCAAAGTAGTCGGAATCAAATAAAGTTTGGCCATTTGTAATTTTTTTCAAAAATAGTTAAAAACCTTCGGTAGCAAGAGGGTAATCCTTATTTTTGTGAATCAAATAACACGCTAGTGAAACTTACCTTTTTAGGAACAGGAACATCGCAGGGAGTGCCAGTGGTTGCGTGCCAATGTCCGGTTTGTCTGTCAGTCAATCCGAAAGACAAGCGGTTACGCGCTTCGGTGATGATTGAAACCGAGACACAATGCCTGGTTATTGACGCCGGGCCTGATTTCAGACAGCAAATGTTGACCCATCAGGTTCGTCATTTGAATGGCATTTTGCTCACTCACGAACACGTCGATCATATTTTTGGACTTGATGATATCCGCGCGTTCAATTGGGTGCAGAAACAACCAACCGATATTTATGCCGAAGAACGCGTTCAGATTGCGATCCGACGCATTTTTGATTACGTTTTTGCAACTTACCGGTATCCGGGAATTCCACAAATGCACCTGCATCTGATTGAAAATAAACCGTTCCTAATTAACGATCTGGAAGTAACTCCGATTCGCGGCCTCCATTATAAATTACCCGTTTTTGGATTCCGTTTCGGAAAACTGGCTTATGTGACCGATGTGAACCGGCTGGAAAAAGCAGAAATTGACAAACTTCGGGGACTTGATGTTTTGGTTCTGAATGCCTTGCGAAAAGAAGAACACATTTCGCATTACAGTTTAAGTCAGGCGCTTGAACTTATTGCAGAAATAAAACCGGGCAAAGCTTTCCTGACGCATCTTTCCCACCAAATGGGATTTTATGACGAAGTGCAAAAAGAGCTTCCTGAGAATGTGTTTCTGTCGTATGACGGACTGGAGATTGAGGTTTGAAATGCAATTAAAAGTTTATTTCTTGTCATTTTGTCATTCATAGTCATTGTTCGTAACTGCAGCAACATTTTTACAATAAATGACAATTTAATGACGTGAAACAAATGACAATTCTTGCCATTGCTATCATTGTTTTTCATAAGCAAACCTTTTCAACCGCAATCACCGGCATTTCCTGAAAGTCTATCAAGGCATTTATCAATCCAACTTTCTGATACGAGCGAATATCTTCTTCCCTGATTTCCTTTTCCGAAATAATTCCCCGCTCAATCAGTAATTGTCGTTTGGTTCCCATAAGCAAAGGAGTTGTTGGAGTGAACCATTTTTCGCCATCAAAAAACAGCAGGTTAGCCGCAAATGAATCAGTTACAAAACCATATTTAATGATTATAATGTCATCGCAAAGCCCGCGTTGAGCAAACAATTCCTGAAGAACTTGTCTGTTGGTATATTTCAAATGGTAGTCAATCTGTTCATGATGAACAACCTTCAGACTTTGGATAGTTCTGAAAACATAAGGTTCGATTTCAATCTTTTCAATTTCCGATCGATAAACCACACGCACTTTATATATTCCTGATTTACAATTTTCGGGAATTGTAATTGCCTTTACCAGTTCAATCTTTTCGGCATCAGGAAACAATTCGTTCATCGAACGATTCATCCGATTTTGATGATATTCCAAATTCTGAAGAATACCATCTTTCAGTTTCAGCGATTCAACTAATTGGCACATATACTTTCTGAATTAATTCGTTGTATTCGGTCTGACAATCGCTTAGAAAGGTGATTCCTCCCCCACTTTTAAAAATCAATTGATCACCATCCTGTTCCAAATATCGGATTAAAACACAACTGTCGAGGTTTTTTCCATCAAAAACACCAAAAACCCCGGTGTAATATCCACGCTGATAATGCTCTGCCTGTTTGATGATCTCAACGGTTTTTGGTTTTGGAGCTCCGCAAATCGATCCGGCAGGCAGCAGTTTGACCAAAATAGTACCGATGGATTGCTGATAATTCGCTGGAAGGGTGCCCGAAATCTGCGAACTCATCTGCAACAAGTCGCCCCGATTGGTGCAAATCCGGTCGATGTACATCAGCCGATCAACCTGCACATCTGATGCAACAATACTCAAATCGTTCCTGATCAGATCGACAATGGTGTGATGCTCGGCCACTTCCTTTTCGTCATTCAGCAAAAGTTCTTCAGCATTTTCGATGTTGGCATCAATGGTTCCTTTCATAGGGAATGACGAAATAACCCCGTTGTTGATGCGGACAAATATTTCAGGAGAGAAACACACAAACTGGTCTTTTAACCAGATTTTATAAGGCGCCTCGCTTCGGTGAAAAATTTCTTCCGGAATCAGATTCGTCTCAATCCGCGAAGGCATTGTGAGGTTGAGCAAATAGGTGTCGCCGTTATGGATGTGCTGCTGTACGCAATCAAACGCCTGCTGATAACGCTCCAATTCAACCGGATAAACATTCCATACGACATCTTTTTCCGGATATTTCCCAGACTGATAATTGGCCAGTTCCGGCGTTTTCCAAAGAACAGAAGATGCATCACCCAACTCAAAAATCAGCGGTTTTTCGAAGTCAAAATCGATCACAAAAACGAATGGTTTGCCCATCGCCCCCAACTCATTCATCAGTTCCACCGTATGTTTCTGTATCTCTTTCATCGCAGGGTTCAAAGATAGAAAAAAGCAGGAAGATAGAAGGGGGGCGAAAGTCCGGAGATAGGAGACAGGAAAGATGCAGACATGACAAGTGTTTCCGCAGAAAATTATTTCTGAATAGTGGTGGTTATTAATTTGTGTGTTATTTTTGAATCATGAGCATTGCAGAAAATATAGACATCGTAAAAGCCAATTTACCGGCTCATGTTCAGCTTATTGCTGTATCGAAAACCAAGCCGGCCGCACTCCTGATGGAAGCATACGCCCATGGACAAAGAGCCTTTGGCGAAAACAAAGTTCAGGAGTTGGCGTGGAAATTTGAGGAACTTCCCAAAGACATAGAGTGGCACTTTATTGGCCATATGCAAACTAACAAAGTAAAGTACATTGCCCCGTTTGTCCATTTGATTCACGGGGTTGATTCTTATAAACTGCTTAAAACTATTGATGCAGAAGCGAAAAAGGCAAACCGGATTATTCCCTGCCTGCTTCAGTTTCACATTGCCGAGGAGGAAACCAAATTCGGATTTTCCATTGCAGAAGTTACCGAAATGCTTCAATCTGACAAGTTTCATCTGCTAAAGAATATACAAATTTCAGGGGTAATGGGAATGGCAACTTACACCGACGACGAAACCCAGATACATAAAGAATTTGCCTGCCTGAAATACTATTTCGATGGGTTGAAATCGGGATATTTTGCTGATCAACCTGAATTTAAGGAAATTTCGATGGGCATGTCGGGCGATTACCTGATTGCCATTGAAGAAGGAAGTACAATGGTCAGGATTGGAAGTACAATTTTTGGCGAAAGGAGTTACAATTCTGAAACCTAATGAGCCACTCAATTGTTATTTGATCAAAAATTTAAAAGAATCAAAATGATTAATCTGGAAACCAATTACATGGGATTACAATTAAAAAATCCCATCATCATTGCCAGTTCAGGCTTAACCAACTCTGTTGAAAAAATTAAAGACCTTGAAAAAGCCGGAGCCGGAGCAGTTGTTCTCAAATCAATTTTTGAGGAACAGATCAACAACGAAGTAAACAGCCAGATCAATCGCCAACCCCAGCATATCTTTCCTGAAGAAGAAGATTATATCTGGAATTATACCCGGAACCATCTCATTACGCATCATCTGAATTTGCTGAGCGAAGCAAAAAAAGAAACCGAAATCCCGATTATTGCAAGTATCAGTTGTATGTCGGCTTCGGAATGGATTGTTTTTGCCAAAGATTTGGAGAATGCCGGGGCCGACGCGCTGGAACTCAATTTGTTTTTTGTGCCGACGGATCCACATAAAACGTCAGAAGAAATTGAGCAACTTTACCTGAGAATTGTTTCGGAAGTCAAAAAAAATGTAAAAATTCCGGTATCAGTAAAAATCGGATTTTATTACAGCAACCTGATTGGAATGGCTAGTAAACTAGCAGCAAGCGGCGCCGATGCGTTGGTATTATTCAATCGGTTTTATGAGCCTGATATTAATCTCGAAAAACTGGAGCTGACCACTTCTGAAGTTTTTAGTTCTCCGGAAGACATTCGCCGTTCGATGCGTTGGATTGGCCTCATTTCATCGCAACTCCCCAACGTTCAAATCGCTGCCGGAACAGGTATTCATGACGGAGAAGCCGTTATCAAACAATTGTTGGTTGGGGCACAGGTCACACAGGTTTGTTCTTCGGTTTACATCAACGGCTCGCAAATTATTGCCGGAATGATCGCTGATATGACTGCATTTATGAAAAAGCGACATTTCAAGAAAATTGAAGATTTTCGTGGATTGTTATCCTATAAAAACATACCGAACCCTGCTATTTACGAAAGAGCTCAGTTTATGAAGTATTTCGAAGGGAAATAATCGCTAAGAACCAAGAAAAAGACCAGCCTGATCGATTCAAGCTGGTCTTTTTCCGTTCTACCATTTTCCAACTCCATTTTAAAATCCTATCGAAGGCAGAAAGTCGATCACATCCAACATCAGTGCTTTCTTTTGATCGGAGGCTGTTTTCATGGCTTCCTCAAGCCTGTCAATCTCCACATCAATTTTAGCCTGATCAATTTTGGCGGTCATATTTACGATAACTGTATAAGCCTCGAAAGCAACTAAAAAATCGCTATCGATCAGCAAATCGACAAATAGTGTCAGGTAATTGCTGTAATCCAAGCCGTTCTCCCAGCAACTCGCCACCAACTCCTTTAATTCAGGTGCATATTTCTGATTCTGAATGGCTTCAACAATCAACGGAATCGCATCGCTTTCCTTCAGGTTGGCAAACAAATCGGTAATTTTCGACTTTATTTCCGAATCCGAACTCAGATGCAAAAGCTCGATAAGAAGCGGTATATCAGATACTTTTCCTGAGACGCGCAACTCCTCAAGGGTCTCAATTACCTTGAGCGAATCGGCTGATTTCAGTCCTTCCAGAATATTTTTGTGATCGTGATGTGTATGCTCTGTAGTCATCAGAAATTCGGGTTTTAATGTTTCGCAAATTTAATCATTTGAAGCAAGTTTGAGCCAATCCGTTTTCAAGGTTTATAAAAGTAAGGAATAAAATAAGGTTAAGAACCATTCGAAGTGGATGGATAATCGGATGCTTTTGCACATGAAATCCGCCTTAATGATAACTTTGCAAGCCAATCCTTATCCTGATGATGAATCAAAAAACTAAAGATCTCGCTGAATTGAGTGTTCCGAAATTGATGCTGAAATTCTTTATTCCGGCATTTATCGGCGTATTCCTGAATGCGCTGTACAATATTGTCGACCGTATATTTATTGGTCAGGGTGTTGGATCGATGGCACTTAGCGGAATCTCGGTCACGTTTCCGGTAATGCTGATTGTGATGGGTTTCGGAATGCTGATCGGTATCGGAGCCGGGGTTTTGGTTTCGATTAACCTGGGAAAACACGACATAAAAAAAGCCGAACAAGTTTTGGGAAGCAGTTTTTTACTGATGTTGCTCGTGTCGGTTCTGATTACAATTTTGGGATTTTCGATCAAAGGCGTACTTCTTCAATCGTTTGGTGCAACGCCCGAAACCATTGAATATGCGAACGATTATCTGAATATCATTCTGGCTGGGACTGTTTTTCAGGTGGTTGGCTTTTCACTAAACGCCATCATCAGGTCTGAAGGAAATGCTAAAATTGCCATGTATTCGATGATCATCAGCGCCGGCACCAACATGATTTTGAATCCTATCTTTATTTTCGGATTTGGTTGGGGGGTAAAAGGGTCGGCTTATGCAACCGTAATTTCCATGATTCTGCTGACTATATGGGTTTTGGCACATTTCCGAAGTTCGAAATCGGTTGTAAAACTTAAAGCTGAAAACATTCGGTTCGACCGTAAAATACTGTTCGAAATTCTGGCTATTGGCATGGCTCCATTCTCCATGCAGATTGCTAACAGTGTTGTTCAGGGATTGATTAACACCAAACTAATTGCCTTTGGCGGCGATTTGGCGGTGGGCGCAATGGGAATTGTAAACAGTGTTCTTACCCTGATTGTTATGGCCATTGTGGCCATTAACATGGCTTCGCAACCCATTATAAGCTTTAATTACGGGGCAAAGTCGTACGTCAGGGTGAAAGAAACCCTGCGCATAGCCATTCTGGCGGCAACCGCAATTGCCATATTTGCGTTCGCGGTAGTCGAAACCATCCCATCGAATATTGTAAAGCTGTTCAATTCAACCGATGTCGGTCTTCTCGATTTTGGGAAAGAAGGATTGCGAATGAGCCTATTGGCATTGCCTTTTGTCGGTTTTCAGGTGGTTGTAGGTAATTTCTTTCAATCGATGGGGAAAGCCAGAATTGCCGTTTTGCTCACTTTGCTTCGCCAGGTCATTATCCTAATTCCACTACTCTTTATCCTTCCGAATTTCTTTGGGCTTAATGGCATTTGGATGGCCATGCCTATTTCGGATTTGTGTTCGGCAGTTGTGGTGGTATTCTTCCTGGTCAACCAGTGGAAAAAACTGGGCAATTTAATTGAGACCCACAATTAATCAGGCGGGAAAAGTCTGGGAAATAATTCTTTTAGCAATCTACCGTAACTCCAACCTCCCTTAACACTTTAATCTGATCAGGCGAAATTTTATTCCCGCTTAAATCGGCATATTCCAGTGCCTCAATTTCGAGCAAAGGCAAAATATCGCCAATCGAATTGTTCGACAAATCAATGCTTTTCAGTTGCTGCAAATTGCTGATGTCGTCGATGTACTCAATCTGGTTATTCGACAAATTCAGTTCCTGAAGGCTGCCCAGACTGGCCAACGGCGAAAGATCATAAATACGGTTGAACGACAAATCGAGCGACACCGTGTGAATGCAATATTCAACGCCATCCAGATCGTTAATTTCTGCTTCCGAAAGCTCAATTTCGTCCATATCTTCCAGGTAATAGGTCGGAAAAGTGGTGTCGATATCGCCATATTGCCTGATTTGCATGGCCTCGTAAAACGAATATCCGTCTGATCTCGCCTTTCGCTTTCCGTTGCGGTTTTTTTTCTTTTTATCCTGAAAATAGCTGAACCCGCAATCTTTTACGTCCCACTCGTATTCCGGATGATAGTCGATATCCTCAAAACTTTCGATGTTGGCGGCTATTTCTTCAATGTCCTGAATAACAAAAACATGTTCGAAACGGGCAAGAGTTAAGACATCGCCTTGCACGGCTGCCAGGTTAATCAAACCACGGTAGTACTCGCCCCGATCGGGATGATACAGCGAAATGATCTTTGCAAAACCTTTACCATCCGATTCAATCACAATCTCACCCCATTCCGAGATCATTCCTGAAATAATATTCAGTTTCTCGAATTCCTTTTCCTTGTACAAACGGATCAGGTTACGGGTAATCTTGTTCAGGTTGGCTTCCGAATATGACTCCAGTAGCCGTTCCGACAAATCTTTTGTTTCCTGCATAAATCAAATTATCTTTCTTCTTCCTGAAATTTCAGGAAATCTCCGTCAACGATCAACAATTTCACCCCGCTTTTGGTTGCCGAACGGTGCGAACTCAATTCATCGGTCACCACATAAGTCATCCCCTGAGTCAGCACCGAATGATTGCCATCTTCCGATTCGCTTACAAATTCGCCCTCCAGGCAATGCACAATATGCCCTTTTCGGCACCAGTGATTGGCCACGTAACCGGCAGAATATTCAACAATGCGAATCCGCAGTCCGGGTAGCTGAACCGTTTGCCAGAAAGCAGTACCGGTTTCGCCCGGATGTTCAGTTTTAGAAACAGTTGACCAGTCGATCGTTTGGAAAGGGATGTTTGTACTCATTTTTTGTCATTTATAGTCATTTGATAGTCATTGGTTGTCATTGTTTATTGATCGTTTTACTACAAATGACGCGAAGCAAATGACCACAAATGACCCTGATTTACTGTAAACTGAGACTGAACGCTGTCTATTGCAACTGCGGCCCGTTGCCAACCACAATTTTTCCGCGATAATATTTCATTTTGATTTCGCCGGAGCGCTCAGTAAATGCTTTCAGTCCGATTTGGTTAATCAGGCAAAGGTTGAATACTTTCAGGTTGTGGGGCAGTACATCGGCGCGGTCGGCGCAAGGTTGAAGCCTGTTGCAGGGAAAATCGGTGCAGGCAGAGCAAAATTCGAGCTCGTTGTCTTTTACGCAGTTCCAGGTATCGCAAACCGATGGTTTTACCGGACAATTTCCTTCAACGGCCCGGCATCCGGGACAAGGCAGTTTTTCTGCCGGGATTCCGCGCTGAATCATCCTTTCGTAGATTTCATCGTTTTTTGTCAGCGTGTGCAGCTCGCAAATGCCACAATCAATACCACAGGGGGCGACCATGCTCAAACGGTCAGTGAGTGTATTTGAAATCATGTTATACTGATTTTTTATTTTCAGCAAAACTAAGCCAGTTATGCAACCATCCAAATTTAGATTGATTGAATGCCCGATTACACCGAATGAATAGGATCATTTAAGGTGTTGAATTTTGTGAGGTCAGCACTGAATTTCTATTCCGGTAGTCTTTCGTAAATGTTGGTCAGACTTTTAACTTTTGTCTTCGTTGAACTTGGCTAAAAACACTTTCACAATCTGAGCCACATCGGAGTGAAATATATATCCCATTTTTTCAGGATCACCGCTCCATTTTGCTTTATATGACTTCCATTTCTCCAGAATCTCCTGATCAGTTAAACTATCACAATTTTCGCCCATGCTTCCGAATAAGCTTTTCAAGATATGAATAACATCTTGTTTGTTTTCAGTTTGGTAACCCAGATTTATCCAGTTGTCGGAGTCTTTTCGCAGCAAGTTTTGCAACTTAATTACGTTCTGATAAAATCCGCCATCAAAATTCTTTAATTCTTCTTTGCATTTCTTTAGTTCCTGAGCAATTTCCTTGCAGGCGACAGATGCTGTATCTCCGCCGGAAACAACACTTTTCGAGATCCGGTCAATCTTTTGTGCCAAAGTTGAATCCGGAAATTGACGAAAGTGACTCCCCCATATATTTTCGATTGCCTGGTTGGTTTTTGGCTCTTTTGTTCCTAAAATACTGGTTACTATTTCGGTAGAGCCAAAAAACACCGAAAGGAGCAGCGCAAATAAAAAGTACATTTTTATAGAATTTAAGATCGGGATGCGAACTTCCGATTTATCCTGTTCTTTCGACAGCAACCGATACGAAAGAATGGCCAGAGCCAGCGAGATTCCAATAGCGCCATACTTCAAAAAATCTAAAAATTCCATCGTTTATTGAGTTATAGTTGTGTTTGTTCAAAGAATTTATCCTGAATAAAAAGGGTTACCGGTCCGGGCTTTCCATCACCAACCAGCGCGTCATCGATTTGCACCACCGGTGTTACTTCACTTCCAGTGCCTACAATCATCATTTCGTCCATGTTGGCCAGTTCCGAAGCCGGAATGCCTTCCTCAACCAACTGAATATTATTCTGATCGCAGATTTCCCTGATGACTATTTTCGTGATACTTGGCAATATCAGGTTCGAGTCGGGATGGGTGTAAACCACACCATTTTTCACGGCCATAAAGCTCGAATGAGTGCCTTCTGTTACAATACCATTTCGGATAAAAATAGCTTCTGCGGCATCATGCTCATCGGCTTTTTGAGCATACAAAACATTGGGAAGCAACGAAATTGATTTGATATCGCAGCGCAGCCAGCGGATATCCTCGGCAGTGATTACCTTGACTCCGTTTTCGAGCTGATCTTGCTTCGAAGCAAAAGGAAAAGCAGTAGCATAAACCGTTGGCTTTGTGTTTTCGGGAAACCGGTGAATTCGGGTGTGGCTTCCGCGGGTAATCTGAAGGTAAATCCCAGCTTCCTGGTTGGCTAATCCGTTTTGTTCCAGAAGCGATTGAAACACCCCTTCCAACTGATCCAAACCGCCAAAATCGATCCGGACTTCGCGCAAACTTCGCTTCAACCGTTCCAGGTGATCGGGATACCGGAAAGGCTTTCCGCCATAATATTTAATCACTTCGTAAATGCCGTCGGCAAAGTTAAACCCACGATCTTCGGGTGAGATCACTGCCTCCGTTTTTGGAATCAGCTTGCCGTTCAGGTATATTGTTTCGTTCATAGTTGTTAATTTGGGGGTTAACCAAAAAGTACACAAAGATTTCACAAAGTTACACGAAGATTATAACCTTAAATAAATATGCGGATTTAAGGGACATTAAAGGGGGCTGCAGAGCTTTTGAAAATTGTCGTCGGTACTTCATCGAGCTGCATTTATCCCTTTTTCACTGGCACGTAGAAATCAGCTGCGGTTAAATTACATTTCTCAGCAATTCGTTTACAGTAGGCTAAACGACCGACATTGTTATTGCGCGAATCTGAACCAAATGTAAATTTAAGACCTTGTGCTTTTGCTTTCAGTATAAATTCTTCGTGTGGTGTATGCGACATATCGTTAATTTCTATGGCAATATTTCGTGCTTTTGCAGCAGTTATTATTTGTTGCATGCGGTCCTCAGTCCATAATTTGTAATAATCGCGGGAAATACAAACCGGTAAAAACAGAGGCCAGCCAAAAATATTGATTGGCTCTTTTGTAAGCACTTCCATTGAATAATCCATATATCGCTTCATGAAATCTTCAGTGTCATCAATATAGGTGTCAAATTCCCAGATTCGCCAGGTATCGCCGTTTCCCATGGGAACCATTTGTGGATCCATCAAAATATAATCAACCTGCGCTAAAAGTTCTTTGGAATAATTTTTACTCCAACCTAAATAGGTTGGCTGCAAACCAATATAAACCGGATATTTTCTTAGTTTCTCGATGTAGTTTTTAAGGTCGTTATCGTCTTTCAACGCCCACGAAATGGGGTGGTCAACCACTCCAAATTTCACCTGATTTTTTTTGCCAATTTCAAGGATGTTTTCAATTGTAAATTTGTCGGTGGTATGAACATGCAAATCCAATAATTCGAAATTTGTCTTTTCTGTTCCCTGGCATGCAGCAGGTATAACTGAGGATGCCATTACTAAACCGGCGGATAGGCTAAGGTTTTTAACGAATGTTCTTCTTTTCATTTTTTGTTGGTTTTAGGTTTTCTGTTATGACAAATATTCGGACATTTACCCTATTTCATTCGAAGTTTTTTTTGAAACTCAAACCAGGTGCAGTATTTCACAACACCTTACTAGCCACGTAAAATCTTCTCCATTTTCCGACCCTTCGCCAACTCATCCACCAACTTATCCAAATACCGAACCTGCTGCGTCAACGTATTCTCGATTTCTTCCACACGATAACCACAAATGACCCCGGTTATGAGGTACGCATTGGGATTTAGCGATGCCTGTTGGAAGAACTGCTCAAAAGTTACATTTTCGTGTATTAGTTCCTGAAGCTTATTGTCGCTGAAGCCTGTTAACCATTCTATTACCTGATGTAATTCTTCTTTTGTCCGGCCTTTCCTCTCTACTTTTGCCAGATACATCGGATAGACCGAGGCGAAGCTCATTTTTGCAAAACGTTGATCGTGTGTGTTGGAATTGTCCATGACTTGGGATTTTGTGTTATTCTTTACTCGTTCTACCAATCGTTACTTCAAGAGCTCAAATGAAGGTTAGCGTTAATTAACGTAAGGCTATATATTTTCTCCTAAATATAAAAACTCTTCTCCGAAATGCCTCGATTTCAGAAAAGAGTTCTTCATAAAATTATTAACCTGTAAACTGTTGGTTACTCAACGATTAAAAACCTCTACTCTGTAATCAACTAAGCATATTGTGGAATCGATAAAAGTGGTTGTAGGATTATCAATCTATACTCCGCAATATCAGCAGCTGAATCGCATCATATCCCCGGATATCCTTATGCTGTCTTTGGATATGCGATATACATCCATGGATATATCCCTCATATCTTTAGATATGATCTTCCTATCCCCGGACATAGTCTTCTTATCCCTGGATATAACTTTCCTATCTTAGGAAATAGTCTTCCTATCTTAGGAAATAATCTTCCTATCCATGGAAATAGTCTTCCTATCCATGGATATAATCTTCCTACCCTTGGACAGAACCTATCTATCTCAATCCGTAAAATTGCTGGGGAGTAATCTGCCTGGCCAGATAAATATCATGGCTTTTAGAGGTTTTACCAATTGATGAAACCTCTATGCCTTGACCATATAAAACCAGTCAGGGCTTCACTTTTGGAGTGAAACCCTGACTACTGCGCTGGTACCAGCTTATTCTGATCCGGCTATTTCAACACTTCGCCCAAAAACAAAAGCGTGTGGTTCCAGGCGCGTTTGGCCATTACTTCGTTGTATTCTTTTGAGGCGGGGTTGGTAAACGTGTGCCCGCAATTGGCATAGGTAATGATTTGCCAGTCGGCTTTGCCGTCTCTCATTTCCTGAACTAGTTGTTCGTAAGCTTCTTTAGTTACGCTTTTGTCTTCAGCCGGATTTTCGACCAAAACTTTGGTTTTAATCGGTGTGTTGGGTCGTTCCGGAGCTTTGGCCAGTCCTCCGTGAATAGAGACGACACCCGCAACATCCAGCCCTGCACGTGCGGTTTCCAGCGCGCCGCTTCCGCCAAAACAATAGCCAATTACAGCAATTTTGCTGCTCTGAGCCCCGGCGGCTTTCAGTTGCTCCAGCGCCAGCGAAATACGTTGTTGGTAAAGCTTGTAATCGGTTTTAAACTGGGTTGCAATTTTTGCCGCACTGCCAAAATCAGTCGGAATGTTTCCTTTTCCGTAGATATCGGCAACAAAGGCAATGTAACCTTGTTTTTCGAGATCGAGTGCTGCTGTTTTGGCTTCATCGTCAATGCCCATCCAGGCCGGAAGAATTAACACGCCCGGCAGGCTTTTCCCTGCATTGGAGGTAACCAGGCCGTTGAGTTCCTGAGTTCCGTCGGCATATTTCACCGCTTTGAGCGACTGTGCCGAAATTGATTGAATAAGTCCCATGACAACTAAAAGAATAAGAAGTTTTTTCATCGCGATTCATTTTTAATGTTTTCAGAATACTTTTTCTGAAACCCGCGACGCAGAGCTTTGTTTACTTTTGCCTGTTAAGTTTTCTTAATGGCTAGGATACGCTGCCCCTTGTTTGCAACGAGGGGTCAATGGTTCAGAGTTTTCAACTCGTGATCAAACAATGTTTTGATGAAGAGTTTCAGAATATTACAATTTAAACACGAAAGAGGATCAATTCTGTTCCGTCCGAAAAAGAGGGTTTTGCCCGCCAAAAGATTTCGCGCGGACGGTTTTCTTTATCGCTTTTCGGTCCGTTGCCTAAAGGCAAACGGCAAAGGATATTGCTTCGAATAAGCAGTTTCGCTGATTATAGCATTATCCTTTGCCGTCACATTTATGTGACGGAGAGTAATCTCCACACCAAGTTAAGAGTGCCGCAGGCACGAAATATTTTGGTTTTTTTAATTCACCGGATGACTGCAACCATTCCTCCGCAACCCCTTGTTACAAACGAGGGGACAACGAGTGTTAACGATAAACCCGCTCAGCAGCAGCACTGACAAAATCGTCCATCTGCTTTTTGACTTCCTTCTTTGATGCGATTTGTGACTTATCGGCAATTATGTCCAGCATTTGAATTAACCAGTCAATATCTGCTTCACTGTTTTCGATGCCCAAGCTTACCCTAACTACTCCCGGAAGTGATAATTTGGGGAATAGTGTCACAATCAGTTTTTGGAATTTTTCAAGACCCGGTCCAACATGAAGAATATGTTTGACCGTAATATGTGCGCAATGGCAACCCGAGCGCACACCAATTCCCCCAAATAAAGCCAATTCTTTTCCTACCTGGGTCGAAATTTTGTTTTTAAACGCAAAGGGAATCACCCCTATTTTGCTCGAAAACCGGGTTGATTCCGGATCTTTGATTCCATAAATATCCAGGCCATTAATTTGAGCCAAACCATTTAAAACCTTACGAGTCAAGAGCTGTTCTTCCTCTTCAATCAGGTCCATTCCAATACGTTTTAACAGCAGCAGGGCTTTACCCAAAGCAGCAATACCTCCTGCGTTTTCTTCTCCGGAAGATTTAATTCGTTCCAGCTCGTTTGAGGTGAATTGGAGCAATCCTTTTCTGGCCACCAGTGCCCCGGTACCAAATGGTGCATAAACCTTATGGGCCGAGAAGGCGAAATAGTCGATACCGCATTCTTCTAAAGCGACCTTACGGTGCGCGACCAACTGCGCCCCATCAACCAGCAGCCGTGCCCCATACCGATGAGCGATCCGACTGATTTCCTCCAGATTATTGCAAACGCCAAGCACATTCGAGGCGCCACTCACCGCGACAAGCCTAATTCGTTTTTTCCCATATTGCCCATCCTCATTGTAAGCTTTCAGGATGGTTTCCATTTCGTTTAAATCCACAAAACCTTCGCCATCCATTGACAACCGAACCACCGAACAGCCCCGAATCATGCGCCAGGGCAGATCGTTCGATGAGTGTTCGAAGAGCGTACTCAGCACAACCGGCTCGGTCGTTTCATCCGATTCGCGGCCCAAGCTTTCGGCAGCAAGGTTAATGGCTTCGGTGGTATTTGATGTAAAAATCACTTCGTAGTCGGCAAGTGGCGCGCTCAGAAAATCGGAGCAAATCGACTTAACTTCCTGAATGATCTCTTTTTTAACTTGTTCCGGTTGGCGTAATGTCTGTCGAAAAGCATTCCATATCGGAGTAAATGTGCGCGTACTGGCGCTGTTATCGAGGTTGACAAATGTCCGGGTACCTTTTATCGTCGGAACCAGAGCCCCGCTTCCGATCAGTGTCTTCCTCTGTTCATCAAGCAGTTCCTGACCCGAAAAATTATCCAGCTCATCGTTGTACAGAATTTCTTTAGCTGTCAGTTTTTGTGCTGGTGGATTCAGAAAAATGTCTTTTCCTGATTGATGTATCATGCGGAGAGCCTTGGCAAAAGCGATGATGTTTGCAATGGCGGGGGTTCCGGCCTCGAACTTCTCGGAATCTTTGGCCCAAACAACCCAATCTTTAGAGATAAGTCTGGCAGTACCGCCTCCGGTATGTAAAGGAGCGACTTTTGACAGCGCTTTTCTTTTTACAGCCAATGCACATACTCCCAACGATAGGCCTACATCACGACTTGACACCAGTTGATAACTCTCCGGTGTTAGTTGTTTGATGAGGGTTGCTGCTCCTCGCGATGTGCAAAATATCACGGTGAATTTGCCTTTGCTCAAACCCAGGTATTCCAGAACAATGATCCTGGCTTGCTCATACAAATGAGTAGTTACCATCGAAAAGTGCCCGTTCCCGCGATGAACGTTTGAATAGGTTTCCAGAGCAATCTGCATAGAACTTTCCAGTTCTGAAAATGCATCTGGATAATGAGAGTCAACAACCGGATTCATTTTGTTTGAGACCATATCATAGTTTTTTGTTCGAATTCAAATCTGGAAACTCCTCTACCCCTCGTTACAAACGAGGACCGGTAACCAACTTCTCGCTGGGTGCTGTGCACCGCTTAAAGTCCTATATATTGTAACTATTTATCTTTGAAATCTTTGAGGATTATGTTGGCAGATTTTATTTGAACTGAGTCATTTTCCACGCTGGTTACACTGTTATCGCAATTGGTATAATAAACGTAATGTCCTCTATCCATGAAACGATAAACTTTGCACCCGTCATGCTCAAAAAGATAATCAACCTGGTAGGTTTGGTTGTTGTTTGCCGGAAGCTGAGAAAGAGGCCGCTCTATGCCACATGAAAAAAGAGTGATGCAAAATAAGGTGGTTAGCGATATTTGGGTTATTGCTTTCATAGTTTGTTATTTTGATTTTTGTTTCAGTTTTTCAACAATTTCTATACCTGATTTTGACAGATATCTGTTTTTAGCCTGCAAATTATTCCGCCTCAAATCGCTCAATCACTTGTCCTACGCGTTCTTTGATTTCCTGCCATGTTGGGTTTAATTCTTCGGAAGTAAACGTGCCGTTTTCGATGTCGATACGCTCGAAAACCATCAGATACAAGGCAAATATTATTTCGAGGCTTAACTGGCCGCGTGGTTCAACAAATGGTCGGATCTCCTGAATCATTTCGTAGGTTTTCAATCGGTAAAAGTCGGCTACTTCATACAGATCACGAATCAGGCTGCGGAAACCGTCGGTAATTTGTCCGCCTTTCGCCATGAACAGCAACTGCTGGCGGTCCATGCCGTATTTGGCAATCAAATCGTCGGGAAAATAATTCAGGTTATTGAGGTGGTCTTTCTGGAAATCGCGAATAATGTGCACTAAATAGCTAAAAATAGCGCATGGAGTTGCAACCCGCTTTACATCGAAAACCGGCGGCAGGTATTTCCCGTCTTTCCGGGTCAATCCGCATAAATGCACGAAGATAGAAGCAGGAGCAACGGATGCGCCACCGGCATAGTCGATGAACCCATTCAGTGTCGGAAATCCGTCATGGTAAATATCGTAAATCATCGACTGGGCAAAGGCTTCCATCGGCCAGAACGGGATACAGAAACGCTCGACTGTTTCGATTAGTTGAGCCTGCAGCGGATTGTTTTGAGAAGCTTCTGCAATGGTATTGATCCAGCGATAAACATCGGCTTCAAACTGTGCCTGGTTTTCAGGAGCAATGGTGACATTTTCGGTTTTATAATCGTCGATCAGGTCGTCGATGGCGCGCATAAATTTGTAGCAGTTTTTTGCAGCCTGATAGCGTTCGGATTCCCAAAAATGAGCGGCGATCAGGATATTGGGGTGATCTACAATTTTTTCGAAATCGATGGAATCGAAAATATCAAGATACAGGTCGGTTTGGGTCTGAACTGTTGTTTCCATGTTAGTTGAAATTCAGGTTCTTTGCGTCATTTAAAATACGTTCGCTGGTTAATTTTGCGCCAAAAAGCACCAACGGAACACCGTTCCCGGGATGCGTGCTTCCGCCAACAAAATACAAATTTCGGTATTTTTTGTGTTGGTTGTGCGGACGGAAATAGCCCATCTGGAAGATGGAATGTGACAAGCTTCCGAACACAGAGCCACGGGTCACATTACAACTGCTTTCCCATGTTTTGGGAAGGTAGCAAATCTCAAATTTGATGTGTTCTTCAATGTCGTGCAAGCCGGCTTCTTCCAATCGACGAATGACTCCTTCGCGGGCTGTTTGCTTCAATTGCTTCCAGTCCTGATCGTACTTTTCGTCCAGATGTGCCACCGGAACGACCACAGAAATCGAATCCTGATTTTCGGGAGCAGCCGATTTATCGGTTCGTACCGGTGCATGGATGTAAAAGCTTGGATTTTCGGAAAGCGATTTTTCATTGAAAATCTTTTCCAGGCCCTGTTTGTACGGATCGTTCAGAAACACACTGTGATGATCCAATTCGGGGTAAACCTTATCTAGTCCCCAATGAAATACAATGGCCGAACACGAATATTTTTTTCGTTTAAGCGATCTGGTTTTCTGCTTGTCGCGTAAAAGCTGATCGTAAATATATGGTAAATCGGCATTGGCTATAACCAAATCGGCATGAACAATGGTGCCGTCTTCAAGCAAAATGCCTTCAGTTTTCTTTCCTGAAACGATGATCTTTTCAGCCGGTTTCTTGTAATTGATCGTTACCTGATTCCGATCGGCCAGTTCCAGCAATTTTTCAACGACGCGATGCATTCCACCTTTGGGAAATAGGGCTCCTTCAGCAATTTCGGCACCGGGCAACATCGAAAAAAATGCCGGAGCCTTGTACGGATTCTGTCCCACGTAAATATTCTGAAATGTAAATGCCATTTGCAGATGCGGGTCTTTAAAAAACCGTTGAATGTAATCGGTATGATTAAGGTATGTTTTCAGTTTCAGGAGCAAACGCATGCTTTTAAAATTCACAAACTGGAACAAATGATCGAAATTTTTGCCCAGTAAATCGTTCATCGACAGGTTGAAATACTCGTAACCTTCTTTCACATATTCCTGATATTTCGGGAAACTGCCCGGTTCGATGGATTCCAATTGTGCTTCCATTTTTTCGGCATCGCGGGTAAATGCAAAGTCGCTATCGTCACTAAAAAAGAGTTTGTAAACAGGTTCGAGCGAAGTGGTCTCCAAATCATTCTCCAGATTGACGCCCAACTCCGATAAAACCTGCTTATACAGCGAGGGCATCAGCAAAATGGTGGCTCCCAGATCAAACCGGTGTCCATCCTGAATCATCTGTCCGCAACGACCGCCCGGACTGGCATTCTTTTCGTAAATCTCTACTAAATAATCATTTTGAGCCAGATAGTTGGCGATGGCCAAACCGCCAACTCCGGCTCCAATAATGACTGCTTTTTTCTGTGTTTGCATTCTGTTTTCTGTTTCTGTTTTCTGAACTAGCCTGATTGTTTTCGTTTGTTTCAGACGTATTTATGAGCTATTCGTTACAAGTCATTCACCAAATTCCGGGGGAAAAACCACCATTCCAGAAACTCCCGTCAATGCGCCATCGGTAAGTTCAACGGCCATAAAAACATCGTCGGACGGCAAAGGAATTTGTGTTTTGATTCCCCATATTGAAGCTGGTTTGTAGCCAAAGCGTGGATAATACTCCGGATGACCTATCAGGATAACTGATTGAAAACCGAGTTCAAGGGCTTTTTGATGCCCGGCACGGAAGAGTTGTCCACCAATTCCTTGTTTCTGAAATTCGGGAAGTACCGAAACAGGGGCAAGCACAAGTGACTGGAATTGCTGCTCACCGTTATCGATAATGATTGGCGTGAATAAAATGTGCCCGACAACCTGACCGTTGAGTTCAGCAACCAATGAAAGTTCTTCGATAAATGTTGGCGCCTTCCGGAGTTTATCAACGAGTTTTCCTTCGTTGTGATCGCTGATTTCGAGGGATTCAAAAGCTTTCTCGGTTAGCTCAATAACCCAATTATGGTCGAATGTATTTTCTTTACGGGTGATGATATTCGGATTCATGGATTTCGATTTTTGACCGAAATTATGAATCATACTTGATTCAACGAAAAAGAAATGGCATGAATGACCGGTTTTTGCCGATAAGTGGACTGTTTATCAAGTTTATTTGTAATATCAACCAAATCTTTTTATCCATTTTTCAACCGGGAACGGAAAGAATTCAGGAGTTTCATTTTTGTATTTCAGGTATTCGTCGCCAAAAAATTCTTCGAGCATCTGGTATTCCTTTTTCACATGCACTTTCAGCAGAATAAACCCGACCAAACTGGAGGTAAGTACCAACCATGAATTAAGCAGCAATGCAATTGCCGGAATGAGGAACAAAATAAACGACATGTACAGCGGATTTTGACATAGACTAAATGTTCCTTTTGTAACCAGCTTTCCTTCTTTTAGTCCGTTGAGCAATAGCCGTACCGACGAAAAATAGAAAATCAGCCCAAATACAAGCAAGATAGCTCCTGCAATTGTTAAGCCTGACGATCTCTCCTGAATGAAATTAAAACTGTCAGAAATACAGCTTGCCACAATCGAAACAGCTAACCAGGGAATTAAAACGATCCCGATTTTAGGACCAATCCCATAGAAATCCATTTTTTTCATGATTCTTTGTTTTTAGATTTTGCAGTAAAAGTGTGGGCAAAATATTATCCCCGGAAAAATAAATAACTGAATCGTTGATTTTGATTGATGAACATGCTAAAATCGCTTATAAAACCAATAATGTGATTTATTTTCCTGTATTTTTTAGGGCCTTGTACCTTCTTCCCCAAAACTTGTATTTGGTAAGCGAGGTGTAAACGATGATTCGCTCAACGAATTTAAATCGCATCGCAAAATGCATGATTCGGTACCAAACGGCCAGAATGCCGAGAAAAAAAGCCGAATTCAGGACAAAGCCCGTGAATGTGCGTTCAATATCAAAAAACAGTTCAGCGAAATACGTGTAAAACAGCCCGGAAAGCAGAAGTGAAAAGAGGAGTGAAAACATCAGTATAAATCCATGTCCGGTTTCGATGGCTCGTTTCGGACAATTGCTCATACAGCGCATGCAGCTTTCGCAGTTGAATGTCCAGAATGGTCGATTATCAACCTTTTTGATTGCTTTCACCGGGCAGGCTTTGATACACAAATTGCAGTTATCGCAGTCGGCCGAAGCATAATAGGTTTTGGCAAACAGGAAACGGCCCATGAAATAGTATCCCAGTGAAATGGGCGCAACCAATGTATCCTGAATGATTTCGTACAATCCACGATAATCGCTTCCGCCGGAAAGTACATTTCGGGCAAACCGATACACTTTTTCCTGATTCCGCTCGTGTAAATATTTCACGGTCCGTTCATTCAATCCCGGATGTACCGAAATCCAGTTCGAGGGCAAATCAACCGGAAACATGGATTGAATGGAGTAGCCTTTCAGTTTCAGGATTAAAGCTGAAAAATAGAAAGCGATGCCGGTCAACCCCGGAGTAATCCATTTACCGATGAGCATTCCGGCACGGGTATTCAGCAGTAAAACTTTGTTATGTCCTTTAGGGAAATGAAAAAGAAAATTCAGCATTACCGGCGGATAGTTGAAGCCATGAATGGGAGATACAAAAGCTACCAGCGTTTCCAATTCAGGAGGTTCAATTTCCCGTCGGGCTATTTTGCCAATGTTGATCAGGCTAACCTCCATGCCTTTTTCTATGGCAATATCGGCCATCCATTTGGCTACATTTTCAGAATTTCCGGTTCCCGAAAAGTAATAAACTACCAACTTTTGATAAGCTGTCATTGTTTGATTACTGGGTTCCTGATTGCATAAATGAAATGTATTCATCCAAATATTCCCTGTTTTTGAAAATGCAATTTAAGACAAAAATTATTCGCCTTTTAGTTTTTTCAGCATTTCAAAGCCAGCTTTATTTTCAGGATTCATTTTTACTGATTTTTCGTATGCCTGAATTGCTTCCGCTTTATTTCCGGCAACAGCAAGTGCTTCGCCGTAACTGTCCCAGGCATTCCACGATTCAGGATAAATTTCGGTAACAAACCCGAAGATCATAACCGATGATTCCGGATCGCTCTGCAAGGCATAATAGCCCAGATGATTAAGCTCAAATTCGCTAAAATCCCACTTGTCTTTTTCTTTGGAAAAATATTGATGGCATTGCTCCAGAGCTGATTTTACACTTTTACTTTTAAAGGCTCCGTAAATGAAATTCGCAATCAATGGCTTCATTAAAACAGGTTGCCTGTCGTATAAAACATCGGTAATGCCCGAGCAAATATTTTCCAGCGGAGTGCTTCCTCCGTTGCAGAGAATTACAATCAGATACTGATCGTCAGGAATTTGATAGAAACGGGTGTGCCAGGCAAACAAAAATCCTTCGTGGGTGCGAATCTGCTTCACTGCTTTGTCTTTTCCAATGGGAGATTCGCGAAGTTCCCATCCACAACCGTAGTTATTCAGATTGGGTGTGAACATGGCATCGTACGAGGCTTTCGAAAGGAAATTCGGATCATACAAAGCCTGGTCGAATTTGAGCAGGTCGTACACATTGCTGTAAATCGATCCTTGCGCATAGGAAGTTGACATGTTCCAATACGGAGGGTGAACAAAATCAGTAAAATTACGCATGTATCCGGTGGCCATTCCCTGAAATACATCGTACTGATGAGCCTGAACATCACCAGAATTGGTCATTCCGAGCGGTTTGAAAATGAAATCGGCAACCGCATTTTCATAACTCTTGCCCGAAACCTGTTCGATAATTAAGCCAAGCAAAAGATAGGCAGTATTGCTGTATTCCCATTGGGTTCCTGGCTCGAATTCAAGATCGCCCTGACAATATTTTCCAGCAAAAGCCAACTTATCGATTGGGGCGGTTCCGAAATCATCGGCCACTTGAGAAATGGATTTGCCCTTCATGTTGAGATAATTGGCAATGCCCGAGGTGTGGTTGAGCAAATGACGAATGGTGACTTTATTCCCGGTATCGGTTCGGTACCATTTTAAAACGTCCGAAAGCTTTGTGTCCAATGTAAGCTTTCCCTGGTCAATCAGTTTCATGACTGTTACACTGGTGAAAGTTTTGGTAATGGAAGCTATGTAAAATTTAGTGTTAGCAGTGTTTTTTACGTTCCATTCAAGGTTGGCTAATCCAGCTCCACCAGAATAAATAACATCGCCTTTTTGGGCGACCAAAACTGAGCCATTAAAAGTTCCTTGATTTTGGTAAGATTCAATCAGTTTTTGAATTTGTTCTTGTTTCGTTTCGCTGGCTGTCAGGGAAAAATCTACGCACAATAGGGACAATAGAGCTAAAATAATTCGAATTTTCATGGTTAGTTGTTTAATTGTTTCCGACCATAAAATTCACTGATTTATATTGCTCCAAAAAAAAAAATTCGGTGAATGTCCAAATTTGCAGGTTGAATTACTGTTTTTTGAGATTCAGCTGAATGAGACTAATTTTATTGCCTAATTTCCAAATGCTTCCTTACAAAATCAACAATTTCATCCATGGCTTCGGTAGCCTCCCTAAAAAATGGTGCCAATAGCGGATAACAGTGAACCATTCCAATTCCGGCTCTGAACGAAATATCAACTCCTGCACGTTTAGCTTTCAGGTAGAACTTTTCCCCGTCTTCGAATAATTCATCGTCAACACCCGAGTTTATTAGAATTGGAGGCAGTCCTTTTAATTCGCCGAACAAAGGAGAAATCAGCGGATTGGTTGCTTCATTATCGCCAATATAATGTTTGCTGAAAACAGTCCATGAATTTAATGGCGCGAGCGACATTTTGTTTTTTGTTCGGTACGAATCGCTTGAACAGGTGAGATCTGTCCAGGGCGAAATGGAAACAGCAGCAGCGGGTAGGGCAATGTTGCGCTCTTTTAGTGCCAGCAGTATTGCCAGACACAAGCCACCACCGGCCGATTCTCCTGCAATCAGAATATTTTCCGGCTTAAATCCTGAAGCAAGAATCCATTGATATACTTTTATCGAATCGTCAACTGCGGCAGGAAAAGGATTTTCAGGAGCAAGTCTGTATTCGTAAACAAGATTTGTAACACCGGTATTCTTGGCAAATTTCGAGACGAATGCCCTGTGATCGCTGCATGAACCCGAAACATACCCACCACCATGAACATAGAAAATCAGCTTTTCAGGATTTGCCCCATCCGGAATTAACCATTCTGATTTTATTCCCTCAATTACCTGTTCTTTTATGGTAATCTCTTTAGGAATCTTCGCGTATCGGGTTGCCCCTTTTTCGCAAAGTTCCCTAAAGCCAGCAATAGAAGTATTGAAATCGTACGCCTCTTTTTTTAGTATTCCCTGAAATAGATGTCTGTTCCTTAACAAGAAATTGAACATCCTGCTTTTAAAACTTGGCATTTGTTTAATGGGTATTATCCAATTTAAGTTTAACCAGATAAAAGTCATCTACCCCAATCAGATTTCCATACAAACTTGAACTTGTAAGTCCTAAATGATAGATATATCCTTTATTATCAATACTTATGTCTTTACCCGATGCATCCCTGTTATCTCCTTCTGCGATCATACTCTTTTCCCACATTAAAGACCCGTCCTTTTTGTACATCCGGATAAAAGCGCGGGCTGGCGGCAGATTTAAGATACCACTAACCAGAATATTTTCAGATATTTCCTGATTAAAGGCCAAGCCCTTAACACCATCGTGTTTGTTTGTCCCAAACTGATCTTTCCATAGTAAATCGCCTTTGAGGTTTAATTTCACTAAGAAACAATCGCCTTCACCTTTTTGCTGGCTCGCAAAATTTCCGGAAGTAGTACCTCCAACGTAAATATTCTTGTAATTGTCGAGTAAGATGCTGGTTGGTATATCAAATCCTTCACTTCCAAATTGAGTGTATTTCGTTAATAAACCATTCTCCGTAAATTGCCCGACAAACCCATCCATGAATCCATTATTCGTGGATCCGATATCACCAAAAGTTGAACCGCACACATAAATATTTCCATTATTATCACCGGTAATAGCTGAACCGCCATCGCGGGAAATAGTCCCAAACTGATTGGTGAAAATTGGAATCCCATTGTTATCCAATTTCATTATAAAAGCATCCTGATCGCCAGATGTGGATTTCCCAAGTACTCCAAGCGTAGAACCTGTTAGATAAATATACCCTTTTGAGTCGGCAAATATTCCTGTAGCGATATCCGTGCTATCGCTTCCAAATTGTTTTGTCCAAATCTTTTTACCCCCGGAAGAAAATTTCACCAAAAAGAAATCTGTTTTTCCAAAGTTTCTATCGCCTAAAATGCCAGTAGTAGTGCCTGTGATATAAATAAAACCTTTATCATCAATTGCCGACCATTGAATATCTTCATCTCCATCTGATCCATATTGCCTTGCCCATATTGTATTACCGGAACTGTCTATTTTAGTAATATATCCATCGTTATTGCCAAAATTTTTATCGTCCATAATACCTTTTGTGTTTCCGGAAACATAAAGATTACCATCCCGGTCGGGTACGTGATTTCGTGCATATTCTGCCTTATCGGTTCCATATTGCCTGCCCCTGATAAAACTGGTCTGAGCCTGTGAATTGATCGTCAATGCTAGCATTACACCGAAAATGATAATTTTGATTTTATACATAGAATACTCCTTTCTTTATGATTGATTTGTTAATATCTGTTTTATATATTTCAAACTGTTTAAAATCTTTTTTTGCCCGGGATTACAGTTCTTCATTCTTGACCGTCTGCAAAACCAATCTCCAATTGAATAAAGCATCAGTTCCTTCAACTTTTGTGAAATTGTTTTTTAAAAGAACCGAATATGATGCAGAATTAGTTTTGTCGGTTGAGGCGATTATTGCCTTCACTTCAGGTTGCTGTTTTGCCCATTCAATCATACCGCCAACAGCTTCTGTCATAAAACCTCTGTTCTGAAATTCGTCATAAGTTCCGTAGCCGATTTCAACTTCACCGTTGGCATTTGGTTCTCCAACAAAGCACAAGTCGCCCACCATTTTGTTTTCTGCTTTCGAAATAACCGTCCAGAGGGTTGAATACAAATAATTTTTGCTTGTATCTGCCACGTTTGGCAAAATGGTTTGCTCAAGCGCATCTTTCAATTCCTGCGAAATTGTACGTGAGGTTTCGTTTAAGTTCAACTCCGTTTCCAGAGAATTATCAACCTGGATGTATTTAACAAGTTGGGAGTATGATAATGGTTTAATGCGCAATCTTTCTATTTCTATCATTTTTTCAGACTTATTCGCCCAACCACTTTTTAAAAGCTGTCACTTTATCAATACTCACAAAAATATCGTCGAGCGGTTTGGGTGCAAGTTCCAGTTTCAGGTGACTTTTCGGGAAAACATGCACTTGTTTGATGCAGGCGTGTTTGATCAGGTACTGCCTGTTAATCCTGAAAAAATCGGTTGGATTCAGTTCGTTCAGCAAATTATCGAGCGAATAATCAACCGGATAATGTTTGGTGTCGTTCAGAACGGCGTAAGTCATTCCCTCTTTCGAATAGAAATAAGCAATTTCTGTAACGCCAAACGACTTTATTTTTTGTCCGTATGAAACCGAAAATCGCTCGCGGTAACTCACTTCTTTTTTGTTGATCAGGTCGAACAAAGCCGACATGTCGATGCCGTTTTTCTGTCCGTTCCAGGCTTTATACTTGGCAATGGCGTTGTTCAATTCCTCCTGAATAATGGGTTTCAGCAGGTAGTCGATGCTTTTTAGTTTGAAGGCGCGGATAGCATATTCGTCGAACGCTGTGGTGAAAATGATGGGTGACTCAACTTTGACTTTGTCAAAAATGGCGAAGCTAAGGTCATCTTCTAAATGAATATCCAGAAAAATCAGGTCGGGATGGGCATGGTTTCTAAACCATTCCACAGAATCTTCAACCGATTCGAGTTTGGCCAATACTTTAATGGCAGGGTCATAAGCCAGCACCATACTTTCGAGACGGCGCGCAGCCAGTTGTTCATCTTCGATAATCAGGACGTTCATTGCTATTAGTTTAAAGTTTCAAATTCCAAGTTTCAAGTTACTGATCGTGTTGCATGTTACAAATGAAATTTCATGAAAAAATATGCGTGTTAATTAATTGAATTATAATGCGTTCTCATGGATCTCTCATGCCAGATGATTTCCACTTTGAACTAAATTTTCATTCCTTTTTGCGCCGCCTCCTTTAAAAATTAATTCCGCGGCATGTTCGTTTCATTTGTCATTTTCCTGTTTCTTACTTACGTTTCTCCATGCTCTCTGCTCTTTGCCTGTTTATGGTTTCCTGACAATATCAGCAAAAAGTGCCGCGTCCAAAACACGGTAATTGTTTGCCGGAAGATTCCTGTATTTTTCGATCATATTAGACAGTTCGTTTTGCACAATAGGTTTCAGCAAATAATCAATCTGTTTCAGTTTAAATGCACGGGTCGATAATTCGTCGGTTGCCGTGGTAAATACAATCGGGCAATTGATTGAAATACTGTCGAATATGGCAAAACTCAGATTGTCTTCCAGATGAATATCCATAAAAATCAGGTTAGGCACATCATGGCTTTTAAACCATTCAACCGAACCGGCAACCGATTCCAGTTTGGCGACAATCTGAATATCGGGATCAATCTCATTAATCATCCGCTCCAGTCTGCGTGCTGCAAACTCTTCATCTTCAATAATAACTACATACATATTTCTTTTTGTCGTTATTTCGTTAATAAATCTTTTGTGTGTTGTAATAATTCTGGCCCACCCCACGAGCCGTGGCCGGGAATAACCGTATTGGCTGTTTTGAATTTGTTTATCACTTTGTCAATTGTTTTTGGCCATTCGTTGAGATCCCCGTCAACAGTATTTCCTAATCCCTGCGGATTCATTGCCTTTGCCATGCATCCGGCGAAAAGAATTTTTTCAGAAGGAATCCAAACCACAATGTTATCCAGTGAATGACCTGCTCCAAAATAATAACAGTCTATTGACTTGTCGTTGGCTTGCAAGTGCAATGAATCAGCAAATCCGGTATCTGGTATTGGCAAATGCTTGTTTTTTGCAATTTCAATGGTCTTTTGGCTGGCGTAAGATTTTACCCCGATGCTTTTCAAAAAATTCAGTCCTCCCATGCAGTCCTCATGCCAATGGTTCGGCACAAAAGCAACAATTTCGGAGTGGAGTGATGTGAGAATCCATGTGTTAAGTTCACTGGTCAGGTAGTCGGATGCAGGAGTGTCGAATAAGTAAGCCCTTCCTTTGTCTACAAATACAAGTCCGTTAGATGAAAATCTTCCAAAATTAGGTGACTCCGACCACGATACATGTATCCATGAATGATCTGAAACTTTTACGACTTCCAGATCATCGGTAATTTTGATATTTTCCGGGGTCATCTGTGCAAAAGCGTCAATTTTTGGGATTACTATAAAAAATATAAGGATCAGGTGTTTCATTTTGGACTTTTTCAAGATTCAGTTCTTATTCGCTTACCAACGGAATTCGCGCACTGAAATGCGTTTCCGTTTTTTCAAAAACCGGAATGGTATTGTTGAGCAAGCGGTAACGATTTTGTATGTTTTTCAGGCCAACGCCGGTCGATGTCATGTGAGCTTCGCGCTCCTGAAGGTTGTTTACCACATTCAATTGATTATTTTCGTCTATGAAAATGTCGATCACCAGCGGTGATTTTTTTGACATGGAATTGTGTTTGATGGCATTTTCGATGAGCAACTGCATCGCTAATGGAATGATCCGATGGTTTTTCTTTTCCTCCGGAATACGGATATTCACCACTACCTTATCCATAAACCGGATGTTGATCAGAAAAATATAGGCATCCAGAAAACTGATTTCGGTACTTAAATTAACCAGCTCGTTGTCCTTGTTTTCGAGTACGTAGCGATAAACTTTGGCCAGGTGTTCGGTGAACTTTTCGGCCAATTCGGGTTCGAGCCTGATCAGCGAGGTTAACACATTCAAGCTGTTGAACAGAAAATGTGGGTTTACTTGCTGTTTCAGCACGTCAAACTGTGACTGAAGGTTCTCCTTTTGCAATTTCAGGAGTTGGGTATTGGCTTTGGTCAGTTCTTTGGTGCGTTCGCGAATAGTTTGTTCCAAATCCTGATTGATTTCTTCCAACCGTTTATGAGCAGCTTTAATTTCTTCTTCGGCTTTTATGCGGTCGGTAATGTCTTTGGCAGTTCCGACAATGGCCGGGTTACCGTCAAAATCGGTTAGATTGGTCGATAATATTACGGGAATCCTGGTTTTGCCATCTTTGTGAAGCAGCGAGAATTCGTAACTCGAAGATCCAGTCTTTCCTTCTTTCCGGGCATTGTTATATTGCGTGATTTGTTCTTCACGTTCGGGAGGAATAACCACCCAAAATGGTTTTCCTGTCATTTCTTCCACCGAATAACCAAGGATATTTACAATGGCATCGTTTACGAAAACAAACTTATCGTCCTGAAGCACGAATAAACCTTCCTGTAAACTTTGAATAACATGGCGGTAATGCTCTTCCGATTTCCGGAGCGCCTCTTCCATCGCTTTGCGTTCCGAAATGTCGACGATTAACCCGCGGACACCTTTTATTTCGCCGTTTTCTGTCATCGGACTGCTGTAGATTACAATCGGGAAAGTCGTACCATCGCGCCGCAACGCGGTATATTCCATTCCGCCATCCCTTCCTTTTTCAACAAAAGCCTTTTTGATATTATCCAGCAGTCGCTCGTGGTCTTCGGGAATGACACCAGTAGTCGCCTGAAAACCAATTTCATTCTCCGAAAGGCCGAAAGCAATTTTGCCTGCTTTGTTCAAATAAGTAACATTACCACCGAGGTCGAGTTCAAAAATGGTTTGCGGAAGCAGATCGGCCAGTTCTCTGAATTTTTGTTCGCTTTTCCGAAGCGCTTCTTCCATCGCTTTGCGTTCCGAAATATCCACAATCAAACCACGTAGCCCGATTATCTGATCGTTTTCAACCATTGGCGCGGCATAAACGATGGCGGGAAAAGTAGTACTGTCGTTCCGGAGGGCAGTATATTCATTAAAGAAATTCGATCGTATGCCCATCAAGGCATTTTTTACATTTTCCTGCATTCGACTCCGTTCTTCAGGAATCACTGCTTCCGATGCATGTGTTCTGATGTCATCATCTGTCATGCCAAATGCTTCGCGACCGGTTTTGTTCACATAAGTCACATAGCCGTCAATGTCGAGCTCGTAAATGATCTGTGGCAGTAAATCAGCCAGTTCCCTGAATTTACGTTCGCTTTTTTTGAGGGCCTCCTGCATTTTGATTCGTGAGGTAATATCGCGGGAAGTGATCAGCGAAGCAGGTCTCCCATCAATTTCGATGGCAGTAGATGAAAATTCGGTAATGATCCGCTCTCCGTTTTTATGAAACATCGAAAGCGTATATTTTTTGTCCGACATATCGCCTTGCATTCGCTGAAGGTGATGGTTCATCACCCGTTCACGATCTTCGGGTACAATAAAATGAGGACCAAAATTCTCCATACATTCTTCTACCGTAAATCCAAGCATCTCAGCAAATGCTTTGTTGACCATGATGATTTTCACGTCCTGAGAGATGACGATCCCATCCAACGATTTTTCAATCAGCGTGCGGTATTTCTTCTCGCTTTCGCTCAACTCGTTTTGCATTCGCAGCCGTTGGGTAATATCGCGGGCTGTGATGATATGAACCTGCCTTCCTTCCAGTTCGGTGACTCCAGCCGAGATTTCGACGGCAAATGTTGCTCCGTCCTTTTGCTTATGATACCGAATAGGCACAAAACTATGATCGTTGGCTGTGGATTCTTTTGTTTTTTCTGGTTCAGCCGAAATGTCAGTATTCTTCAGGCTTAAAAATTCTTCATGTGAATAGCCGTAAATTTCGGAAGCTGCAGGATTGGCATCCAGTATTCTGCCTGTTTCTTTGTCGATCAGGAAAATGGCGTCTGATTCGGCTTCAAACAACCGTTTGTATTTTTTTTCGCTGGCTTTGAGTGTTTCTTCCAGCATTTTATGCTCGGTATGGTCGCGCAGGATGATAAAGGTTGCCGGATTTCCTTCGTACTCGATGTAGGTGGTGTTTATTTCGAAATGGATGATTTTTCCCGACTTTGAGACGCCCTTTGCTTCGTAAATCATGTGATGGCGGTCGCCTTCCATTCGTCGTTGGTGAAATTGCAGCAGGCGTTCACGGTCGTCTTCGGCCAGGAAATTCGCGAAATCATTTTCCAGCAGTTCTTCTTCGGAATACTCAATCATCCGGCAAAAAGCAGGGTTCACGAATTTAAACTTGCCGAATTGGTTAATGATGATGCCATCGTGCGCGTTCTCAACCAAGTTTCGGTATTTATGCTCGCTTTGCTCCAGTTTTTCCTGCATTCGTTTGCGTTCGGTAATGTCACGGATGGAGATAAACGAAGCATTTTCGCCCTGATAAGTGATGGGCGTTACGTTGAATTCGATTTCCACTTCCGAACCATTTTTGTGAAGCAGGGTGGTGTAATCAATTCCGTAATTTCCAATCCCCTGCATTCTCATGAAATGCTGGTTCATCATGCGTTCCTTGTCAGAAGGGGCAAGCAGATCTGATGCAACTGTGCAGCACAATTCTTCGCGGGTATATCCAAGCATGTCGCAGAATGCCTTATTTACATATTTGAAATCACCATTTTGAGTAATGTTGATTCCATCGCGAGCATTTTCAACCATATCGAAGAAAAGCTCCAGATTCTCCGGAAGGTGTTTATTTTCTGAACAATCTTTTTTCATTCGGGTCTGGAATTAGTTGCGGTTCTTTACTTTGACGTGAAGATATAGCCAAATTTCAAATTCGAAAAAGAAAATGGCCTGAATGACGACTTATTAATAATGAATGGCCCTAATCCTTGTTTTAATCAACTTGCTTAGTGCTTCTTTTAATCTTATTTTTGTCGCGTATCCTTTAACTCCTGAAACATGAAGAATATCCTGTTCCTACTCTTAATATTTGCACTTACCACACAAACCATATCGTGTAAAATTCCGGAAAAGAAAACGGTTGAACATTTTCCCGACGGTACTGAAATTCCACAATCGCTGATTGATACCACAAAAATTAACATCGACAAGCTTGGCAAGCAATTGGTGGTTACTGATTTTGGCGCCGTGGGCGATGGAAAAACCCTGAATACCGAATCGATACAAAAAGCCATTGACCAGGCTGCCAGCAAAGGAGGCGGAGTTGTCGTTATTCCTGAAGGACGCTTTTTAACAGGCGCACTGTTTTTTAAACCCGGCACTCATCTGCATGTGGTCGAAGGCGGTATGCTGCTTGGTTCTGATGATATTGCTAATTTTCCCATCATGCCATCGCGCATGGAAGGACGGAGTCTTGATTATTTTCCGGCTGTGGTAAATGCGTACGGCGTTGACGGATTTTCCATCACAGGCAAAGGAACAATTGACGGTAACGGGCTCAAATACTGGCAAGCATTTTGGCAGCGCCGGGCTGAAAATCCGAAATGTACAAACCTCGAAGTTTCGCGGCCCCGGCTTGTTTTCATTCAGAACAGCAAAAATGTGCAATTGCAGGATGTCAAGCTGCATAACTCCGGATTCTGGACCACGCACCTGTATCGCTGCTCAAATGTAAAACTGATAAATCTGCATATCTTTTCGCCTGCTGCTCCGGTAAAAGCGCCCAGCACCGATGCCATCGATATCGATGCGTGTTCGAATGTGTTGGTGAATGGCTGCTACATGGAAGTGAACGACGATGCCGTTGCCCTGAAAGGCGGGAAAGGCGTATCAGCCGACACCGATCCGACCAACGGTCCCAATCAGAATATTATTATCCAAAATTGTACGTTTGGGTTTTGCCACTCGGCTGTAACCTGCGGAAGTGAGTCTATTCATAACCGTAACATCATCATGCGCAACTGCAAGGTTAACGGCCCTTCCCGGGTTTTTTGGCTGAAAAACCGCGGCGACACACCACAACTTTATGAGTACATTCTGGTTGAAAACATTACAGGAAAAGCTGACCGGCTCCTATTTGCCAAACCATGGACCCAGTTCTACGATTTGCAGGGGCGCGAAACACCACTTCTATCCACCTCTGATCATGTGGTGTTCCGCAACATTGAACTGACCTGCCAGATTTTTGCTGATATCGAAATATCTGAATACGACAAACTGAAAAACTTCACCTTCGAAAACATGAAAATCACAGCCGAAAAAGGAGAACTAAATAAAGCGCTTATCGAAGGCCTTACCCTGAAAAATGTTGTTGTAAACGGAAAATTGGTTGAGTAAGAATTAAAGGTATATTTGGGGAGCCTGACAAGACAAGAGGTCGTTTTCGGCCTCTTTTTTTATTTCCAAACTTTTCATCACAATTACTGATACTCAATATTTTCAATAAAATAATACACAACATTTCTAAGCATTATTTCGTAGTTTATGCGGTAGGTTCAATCATTAATCAGTTAGCCATGAATAATTTACTTTTGTTACTGGTAATGACCATACTTTTTACTTCTTGCGCAACAACTAATAAAATGACCGACAAAGAATTTCGCAATGCACTTGTTGGTCAAAATGAGATGAATATTTACTCCAGGCTTGGACATCCAACAAGAACTATTACTTCTTCAGATGGTGAAAAGATAATGATATACGAGTTTTACACTAAAGGCATGTTTCTAACACCTTATAAATCCAAGATTACCTATAATGCGAATAAAAATTTGCAGGGCAACAGGCAAGGATTTACCTTTAATAGTGGTGTAAATACTGTTACTAATGACCCTCAATATACAATTTATCAAAAGAACATATCCTATTTAAAGGTATATCTGGACAAACAAGGAAATTGTGTCAGATTCGAGCAGGATTTGCCGCGAGAGCAATTAGATATTTACCATGAACGTTTCAAATATTTTCTTCCCAATGACCAATAAAAAACTTAATCTCAATAATACTTTTATTAAAATGTTTATGGGATATATAATGTCTGTTGTTAATCTTCTGCATAAATTGCACCGAATAGTTTATAAATTAATTATCCTTTTCATCCAATAAGTATTTTAAAAGTTAAAATTTACGTGGACTCGTTACCCAGAACGTTAGACTGAACTCACTCCCGAAGGCTTATTTCGGGCTATGACCTGCAATGCGTTGAGATCTTGAAACAAGTTCAGGATGACGCGATCGATGACTTTTGATGCAGAACTGTTTTCTGGTTCTTCAAACCCTACAAATCAATCACGGTTTTTCCGTTCAGTTGAACAGTTTTTCCGTTCCAGCCAAAAGTGCCGGTTAGTCCTTCGGGTAAAGTAACTTCACCCTGAATCCCTTCACTTCCTGTTCGTTTCAGGTCGAAAACAATTGTTCCTGTAGGATGTGGCATTTGTCCTTTGATGAATTTCAGGTCGCCAAAAGCCGGTTCCATGCGGATGGTTTTAAATCCGGGTGAAGCCGGACGGATTCCGGCAACAGTTGCCAGAAAATCGTAATTCGGGCTGGCACTCCACGCATGGCAATCAGATCGGGTTGGGTCTTGTTTCTCGGCAAAAGTGCTCAACCCATTTTTCAGCATTTCTTTCCAAGGCCCCAAAGTTGCCAGGTAACGATCGGCTAAACCGGTTTTCTTCAAGGCTTGCGTGAGGTAAAACCGGAAATACAGCGTTGGCTGAATCAGCTTCGGATCGTTCATCATCCTCTCAATCATTGCTTTCTGTTCTTTTTCAGGAATTGTATTGGTTAACACACCGAAAATTTGTGCATGCATGGTGTATTCTGTTTTATCAGGCGTGTCGGCCAGGTAATTCTGTGAGGCATCCCAGCAACTTTCACGCACCGACTGTGTGAGGTATTGAGCCAGCTGTCTATATTTTTCGGCCTGAACCAGTTGATCAAAATAGTCGTTTAACTCGGCAGCCCGTTGCACGGCATACGCGAGCTGCATGGTCAAAATCGACGATTGGCCGTCTACAGTACTTCCTCCTTTGGGAACTCCGCCGATGCGAAGCTTATTGTCCCATGGCCATTCGTCGGCCCAATCCACAAAGTTCCAGTATTCTACTTTTCCCAATAGTCCGGTTTTGCGATCGATGCGATTGATAAACCAATTCAAAACCTGGTCGATTCCGGGAAGAAAACTCTGAACAAATTCCGGATCGTTGCGCAAAGTCCAGTAATCGTGCACCATATCGACCCAATACAGCGAAAACGGAGGAATGACTTGCGGACTGGCAGATGGATAACGGCTTTGAGTCAGACCTTCGGAGAAACGCGATTCGTCGTATTGCATCAGGGCATTGCGCACCAAACGGTCATCGCCCGAAACATACATCGAGATCAAAGCCTGAATGCGTGTATCGCCCACGTACTGAAGTTGCTCGTAATATGGGCAATCGTAATAAGTTTCGTTGGCGCAAAGACGGGCGGTGTGCCAACCGGTATTCCAAATCTGCTTCAGTTCAGCCTGATCGGTTTCGAAAATTGCATTTTCATGAAGCGGGTAAGCCGTAAATTCACTTTTCAGATCATCAATAACGAGCACTTCATTTTTGGTTTCAATTTCTACCTGAAGATACTTCCATGTGCGGAACCAAAGCGGACGAAACAGCCGATTAGCACCACCATCAGGCAGAAAAATATCGTTATACCCTTTTATTTGTTTCCCTTCAATTTCGTTGCGATTGCCTTTGATTCCTTTTGAATCGAACATTGCTTCGGAATAAGTCAGCTTGACACGGCTGCCTTTTCCTTTCGAGACCAATAATTCAGGATATCCGGTTGTCAGGTTTCCCTGATCAAGTAAAATGGTTATTTTTTGGTTGGCCGGGATGGTCCATTTCACTTTCCCATGAAGAAAAGCTTCCGGAACTGTTGCTCCCGAAGTCCGTCTTACTGAAGCAAATCGCTGTTCTTTCTGCTCCATTTGCGGAACGCGCCGTGGAGTGAGCACCCAGTTAATATCGGTTCCAATACCACGCGGATGACCAACATCGATGGTTTTGGCCTTGCTCCAGTTTTGATCGTTAAAGGTTTCAGTTTCCCAATTCCATGGATATTGTGCCGCATCTACCCTATCGCAAGGACCAACCACAATAAATTGTCCGAGAGTTTCTTTGGCGTCGGCCGATGCTGATTGATAGGATTTATTTTTAATGACTTTCCAGCTATTGTCTGTATTAACAATTTGTTCCGTAGCCAAATTTCCCTGAACAATCAGCGCTGTTTTCAGCGAGAATTGCGCCCAGGGTTTATCCTCGCCAAAGTTCCAAACGACAGCTGCCAACAAGTTTTTGCCGGGTTTCAGGAATTTGGTAATGTCGATGCTTTCGTAAAACCAATGTGCCAGGTCGCCGCGTGCCGGGCCAAAACAAACTGCCTGTCCATTTACGAATAACCGATACCGGTTGTCGGCCGAAATATGGATAATGAATTCTGCCGGGACAGTTGCCAGTTCGAAACTCTTCCGGAAATGAAAAACTCCATAATCGAGCGCCGATTCGGTTGGATGAGTGATCCACTGAGCTTTCCAATGGTTGGTTAAGATTTCAGGATTAATTTTTTCGATTGGGACAAGTCCG
The DNA here is from genome assembly GCA_023251455.1 of Bacteroidota bacterium. Taxonomy (GTDB): domain Bacteria; phylum Bacteroidota; class Bacteroidia; order Bacteroidales; family Prolixibacteraceae; genus Aquipluma. The sequence continues at coordinate 147,423 of JAHEYT010000021.1, forward strand.
GTTGACCGAGCTTCGATGCTGAATGCCATCAAAATGAACAGAATGCCTGACAGTAATGATTTCATGGTTGGTTTGGTTAGTTGTTGTATTGATTTGGGCGGGTTAATTTACGTGAAAAGATTTTGACATGGAATTTTACGACTAAAATAATTCAGTAACAACTCAAAAAAAGAAAAGCTGCCCCAAATTACGTTGAGACAGCTTTTCAATATCGTTATTTTTTGACAAGGTCAATTATCCCTTTTTCATATCTTCTGTTAGTTCAACTTCGGCCTGGGCTATTTCGTCCATAAATTCCTTAACATATTCCGGATAACTCTCAATGTCTTCCAACTTTTGAGTTTTCAGTTGTAATTCTTTCAGTCGGTAACCAAGTTCGTTCATTCCAAAAGTCATAACCGACGATTTCGCTTTATGGGCCAGTTCGCCAAGTTCTTTCCATTTTTGATTGGCTAAATGGCTGGTCAATCCATCTCTGAATTCGGGTAACTGATCAAAAAACATCTGAATAAATTCCTGCATAATTTCAGGCTCACCACCTGTAATTTCTTTCAGGTAATCTAAGTTAGTTAAACGGGCTTGCGACATTGGTTCTTTTTTTGAAATGGTTTTAATGCAGTCAAAAGTAAAAAATTTATAATTCGAAACTAGGCCACCTGTCTATAATCTTCTGATTAGTTGACAAGACAAAAAATATTGAAGCAGAGGTAAAAACTAATATCTTTGGCAAATGATTTTTTTCATGCTTTAAACCTAGGCAATACGCTAATTTTGTCACATAAAAACTGAAAATAAAACTATGCAAATTACAGCCTTTAATCAGATACACAAGCAACTTGGTGCCAAAATGGTAGAGTTTGCCGGATTTGAAATGCCTATAGAGTATTCAGGAATAAAAGACGAGCACATGACTGTTCGCGAAGCAGTTGGGGTATTCGACGTTTCGCACATGGGCGAATTTTGGGTGAAAGGTCCGAATGCATTGGAACTGGTGCAACGCGTTACCACAAACGATGTGGCCAAACTCACTTTAGGTCAGGCTCAATACTCTTGTTTCCCGAACGGAAAAGGCGGAATTGTTGACGACTTGCTGGTTTATTATTACGAACCTGAAAAATATATGCTGGTTGTAAATGCGGCCAACATCGACAAAGACTGGAACTGGGTTGTTTCGCAAAACACAAACGGCGCCATTCTCGAAAATGCTTCACCGGCAATCAGCCAGCTGGCCATTCAGGGACCAAAAGCTTGCGCTACACTTCAGAAACTGACCAATATTAATCTGTCTGAAATCAAATATTATACATTCGTAACTGGCTCTATCGCAGGTTTCGACGATGTAATCATTTCGGCCACAGGCTACACCGGATCTGGCGGTTTCGAACTGTATTTCAGAAATGAAATTGCCGAACAAATGTGGAATACCATTTTTGAAGCCGGCGCTGAATTTGGCATCAAACCAATTGGACTGGCTGCCCGCGATACACTCCGTCTCGAAATGGGATATTGTTTGTATGGAAACGACATTGACGACACCACTTCTCCCATAGAAGCCGGGTTATGTTGGATCACCAAGTTTAACGGACATTACTTTATCGACAAAGACTTTTTGCTGATGCAAAAGCAGGAAGGCGTTGAACGCAAACTTCGCGGATTTGAAATGATTGACCGCGGAATACCGCGCCACGATTATGAATTGACCGACAAAGACGGAAACGTAATCGGCCGCGTGACTTCAGGAACCATGTCGCCGATTTTAAATAAAGGCATTGGAATGGGCTACGTAAACAAAGCCTATTCGGCCATTGGCACCGAAGTTTACCTGAATGTGCGCAACAAAATGTTGAAAGCAAAGATTGTTAAAATGCCTTTCATTAGTCCGTTATAAATGAGGAATAGTGATCGGGAGACTTAAAGTCACCCGATCACTAAAATACTCTTTTCCCATTTCCTGTTTTCTAATTTTACCTTTTGTTTAAATACCATTTTCTTAACTGGAAAATAGGTTTCAGTTGGCTACTTTCTATATCTTTGTGGCATTCACATGAAAATGGAAAAATCCAAAAATCGGCTTGAGGTTTGTTTGTCCCCCGCAATCTACGATAAGCACGCCGATGATCATAACTTAGTGGTGATCGTCGATATTTTGCGCGCAACCTCATCAATCTGTGCCGCAATTCACAACGGAGTAAAAAGTATTATACCGGTCGCTACTGTCGAAGAAGCAAGAGCGATGAAACAACAAGGTTACATGGTTGCCTCCGAACGCGATGGCTATGTGCTCGACTTTGCCGATTTTGGCAACTCGCCCTTTAATTTTACTCCTGAAATCGTTGCCGGAAAAGAAATCGTTTATTCCACCACCAACGGAACACGATGCATTCACATGGCCAGCCATTCAAAAGCTGTGCTCATTGGCTCATTCCTGAATGTTTCCGTACTGGCCAACTGGCTCATCAAACAAGATGCTCCGGTACTGATCTTTTGTGCCTCGTGGAAAGACCGTTTCAGCCTGGAAGACACAGTGTTTGCGGGCGCCCTGGCCGAACGACTTCTGAATTCAGGAAAATTTGAAACCATTTGCGACGCGGTAACGGCATCGATCGATTTGTGGAATATTGCAAAAAACGATTTATCAGGATATATACAGAAAGCCGCTCAAAAAGGCCGGCTGGCATCTAAAGGATTGGACGATTGCATCGAATATTGCCTGACTGATGATCTTTGCCCAGTCATTCCCGTATTTCAGGACGAAAAACTGGTTGACATCCTGAAGACGACAACTGTGAGTTGAAGCACAAAAGAATAATTTGTATTTGCGATTTCGGAACATGCGACAAATTACGGTGTGGAAACACTTAAAATCGAAAAAATAACTCCTTGCCGGATTGTTACCTCGATTTTTTATTCGAATTTTGAAGCATATTAATTGGATGTTCTATAACTTGTTGTAACAAAATTAAGTCTGATTTATCTCAGAGAACCATACGCCGATAATCGTTTATTTTGAAACATTATCTGCACGCAAAATGAATGTAGATAGTTATTAACCCATAAATAAATTCAAAATGAAGAAGCATAATTTTTATGCGGGACCCTCAATTTTACCGCAATTCACCATTAAAAACACAGCCGAAGCATTAATTGATTTTGCCGGAACAGGTCTTTCTTTGATGGAAGTTTCGCACCGTAGCAAAGAATTTGTTGCCGTAAGCAACGAAGCACAGCAACTATTCAAGGAATTGCTTGACATTCCTGCCGGTTACCATGTGTTATTTTTGGGCGGTGGCGCCAGTTCGCAGTTCATGATGGTTCCTTACAATATGCTTGAAACAAAAGCAGCATATCTGAATACCGGAACATGGGCCGACAAAGCTCTGAAAGAAGCCAAGTTTTTTGGTGAAGTTGTTGAAGTCGCTTCTTCAAAAGCAAGTACATACAATTACATTCCGAAGGACTATATTGTTCCTGAAGATGCTGATTATTTTCACATTACAACTAACAATACCATTTACGGAACCGAAATCCGTCAGGATATCGATTGCAAAATACCTTTGGTAGCCGATATGTCATCCGACATTTTCAGCCGTCCGATGGATGTTTCAAAATATGCGATTATTTATGGTGGAGCCCAGAAAAACCTTGCTCCTGCCGGCGTTACTTTCGTAATTGTAAAAGAAGATGCATTGGGTAAAGTAACTCGTAAAATTCCAACGATGTTGAATTACAAAACTCACATCGAAAACGAATCCATGTTCAACACTCCACCGGTAGTTCCGGTTTTTGCTGCTCTTCAAACCCTGAAATGGTTGAAAGCTTTAGGCGGCGTTAAGGTTATGGAAAAAATGAACATCGAAAAAGCTGGAATTCTTTACGATGAAATCGACCGCAATAAATTATTCAAAGCCAATATTCCTGATGTAAACGATCGTTCGTTGATGAACATTTGTTTTGTAATGAATGACGAATACAAAGAATGGGAACCAGAATTCCTGGCTTATGCCAAATCTTTGGGCATGTTAGGATTGGAAGGTCACCGCTCGGTGGGTGGTTACCGCGCCTCAACCTACAATGCGCTTCCAAAAGAAAGCGTAATCGCCCTGGTTGATGCGATGAAAGCATTTGAACAAACAAAGCTTAAATAAATCACAGCAGAAAAGCAGAATGGGGGTTCTGCTTTTCTTTTTTTAAAAGGGAAATAACTATGAAAAGGGTATTAATAGCTACTGAAAAACCATTTGCTGCCGCCGCTGCTAACCAAATGGTCGAGATACTTGAAAAAGCCGGTTATCAGGTTCAAAGGCTCGAAAAATACGCATCGAAAGCTGAGTTGCTTGATGCAGTCAAAGATGTTCATGCGATGATCGTGAGAAGCGACATTGTTGACCGTGAGGTGCTGGAAGCTGCCAAAGAACTGAAAGTTGTTGTCAGGGCCGGATCTGGTTTTGACAACCTGGACTTGATTGCTTGCACCGAAAAAGACATAGTTGCCATGAACACACCCGGGCAAAACTCAAATGCTGTTGCCGAGTTGGCCATCGGGATGATGATTTTCATGTCGCGCGGTCAGTTCAAAGGAGTTTCAGGAACCGAACTGAAAGGAAAAACAGTTGGAGTTTATGGTTGCGGTAACATTGGCCGTCGCGTGGCCCGAATTGCCCAGGGTTTGGGCATGAAGGTTGTTGCGCTTGATCCTTGTATCACTAAAGTTAGTATGGAACCATACGACATTAAGGTAGTTCAATCGGTTGATGAATTATTTAGTTCAAGTGAATTCCTATCGCTTCATATTCCGGCAAACGATAAAACGAAGAAGTCGGTTAATTTCGACTTGATGAGTAAAATGCCCAAAGGTGCTACTGTTATTAATACAGCTAGAAAAGAGGTTATCGATGAAGATGGCCTGAAGAAAATACTGGAAGAACGTCCTGATTTTAAATACATCAGCGATATTGCCCCATCTAACCATGCCGATTTAGACGGAAAATTTGAACTTCGGTATTATTCAACTCCGAAAAAACAAGGAGCCGAAACATCGGAAGCCAATGTGAATGCAGGTGTGGCCGCGGCTGAGCAAATTGTCGCTTTTTTCGAAAGCGGCGATCAGACTTACCGCGTTAACAGATAGAGAACAAATCATTGATGAAAGAAAAAATACACGACAAAGAGAATTTCATTAACGTCAGTTATTCTGGTCAAAGAGTATCGAACACCGAATTTGACAGCTGTACTTTTCTGAATTGCGATTTTTCGGGCAGTGTTCTTTCTGAAACTGATTTTATAAACTGCCGGTTTGAAAGCTGTAACTTTGCCATGGCAAAACTAAGCGGAACAGGACTGAAAGACGTTAATTTCATCGACTGCAAACTAATTGGAATCAATTTTGACCATTGTTCCGATTTTTTGTTCGCAGCCAATTTTCAGAAATGTGTTCTCGATTACGCGTCTTTTTTCAAAAAAAGGATGAAGAATGCCAAATTTACCAATTGCTCGATGAAGGAGGTTGACTTTTCGTCTGCCGATTTATCAGGGGCACAATTTGGCAACTGTGATTTATCGATGGCAGTTTTCAGCCAAAGCAATCTGGAGAAAGCTGATTTTCGAACAGCCTTCAATTATGCATTCGATCCGGGTGCAAATAAGATGAAGAAAGCAAAATTCTCCAGTTCGGGATTGGCCGGATTGCTTGGAAAATACAATATTGAAATAGAATAAGATTTACCGAATAGTAAATCGCACATTGTTTAATAGTAAATCTTTGTTATGCCTTTAAAATTCAAAATCGTTTTTTACAATTTCATGATATTCCTGATTCTCTTCGATGTCATTTATCTGGCAGTCTGGATATTATCTATTGAAATGAATCCTGTAAAAGCAGTAATCGTAGCAGGAAGTACTATATTAATAATGCCCTGGGCCCGTGCAACCAATCATCAGAAAGGAAGGAAAGTGGCAATCCGGAGCCTGGCATACGATTTCTACAAAAACACCAAAAACAGAAAGAAAAATCAAATCTGATAAAAGTAACAATTATGGCTATCGTAAAACCATTTAAAGGACTTCGTCCACCTCAAGCTATTGCCAGCGACCTGGCCTGTTTGCCATACGATGTAATGAACAGCACTGAAGCCGCCCAGATGGCCGAAGGCAAAGCATGTTCGTTGCTCCATATTACCCGTGCCGAAATCGACTGTCCGGAGGGAACTGATGTTCATTCGGAAATGGTTTACCTGAAGTCGGTTGAAAATTTCGAGAAATTTCAGGAAGAAGGCTGGCTCGGTCAGGACGAAGAGGCCAAGTATTACATTTATGCCCAAACCATGAATGGCCGCACTCAATACGGAATTGTTGGCGCTGCTTCGTGCGAAGATTACAACCAGGGAATCATCAAAAAGCACGAGTTGACCCGTCCGGATAAAGAAGAAGACCGAATGATTTTGACTCGCTATCTGAACGCCAATATTGAACCTGTTTTCTTTTCGTATTGTGCGGTTCCTGAAATTGATGCAATTGTCGAGTCAATTGTAAAAGGACAGAAAGCCGATTACGATTTTGTTGCTGAAGATGGATTTGGTCACCATTTCTGGGCCATAAACAATGCAGCTACCAATCAGAAAATCGAAGAGTTATTCGCCACCAAAGTTCCTGCAACCTATGTAGCCGACGGACATCACCGTACTGCTGCCGCTGCCCGCATCGGTTTGGAAAAGCAAAATCAAAACTCAAATCATACAGGCAACGAAGAATACAATTTCTTTATGGCCGTTCATTTCCCAGATAACCAATTGCAGATTATCGACTACAACCGCACCGTAAAAGATTTGAATGGTTTAACCGAAGCTGAATTACTGGACAAACTAGCTCAAAATTTCAATGTAGAACTAGCTGGAACCGAAATTTACAAACCAGCCAAACTGCACGAATTCAGCATGTACCTCTCCGGAAACTGGTATAAGCTGAACGCCAAACCGTGCACTTTCAACGACAATGATCCGATTGGGGTGCTCGACGTGACCATTTTATCCAACCTGGTTCTCGATCAGATTTTGGGAATTGCCGACCTGCGTACTTCAACCCGTATCGATTTTGTTGGTGGAATCCGCGGTTTGGGCGAATTGAAAAAACGTGTTGACGGTGGTGACATGAAAGTGGCATTTGCCCTTTATCCGGTGTCGATGCAGCAACTGATCAACATTGCTGATTCAGGAAATATTATGCCTCCAAAAACCACCTGGTTCGAGCCAAAACTTCGATCAGGATTGGTGATTCATAAACTGGATTAATCGTTCAAAACAAAAAGTATAAAGTCAAAATCCCGCAGGTCATTCCTTCGGGATTTTTTATTTCAGGAAACCAGAACCAAAGTTGATTGTTAATTTGATCATAGATAAAGAAAAATATGAAGAATCAGACAATACTTATTTCAGGAGCCATTTTTATGGCATTAAGCGTTATGTTGGGAGCTTTTGGAGCACATGCACTGAAAACACGCCTTACTCCTGAAATGATGCAGATTTATCAAATTGGGGTCCAATATCAGTTTTATCATGCCCTTGGGCTGTTGTTTGCCGGAATAATCGGATTTCAGATCGAATCGAAATGGGTTAGCCGATCGGCTATGTTTTTGGGAGTCGGGATTATTCTGTTCTCAGGAAGCTTATACCTTATTGCATTTTCAGGCATAAAAGCCATTGGCGCAATCACTCCTATCGGCGGATTATCTTTTGTTTCCGGTTGGATTTCGCTGGCTATTGCTGTTTGGAAACGCTGATTCTTCCGGGTCAATCCCTTTCCGTTTTGCTTATTCCTTTTGCCTTTCCCGAGACCTGAGGTTTCTCATGGTTCGTTTGCTTAAATTCAATCTTCTTTACTGGCTTAAATCAGGATCCAAAATTTTAAATCCTGAGAATAATTATATTTGTCAAACAACAAATTCAAATAAAATACAAATCATGATAAAAAATCTTCAACGTATTGCTTTGCTGTTGCTTTTGGCAGTTGCCTGGGGCATACCTGTTTCATACGGATGCACCAACTTTTTAATTACAAAAGGAGCCTCGGTTGATGGCTCGACCATGATTACGTATGCCGCTGATTCGCATACTTTATATGGTGAGTTGTATTATCAGCCGGCCCAGGACTTCCCTGCTGGTGCCCTGCGTGACATTTACGAATGGGATACCGGTAAATTTCTAGGACGTATACCACAAGTTCCACATACCTACAGCGTAGTTGGAAACATGAATGAATTTCAGGTGGCCATTGGCGAAACAACTTATGGTGGCCGTGAGGAATTAGGCAAACAATCGGGTGCAATAATGGATTACGGCAGCCTGATTTATGTAGCTCTCCAGCGTGCCAAAACAGCCCGCGAAGCTATTGAAGTGATGGCTGATCTCGTTGAAAAATACGGATATGCCAGCTCCGGCGAATCATTCTCGGTTTCAGATCCCAATGAAGTATGGATTTTTGAAATGATTGGAAAAGGCGAAGGCGAAAAAGGCGCTGTTTGGGTCGCTCAACGTATCCCTGACGGGTACATCAGCGGTCATGCCAATCAGGCCAGAATTACGACTTTCCCAATGAACGATGAAGCAAATTGCCTTTTTGCTAAAGACGTTATTTCGTTTGCCCGCGAAAAAGGATGGTTTGATGGTAAAAATACTGAATTCAGCTTTTCTGACATATATGCTCCTGTTGATTTCAGCGGAGCCCGTTTCAGCGATGCCCGCGTTTTTGCAGGTTTCAACAAAGTGTACTCCGGTATGAAACAATACGAAGAGTACGCGCTAGGCATTGTAAAACACGCCGGAGAAAATAAATTTCCATCGAACCGAATGCCATTGTGGGTAAAACCTGATAAAAAAGTTAGCGTTCAGGATGTGATGGGCATGATGCGCGACCATTACGAAGGAACTGCATTGGATATGACCAAAGACGTTGGCGCAGGGCCATTCAAACTTCCATACCGCTGGAGACCATTGACCTTTAAAGTTGATTCGGCCGACTACGTGAACGAACGTGCTATTTCTACTCAGCAAACCGGGTTTTCGTTTGTAACCCAGTCTCGCTCATGGTTACCTAATCCGATTGGCGGAATACTGTGGTTTGGTGTTGACGATGCCTACAGCACCTGTTATGCTCCGATGTATTGCGGGATTACTGAAATTCCGGAATGTTTTAAAGTTGGAAACGGCGATATGCTTACTTTTTCTGAAACATCTGCCTTTTGGACATTTAACGTAGTTTCGAACTTTACTTATCTGCGTTATGACGCCATGATTCCGGATGTATTGAAAGTTCAGGAAAGTCTGGAAGACAAATTCGTAGCCTATACCCCGAGCGTTGACATGGCTGCCCAAAGCCTTTGGAATTCAGGAAAGAAAAGCGAAACACTTCAGTTCCTGACCGATTATTCGGTCAGTCAGGCCAATGGAATGACCAACGAATGGAAAAAATTATCGCAATACTTGATCGTGAAATTTATCGATGGTAATATTAAAAAGGAAAAAGACGGTGCTTTTGAACGGACTGAAACAGGAATGCCACCAAGCCCAAACCAGCCAGGGTATCCAGACTGGTGGAAGAAGGTAATTGTTGACGGCACCGGCGATCATTTAAAAATGATTGGTGCACCAAGCCACTAAAAAGTTATAAATTACGAGTTATAAGTTATGTGGTTTGAATTATTTTGTTACTTTTGCGCCACATTTCAGCAATCTCTTACTCATTGATTTGATGTAATATTGCCACTAAAAACATAAAAAGATGGATTTAATTAAAGTTGCACAGAACGCGTTTGTTATTGAAGAAAAACAACAACCGCAATTTAAAGCAGGTGACACCATTACCGTTCATTACAAAATTAAGGAGGGTAACAAAGAGCGTGTACAGAATTTCCGTGGTGTTGTTATTCAGGTAAAAGGAACAGGAATCACCAAAACTTTCACTGTTCGTAAAATGTCTGGAAACATTGGTGTTGAAAGAATTTTCCCACTTTTTTCACCTTTCATCGACCTGATTGAAGTGAACAAAAAAGGTATTGTTCGCAGAGCTAAATTGTACTATTTACGTTCTCTTACAGGCAAAAAAGCCCGTATCAAAGAAAAACGTGTATAAGAAAAATATTTTCTTTTTGCGAAGAGGTTGGTTCGAAAGTTCCAACCTCTTTTTCGTTTCAATACGTTCCCTATAAATAATTTGAATACTTCACGTTGCGCTGATCATAAAAAGGAGAATTTTGCATTAGACCCTTTGGGGTCTCAAACCCGACTATCTCTTGCTTTTCAATCCGTTATTTTCATCAAACTACATCCCTCCTTCAGCGAAATAATTTAGCGCACCGACAATGTCATAAAAGATCAAATGAACTCTGGGATAGTTCAGCACCAAAAATATCAGCTTCACCATATTTCATCTGAAATGTGATCATCCATTCAATAGTTTTGACGGGAATTATAACGATGAATTAAATGAAAAAGGTCAAAACTATTTGCGCAATAATTTTGCTTTCCCTTTTTTCGGGGATTATGGCAAAAGCACAACCCATACCGGCAGAATTGATGTTGGGGAATAAGTATGGAACATTAAAAATGATTGTAAGTAAAAATTTCTCCCAAACATCTAAGTTCGGTATTTTCCATATCAATATTCTCCAGTTTGATTACCTCCACAACGTCGATAATGGTTTAATGCTTCAGGATTTATTGTTTTTCGAACCAATTAAAAATTTCAGGATTACAGGTGGTGGACTTTTCTCTGACAAAGCTGGTTTTCTACCTACTGCCAGCACCTTAAATTTTGCTAATGGCGTAAGGGGCAATATGTCGGCAAATAACATGCGCGACGGTTCTGACTCTCCTATTGGTGGTACTGGTGGAAACAGCAAAGTAAGCGGGAATAAAGACCTGGCTTTGACAACGGATTATATAGTTGTTGCACCTGGCTGTCTGAGACGGAAAGCATGGTGCCGATGAAGGTGCGGAAGAATTCATTACCTGGATCGGAAATGTCACCGGGTTCGCAAAAGTAATTCCAACGCGAAGAAATGGATTAATTGATTCCGCTCAAAGCAAATTAGCTTGAGCAGAAATATTGAGAAATTGTCTTTTTAACATCAATTCAAGAAAAAGAAGTTAAAATTTTGAAAATAGGAGTTTTAGTTAGGATCGGAGTTTAATTTTTAGTTATGGAAGGAGATCGGGTTCGATCTCCTTCTCTTTAATATCCACTCATCAAACCTTGCCACCTAGATTAAAACTGGGATGTTTAGCGGATAAACACCAGTTGCACCCCTTCATTTTCCTAATCGATCCTTTTGAAAACATAAACTCAACATTTTCATTTTGGTCATCCCAAAAAACGAATGAGGTAACAATTATACAATGCAGGTTTTGTTCAATGGCGAGATCCTTTGGGATACTCTCTCTTCTTCTTCTAAACCGGGTGGCGCCTCAATGAATGAGGCTTTGCAACTGAATAATATTGGACCAACCGTGGCCATCGCCAGTAAAATTGGCAATGACGACCGTGGTCAAAAATTAGTTGATTTCCTTCAAAGTTCTGGTCTGAATACCGATTTAATTCAGGGTGACGAATATCTGCCGACATGCGAAGTCCTGGTTCACCTCGACCAAAACAACAATGCCACCTTCGAAATATGCGAACATGTGGCTTGGGACAACCTTACTTTAACTGATTTGCTGATGAAAAAAGCCAAAGAATCAGGACTTATTTTCTAGGGAACACTGGCATCACGCAATCCTGAATTAAGAAACACAATTTTAAATCTACCTGAAAATAAAATAGTTAAACTTTTGATATTAACCTTCGTATAAATTCTTATACCCGTGAGATTGTGGAGATGCTTCTGTTAAAGTCGGACATTGTTAAGTTGAATGATGACGAACTGGTCGCTATTGCAATGTTGCATAATAAACAGGAGCTCGATGAAAAAAGTATGGCAACCTGGTTTGCCGGTGAATACAATTCAGAAATGATTTGTGTAACCAATGGCGAAAAAGGCGCATTACTTTATTCAGCCGGTAAGTTTTATGAACACCCGGGGTTCAAAGTTAATGCAGTTGACACTGTTTAAGCCGGATATACTCTTCTGGCTATTCTTATTGCCGCAATTTTTAAAGGTAAATCCTATTCTGATGCATTTATTAATTCTTATGCTAACGGAGCTTTTGTTGCCACAAAAGTCGTAGCGACTCCTGAGTACGATATGAATCAGATTAATCAAATATTACATACTAATTCACAATAATGATGCACCAAATCATTATAAAGCTGATTTATGCATTAAAAATCAGCCTAAAAATGATGAGCCTCTTTACACTAAATTATTCATTAATTATTAATTTAAAATGAAGAACTTATGAAAATCAATTGGCTAAAAGACTTTCCTGACAGGAAAGTTGGCAAAAAAATCGGGCAAATAACCCGTCTTGTGATTATTAATTTATTGGGGTTAACCATGTTGGCTTCGGCTGGCAACAGTTCCCCTGTCTCGACCAGAAGCATATCCAACGCAGAAAATGCAACGGCTATGCAGCAGAAAGAACGTCCGGTAAGTGGTATTGTGAATGACAACACAGGAGAACCACTGCCTGGAGTTACCGTTTTGGTAAAAGGAACTACAATTGGTCAGATCACTGACTCTGACGGGAAATTTAGTCTTGAAGTTCCAGGCGACGATGCGGTACTTGTATTTTCTTTTGTTGGAATGAAGACTCAGGAAATTCCCGTTTCCGGAAAAACTACCTTTAAAGTAGTTATGGAAGAAGAAACAATTGGTATTGAAGAAGTTGTTGCTGTTGGATACGGTGTTCAACGCAAAACGGATTTGACCGGTGCAACAAACCGTTTGTCTGAAAAGGATATGAATAAATCACTGGCAACGTCGCCTGTTGAAATGATGCAAGGCCGAATTGCAGGTGTAAACATTACCCAGAACAACGGTGAACCAGGCGGTGGAATGACTGTTCGTGTCCGTGGATCGAGTTCTATTCGTTCAGGACAGGAACCTCTTTATGTTGTTGACGGTATTCCGCTTGATAACTCAAATCTTACTCCTACAGGAGGTACTGCTGCAGGTTACGGAAGTGGTGGTAGCAAAAACCCATTGAGTTTCATTAATCCTGAAGACATTGAATCAATTGACATTTTAAAAGATGCTTCGTCGACTGCCATTTACGGTGCTCGTGGGGCCAATGGTGTTGTGCTTGTAACCACTAAGAAAGGGAAGAAAGGCGAAAGCACCATAACGTTCGATTCATATTTTGGTACTTCAACCATCCGCGAGAAAATGGATATTTTAACTCCTGATCAGTTCCGGTCGTATACCAGAGCAGATGGCACAAAGTTACTCGATAAAGGCGCAAGCATAAATTGGCAAGATGAAATCTTTAGGACAGCCCTCACCAACAATCAGGCTTTAGGTTTAAGTGGAGGAAGCGAGAAATCAACCTATCACCTTTCGCTTGGGTATTTAGATCAACAAGGTATTGTTCATAATTCAGGCATAAAAAAATTAAATGGAAGCATAAAACTGACACAAAAAGCCTTTAGCGACAAGTTGTTGTTGAATGCTAGTTTGTTGGCCTCGCAACAGGAAGACAGTCGTATGCCTATTTCGGAAGCCAGCGGATCCGGGTACGAAGGTGACTTGATCATTACAGCCCTTAAATCGAATCCAACGTTTCCGATTTTTAATGCAGATGGAACCTATTATCAACATACTACCGACCAACGAAATCCTGTAGCAATGATGAACCTTGTTGATGATAAGGTGAATACGATTCGCGTGGTGGCCAACATGTCGGCTGAATACGAAATTATTAAAGGACTGAAATATAAATTGAATGTAGGTTTGGATCGGACGAATGCTGAACGCCGTGTAAATCAGGATCAGCAATTGAGTTATTTGTCGAACAAAGGGGAAGCCTACATCAATGGTATTATCGCCAATAACAAGCTGATTGAAAACTACATTACCTATGCAACCAAAATAGGTATAGAACATTCATTTAATTTCCTGTTAGGCCATTCTTACCAGAATTTCAATGGAACCACAAATAATTCAAACATTAAGGGTTTTATCGTACAGGGAATAAAATATACGGATAACTTAAGTTATGGCATTTCTTCGACTGCGGTGGTCACATCAACAGCTTACGAACGCGAGCTACAATCATTCTTCGGACGTGTAAATTACTCTTTTAGAGAAAGATACTTACTGACATTTACGATGCGTCGCGATGGATCATCCAAATTTGGAGCCAACAATAAATATGGTAATTTCCCTTCAGCAGCTTTCGCATGGCGAATTATGGAAGAAGACTTTATGAAAAACGTTGATCTGTTCAGTAATTTAAAATTTCGTTTAGGTTGGGGCTTAACCGGGAACCAGGAAATTCCCGATAAAGTTTCGTTGATGTCGGTAGGTACGGCAAACAATGCGAACTTCTATTCGAATGGTGTACTCATACCTGGTATTACCTTCAACAGAACTCCAAATCCTGACATTAAATGGGAAACAACCGAGCAGATTAATGTTGGATTAGATTTTGGTTTTCTGAAAGATCGCTTGACTGGTACATTTGATTTATTTAGCAAAAAAACAACCGACGTATTACTTCAGATTTCATCAAAAGATCCGGCTCCAACTTCAACACAGTGGCAGAATGTTCCTGGATTAGAAATCGTGAATAACGGGGTTGAACTTGGTTTAACAGGCATTATAATCGACAAGTCAGGATTAAGATGGGATGCAACTTTTAATGTAGCCCAGATTAAAAATAAAGTAAAAGGTTTGGGAACATCCATTATAACTGGGGCAGCCTCAGGTCAGGGATTGTCTGGAACCTACGTTCAACTGATTGCCAATGATCAGCCTATCGGTTCATTTTATGGAATGGTATTCGAAGGTTTTGATTCAAATGGAATTGGCATTTATAAAAAAGATGCCAGCGGAAATGTTGTGAAAGAATTTTTAGGTTCGGCACTGCCTAAAATTACGTATAGTATAAGTTCATCGTTGAAGCTTAAAAATTTCGATGCCAGCATATTCTGGTACGGAACCCAGGGCAACAAGGTGTACAACAACACAGCCAATGCATTATTTGTGAAAGGTACTCTGGACAAATCGAGTAACGTGAGATCAGACATTGCCACATCTTCTGAAAGTGCTTCCAATTCAAATGCATTTTCATCACGGTTTATCGAGGATGGTTCATTCCTCCGGTTAGCGAACTTAACATTGGGTTACACCTTCAATACCAAATCAGTAAAATGGTTGAGTAAACTAAGAGTATATGCTACCGGCAATAATTTACTCCTGATCACTAAATACAAAGGTTTTGATCCTGAAGTTAATTCAGACGCTAATAATAATAATGTACCATCATTGGGCGTTGATTACTCTTCATTCCCAAAATCCCGGACATTTACGTTCGGTGTTAACCTTCAATTTTAAATCTTAAATTCAGCATACAATGAAACGAAATAAATTCATTAAATACTGCACTTTAATTGCCTTTGCAGGGCTAATAGGATGTACCAATCTGGACGAAAAAGTGCTTGACGAACAACTTGGAACCAATCTGGTAAACGATCCAAACAACATGACAGCATTGATTAATGCACCTTATGCCAGTTTACGGCGTACAATTGAATGGTATGATTACTGGGCGCTGCAAGAAGTGTCGACTGACGAAGTAATTGTACCGACCCGTGGTACCGACTGGTACGATAATGGCGAATGGCAACAACTTCATCTACAAAGCTGGACTGCCGACCATATTCGTATGAAGAACGTATGGGAAGCATTAAATCAAGGTGTTTCGCGTTCAAACATTGCCATTAATTATATTGGGAAATTTCCGGTAACTGCGACAACTACCCAATACATTAACGAGGCCAAATTTTTGAGAGCTTATTACATGTATTTACTGTGCGATTTATTCGGACAGGTACCTTTCCGTGAAGCCGAAGAAGTCGATTTCTCAAAGGCTCCCAATCTTCTTACCAGACAGGCCGCTGCCGATAAGATCATCACCGAGCTGACAGCAGCATTACCTAATCTGAAATCAAAAACAGAAGTTGGTTCTGATCATGTTACCAAGGGAGCTGCACAGGCCTTGCTTGCCAAAGTATATTTAAACTATGAAGTTTGGACGGGAACAAAGAAATATGCCGAGGCTGTTTCTGCATGTAACGACCTTATCAGCAACACCGATTATGCCGTGGCAACTGATTATTGGACCATGTTCCAAAAAGATGTAGCAGAACATCCTGAATTTATATTGCGCGTTCCGATGGACGATAGAGTTGAGATGGGAAGTGGTAGTGTATGGGTTAACTTTACATTACACTATAGTCAAATATTCGGAAATTTAACCAGCACTTGGAATGGTCCAAGTACGACTTCAACTTTCTTTGATACCTGGGATAAAGTAAATGATGCTCGTTATCAGGATAACCGGATTAAAGCTGAATGTGGCTTTAATCAGGGATTTCTTGTCGGTCAGCAATATGGTCTTGACGGCACTGCGCTGAAGCAACGCAACGGATCTCCATTAATTTTTGTTCCGGAAATGAATTTAGAAAGTTCTCCAGAAAATGCAGGAATCCGCGTCATTAAATTCGCTCCAAACGCTGCTACAACTCACCAGTTCTCATCTCCTAACGATGTGCCGATCATGCGTATTTCTGACATTTATCTGATTCGTGCCGAGGCCAAATTGAGAAATAACGATGCCGCAGGTGCGTTAGCCGACATCAATTACATCAGAAGTAAACGTAATGCGTCTGGTAAAACATTACCTGTCCTTACTTCTGTTACTTTAGCCGATGTTTTGAAAGAACGTGGTTATGAATTGTACTGGGAAGGCTTGCGCCGTCAAGATTTGATCCGTTTTGGCAAATTCGGTGAAGCTTGGCAGGGCAAACCAGTAACTGCTGCAACAAAAGCCATTTATCCAATCCCTACCTCGGCTTTGGGTGCAAACAAAGACATTATACAAAATCCTGGATACTAATTCTTTAAAAAATCAACAGCCGTTACGTAACTGTAGCGGCTGATTTTTCATTAACCATAGATTAAAAATTTCCGAACCTCAATTGGGTTTGGTTTTTGCGAAGAATGGCCGCTGCCCTTAAAGGGTGGCGGTTTCGCAAAAATTCATTTCCAGACATTACTTTAGAACGAGCGATTCAAAACAAGCTCTTGGTTTCGCTAATACTTTCATGCAAAAAGTTGAAAGAAAACATCTGAATATTGGAGATCTAATAATTATACTTCGTTTGAATCAACAGATAAAGCGCTAACCTTGTAAACCCATCAGGCAAACGTACTAAAAATAAAGAACCTATTATGAGAAAATTACCATCCTGTTTCTTATGCGTATTAATTACAGTAATAATGCTCTCTTCCTGTCAATTTCAGGACAAGAAAAAAATGTCAGACAAAAGTTTGCTACCAGTTTATTATTCAGGGCAATACCGCCCCTCAATATCACTTTACTCCTGAAGCCAATTGGATGAACGATCCCAATGGAATGGTTTACTCCGAAGGTGAATACCACCTGTTTTACCAGTACGATCCCGACAGCACGGTTTGGGGACCAATGCATTGGGGACATGCCGTCAGTACCGATATGGTTCACTGGGAACATTTGCCAATTGCGCTATATCCCGACAGCTTAGATTTTCTCCGGAAGTGCCGTGGTTGATGTAAATAATACTTCAGGACTTGGAAAAGACGGGAAGGCGCCGCTAATTGCAATTTTCACTTATCACGATGCGAAAGCAGAAAAAGCCCGGCGCAACGATTTCCAGACGCAGGCAATTGCTTACAGCAACGACAAAGGTCGAACATGGGAAAAATACAGTGCAAATCCGGAATTAAAAAACCCGGGAATCCGCGATTTTCGCGATCCGAAAGTCATGTGGCACGAATCCTCGAAAAAGTGGATCATGACCCTGGCTACACTGGACTGCATTACATTTTTCTCGTCTCCTGACCTGAAAAACTGGACCAGGGAAAGCGAATTTGGCAAAACAATTGGCGCCCATGGCGGAGTTTGGGAATGCCCCGACTTGTTTCGTCTTAAAGTGGAGGGAAGCAACGTTTCGAAATGGGTGCTGTTTGTAAATATTAATCCGGGAGGACCCAATGGTGGTTCAGCCAATCAATATTTTGTAGGCGAATTTGACGGACATCAGTTTGTACCAGATGAACCTCGGGAGAAATGGGTCGACTGGGGACCGGACAATTATGCCGGTGTAACCTGGTCGAATGTTCCTGAATCTGATGGACGTCGACTTTTCCTGGGGGTGGATGAGTAACTGGCAATACGCCACAGTAGTGCCAACTACGGTATGGCGCAGCGCCACT
The DNA here is from genome assembly GCA_023251455.1 of Bacteroidota bacterium. Classification (GTDB taxonomy): domain Bacteria; phylum Bacteroidota; class Bacteroidia; order Bacteroidales; family Prolixibacteraceae; genus Aquipluma. The sequence goes on from JAHEYT010000021.1 coordinate 165,826, forward strand.
ACAATTCCCCGCGAATTATCATTAATCAATCAGGATAACAGCTATCTGTTGGTTTCAAAACCTGTCAGAGAGCTGGAAACTCTTCGTACTGAAGCTACTCCGATTTATCATGCCTCACAAAACATTACCGGTGAAAAAGAGATTGAATTGGATAGCACAACCCTCAGCCAAAGCGAATTGGCATTTGACTTTAACCTGGAAAACAGCAAACTTGAAACACTGGGCATTATTCTGGAGAACAATCTGAATGAGAAATTAGTACTTGGTTATTCGGTTAATCAAAAGCAGTTTTTTGTCGATCGATGGGCTGCTGGCCCTTCTGCTTTTTCAAAAGAATTTGCAGGAATTGCAAAGGCTCCCTATACTGCTAGCAGTCATTTGCAATTGCGGATGTTTGTTGATGCGGCGTCAGTCGAATTATTTGTGGATGGTGGGAAACTGGTAATGACAGAAATCGTATTTCCTACGGAGAAGTTTACCAAACTAAAAGCATTTTCAAAAGGTGGCGATGTAACATTGGAAAAAGCTGAATTTCACAGCCTAAAACGAATCTGGTAGTTCCCCTTTATTCAAATAAAGCATCAATCTTTGATGGATATATCTAAATCAGAGAGTGAAAAATCTGTAAAAAGCAGTACTTTCGATTATTATTCACTAAAAATTAATTCGTAATGAAAAACATTCGATTTTTCTCAATATTTAGTAGCAATTTCTACGGTGTGTTAATCGCACTGACTTTATTTGGTTCAATGCCTTTTACTTCGCAAAGCAGTAACTCAAATGCCGGAGATCAGCCAATCATTGGCCGGTGGGACATCACTGTTGAAATGGGAAATCAATCAGTGCCATCCTGGCTGGAAGTTAAACTTTCAGGAATAAAAACGCTTGTGGGCTATTTTGTTGCCGAATCAGGAAGCGCCCGTCCGATTTCAAAAGTAAATGTGAACAACGGAAAAATCACTTTTAGTATTCCTCCACAATGGGACAACGCTGACAATGACATGGTTTTTGAAGGAACTGTAGAAAATGACAAACTTTCGGGAGTCATCACAAGCAGTTCAGGTGTCAAACATTCATTTGTAGGTGAAAGAGCGCCACTGCTTAAAAGAAGTGCTGCTCCTGAATGGGGAACGCCAATTGCACTATTTAATGGCCAGAATCTTGATGCATGGCATCCACAAAAACCGAACAATCAATGGGTGGCTGAAAATGGCATTTTGAAAAACCCAAAGCCCGGAACAAACTTAATCAGCAATCAAAAATTTGATGATTTTAAATTGCATGTTGAGTTTAGGTATCCGGAAGAAGGTAATACCGGGATATATTTAAGGGGCCGATATGAAGTACAGATTGAAGACAGCAAAGGAAAAGAACCTGCATCGATTTATCTTGGAGGTGTTTATGGTTTTCTGACGCCTAATGAAAATGTAGCAAAAGCTCCGGGTGAGTGGCAAACTTATGACATTACCTTGATTGGCCGGCGCGTAACAATTGAAGCAAATGGCAAAACTGTTATTTGCGACCAGATTATTCCAGGAATTACCGGAGGTGCAATTGACAGCAAAGAAGGAGAAGCTGGTCCAATTATGCTTCAGGGAGATCATCGCCCCGCAGATTATAGAAACATTATTATTACGCCCGCGAAATAGTACTTAAATTCAAACGACTTCCTGAATTTTCAGAAGTAATAAACTCACTAACCAACCTATCGGTTAGTGAGTTTTATTTTACGGTAAATTACTTCAGGATTTGTTTGGCATATTCAACGCAGGTCTTCACTTCTTTTACTGCATTCGACCATGGTTTAACGTCGTATTCCAGTTCGATGTCGCAATAAATGGGGTATTTTTTTTCTTTAATATAAGTCAGAACTTGTGCAAGCGGCATTTCGCCCTGTCCCCAAACCTGATTGGTATTTGGAGTAGGTTCTGTTTTGGGTCCGGTCTTATCTTTAATGTGAATACTAAAGATCCGATTGTGATACTTTTCAATCATGGTGATTGGATCAATACCAGTTGAGCCAAAGAAATGACCTGAATCGAAATTAAACATTACGGCTGGTGAGATTGCCATAAATGTATCGTAATTAAACCCTTCAGTTGCAAATTGCATGTGCTGGTGGAAAACTGCATACATACCATATTTTTCAGCAATAGGACCCATTTTTTTACAGGCGTTTTCGCTTATTTCATCGGACACTCCTTTTGCTCCCATGGCTTTGGCAGCTTTAAAAGCATAGTCAATTTCCTCATCTGACCATCGTGATGGTGAGAATTTTACAATGTGTATGCCGATGCCAGCCTTATCGAACATTTTTTTTACATCTTCAAATTTAGACATTGGCTGAGCCAAACGCCATGCTTTCATTTCGACATTATATTTGGCTACGGCAGCTTCCTGTTCAGGAGTTAATTTGGGACGTTGCATAGGAGCTGGAGCTGCAGGGGCCGCACCGGGAGTTGCCGCAGGTGCTGGTGGAGGTGCTGGTGGACGCATGAAACTCATCATTGGATTTACCGGTGCACCTAAATAATTTTCAACATCATTGCTCATTAATTCCAATGAATTGATACCAGTTTCGTTGCAATATTTGATTATATTTTCAACGCCGCCGGGCATACTGCGCCAGCTATAACTGATGGCACCAATCTGAACTCCGCCGAATTTTGAATTCGGTTTGGCATCTGGCGCCTGATTTGGAGTACTCTTGATCGCATAACTACTTATGGAAATCAGGGATAAAGCCACAACAACAGCAATACTGCCAAGTAAACTACGCCGGGATACCCGAGCTTGTGATTTATTATTCATTTTATGTTTAGTTTGAATTTAAATTAGGAATGTTTTTATTCTAAGTACAAAACAGCCAATTGGAATCCTAAAAGAGCATCTCAAAATATAATTGAGATGTTCTTTAGAATTTTCAATCCTACATGTTATGCAGGCATATCAGGTAATTTGAACCCATTCTGGTATTCGTGTTTAACCAATGATTTATAGAATTCTTTTGCATTTTTAGAGCTTGGGTCAACTCGTCCACCAGGGCCGCCAGGACCTCCAGCAGGAGCAGCAGCAGCACCACCTTTGGCAGCAGCGGCAGCGGCAGCAGCGGCAGCAGCCATACTTCTTTGCATATCCAAAAGTTGTGAATAAGTCGACACCTTATCAGTATCAGAGATGTTGGTGAACTCCATATTTGCACCATCCCATTCCAGAATTCTATTAAGTTTCTGCAAGCGTACAGCTAAAACTCCCATCAGCACCATTTCGTTGAACGGACCAGCTTCGCCAAAGTGCGATGCTGTCTTATCGCGAAGATCCGGATTTTTACATGCTTCAACCCAATCCAGGTAATGGTTGTTATCAGGAATTACTCTTAATACTTCAGGAGATTTAGGTGTTCTGCCAGAAAGCAGGTAAGCATCACTTCCGTGGCTTCCCAAAATAAGGGTGTCCTTTGATCCGTAGATCGCACAGCCTTCAGCCTGCCATCTTTTCCCTTCAGGAAGTTTGATTTCAGGAATCATTCCATGTAAACCACCATCGTACCAAGTAACTTCTACTTCAGGCATTGCCATGTTCGGAAGGTTTGGACGTGCCGGGAATGTCATTTTAACCATTTGGGCATTTGGGCAAGAGTCTATCTTAAGTTGTGATGATTGGCCCTGAACTCTAATCGGGGATCCTAATTTCAGTACTTTAAATACAGGATGCATGTTATGGCAGGCCATATCACCAAATGCGCCGGTTCCGAAATCCCACCAGCCGCGGAAGTTCCAAGGTGTATAAGCTGAATTATATGCACGGAAAGGCATGTGGCCCAACCATAAATTCCAATCCAAAGTTTTTGGTACTTTTTGAATATCGGTTGGTGTATCTAATCCCTGAGGCCAAATCGGACGGGCTGACCATGCGTCAACTCTGCGAACTTCGCCGATTTCGCCTGCCCAGGCCCAGGCACATGCCTGACGAACTCCTGGGTTTGAAGAACCCTGGTTTCCCATCTGGGTAGCAACACCGTATTTTTCAGTCAGTTTGGTTAACAAACGTGATTCGTAGATCGTGTGGGTTAATGGTTTTTCGCAATATACGTGTTTCCCGAGGGTTATAGCTGTAGCTGTTGGGTTGGCATGGTTATGGTCAGCGGTGGCAACAACAACCGCATCAATTGATTTTCCCATTTCATCGTACATCACTCTCCAGTCTTTGTATTGCTTTGCTGCCGGATATTTCCCAAAAGTTTCCTGAACTTTTGAATAACCCCAGTCAACGTCACAAATGGCGACTAAGTTTTCTGTTCCAGGTTTCATCGTACCCCGGGGTGGTGCCGCATTTATTGATTTGCAAATGTTTAAGATATCGCTGGAGCCTTGGCTACCTGCCCCAACCAACGCAACATTTAATATGTCGCTTGGAGCTTTAAAACCCCTACCGCCCAATACGTGGCGCGGAACAATTGTGATTGCAGCAGCTGCAGCTGTCGTCATCCCTAAAAAATTTCTCCTCGAAAGGTCTTTTCGTTTTTGGTTGTCGTTCGAATCCATTGGTTAAAATTTTAGTTATAAAAAGTTCAGTTTAGACGTCATAAACACCAGATGGTTTAATATCTTAAACAAGTAAATTACAACACTTAGGAACATTTGATAATTGCCTAAATTTATCCGGAATTAAAAAAATACTGGGAAATCTAAACCGGCAAAGCCTATTGTTCATTACTACCGTTTTGGATGGCGAATTTCACACAACTATGAAGTAAAGGCCTGTTTACCATTCAAAAAACTTGCAAGCAATGAGTATTTCAGGTTAGTTGAGTGTAATAACGAGTAAAAGCAATCACATGAAGCACTCTCTTATTCTATTGTTTCTGTTTCTTTCGGCAGGAATTTATTCATGCTCACTTCAGGCAAATGAGCCTGAAGTAAAACCAATCGTTTCAAAAGTCCCGTTTGGCGATCCATTCATCATGCTTTGGGAAGGAAAATATTACGCTTACGGAACACTTTCTCCGGATGGAATTGCGGTGTTTGTTTCCGACGACTTGCTTACATGGACTGCTCCGGAAGGTATTCCGAGTGGGTTAGCGCTCAACAAAGCCGACGTCTGGGCCGATCGCTGGTTTTGGGCTCCCGAAGTGTATCCGGTAAACGGAAAATTTTACATGTATTATTCGGCTGACGAGCACATTTGTGTGGCTACAAGTGATTCGCCGCTGGGTCCTTTCCGTCAGGAAATACAAAAGCCAATGATAGAAACCGAAAAATCAATCGACAATTCACTTTTCATTGATGACGACGGAACTCCCTACCTATTTTGGGTCAGGTTTAACGATGGCAATAACATCTGGATGGCACAACTGGAAAGAAATCTGATTGACCTGAAGCCGGAAACCATGCGCCATTGCATTCATGTTTCGCAACCCTGGGAAGAAATCTGGCCACGGGTAAACGAAGGTGCTTTTGTGCACAAACGAAATGGCGTTTATTACCTGACCTACTCGGCCAACAGTTACGAAAGTCCTTTCTACGGAATTGGAGTTGCAACTGCCACTAGTATTACTGGTCCGTGGACGAAGTTTGAAAATAACCCTGTGCTTCAAAAGCCCGGTGAACTGGTTGGCATCGGACATAGCGTCATGTTTACCGACAAGGAAGGAAAACTGCGGATTGTTTTCCATGCGCACAGCAGTACCACGAAAATTCATCCACGTAATATGTATATTAGTACCGTAAACTTCGAAACACGTGATGGTAAAGAAATAATGGTTATCGATAAAAACTACATAACTCCAACATTGAAAAAATAATGACAAAATTACAAACTCTAATCTTTGCCATGCTCGCATTCGTTTCATTCGGAAGATGTGCTGAAAAAGAACCTGTTCAGGATATAAAGGAAAAATCTAAGTTTACCAATCCCGTTTGGGATGGTGCCGATCCGTGGCTGGTGAAGCACAACAACGAATACATCTATTGCTGGTCGGCCAATAATTCGATCAACGTTTCACGCTCAGCAAAAATGACCCAACGCGGCGAGGTAAAAAAAATATGGCAGGCTCCGGCTACCGGCTGGAACCGTTCGTGCGTTTGGGCTCCTGAAATTCATTTTATTCAGGGACGCTGGTACGTGTATTATGCCGCCGGGGAATCGGGACCACCGTTTATCCACCAACGGACCGGAGTGCTTCGTTCGGCCACCGACGATGTATTCAGCGATTATGAAGATATGGGCGTTTTGTACACCGGCGATAATCCAGCCGATCCGGCATCGAACGTTTGGGCGATTGATATGACCATCCTGGAACACAAAGGCAAGCTGTATTCTATTTGGTCGGGATGGGTCAAACAAGAAAATACCGATGCTACCCAACAACACTTGTACATTTCGGAAATGGAGAATCCCTATACGATGAAAGGCAAGCGCGTGAAACTTTCGTCACCTGTTGAAAGTTGGGAAACCGGCGGCCCGCTGAATCTGAACGAGGGTGCAGAGATTCTGAAAAACGGAGAAAAAGTATTTGTCATTTATTCGTGCCGCGAATCGTGGCTGGTTGAATACCGACAGGGAATGCTTCAACTGATTAATCCGGATGGAAACCTGCTCGATCCGGCCAACTGGAAGAAAACAGGCCCGGTATTTCAGGGAAATTCGCAAGTGTTTGGAGTTGGTCATTGCTCATTCGTGAAATCGCCCGACAATACCGAAGATTGGATTATTTACCACTCGAAAAAAAACACCACTCCCGGATGGGAACGCGATGTTCGGATGCAACCTTTCAAATGGAATACCGATGGAACACCAAATTTTGGCGAAGCCATTCCTGCCGGGAAATCAATTAATCTGCCTTCAGGAGAAAAATAAACCGATATTTGAATTCAAACCATAAAACCAATTTTTAGATGAGAAAAAACCTTTTTACATTACTGGCTATCGTGCTGGTGGCTTTTGTGGCCTGCCAACCGCAACAAAAGAAAGAAGAGAAAAAAGAACCTGTCTCCACCCGCTGGAACGAAACACAGGCACAACAATGGAGTACCGAAAACGGCTGGCTTCGCGGTAGTAATTTCAACCCAAGTACAGCCATCAACCAATTGGAAACCTGGCAAGCCGAATCGTTCGATACAGCTACCATCAACCGTGAACTGGGATGGGCCGAAGGTATTGGCATGAATGTGATGCGCGTTTACCTGCACCACGTAGCCTGGGAAATTGACAAAGAAGGTTTCAAAAGCCGCATGGGAACTTATCTCGACATTGCCAGTAAACACGGCATTAAAACCGTTTTCTGTATTTTCGACGACTGCTGGAACCCAACATACACAGCGGGCAAACAGCCGGAACCCAAAGTTGGCGTTCACAACTCGGGTTGGGTACGCGATCCGGGCGAATTGCTTTATACCGACACCACACTGATCAAAACTTTGGAAGTTTACGTGAAAGATGTGCTGACCACTTTCAAAGACGACAAACGCATTGCCATCTGGGATTTGTACAACGAACCCGGGAACTCTGGCTACGGCAACAAGTCACTTCCTTTGCTGAAAAAAGTATTCGAATGGGCTTGGGAAGTTCGCCCGTCACAACCTTTGTCTTCCGGAGTTTGGAACCTGTCATTGTCTGATTTGAACAAGTTCCAGGTTGAAAATTCCGACATCATCACGTATCACAATTACGAAAGCCCAGAAAAACATCAGGCTGCAATCGATACGCTGAAAAAATACAACCGCCCGTTGGTTTGTACCGAATACATGGCGCGCCGCAACAACAGCCTGTTCACCAACATTATGCCTATGCTGAAAGAACAGAATATTGGAGCTATTAACTGGGGACTGGTTTCCGGAAAATCGAATACCAAATATGCCTGGGACGAACCCATCGCTGATGGATCGGAGCCTAAACTTTGGTTCCACGAAATTTTCCATCCGGATGGAAAGCCTTACAAACAGGAAGAGGTTGACCTAATCAAAAGTCTAACAGGAAAGGCTAAATAGCTTATAAAACCACTCTCTTATGGAAAATACTGACCAAATAAAACAAATGTTAATTCGGAGATATTCAAAATTAAATAATGCAAAGGAAGAAAAGATCAGGGCGAAGCTGAATAATAATTCGATTGACATAATCATTGAAAGGCACAACTATATAACCAATTGGGGAATAGTGTTGTTTACGATTGTAATGGTTGCGCTTGTTGTTCAGATCGTGGCTCTTTATTTATCTAATAGCTTTAATTATGGATTAATCCCTAACATACTGTTAGTCATACTTTTCCAGAAGGGGTTACATGACAATTTTGAGGTGAAAGAAATTCTAAAGACTTTAAGAGAAATCGGTTAATGTTGATTTTCAATTTAATTCCGATTACAACAAATAAAAATTACTAAAATGAAACGAATTAAATCATTCATGATTATTGGGCTGGCACTGGCCTTATTCAATTGCACAACCCAGCCACCCAAACCGGAGAATTGCTTCACGCTGAAAGCTGAAGATTTTCAGAAAACCATAGATGGAAAAACGACTAACCTGTATTTCCTGAAAAACGGGAACATTCAGGCAGCGATTACCAATTATGGCGGACGAATCGTTGGCCTTTGCACTCCGGATAAAGCCGGAAATATGGGCGATATCGTGCTTGGATTTTCCAGTATCGATGGCTACCTGAAAGCCAAGGAAGTGTTCCATGGAGCATTGATTGGCCGCGTTGGGAACCGCATTGCAAAAGGAAAGTTCATCCTCGACGGGCAGGAATATACGCTTCCTTGTAATAACGGAGTCAATCACCTGCATGGTGGTCCCGGCGGATTTCACAATGTAATCTGGGATGTAAAAGCGGCTACTGATTCTTCTATTGTGCTGACTTACCTGTCGAAAGACGGAGAAATGGGTTATCCCGGAAACCTGAATGTGGAAGTTGAGTATTTGTTGAGTTCGAAAAATGAAGTGGTGATGAGCTACAAAGCAACCACCGACAAAAGCACTCCGGTAAACCTCACCAACCACGCTTTCTGGAACCTGGCTGGCGAAGCAAACGGAACCATTAACGACCATGTGCTGACCATCAATGCCGATGCTTACACAGCAGTTGATTCAACGCTGATTCCATTGGCCGGAAATGAACCGGTCGAAGCAACGCCATTCGATTTCAGGGCAGGAAAAGCCATTGGAGCCGATTTGGCACAACAAGCAGAGAATGTGCAATTGAAAAACGGATTGGGTTACGATCACAACTTTGCACTGAACAAACCTGCTGTTGGCGAAATGTCGCTCGCAGCCACTGTTGTTGAACCCGTGAGCGGACGCAAAATGGAAATTTTCACCCAGGAACCTGCCTTGCAGTTTTATGGTGGAAACTTTATGGATGGCGCTGATACCGGCAAAAGCGGGAAAACATTTAAGTTCCGAGAATCGCTTGCTTTGGAAACCCAACATTTCCCGGATTCGCCCAACAATACCAACTTCACGACCATTATCCTGAAACCGGGCGAAACCTATCAAACACAAAGCATTTATAAATTTAGTGTGGTGAAATAGTTTATTGAGTGAATTATTAGTGAGCGGGTGACTTAAAGTCACCCGCTCACTCCCCAATAGGTCAGCATGTGTTATTCGCATGCTGACCTTTTTATTTAATAAAGTGAATGCACAACCTAAGTCCAATACTGAATTAGAGCATAACCATAGTTATTTTGTCAATCGGTAGTTTTTGCGTAACGCCCAAACAATCGGGATCGTCAAGCCAGCGACAAATAATTTAACAACAAAACTAAACCGAATAAGCGACCACTCTCCAGGGGTTTCCGTCCATTCAGGCAAAACAGATGTTGTTGCAGGCATAAACCGATTGATGACAGTTGCACTTACATAGTCATTTCGAATGTCATGAAGCGCTAAAAAATCTAAAAATAAACACATCAATAACACCATGATAAGTCCCAATAGAATTTTTGTCAATGCTGAAGTTGTTTTCATACGATCTTATTTTTAGATAATGAAATTGTAACGTAATTTTGAATACAATTGGCATAACAAAACGAATAAAAATACTACTAATGAATGAGTTATACAACATAGTAACTAAACAAAATACCATCACCATCCATGACTACAACCGAAATCATTCAGGAAATCAGATCGTACTGCACGGCAAATGCCGATACTGAAAGACTTCAGAAATCGCAGCGCTTTTTTAAGGAAGAATTTGTCGGGTATGGATTGAGCGCACCACAGGTTTATTCGAAGGTAAAAGAAATGCTTAAAAGAGGCGATCTTGAATTGAAGGCCATTCAAGAAGCCGTGCCGGTATTGATGAAAGATCGAATGTTCGAGGAAATCTCTATGGGCTTGCTTTTGCTCGATGGACTTTGGAAACAGTTTACTCCTGAAACCTTTCATACCATCAATAACTGGTTCTCATTCAGCATTACCAATTGGGCACATGCCGATACGCTGGGAATGTTAATCTTACCGAAGTTTCTTGATAAAAAGATTCTTGAAATGAACGATTTCAAGCCTTGGCTCAATTCGCAATTTAAATTTCAGCGGAGGTGCGTGCCGGTAACGCTGATCAAACACATGAAGAAAACCAGACAAGTTATGCCTTCCATCCTTTTTGTGGAAAAACTGATGACTGATCCGGAGCGGGAAGTTCACCAGGGAATGGGCTGGTTCCTGCGCGAAGCATGGAAAATTAATTCTTCGGAGGTGGAACCGTTTCTTGAAAAATGGAAAGATACCGCACCGCGACTGATTATTCAATATGCGTGCGAAAAAATGACCGCAGAAAATAAACTGCGGTTTAAACGGGCAAAATAATTATCAGGAAATAATTCGGACGCCCACGTAGGGGCGCCCCTACGTGAGCGTCCGAAATTATGATTCATTTTTATTCTTCCAGCGATTTACAAATCTTCTGGTTGATTTCGCGCAGGCGCTGTTCTTCCAGTTTGATCACTTTACGGTCGTAAGTCATCAAACCATTGATTTCGCCTTCCACGTCGGTAGTTTGCGTATAAACTCCGGCAGAGAAACCGGCTTTGATGAATTTCAGCAGCGATTCGCCGTATTTCACATACTCATCGGTTACTTCTTTCGAGTTTTTAAACTGAACATATCCCCAGTTTTTGTCAGTAGCCCAAAGGTGGCCTTCTAATGCCAAGCCAATTCCGCCGTATTCGCCCAAAACGGTTGGACGTTGTCCGTCGTACAAATACATGTCTGGTCCAGGGTAGTTGTGCAAATCGAGCATATCGCCAACCGGATAATGGTTTCCGCCACTGGCTGGGTTCACCAAACGGCTTGCATCGTATGCTTTGGTCCATTCAACAATTTCAGCGGTTTTAAATTGCCCCCATGCTTCGTTAAACGGAACCCAGGTCACAATACATGGATTTGAATACAGGTAATCCATAATTTCCTTCCATTCTTTGCGGTAGTTGGCTTCCGACTCAGCCGAACGTTTCATCTCAGTGCCACTGAAATAGTTGTGGTTTTGCCATTGAGGTGAGCGGTCGCCACTTGGCATGTCCTGCCAAACCAAAATTCCAAGTTGATCGCAATGTGTGTACCAACGGGCTGGCTCTACTTTCACGTGTTTGCGGATCATGTTGAAACCAAAATCTTTGGTTTTCTGAATGTCGTATTTCAAAGCCTCATCGCTAGGCGCTGTATATAAACCATCGGGCCACCAGCCCTGATCGAGCGGACCAAACTGGAAATAAGCTTTGTTATTCAGTTCCAACCGAACAATACCGTTTTTGTCGCGCTTGGTCGAAATTTTACGCATGGCAAAATAACTGTTTACCTGGTCTGTCACGATTCCATTGCTGATTACGCTTACTTTCATGGTGTAAAGGAAAGGCGATTCGGGGCTCCACAATCTGGCAGCAGGAACAGAAAGCTCTAATTTTTCTCCGGATGTAGCTTTGCTGGCAGCAATTTCTTTTGTTCCGTCGAATAGTTTTACCTCAACCACGTCGCCATAAGTTGCACCTTTGGTTTGAACAGAAACAGCAACCTGGCTTTTGTCGATATTCGGAACAGTCTGGATATTCTCAATACGTTTGGCGGCAACAGGTTCGAGCCAAACCGTTTGCCAGATGCCGGTTACAGGCGTGTACCAGATTCCTTCCGGTTTACTTACCTGTTTTCCGCGTGGCTGAAATCCCCGATCAGATCCATCCCAAACCCGAACAACCAGTTTTTGGGCGCCCACTTTATTCAGGAAAGGAGTTACATCGAACGAAAACGGTGTATAACCACCGGTATGTGAACCAATTTTAATGTCGTTTACCCAAACATCTGCCTTCCAGTCGACGGCGCCAAAATTCAACAGTACATTTTTGCCTTTCCATTTAGCCGGAACCTCAAAAGTACGTTTGTACCAGACTTCATTTTCACCGCCAACTGTTTTCATCACTCCCGAAAGGCTCGACTCTACCGGGAAAGGAACCAGGATCTGTCCATCAAAAGCCGTTGGTTCAGCGGCACCGGCTTTCAGGATTGAATAATCCCACAATCCGTTCAGGTTCATCCAGTCGGTACGTTCCATTATTGGGCGCGGATATTCGGGAAGAACATTTTTTACATCGATTTTTTCGGCCCAAGCGGTTTTAATTTTTTCACCGGCAGGTTTCCACTGCGCGAAGGTTTGAAGCATACAAATGCTCAATAAAAATAAGAAAGCAGTCTTTTTCATTCTTTTGTAGTTGTTATAGGTTATTGAAATTTCTGAATTAAATCTTATTCTCTGCTAATACACTTTGATTGTTGTAAATGCTCATTCTTTCTGTCATATTTTTGAAGAAAACTATCAACTACTAAGTAATCACGTTCTTCAGGTTGTATTTCAATGAATAGATGAAGGATAAAAAATAAACAAAAAAAATCAGAAGTTACTATTACTTTTGCCCAAAATATTGTTGTGAATGCTCTGTGTTTAAATGGGATTATTATAGACTATATTTAGGCCGCAGTAAATCCAAGCTCGTTTTCTAAAGAAAACTTATTTGACAAAAATTGAAGAACATATCGATGCAAAGCTAATTTCGAGGTTTCGAAATGGCGACATGGAAGCTTTTCGTAAGATCTACGATTCTTACTGTGAGCCCTTGTACCGCTTTGCCTACTCGTACCTGAAAGATTCGTTCGAAGCGGAAGAGATTGTTCAGGATGTTTTTCTGAAAGTTTGGGAAAAAAGAGAGGAAGTTGACGAGCAAAAATCGTTTAAAAGTTACCTATACCGCATCACAGTAAATAAAGTCTTCAACGAGTTAAAACACCGTGTTGTTAAGCAAAAATACGAACAACATGCTCTCAATTTCGATCAGCTAACCGGCGAAACACCTGAATCGTCCATCCAATTTCAGGAATTAAATAAAAAACTGGAACTTTTATTGACTCAACTTCCCGAGCAACAACGCAACATTTTTATCATGAGCCGCTGGAAAGGCTTATCGAACGCCGAAATTGCGGAGAATCTCAGTTTGTCGATCCGAACTGTAGAAAACCAGATTTACCGCGCTGCCAAATTCATCAAACTCCATCTAAACGACGATTATCCAATTGTTATCCTGATCGTTGCATTTGGATACCAATCGTTTTAGGACACGACATAACCCCTTTTCAAAAAAAATCAACTTTTGTATGAGTAGTGTTTAATCCAATCTTGTATTACTCTTGAAATGAAAAATACCGAATTTTCAAATATTGAATTTAAAGGCCTGTTGAAAAAGTTTCAATCGGGCAATTGCAATCCGGAAGAACTTAGCCAGCTGGAGGAAATGTTTCTTGATGCGGAAGCTTCGGAAGGCATAAAGAGCGCCATGCTAAATGAAATTAAAGCATTTGAGACTTCGGGTTCCGAAACAGATACCGATTACGACCGCTTATTCAAATCGATCCAGAAAATAATTTCAGATCATAAATCAAATACCCGCCGTCTCAATTTACGTTTGAATTTCATGCGCATCGCCGCCATTATTGTGCTGGCATTTGTGTTTGGAGGAACTTTATCCTATTTCGCTTTCAACTCAAATTTAAAAACAGCGAGTTCTTTTTGTGAAGTTACATCGCCGCTTGGCTCTACATCAATTATTGTTTTACCCGATAGTTCGCGGGTTTGGTTAAATGCCGGAAGTAAAATCAAATATTCGACCACTTACAACCAGAAAAACCGTTTGATTTACCTGGAAGGTGAAGGCTATTTCAAAGTTGCCAAAAACAAGGATATCCCGTTTATTGTTGACGCATTCGGGTTTGAAGTTAAGGCTGTAGGTACCGAGTTTAATGTAAAAGCGTATCAGGGCGACCCAACCGTAGAAACAACCATGGTTGAAGGAAAAGTAACACTTCAGCATTCGACCGAGAATATTCTGGATGGCGTATATCTGACCCCAAACCAGAAAGCTACTTTCTATAAAAAGGAAGAATCGCTGACCATTGAAGTACTGAAGAAATTAGAGGAAAAGAAAGAAGAACTGAATTACATACCTGAACACAGGTTGGTTATTGCACCTCAAATTGATCCGAAAGCCATTGTTTCGTGGAAAGAAAACCGCTTAATTATTGAGCGGGAACAACTAGGTACTTTGGCCGAAATTTTAAGCAGGAAATACAATTTCAATTTCGAATTTAAATCGGAAGACATCAAACGGATTAGTTTTTCGGGTACGCTTGAAGACGAAACCCTGCAACAGGTTATGGACGTCATCAAAATTTCGTCGCCAATCGATTATGAAATTATAGGAAAAACCGTGATTATCGAGCGAAATGAAGCACGACTTCCGGAGTTTAAAAAACTATATAAACAGCAGTAAATGAAAAGAAACAGGGAATAGATTTTTGCCGAATCTATCCCCTGCAGTCAATAGTGTAAAACAAGAATCAATGTCAGTTCCCGCAAAAGAATACTGGCATTGGCAGTCAAACATCTAACATTTCAAATGTATGAAAAAAAATCTAATTGGATTGATTTTCCCTGGAAGGGGAAAACTGAAAAAACTTTTCTTAATTATGAAACTTACAACTGTACTACTTCTGGCAGTTACCATGCAAATCAGTGCTACTGTTTATTCTCAAAGCACTAAGTTCAGTATGGATTTTAAGGGAAAGACTGTTCGCGAAGTTTTCAATTTAATTGAAGACCAAAGTCGTTTCCGGTTTTTCTTTAACGACGATTTTAGATTGATCGACGAAAAAGTGAACCTTGATGTTAAAGATGTTAGCGTAGAAACTATTTTGGACGAGTTGTTTTTAAACTCCGACATCAGCTACAAAGTTCTGCCTAACGATTTAATTGTATTGACCGCCAGCCAAAACCAAGGCCTGATGCAAGTCAACCAAAGTAAAACAATTAAAGGTAAAGTTATTGATGGTACAGGGCTTCCGTTGCCCGGTGTAACCGTCTATTTCAAAGGCACCACTGGTGGAACTATCACCAATGGCGATGGAACATTTACCTTACCAATACCGGCAAATGCCAAAACACTGGTATTCTCGTTTGTAGGTATGGAAACCAAAGAAGTAGCTATTGGAAGTCAGTCTGAAGTTAATGTAACATTGGCCGAAAATACAATTGGTATTGAAGAGGTTGTTGCCATTGGTTATGGTGTTCAGAAGAAAGAATCGCTGACCGGCGCTATTTCGGGAGTAACTTCCGAAGATATGGACCGTGTACATGCTACAACAGTTAGTTCGGCTCTGGCCGGTAAGCTGGCTGGGGTGTCTTTCCGTATGGCCGACGGACGTCCGGGATCTTCTGCAAATATCCAGATCCGTAACATGGGTAACCCATTGTATGTTATCGACGGAATCCAGAAAGACGCAGGACAGTTCAACAACATTTCACCGAATGATATCGAAAGTTTAACTATTCTGAAAGATGCTTCGGCAGCCATCTATGGAGTACGTGCGGCAAACGGTGTAGTTGTGGTTACTACCAAACGTGGTAAACTAAATTCGAAGAATACCATTAATGTCGACGCGTACACAGGATGGCAAAACTGGTCGCGTTTCCCTGCAACAACTGATGCTTATGGTTGGATGTCGGGTAAAGCTGACGCTGAAATGAATCAATTTGGCAAAACCGACATTACTGCTTCTGAACTCGAAAAATGGAAAGCAGGAACCGACCCGGCTTACCGCAGCTTTAACTGGTACGATTTCATTATCAAACCAAATTCGCCACAAACATCAATCAACGTAAACACAACAGGGGGTTCCGATAAAATCAACTATTACCTTTCGGTAACACGTTTAGATCAGAACTCTGTTTTAGGCCGGGAATTTACTTTCGGACGTACCAACATTCAGTCGAATATCGATGCTAAAATTACCAATCGCCTGAAAGTGGGTGTTCAGATCAATGGCCGTGTTGAAACACGCGACAATCCTGGAGTTCCCGGAGGTGATGATTACTGGGCTCCACGTTTTGCATTGTTCCGCAACCGCCCAACCGAGCGTCCTTTCGCCAACGATAATCCTGAGTACATCAACAACATTGGTCACATGGCCGAAAACTGGGGATTGCTCACCAAAGCAAATTCAGGATACTGGACTGAAGACTGGAGAGTTTTACAAACCAACTTCATTGCCGAATATGAAACTCCGATTAAAGGCTTAACCGCAAAAGGAACCTATTCGTATTACATCGCTGACAAGCTGATGAACGGACACGAATATACCTATAACGCTTACAGTTATTTCCCTGAAACGGATAGTTACAAAGTAACTTTTGCCAACCTTAACCCATGGAGAGAACGTGGCACGCACAAAACATTTGAAACTGTAATGCAAGGCCAATTGAACTACAAAAAGGAAATTGGCAAACACAATTTTGCAGGCACATTTGTTGCAGAACGTATTAACCGTCACGAATTAGACGTATGGGTTCACTCGGTTCCAAAAACCAACGCCCTGCCTATTCTGCAATTTGCTGATATGGATACATACAATGACAACGATTGGGAAGAAGCCCGTATCGGTTACATTGGCCGTTTCAACTATAGCTATGCCAACAAATACTATCTGGAAGTATCGGGTCGTGAAGATGCTGCATGGAAATTCGTTTCGAACAAACGTTGGGGATTTTTCCCATCGATGTCAGCCGGATGGAGAATTACCGAAGAAAAATTTGCTAAAGCCTTGTTAGGATCAAGTAGTTTGGACATCAAACTTCGTGGATCATACGGAGAGCTTGGTGATGACAACGTAGGTATTGGCGCATTCGACTACATTACCGGTTACAACTACGGAACATCAACCAATATTATTGATGGAAATGTGGTAAAAGGATCAAGAGACCGTGGAGTTCCAATTACTTCAATCTCATGGTTTACCAGTAAAATCACCGACATCGGTGCCGACTATTCGATCATGAATGGAAAATTGAATGGTAGTGTTGACTATTTCTACCGTAAACGTAGCGGATTGCCTGCAAACAAATATGATGTTTTGGTTCCTAGCGAACTCGGATATTCACTTCCGAAAGAAAACCTAAACAGCGATGCCGTTATGGGAGCTGAAACTTCGATTAATTACGATGGAAGCATTGGCAAATTGACTTATTCACTTGGTGGAAACATTTCGTTCGCACGTGAGAAATTTCTGAATTCATACAAACCAAGATTCAATAACTCATGGGATAACTATCGTTTTTCAAGCGAAGACCGTTGGACCGGAGCATACTGGGGATACCAGGTTGTTGGCCAGTTTCAGTCATTCGACGAAATCAATAACTACACCATCAATAACGATGGTCAGGGAAACAAAACCATGCTTCCTGGCGATTTGATGTATGAAGATGTAAACGGCGATGGTAAAATTGACGGTTACGACGAACGCCCAATTGGTTTCCCAAGAGACCGTAACCCAATCCTGAACTTTGGATTCAACATCAGCGCAAGCTATATGAATTTCGACTTCAAAGCCGACTTCTCCGGAGGTTCAATGTACTCGTACAACCAGAACTGGGAAATGAGAAATCCATATCAGAATACAGGTAATTTGCTGAAGGTGTTTTATGACGAAAGATGGCATCGCGCCGATCCACTGGATTTAAACAGTCAATGGGTTGCAGGCAAATACCCTGCGTTGCGGTTCAACGATGGAGGTCACAGCAACTACAACAAAAACTCCACATTCTGGCTTACTAACATGAGTTACCTACGCTTGAGAACTTTGGAAGTTGGTTATACATTGCCTAAAACATTGACTGAAAAAGCAAGAATTAATAAAGCTCGTTTCTATGTCAATACATATAATTTGTTCTCGTTTGACAAGTTAAAAAAACTAGGTGTTGAACCTGAGATTATGGACGAAAATGGTCTGCAATATCCTCAAAACAGATTGGTAAATCTTGGCGTAAACCTTAGTTTCTAACCGAAAAACTTTTATACAATGAAAAAATATATTATTCTGTCAATTATGCTCATCACCCTAACATGGGGTTGTAACGATGAGGCATTTTTGGACAAATCACCTACCAACATACTTCTGGATAACCAGATTTGGAACGACCCGAGCCTTGTGCTATCTGTAGTTGCCGATTTATACGACCGCGTTCCCGAATACCAAACCTTACAGGGATGGTGGGATTTTGCGAGTTTCGACGAAGGGTTTGCATCAAACGGCGGCGACTACTGGCGTCATAAAAACCAGGATTACGGTTACGGCGAATGGTCGAACTGGGATTACGGTTTAATCCGCGAAGTAAACCTGTTTATTGAAAGATGTGGTACTGCCGACAAATTGGATCCGGCCGACAAAGCCCGTTTCCTTGCTGAAGGTCGTTTTATTCGTGCCAACATTTATTTCGAACTGGTTAAACGTATGGGTGGAGTGCCTATCATTACCGAATCGATGACTTACGATTTCAGTGGCGACCCTTCGTACCTGCGCAAACCACGTAACAAAGAAGTTGAAGTTTACGATTTCATCATTAAAGAATTGGATGCCATTAAAGCCGATTTACCGAATGATGCAAACACCAAATCACGCGCTTCTCAGGGTCTGGTTTTGGCTATGAAATCGCGCGTTTGCCTGTATGCAGCTTCTATTGCCAAGTATGGTGCAACAACTCCAACCGTATCGTTACCTGGTGGCGAAGTAGGAATATCTGCAAGTTTAGCCCCTGCTTATTACCAGAAAGCCCTTACTGCTGCTGAAGAATTGATCAATGGTGGTAAATATTCGTTATACAAGAAAAAAGAAAACCTATCGGAAAACTTCGCTAACCTTTTCATCGACAAATCGAATACGGAAGCCATTTTCGTAAAAGACTTCAAATTGAAAAGCGGTAAAGTTCAGGGCTGGACACTGGTTAACCAACCTTGGTCTCAGGCCGAAGATTTGGAAGGTGGACGTTTAAATCCTTCATTAAACCTTGTTCAGTCGTTTGAAAAATTGGATAACACTTACGATACTTATCAGACCAATCAGGCCAATGGTGATTATATCTATTTCAGCAACCCGAAAGATATGTTTGCCGGTCGCGATGCACGTTTGGAAGGTACAGTAATGGTTCCAGGTTCATTCTACAAAGGAAAACAACTCGACATTTGGGCTGGGTTCTTATTGGCCGACGGAACAGTTGTTAAAGGCGACAACTTTGGCGCCCGCAAAACTCTTCCCGGCAAAACTGCTCCTGAATACGTCGTTGGTTGGGATGGTCCGATTGACAACCTTGAATTCAGCGCACAGTCTGGTTTTTATGTTCGCAAATACATGGACTTAGCAGTAGGTTCAGGCCAGCGTGGTGTGAACAGCGAAGTGTGGTGGATCCGCTACCGTTTGGGTGAAATTTACCTGAATGCTGCCGAAGCTGCTTTCGAATTGGGCGACAAAACCAAAGCTGCCGGTTACATGAACACCATCCGCACACGTGCAGGACTGGTTATTCCATTGACCGAAGCCGACATTACTTTCGACCGAATTGTTCACGAACGTAAAGTAGAACTTGCTTTTGAAGGACACGAACTTTGGGATATGAAACGCTGGAGATTGGCACACGTAATCTGGAACGGCGTTTCTACTGATCTGACAAGCAATCCTGGGAAAGCTAGCGAAGTAAGCACCCGTGTTTTCGGAATGTGGCCATACAAATATTATAATCCAGGTGGTGCGAACGATGGCAAATATATTTTCAAGAAAATCATTCCTGCACAGGTTACCAACGCTCACCGGTTCCGTTTAGGCAATTATTATTCTGAAATTAACAGCACAATCAGGAATAACAATCCGCTAATCGTCCGGAATCCTAACCAGGAGTAACCGTTCAGTTAAACGATTTTCAAAATCAATAAATATCTACAGATATGAAATTAAGATTAATTATAGCATTAGGCGTCATCGGTAGCTTTCTTGCTTCGTGCCAGAAAGACAATTTTGACGAACCTGGTTCAAAATTCGAAGGCAAACTGGTTTATAAGGGCGAGGCTATCAATGTTAGCTACAACGACGTTACGTTCCAGTTGTGGGAGCCAGGATGGCAAAAGAAAGGCGAAATCAATGTGGCAGTCGATCAGGACGGTTCTTATTCGGCCATGCTTTTTGATGCCAACTACAAATTGGTCATTCCTTCAAACCAGGGACCATTCCGCAGCATTACAAACACTGAGACCCAATCGGATACTATTTTGGTTAACCTGAACGGAAGCAAAACGATGGACATTGAGGTTATGCCATATTATATGATCCGCACTCCACAGTTTGCAGTTTCTGGCCGCGATGTGACCGGAACATTCAAAGCAGAACAAATCATTACCGGAGCAAATGCCAAGAACATTGAACGTGTCAACCTGTATGTGAACAAAACACAGTTTGTTGATTTTCGCTCGAATGTTGCTTCGGTTGAATTGGAAGGCGCTTCGGTTACCGCAGGAACAACTGTAACACTGAAAGCTACAGTACCAACACTTACTCCTACTCAGAATTATGTTTTTGCACGTATCGGCTTAAAAGTTGCCGGTGTGGAAGACATGATTTTTTCGCCGGTTGTGAAAGTAAATTTATAACAATAGGCATTACCAACTAAATCTGGGCCATCTTGATATTCTTGAATATCAAGATGGCCTTTTTTTACCCTTTTAATTTTTTGCCTTTTATGAAACTAACCTACTTATTATCAGCGTGCCTACTTCTGATATCCAATTCCAGAGCATACTGCGCTAAACCCAAAGATGCAACTGCAATTACCGTTATACGTCCTGATATTTCAACACAAAACAATTGGTATCAAGGAAACAGGGCACCTTTAATGCCCTCACATTTTATCAAACTTCCGATGGGAAGTATTCAGCCTCAAGGCTGGATTTTGAAGATGATGGAATTGCAGAAAGACGGATTGTGCGGGCACCTGGGCGAAATTAGCGCCTGGCTCAAAAAAGATAAAAACGCATGGTTGTCAGAAGGTGGCGATCATGGCTGGGAAGAAGTTCCGTATTGGCTTCGCGGATATTCTGATATGGCATTCATTTTTAACGATCCGGAAATGAAAAAAGAAGCCATGATTTGGATTGATGCCATTCTGAAAAATCAAAAAGCCGACGGTTGGTTTGGTCCTGAAGTGCGCAACGGGAAGGAAGGAAACCTCGATTTTTGGTCGAATATGCTCGTGCTTTTTACCTTGCAGAATTACTATGAATACAGCAATGATCAGCGTGTCATTGATTTTATGAAGAACTATTTCCGGTTCGAAATGAATGTTCCGGACGAAAAATTCCTTTCGAGCTACTGGGAAAACAGCCGCGGCGGCGACAACTTATACAGTGTTTACTGGTTGTACAACCTTACCGGCGAAAAGTGGCTGCTGCAACTGGCCGATAAAATACATCACTGCACGGCCGACTGGACTCAAAAATCGACTTTACCAAACTGGCACAATGTAAACATTGCCCAATGTTTTCGCGAACCGGCAACCTGGTTTATGCAATCGGCCGATTCAGCACATCTGGCAGCAACGTACAACGATTATTACCTGATTCGCCGCACCTTCGGGCAAGTTCCAGGCGGCATGTTTGGCTCCGACGAAAATGCCCGGATGGGATACATCGATCCTCGACAGGGAACCGAAACCTGTGGCTTTGCCGAGCAGATGACTTCGGACGGAATCCTTACGCGTATAACCGGCGACCCGATGTGGGCCGATAACTGCGAAGATGTTCTCTTCAACAGTTTCACTGCTGCTTTTACTCCGGATATGAAAGCACTGCGGTACATTACCTGTCCGAACGAAGTTACCGGCGACAGCAAAAATCATGCGCCGGGCATCGCCAACGAAGGGCCATTTCTTACCATGAACCCGTTCAGCAGCCGTTGCTGTCAGCACAATCATGGTCATGCCCTACCCTATTACCTGCAAAACCTGGTCATGGCCAGCAACGATAACGGACTTGCGGCCATCATGTACAACTCGTGCACAACGTCGGCCAAAGTTGGCAACGGAACCGCCATAACCTTGACGGAAGATACTAAATATCCGTACGAAGAAGAAGTACGATTTACGCTGAAAACTGCGCAAAAAGTTACCTTCCCGATGTACCTTCGTGTTCCGGGATGGTGCAAAAATGCATCAGTAAAAATAAATGGAGAGATCGTGAAATTAGCGTCAACACCCGATTCATACATCCGGTTGGAGCGCGAGTGGTCAAACGGAGATCGGATCGTACTGAATTTGCCGATGGAATTAAGCACCCGCACCTGGCAGGTGAATCAAAACAGTGTTTCGGTTGATTACGGTCCGCTGACTTTCTCGTTGAAAATTCGGGAAGAATATCAGAAAATCAGCAGCACCGAATCAGCGATCGGCGACTCAAAATGGCAGGAAAATGCCGATCAGAAAAAATGGCCGGCTTACGAAATCACCCCTCTCAGCCCATGGAATTACGGATTAATCGTGAATAAAGCTGACTTGGCGCAAACATTTGAAATCGTTCGCAGAGAATGGCCTGCTGATAATTATCCGTTTTCTCCGGATCACACCCCGATTGAAATTCGTGCCAAAGGCCGCCAAATTCCATCATGGGGAATCGATCAGTATGGACTGGTTGATGTTCAGCCTTTGTACCCTGCAAAAACAAACCGGCCGATTGAAGATATTACGCTAATACCAATGGGAGCAGCCCGTTTGAGGATTTCAGCATTTCCGCTAGTTGAAAAATAGCAACAGGCAAAACAAGAATCTATGAATACGAAATGGATTAGAATTTGGCCGGTGTTTATTGTGGTGCTTATAACTTCAGTAACCGATTTGCTGGCACAGGAACATACAGCGCCAGCGCCCTTATTCCGCGATCCGGTTTACGATGGAGCTGCCGATCCGGTCGTTTTCTGGAATCGTCAGGAAAAAGAATGGTGGATGTTTTATACCCAACGCCGCGCCAACGAAAACACAGCTGATGTGGCCTTTTGCTACGGAAACAGCATCGGCATTGCATCATCCGACGATCACGGCCAAAGCTGGGTTTATCGCGGAACACTCGATCTGGAGTTTGAGCATGGCAAAAATACCTTCTGGGCACCTGATGTGGTTTATGCCAACGGCAAGTATCACATGTACGTGGCCTACATTCAGGGAGTAAGAAACCACTGGGGCGGAAAAGCACGGATGGCGCACTACACCAGCGACAATGCGTGGGATTGGAAGTTTGAGGGCCTCGTTAAGCTTTCTTCGGAAAATGTAATTGATGCAACCATCTTTCAGGCAAAAGACGGTAAGTGGAAAATGTGGTACAAGGACGATGCAGGCGGAAGCGTAACCTGGCTGGCCGAAAGCAACGATTTATACAACTGGACCTGGCTTGATAAACCGGTAATTGCCGACCAAAAGCACGAAGGCCCGAAAGTATTTCAGTTTCAGGGTTTATACTGGATGGTTACCGATCAGTGGGCCGGAATGGGCGTTTACCACTCAACCGACCTGGTGAAATGGGAAAAACAGGCCAATCCAATTTTGGTTGGTCCGTCGAGCCGTCCGGAAGATACCCCAAGCGGGGCACATGGCGATGTAGTTGTTGTTGGCGACAAAGCGTACATTTTCTACTTCACCCATCCGGGGCGGGAAACCCATTTCAAAGCAACGTTAGATGCTGATGGCAAATATCCATATTCCGAAAAACGCTCTTCTATTCAGGTAGCCGAATTAATTGTAAACAATGGGATTCTGGAAGTAAAAGACCGGAATAAACCCTTCGATTTCTATTTACCCGATTTAAAAGAATAATAGTAGTACAACCAAAATAAATAAACCATGAGTAAAAATCACCTGGGGAAAATCTTCAGAACAAGATCCCCGTTTTATGTCATTCTTTTGAGTTTGTTTCTGCTCGCTTCGTGCGCCGAAACAAAAAAAACAACACCGCCAGTCACGATGACCAAAAACATGCGTGCTCCGGCTTATCCGTTGGTCACTATCGATCCGTACACCAGTGCATGGTCGGAAGCCGATCATTTGTATGATGATGTGGTTCGCCACTGGACAGGCAAACGCCACGGACTGATTGGCGCTATTCGCGTTGACGGACAAGTTTACCGCTTTCTTGGTAAAGAAGAATTGCCCCGCAAAGCCATCCTTCCAATGGCCAATCAGGGTGCATGGGATTGCAGTTTCGTTATGACCCAACCTGCCAGTGGATGGGAAAAACCTGATTTCAATGCATCGAAA
Organism: Bacteroidota bacterium; assembly: GCA_023251455.1. Classification (GTDB taxonomy): domain Bacteria; phylum Bacteroidota; class Bacteroidia; order Bacteroidales; family Prolixibacteraceae; genus Aquipluma. The sequence goes on from JAHEYT010000021.1 coordinate 190,481, forward strand.
TGGGCTGCCGGGAAAGGCGCATTCGGTACCGAAGGAATGCCCGATTTGGTAACTCCGTGGTTAACTCCTGACATCTGGGTTCGCCGCGAATTCACTGTCGACGCTAACCTGACCGATGCACCACTTTACATCATCTATTCGCACGACGACAATTTCGAACTTTACCTTAACGGACAAAAACTGGTTGATACCGGTTATGCCTGGAAAAACAACGTAGTTCTTCCGTTGGATGGTGAATTGAAAAACCTCTTGGTAAAAGGAGGCAAAAATGTGATTGCAGCTCATTGTCACAACAAAACCGGCGGTGCATTAGTCGATTTTGGTGTTTACCAGGATAACGAAAAGCAGGAAATTTTTGCACAGGCTGCTACACAGAAATCTGTTGCGATGTCGGCCACAAAAACACAATATGTATTCGCTTGCGGATCGGTTGACCTGAACCTTGAATTTATGACTCCGCTTCTGCCATCAAATCCTGATGTACTTTCGCGACCCGTGAGCTACGTGAGCTACGATGTGAAATCGACCGATGGCAAAGACCACGATGTTCAGATTTATTTCGAGGCTACTCCGGAATGGGCTGTCAACAGTATTTCGCAGGAAGTTTCGATCGAAAAAGGCGAAACCGAAGGACTGAGCTATTTCAAAGCCGGAACAACAGAACAACCGGTATTGGCAAAAAAAGGCGACGATCTCCGCATTGACTGGGGATATTTCTACCTGTGCGGCGCCAAAACTCCTGAAATGAGCTATTCTCTGGGCGGCTATCAAGCCGTCAAAGAAGGCTTCGCAGCTACCGGAATTCTGGAATCGACCGGTGAACAAAAAATGACCACCAAAATGGTTCCCAATATGCCTGTTATGGCCTGTGCTCAGCAGTTGGGCAAAGTTTCAGACAAAGGCTCAAACGGAAAAATCATGATCGGATACGATGATTTGTATTCAATTCAGTACTTCAATGAAAACCGCATGGCCTGGTGGAAAAAGGATGGCAAAGTAACGATGGATGACGCGCTGAAAGCCGCCAATACTGAATACGACCAATTGGTTGAAACCTGTGCTAAGTTCGACAACGAAATGTGGAACGATGCCGTAAAAGCCGGCGGCGAAAATTACGCTGAGCTTTGTGTGTTGGCTTTCCGCCAGTCGATTGCCGCCCACAAATTATTTAAAGACAAAGAAGGCAACACCATTTTCCTTTCGAAAGAAAACTTCAGCAACGGCTCAATTGGCACGGTTGATTTAACTTACCCTTCAGCACCATTGTTCCTGATTTATAATCCCGATTTACTGAAAGGTATGATGAACCCAATTTTCTATTATTCTGAAAGCGGACAATGGAACAAACCTTTTGCTGCTCACGATGTGGGGACTTATCCGCTGGCTAACGGCCAAACTTACGGCGGCGACATGCCGGTAGAAGAATCAGGAAATATGCTGGTCTTGGCTGCTGCCATTGCTCAATCTGAAGGCAATGCCGCTTACGCCGAAAAACACTGGGAAGTGCTTACTGTTTGGGCCAATTACCTGGTAGAAAATGGATTAAATCCTGAAAACCAATTATGTACCGACGACTTCGCCGGTCACTTTGCACACAACACCAACCTTTCGATAAAAGCCATCATGGGTATCGCAAGCTATGGAAAACTGGCCGACATGCTAGGCAAGAAAGACATCGCTGAAAAATACACTGCACAGGCTAAAGATATGGCTGGCAAATGGGTCGAAATGGCTAATGACGGCGATCATTTCCGCCTGACATTTGATCAGCCCGGAACCTGGAGCCAGAAATACAACCTGGTTTGGGACAAAATTCTAGGATTTAACATTTTCGATCCGGCAGTGGCTCAGAAGGAAATTGCCTATTACCTGACCAAGCAAAACACCTACGGATTGCCGTTAGACAACCGGAAAACATACACCAAATCGGATTGGATAATCTGGACAGCAACTCTGGCTGAAGATCAGGCTACTTTCCAGAAATTCATCGATCCGTTGCACAAAACATTCAACGAATCGCCTACCCGTGTTCCGATGACCGACTGGTACGAAACTACTGATGCCAAGCAGGTCGGATTCCAGGCCCGTTCGGTTGTTGCCGGATATTTCATGAAAATGCTCGAACAAAAATCAGTAAAAAAATAAGAGCATCGCATATCCACTCATGAATTTTGCATTGCAAAATTCATTACAACAAAAAAGGATCAAGCTGATGAATTTCAGTTTGATCCTTCTTTGTTTGTAAACAGGTCTGTTTAAAATAAAGCAACTCCTCTGTTGAATGAATTGATCTGGTATGTTTTAAAACGAAACGAGACAATTACGCCACTCGTAATTGCCTCATTTGCTGGTCGGTCCGCAGGGATTCGAACCCTGGGCCCGCTGATTAAGAGTCAGCTGCTCTACCAACTGAGCTACGGACCGAATCGGCGACAAAAGTAACAGATTGTTTGTCATTTTCAAAAAAACAGGCTATTAAATCCGTATTTTATTTAATGACTTGAGAACCAAAAAATAATGTAGGGTAAATCGACGTTTAAACGGATAGAACATATCATTCTGAACAATTATTATATGTTTATTCGTATACATTATTGATTTAAAGTTGCTGAAATAATACCTTTGTTAGCTAACGACATAAACGATATGGAAATCCTGAATCACATACCCGAGGGATTTATCAAATTCATTTTGGTTCTGATCTTTTCCTTACTCATCGGTTTGGAACAAAGACGGCACCACATCAACGAAAATGAAGATCAGCTTTTTGGCACCGATCGTACTTTTACGTTTATTGGATTGCTGGCCTATGTATTATTCATTGCCGACCCGGTAAACTACATCCCTTTTCTGATTGGATTTGTTTTAATCGGACTATTGCTTGGAATTCAGTATAACCATAAAATTAGCCAAAACGGGAAATATGGACTAACCAGCACCATCCTGGCGCTTCTGACTTATTGCATCCCCATCATGGTATTCACCCAGCCAGTTTGGTTGGTCTTATCATTTATTGTAGCTCTTCTGTTGCTTACCGAACTGAAAAATGATTTTATCAAACTCTCGAAAAAAGCTTCGGAAGAAGAATTTATTACACTGGCCATATTCATCGCCTTTGCCGGTGTTATTCTGCCGCTACTTCCTGAAGGTAATATTTCACCTCAAATACCTATTTCACCTTATCATCTGTGGCTGGCCATTGTTGTTGTTTCAGGGATATCGTATTGCAGTTATTTGCTGAAGAAATTTATTTTCCCAGATTCCGGAATCATGCTTACCGGATTATTAGGAGGAATTTACAGCAGCACCGCCACAACTGTTATTCTGGCACGTCAGGAAAAACAAGGATTAGCCGGACCTCAAACCGTATCGGCGATTATGCTTGCCAACGGAATGATGTATCTTCGAATTCTGTTCCTTGCTTTCGTTTTTAACAGTGCGGTCGGCCAGCTATTGGCCATTCCTTTCATCGCCATGTTTATCGTTAGCTATGTTCTTTCAAAGCTTAATTCCGGAAAGAATCCTGAAAGCCTTCCAGACAATAACTCGGAAAATAATACAACGTCGGCTAAAAATCCGTTAGAGTTCAGAACAGCTGCTATCTTCGGCATTTTATTCGTTGTTTTTGCCCTGATTACTGATTTCGTGCTGAAAACATACGGTAGCGACGGAGTTACAAATCTGGCTTACATTGTTGGGGTAACCGATATTGACCCATTTTTGCTGAATATCCTTCAGGAAAAAGCCGGAATTGGCCAAATGACAGTCGCATTGGCTATTATCAATGCCACTAACAGTAACAACCTGTTGAAAATGATATATGCAATTTCGTTGAGTAGCAAAAACATCCGGAAAAGTTTGATCCTGAATTTTTCGATACTTATTGCTGCCGGAGTGCTGATATCAATTATATATTATTTGCTCTAATATTTTTAAACTGCTGAAAACACAATGAAAAGATTAACACCCCAAACAACGATTACATTTGCTTTAATAATTGCAGCACTGTTTTCAGGATGTACAAAAGATGATTCAAATATAGTAAATGCCACTTCGGGCAGCAGGGATGACAGTCAGGCAACTATTGCTGAGGCACCTGCAACTACAATAAAAGTAAATGACTTTATTAAAGATGCCATGACGGATGTTTATTTGTGGTATAACTATTTGCCCACAATCGATACCAGGTACGAAACCGACTCAAAGGCATATTTCGAAAAATTGCTGTATAAAGATGATAAATGGTCGTACATAACCGACAATGTTGCTGAATGGGAGAATAGCTTAAACGGAATTGAAAAAAGCTATGGTTATTCGTTGGCTTTTGGTGGTTTTGTTGATGCCAGTGGCGCTGCTACCGGCAATTACTTTGCAGTAGTTGAATATGTTTATCCAAACACTCCAGCTCAACGTTCGGGGCTCGAACGTGGAAGCATAATTACTCAAATAAACGGGGCCAGTATCACAAAAAGTAATTACACCGAATTACTTAGTGGTGTAAGCGTTACCATTACGAAAGGTACACTCACAACTTCGGGCATTTCAAATTCGGGTTCTTTTTCGATGATTGCCGAAGAACTGAATTTAGATCCTGTTATTTTATATAAAGTCATTGAGAAAGATGGCCATAAGATTGGCTATCTATTTTATGCTCAATTCATTGATAACTTCAATGGAAGTCTGCAAACCGCACTCAACTATTTCAAGACAAGCCAAATAACTGATTTAGTCATTGATTTACGTTATAATCCCGGCGGACAAATTTCAGCAGCTCAGTATCTTTGCAGCTCCATCGCTCCGCTTACGAATGTTAGTAGTGCCAAAACCTTGGTCTCTTTTCAGTGGAACGATAAATACCAGCAATACTGGATCGAGAATAAAATAACCGACCAGACAACCGTACCTTTTGACAATTCGGTTCCGGTAAAACTTGGATTAAGCAATGTAACAATACTTACAGGATCTGGAACTGCAAGCGCCTCTGAATTAACCATTACCGGATTAAAACCATACATGAATGTTGTAATGGTGGGCGACACAACTTACGGAAAATACACAGCTTCAATTACCTTAAAACCTGAAGATATTTATACCAACGCTTCGACATATACCGATTTTAGCAATTGGGGAATACAGCCCATTGTATTGCGCTATGCTAATGCAGAAGGAGTCACTAATTTTGTTGACGGTTTTGCTCCCGATTATTTGGTTTACGACGAGTTGTTACCAGCTCAACCTTTGGGAGACCTATCTGAAACTCTTTTGAAGAAAGCTGTGGAGAGAATTACAAATGTTCCGATTACAGCCTTAAAAAGTGCTACTACCAAATTTAAGTTTAAGGAATTTGACAGAGGATTCTCGAAATTTGACCAAATAAAAAGGAACACTCCGATCAATCTGAAAAATGATTTTTTGAAACGGTAAGGTAAATCAGAAATATTTGCCTTATTTAGTAGTTGTTTAGCTTATGCTTAATTCAACTAACTTATTCTTTTGAAAATGATTTTTCGTTTGCTTGGCGCTATCGTTATTTCGTTTCTTGTTACACCGGTATTCTCCCAGGTTTCCGGAATCACCTCAACTAACCTGCCCCTCGTGGTTATCGACACTAAAGGGAACACAATAATCAATGCTTCGAAGATTCCGGCAACCATGAAGATCATATCCAATGGCGCCGGTCAAGTCAATAAACCAACAGATACTGGAAATATCTACAGCGGAGATATTGGAATCGAAATCCGTGGAGCCTGGTCGTCGACTCTTCCTCAAAAACCATACGGCATTGAAACCAGAGGTTTAAATGGAGCAAACCTGAATGTTTCACTTTTAGGAATGCCTGCCGAAAACGACTGGATTTTACTTGCCAATTACAACGACAAAACATTTATGCGCAACTCTCTTGCCTACGAATTGTCAAGAAAAATGGGGCATTATGCCCCACGTTCCAGATTAGTTGAAGTTATTATTCAGAACTATTACAAGAATTACGAGGGCATATACCTGCTGATGGAAAAAATCAAACAAGATAAAGGCCGGGTTGATATTGCCAAATTAACCAATATGGATACCTCAGGTGACGAAGTTTCAGGTGGTTATATTTTTAAAATTGATTATTTCGACTCAAGCAATAGCTGGCAAAGCAACTACAGACCCATTGATCATCCTGAAAAAGCAGTTTACTATGTGTATCACGACCCTGATGCCACCGAATTATTCTGGCTACAAGAAGAGTACCTGAAAACTGCGGTTAATTCATTCGAATCAGTTTTGTATAGTTCTAATTTTAAAGATCCGGGAAAAGGATACCCTGCATGGATTGATGTAAATTCGTTTATTGACTATTTCATTATCAACGAAGTGGCGCGAAATGTAGATGGTTTTAAAAAGAGCGTCTTTTTTTTCAAGGACAAAGACAGTAAAGGTGGTAAAATCAATGCCGGACCTGTCTGGGATTTCGACTGGGCATGGAAAAACATTTGGGACTGTTCTACATTCTCAGCAACAGATGGCTCTGGATGGAGCTATAAAATTAACGATTGTCTAAATTATTCGCCCTACTCAAACGGATGGATGGTTCGATTGCTTCAAGATGAGAATTTCGCCAATGCCTTAAATAAACGGTATTTCGAACTTCGGAAATCATACCTGAGTTCACAATATCTGAATTCGTATATCGATTCGGTTCAAAATCTGGTCAATGAAGCACAAGTTCGACATTATTCCAAATGGCCAATTCTGGGTTCAAGGGTTGGCGCACCTGAAGTTGATTCTCAGCCATCGACTTATGCGGGGCAGGTTAATATGTTTAAAAATTGGATTCAAACCAGACTGGCCTGGTTAGATGGCCATATGTTAGGTCAATCTGTTACAGGTGTCGATCAGTTTGAAACAGCTTTGAGTTACCGCATCTTTCCAAATCCAGCTAGTGACGTTGTTTTTCTGGAATCATCTTCCAAAATAATGAGTCTTGACATCTTTAACGGCAATGGGAAACGGATACTGAACAAAGTTGGGATATCTTCTTTCTCAACAAATCTGGACGTTTCAGGATATTCTCCGGGCATTTATGTGATACAATTAAAAATTCAGGGAAATCAAACGATAAGTTCCAAACTGGTCATTCGTTGATTGTGTGATTCATATTTTATTTTGGTTATAACTTTTTTGAATCAGGTATAGGCACTTGAATCACAATTCACTAAATTTAAATCCTTAACCACAAACCTGATTATCGTGAAAAAACTTCAACTTTTCGTTTTATGCCTTTTGGCATCGTGCATAGTAACTGCACAACAACTTCCCTTCCGGATGGAAGAATTGACTGCTCCTGATTATATCAAAGCCGTTGAAAAATCGTCAAAAACCTGTATTTTGCCTATCGGTGTTTTTGAAAAGCATGGACCACATCTTCCGCTGGGAACCGATCTGTACGCTTCACGCGAATATGCGTTGCGTGCAGCCAAGAAGGAATACACAGTTGTATTTCCATGGTATTATTTCAGCCAGATTAACGAAGCAAAACAGCAACCCGGAACCATCGCTTACAGCCCCGAACTGATTTGGAAAATCCTTCAGGAAACATTGGATGAACTTGCCCGAAACGGATTTGAAAAAATAATTATCGTAAACGGACACGGTGGAAACAACGCCTTCCTGAATTTCTTTGGGATGGCACAATTGTCAGAACGTCGCTCATACAGTTTGTATTGGTTTCAGCCAAGCAACGATCCGGAAGTGGTTAAGAAAGCCGAGGAACTGACCCAACACGATCGTTTAGACGCACATGCCGGCAACAAAGAATCTTCGGTATTGAAAGCAATACAACCTGAGATTGTTCATTTGGATCGTGCCGGGCAACAATCGGGAATGGATCAGGAAAGGTTGAAAAATCTCTCCAACGTTTATACCGGGATATGGTGGTATGCCAAATATCCAAATCATTATGGAGGCGATGGCACCAAAGCCAATGCAGAAGCCGGTGAGTTGCTGATTAACTCAACTGTTAACCAGCTGGTAAAGTTAATTCAGGCAGTAAAAAAAGACGAAATAACTCCGGCCCTTCAAAAACAATTCTTCGACGAATCTGAAAATCCATTAAAAACGAAGCAATAATCGATTCGCTTTACAGAATCAAAACAATAAAGGACACAACACAATAACTAATCAGTTACCTTGTTGTGTCTTTTTTTGTGTATAGTAACCTGATGCAACTTCAAACTACAAAAAGAAAATAGCAACACCACCAACGGTAATCATCGCTCCCAGTATTTCTTTCCAGTTCACTTTTTCATGAAAGAAAAGAATCGCCGGAGGAATAATCAATACCGGAACGATAGACATGATCGTTGCAGCTATTCCGGCCTGGGTATGCTGAATGGCAATCAGCGAGAATGAAACTCCCAGAAAAGGGCCAAAAAATGATCCTAAAGCAATTCTTTTCATGGCCGGCTTGTGCTGAATGGCTTTCCAAACTTTCCCGTATCGTTTGGTAACCAGAATAATAATGGCAAAACCAATCATCCCGGTAATTACACGAATATGTGAAGCGGCAAACGCATCGTAATCGCCCATTCCTTTCTTGCTCAAAACCAAACCAACGCCCTGCCCTACTGCACCGCCAAACGCCAGCAAAATTCCCTTCAAACTATAATTGGTGGTGATTTTTCGTTTTTTCGTCAAATCAACATCTTGCTTTTCTCTCTTCAGGATAACAATTGAAATACCGGCCAATGTAACAAACATTCCAACCCAGTTCATCGGGCTAAGCATTTCGCCCAGGATCAACCAACCTGAAAACGCTGCAATTGGAGGAGCCAATGCCATAATTAACATCGCGATTCGGGCACCTACAATTACGTACGCCTGAAAGAGCAGCAAATCACCCATGACGAATCCAACTATACCTGAAAGAGCCAGCCATGCCCATCGTTCAGCTCCAGCATCGAACGGCAAAATCATTCCTCTCCTAAAGTAATTCAGAACACAGTAAATGCTAAACGCCAAAACCAAACGGATTAAATTAACCGACAATGATCCAACCTTTTTACCCGCCGATTCAAACGACATGCTGGTTACAGTCCAGAAAACGGCAGTCAGCAAGGCGGCAATTTCACCAGCGTAATGTCCCATATATTTTTAAGTAAAATGAACGGCGAAGATAATGAAAGAAGTGCCTAAAGTGAACTAGAGTGCCTAAAGTTCGGAGTAAAACGTTAGGCACACCGAACTTTAGGCACTCTAAACTTCTTTAATTATTCCATGTCGTTTAGATGCAAATCGAGCGCTTTAACCGAAATCTGAATTTCACGGATGGAAATGGCAAGCGAAAGAATCAGCAACACCAAGGCAATTCCAAACAGCATTTCAGCCCAAATATGGAAGTGTACATAAATCAGAAACATGCAAATAACACAAAGCAGCAAACTGGAAATACCCAGAACCTGCATCAGTTGAGTCAGGCGTAACCGTCTTCTCAAATTCTGAATCTGACCAAGCAGAATTGAATTTGGGTTTTCCTTAAAAGTGGTGTGAAGATTTCTCACCACCGAAGCATAAGCCAAAAATCTGTTGGTGTAGGCAAGTATGATGAGCGAAACAGCCGAAAAAAGCAAGGCAGGCGTGGTAAGTGATAATTCTTCCATCAAATTTAATCTATTGAATTTAAATAATTTACGATTTATACATTTACGATTTACCTTTTATTTCGCTTCGTTCTGTCATACATGGTAAATAGTAAATTGTCCAATAGTAAATCGTGCTATTTCAGTAATCCGGCAATGGTTTCCGGAAGTTTGTCTTCTCTGAGGTTTCGACCTATGATTTTACCAGTTTTGTCGACCAACAAATTGGCTGGTATTGAGTTGACTGAATACAAAGCTGCTGCTTCGTTTTTCCATCCTTTCAAATCCGAAACATGCGGCCACGTAAGCTGATCGTCGACAATAGCTTTTTCCCATTTGGCCTTATCACTGTCAAGCGATACACCAAAAACGCCAAACCCTTTTGACTTATAGTTGTTAAAAACGGAAACCACATTTGGATTTTCACGACGACATGGCCCACACCACGATGCCCAAAAATCGATCAGGGTATATTCATTTTTAGCATAAACATCGCTCAACTTCACCGGGTTTCCAGCTGCATCATTCAGCGTAAAATCAGGAGCAATTTGTCCGATACCGACCAATTTAAGTTTGGCAACACGGTCTTTCAATGTAAGAATTGTTGATACTGAATCGAGCTTGGCATCTAATCCTGACAAAAAACCATCCAAAACATCGGCTTCCATATCGTAATAAACACGCCCTAATAAATAGGGTGAAACAAACGAAGCAGGATTAGCCTTGATGTAATCTTTTTGTTGATTGTCTACCTCCATAAAGGCTTTATCAGCTAAAGCCATTAAACTGTCAGCCTTTGCCTTATCTCCATTTTTATTGGCTTCTTTCGATTGGTTATAAAATGCCATTCCCTGTTTGTCGATTACGTCCAATTTATCCTGAAGAACCTGATATTCATCCTGAACTTTTGATCCGGTAATTTTTGCCTTCATCAAAGAATCGGCTGAACCAACAATTGAAATCGCGGCGTTATCAATAAAAAACTGCAGCTTATCCTTTCCTGAACTTAAGCCCAAATAATAGATTTCCGGATTTTTTACAACTCCCTTGAAAACACCTTCACCATTAACCAATGTAACCGAATCAAGTTTCAGCCAGTCGCCTTTAACTCGTTGACTTAAGTATGCTTTCCCTTCAGCCGCAGCCAGTTTAATTTTCAATTCATACGAAGGCTTTGTGGTACAGGAAATTATTCCCAGAAGTAAGCCAAACATCAGAATATTTTTCATCATCATATTTTTTAATAATTGTAAGTATAACAAGCAATTGCAAAATACGAGAATTAAATGAATGATTATTAGTTTTTGTCCATAAAAAAACCGGGACTTGAGCCCGGTTCTTTTGTTTCAACCAAATAAGTGAGAAAATTTATGATGAAACTTAGAACAAATTTATTTTTTTTCATATCCTTCCAAATGCACACTTCCTACAGAACGGCCTGAAGGATCGGCATTGTTCTTGAAACTGGCATCCCATTCCAGTGCAACTGGCGTACTACAAGCAATTGATGGTACGGATGGAACACAGCTTGCAGCCGAATCGGAAGGAAAATGTTCAGTGAAAATTGAACGATAGAAATACTCTTCTTTCGACATTGGAGTATTGATTGGAAATCTGAATTTGCAGGTGCTCATCATTTCGTCAGTCACCTTTTCAGAAACCATCGCTTTCAACGAATCAATCCAGTTATAGCCAACTCCATCAGAGAACTGCTCTTTCTGGCGCCAAACAACACTTTCGGGCAAATAATCTTCAAACGCTTTACGGATAACCCATTTCTCCATCCGGCCATTTTTAGCCATTTTTTCTTCCGGATTAATACGCATAGCCACATCCAAGAATTCTTTATCGAGGAATGGAACACGGCCTTCAACACCCCAAGCAGCCAACGATTTGTTGGCACGCAAACAATCGTACAAATGCAATTTGCTCAGTTTACGAACAGTTTCTTCGTGGAAAGCCTGTGCATTAGGCGCTTTGTGGAAATAAAGATATCCTCCAAAAATTTCGTCAGCACCTTCACCTGAAAGTACCATCTTCACCCCCATAGACTTGATAACACGAGACAGAAGATACATTGGAGTCGATGCACGAACAGTGGTAACATCGTACGTTTCAAGGTGATAAATCACGTCGCGGATGGCATCCAAACCTTCCTGCACCGTGAAATGTATCTGGTGGTGAATAGTACCGATGTGATCGGCAACCTTTTGGGCTGCAGCTAAATCAGGAGATCCAACCAAACCTACCGCAAATGAGTGCAGTTGTGGCCAATAAGCTGTTTCCGAATCCTGCGATTCGATTCGATAAGCTGCATATTTCTTGGCAATAGCCGAAATAACCGATGAATCAAGTCCGCCTGAAAGTAACACGCCATAAGGAACATCCGACATCAACTGGCGATGAACAGCATCTTCGAGCGCTTTGCGCAAAACGTCAATATCAAAACCATTGTCTTTAACGGCATCATACGATGTCCATTCACGCTCATACCATGTCTTCACTTCACCATCGGCGCTATACAGATATTTGCCGGGCAAAAATTCTTCAATGATACTGCAATGACCTTCAAGGGCTTTCAATTCTGAAGCGACAAAGTAATTACCTGACTTATCCCATCCCTGATACATCGGAATAATACCAATATGATCGCGGGCAACCATGTAAACATCCTTTTCGATATCGTATAAACAAAAGGCGAAAATACCATTCAGGTCTTCCAAAAAGTTCGGACCTTTTTCTCGGTACAAGGCTAAAATAACTTCACAGTCGGAATGAGTCAAAAACTCATATGAATCAGCGAGTCGTTCCCTGATTTCAAGGTGATTATATATTTCGCCATTTACGGCCAATACCAATTTGCCATCTTTACTGTACAAAGGTTGCTGTCCTGATTCGGGATCAACAATCGACAAACGTTCGTGAGAAAGAATTGCCTTATCGCATGAAAAAATACCCGACCAATCCGGACCACGATGACGAATTTTCTTTGACATCTTTAAAACCTGAGGACGCAACTCCTGGGCTGGTACCTTCAAATCAAATACTCCTACAAATCCACACATAATATAATCTGTTTAAATATAATCTCAATAAAATTCTTTAACGGTTCAAAAATATACATTTTGATTATATTTTAAAAGTTTTACTGACATTTTTCTTATTTATGTCAGATTTACTGTCAAATAAATCAAATATTGAATACTTTCATACAATACTAACATTGAGCTTTAAAGCATCACTCCCCCTTTCGAAAACAGAAACACGCAAAATAAATATAAATATCCTACGAGACCCCTTGCTCCAAATCAACAACAAATAAAAAACAAGTGTGTTTTCTCAAAACACCTCGATTTAAGAAATTTTAGAACAACACTCCTAATAAAACAACAAAGGCAGCCAAAATTGACTGCCTTTGTAAATATATCTACAAAAATTGACTATACGTTAAATCGGAAATGCATAATATCGCCATCCTGAACCACATATTCTTTCCCTTCAACGCCCATTTTGCCAGCTTCTTTGCAAGCCTGTTCCGATCCGAGCGAAATGAAATCATTATATTTTATTACTTCAGCACGAATAAAGCCTTTTTCAAAATCGGTATGAATAACGCCTGCCGCCTGCGGAGCTTTAAACCCACGCTTGTAGGTCCAGGCTCTTACTTCCTTTACCCCAACGGTAAAATAAGTTTCAAGTTGCAATTGCCGATAAGCACTTTTAATCAACTTATTGACACCTGATTCGTCCAATCCCAAATCTTCCAAAAACATCTGACGCTCTTCATAACTTTCCAATTCGGCAATATCGGCTTCAGTGGCTGCAGCAATCATTAACATTTCCGCATTTTCATCTTTGATGGCTTCTTTAACCGCATCCACATATTTGTTTCCTGAAATTACAGCAACTTCATCAACATTACACACATAAAGAATTGGCTTATTGGTAAGTAACTGGAAATCTTTAGCCAGTTTCTGGTCAGCTTCATCAATTTCAACCGTACGGGCCGATTTTCCTTCGTTCAACGCTTCGCGGTACATGAGCAATAATTTCAGCATCCGTTTGGCTTCAGGATCGTTGCCTGTTTTTGCCTGTTTTTCAACCTTGGAAATACGATTGTCAACGGTTTCCAAATCCTTGAGCTGCAATTCAATATCAATGGTTTCCTTGTCTCTCACAGGATCAATCGTATGATCAACATGGGTGATATTTTCGTTTTCGAAACAGCGCAGCACGTGTATAATGGCGTCTGTTTCGCGGATATTTCCTAAAAATTTGTTCCCAAGTCCTTCACCTTTACTCGCTCCGCGAACCAGCCCGGCGATATCAACAATCTCAACAGTTGTTGGCACAATGCGTTCCGGATGAACCAGACCTGCCAGAACATTCAAACGCTCATCGGGAACAGTAATTACTCCCAGATTGGGTTCAATGGTGCAAAACGGAAAGTTTGCTGATTGCGCCTTCGCGTTTGACAAACAATTAAAAAGAGTCGATTTTCCGACATTTGGTAGTCCTACTATCCCACACTGTAAAGCCATGCGTTCTTATTTTTTTTAATTTTCGGTGCAAAGATAATCGATTCATCAAACTATGAAGCAATTAAAGTTCATACTTAATATTTAGAGTACATTGAGTGAGAATAAAGTTGGGTTTATTACTTTTGCAAACAAAGCCAAATAATCATGATATTAAATTCAATTTCTGTTGATTGCGTAATATTTGGATTCGACAAATCCGGACTACGGGTTTTACTCAATCAAATTGACAAGGATGCCCTGCAACAAGATTTGCCTAAGCAAGCCAGTTCTGATCAAATTAAGCAGATTTACGAAAAACATCCGGTTTTAACCGGAGATAATTATTGGAGCCTTTTTGGTGCACATGTACCCGAACAACAGGATCTGGACGAATTTGCAAAAGATCTGTTGTTTCAGGCCACCGGACTTACCGATGTTTATCTTCAGCAAATTAACGCATTCGGCTCACTCGACCGTGTTCCATACACACGGGTGATCACCATTGGTTATTATGCCTTAATTAATCCCGATTATTACAGTTTAAAGCAATCCAATCTGGCCAAATCGTTGCAATGGTTTAACCTAAATGAATTGCCGACCCTTTGTTTCGATCACGAAATTATAATACAGCAAGCGCTCAACAAATTGATACAGGAAGTGATGTATCATCCGGTTGGATTCCACCTGCTGCCCGAAAAGTTCACGCTTACCGAAATACAGTCACTGTACGAAGTTATCCTGAATAAAAAAATGGATACCCGAAACTTCAGGAAGAAATTGGCCAAAATGGATTTACTGATTGACTCGGGTGAAAAACAACAAAATGTTGCGCACCGTGCGGCCAAACTCTACCAATTCGACATCCAGGTTTACCAAAAACTGAAGCTGGAAGGATTAAATTTCAGGATAGAATAGAAGTCAGAAAAAAGGAAAACGTCATAAGTAAAGTCCCTTTCCTTTTTTCTAATAATCAATGCCTGTTTAAATTAAACCATTGTCCCCAATCGCCGTCTGAATAAAAACGACGTATAGCCTATGACCAATGACCAGCAAATCCTGGACTGTCTGAAAGATCCTTCGACCAAGGAACTTGCTTTCAGGTACCTGATTTCCAAATACAAGGAAAGGTTGTACTGGCACATTCGGAAAATTGTACTGAACCATGATGACACTGACGACGTTCTGCAAAATACATTTATTAAAATCTGGAACGGATTAGATTCGTTCAGGGCCGAATCGAGTTTGTTTACCTGGCTTTACCGGATTGCGACAAACGAATCGATTACTTTTCTGAATCAGCGAAAGCGCAAAATGATGTCGAGCCTGACCGATGAAAATGAATTTTTGGTAAACAACCTGGAAAGCGACACCTATTTCGATGGCGACCACTGGCAAATGTTATTGCAGAAAGCGATTGCTATTTTGCCCGAGAAACAAAGAATCGTATTCAACATGAAATATTTTGATGAGATTAAGTATGAGGAAATGTCGGAAATTCTGGAGACATCAGTTGGCGCTTTGAAAGCCTCGTACCACCATGCAGTAAAAAAAGTTGAAGAGTACGTTAAATCGCACGAAACAAGATTAGATTAATTACGAAAATGCAGTTTTATTGATTGAAAATGAAAGTTTTTATGAACATTCAATAAAATAACGAGTTCTGATATTAAACTATTTGAAATTAAAGATGTCAAAGCCATATATTTGAAGATCATGCACAAAGAAGAAGAAAATATTGAACCCGAATTCATGAAAAGGCCCGGAACAAATCCGTTCCGAACTCCTGAAGGCTATTTCGATTCCCTTGAAGATCGGATTATGAAAGAAATCCAACTTCCGGAGAAGAAGAAGCCAAGCGCTGTTGGAATTTTACGAATTCTGAAACCGGTTCTGGGAATTGCCGCCATCCTTACATTGGTATTTCTTTTGGTGAACAATCCGTTTACCAGGAATACGACAAATACCGAAATATCATCTGCGCTGACTCCATCTTTAACAAATGATTCAACATTCAACTTTTCATTGATTGATGAAAGCACCTTAGTTAATGCAATTTTCTCAGGCGAAGAAAGCACTGTTGCTGATATCAATCCGGACGAAATGTTGGCATATCTTTCTTCGGGGCTAAATGAAGTTGAAATATATTCTGAAATACAAAATTAACAAATCATGAAGAAGCTATTGCTCATAAGTTTACTGTCGATCTTCACATTCTTCATCGTGATTGCACAGGGAAAAAGCGGTCCAAACGCTGAAATGTTTGAAAAAATTAAGGCCGAAAAAATATCTTTTTTCACTGATAAACTCAGTTTGACACCGTTGGAAGCACAGGCTTTCTGGCCTGTTTATAACGAATTTGAAAAGAAAAGATTCGAGATTCAAAGTCAAAAACATGAGTTTGAACGCATGCCCGACGATAAAATTGCAAATCTTCCTGAAAGCGAAATCGAAAAAATGACTAGTAATTATATTGGTTCATTCGAAAAAGAAGCCTTGCTACTTAAAGAATATAACAAACAATTCCTGAAGGTATTGCCAAAGAAAAAGGTCTTAATGATGTATCGCACCGAAAATCAGTTCAGGGGACATCTAATCAGGGAGTATAGAAAGGGTCAAAAGAAAGATTAAATGAAAAAGGCTGGTTACCCAGCCTTTTTCATTTTATAGTCTATAGCTCCCATTTTCGAGAAACTCAATGGTTCTATTTATCCCAACATACATCAGAGTGTCTTCATCAACAAATGGAACAAGCTTTCGGTAATCGGCCCAAAAACGTTCCAGATAATCAGAAGTCCGAGCAGGTCGTCTGAATTCCATGGCCTGAGCCGCGTTGTAAAGTTCGATAGCCAAAATACTGTAAACATTTGTAGCCACCTTCAAGGCTTTCGTTGCAGCATTCCCACCCATACTAACATGGTCTTCCTGTTCATTCGACGAAGGAATTGAATCGACCGAAGCTGGCGTGCTTAATTGTTTATTTAAACTGACAATGGAAGCTGCCGCATACTGAGGAATCATAAATCCGGAATTCAAACCAGGATTGGCCACCAAAAACGTTGGAAGATTCCGGTCGCCAGAAATCAACCGGTAAGTGCGACGTTCTGATATACTTCCAATTTCGGAAAGGGCAATGGCCAGAAAATCGAGTGACAACGCCAGTGGTTCTCCATGAAAATTTCCTCCTGAAATAATCAGATCGTCATCCGGGAACACGGTGGGATTATCGGTTACCGAATTGATTTCAACCTCGACAACACCCGCAACATAGCTTACCGCATCTTTTACTGCTCCATGAACCTGCGGAATGCACCGAAACGAATACGGATCCTGCACATGCGCTTTTTCTCGTCGTATTAACTCACTTCCCTCCAATAAACTTCTGAAGTTAGCAGCTGTTTTAATCTGTCCGGAGTGCGGCCTTATTTCCTGAACCTGCGACATAAACGGCTCAATCAGTCCATCAAAACTATCAAGCGACAAAGCGCCTATAATATCAGCGTAATCGAGCAGGCGAAAAGCTTTCAGCAATGTAAAAACTGCATGAGCGCTCATAAATTGGGTGCCATTCAACAAGGCCAGGCCTTCTTTGGCTTGCAGCTGAATAGGCTCCCACCCCATTTCGTTCAGGACTTCTGATGCAGGCTTAAGGATTCCCTGATGATAAACTTCGCCCATTCCGATTAATGGCAGAAACAGTTTAGCCAATGGAGCCAAATCGCCACTGGCCCCCAACGAACCCTGCTCGCATACAACGGGCAAAATATTGTTATTGTACAAATCCAGAATTCGTTGAACAGTGATTAATTGAACAGCGGAATTTCCTCTGGACAAAGCATGAGCCTTAAGCAAAAGCATCAAACGAACCACATCCGAAGGAATTTCAGGTCCAAGATTACAGGCGTGTGAAATAACCAGATTCTTCTGCAATTTGCTCAGGTCTTCTTTCGACACTTCAATGTTGCACAAAGCGCCAAAACCTGTATTTATGCCATACAATGGGCCATCAGTTTCACTGATTTTGCGATCGAGATAGGCTTTGCTTTTTTCAATTAAAGCAATCGACTCGGCTGAAATCACCAGCATTTTATGGCGTTCCAGAATCTCTTCTATGATTGGGTACGTTAATTTTTCGGGTGATATATAATGAATTTCTCTTTCCATGAGTATCAGTTTTGATGATTGGGAAATATTCAATACTCAATAATTAAATATCGAATATCGAACAAAAAAAATAAGGAATAAGAAAGCAATCCAGAATTCGGGTTACGTAATTCAAGTCACAACCTGGAATTTGGAACCTGAAACTTGGAACTAAAGAGAAATTCAGGGACAACGAATGTCGCCCCCTATGATTTTTGATAACCGGTATTCTTTTTGAAGAAGAATCATCTCCTGAATTTTTCAGGAAGTAACTCATAAAGATTTTATTCTGAAAGGATTTTTATCAGTTCCTGTGGATCGACCAACTGCTGATCGCCCGAAAGCATGTTTTTGAGATTGATTTTTCCTTGTGCCATTTCGTTTTCGCCGACAATGGCTACAAAAGGTATTTTTTTGTTGTTTGCCCAAGTCATCTGCTTGCCCATTTTGCTTTTATCCGGAAAGATTTCAGCATTGATTCCTGCCTTGCGAACTGCTGCCAAAACCGGTAAACAGAAAGCTTCTTCATCTGCGCCAAAATTCACAAACATTAATTTCGTTGAATCGGCTGTTGCTGCCGGAAATAGTTCCAACTGGGTTAGCACATCATAAATTCGATCTGCACCAAACGAAATACCAACCCCTGAAACATTGGGCATCCCGAAAATTCCGGTCAGGTCGTCGTAGCGACCGCCACCACAAATGCTGCCCATGGCCACATCTTTGGCTTTTACCTCGAAAATGGCGCCAGTATAATAATTCAATCCGCGTGCTAAAGTCAAGTCTAATTCAACTTCGGTGGTTAATTCCAAAGTATCCAGATAGGCAAACAAGGTGCGCACTTCGGCAATTCCCTTCGATCCTATTTCGGATTGACCAATGGCCAAATCCAACTGATTTAATTTTTCGGAAACCGAACCAGACAAATGCAAAATAGGCTGCAATTTATCGACAGCTACCTGCGGAATCCCTTTTTCGAGCAATTCTTCGTTCACCTTTTCCAATCCGATTTTGTCGAGCTTATCGATGGCAACCGTAATGTCAACAATCCTGTCCTTTTCGCCAATCACTTCGGCAATTCCGGCCAAAATTTTACGGTTATTGATTTTAACAACCGTGTTTATCTTCAGTTTAGAGAAAACCTGATCGACAATTTGTACCAGTTCCATTTCGTTGAGCAACGAATCGCTGCCAACAATATCAACATCGCACTGGTAAAACTCGCGGTAACGCCCCTTCTGCGGACGATCGGCACGCCAAACGGGCTGAATCTGGTAGCGTTTAAATGGAAATGAAATATCGTTGCGGTATTGAACTACAAAGCGGGCAAAAGGCACCGTTAAATCATAGCGCAAACCTTTTTCTGAGATTTTATTCGTCAGGCGAATGCTGTTTCGTTCCAATAATTCCTGATCGGAAGGAGCAGCGGCGAAATCACCTGAATTCAGAATTTTAAACAGCAGTTTGTCACCTTCTTCGCCGTATTTTCCCATCAAGGTCGACAGGTTTTCCATCGCCGGAGTTTCAATGGGTTGAAAACCGTACAAACGGAAAATACTTTTGATGGTATCGAAAATGTAGTTCCGGTTGGTCATTTCAGCCGGTGAAAAATCGCGGGTCCCCTTTGGGATTGAAGGTTTCTGTGCCATGTCTATTTATTTCTGAAGGCGCAAAATTAAGGAATTTCGACACAAACCCGCAATGGAATCATCATTTATGAGAGATAATAATGGTTTATGTGGCTATAGGTAAGTTTCCATCTCCCAAACATTCA
>JAHEYT010000006.1 GCA_023251455.1 Bacteroidota bacterium
GGATAAATCGTTCTTAGAGGGTGGTCAATTTGATCCGGCGAAACTCAACCATTTTGACCGGCGGAAGGTGGTCAATTTGTTCCGGCGCACACTGGATATTTTATCCGGCGTGTCCAGTAACATCGTTTCGGATGTTCTTAGCTATAATGTTTGGAATATCAGACGAAAACAGAACTTTAAACCCGCTATTCTGAAATTCCCAGCCCATTACATCCAGCGTATCATAATACAATTTGCTTTGTGTTGCCCGAAAGCTTATCGATTTTTCGGTCTTATTGGTATGATTATCGCCGGTAATGATGCAGGCTGCAACACCATCGGCAAATAAACTGGACCCGATAAAATTGCTTTTGCTGAAATCGTTTCGTAAAAAAGTGAGTGAACACAATTCGACAGTTACTAACAGAACCACCGCATTAGGGTTGGCTATTGCCAAAGTGTTTGCTTTTGCATATCCGGAAACTCCTCCACCACAACCTAAACCAAAAATTCCCATTCGGTTGATGTTCTGGTTTAGTCTCATCTTGTTAATGATAAGCGCATCTAAACTTGGAGTGGATAGTCCTGTAGTTGAAACAAAAATCAGATCGGTAATTTCATTCTTATTTATCTGCGCTGAAACAATACATTCTTCGATTGCCTGAATTGAATATTCAAGAGAAACTCGGATGTATTCTGCATTCTGATCTTCAAACGAATGTAGAGAGGTATAATAATCGAGAGGTTTGCACATATTCCGTGTCTTGATCTCGGTATTATCAAAGGCACTCATCATTCGGTCAACCTGTGGATAAGAAGGTGCAAATAAATTCCTTGCACCTTCTTTCACAATTTGCTGTTCAACTTTGTAGGGGAAATCAATTTTTGATATTGCTGCTAATGAAGGCATAATCTTAAAATTACAGGTGTAAAAATTGCTTTTAATGAATGCCTTCAGTCATTTTAAAAGACACAGTATCTGGATAGAAATCCGATTCTATGTTATCTTTTAGCAGGCTGGAGCTTCAATTTGACTACCCAGATAATTTTCGATGCCCATCTGATCGATTTGTGCACGTTGTACTTCAGCCCAATCGACATGGCCTTCTTCCATTTTCAGGATTTTAGACAATAGGTCAACAGTTACCTGATCTTCAACCTGCCGGGCGAGTGAGATTGCTTTGTTATAAGCATTTACAGCAAACAGTTCATCGTTGTTGTCGTTACTAATCATTTCCAGAACCGATTTCCCAATTTTCATCGGATTAAGTTTGGAAACCGTAGGAGTCCCTTCAAAGAAAAGGATTCGCTCGATCAGCCACTCTGCGTGATGCATTTCGTCCATTGCTTGTTTTCGGATGGCCATGTGAAGTTTTCCATAACCCCAATTTTCGCACATTTCAGAATGAACCATATATTGGTTTATGGCAGTTAATTCATCAGCCAACAGCGAATTCAAGACTGTAAGTAATTCCTTGTTCCCTTTCATTTTGTATGTTTTAATGAATGAATTTTTGAAAGAACTAAGTTGAGAACCTTTAGCAGCAAATGGCTTACAGAATTTTGTGGAATTATTACATCATTCACACATTTTTGGGTGTGGTGCTTTTCAGTTGAATAATGCCAGAAGAATGGAAAATTTTAATCGAAACTGATGATTATAAGGTGAAAGAGTTTCAAAGCACAATATATAAAGACAGATTTCAGCTTAGAACAGAATCTTTGATTAAGAAATAGCGAATAATCCCGACAGTCCGAATAAATAAACAATTAGTACCTGGAAGGAATCTATAACAGTTTAAAAGGTTATTTTTAGAAATACTGTTCGTTTAGTGCGTTTCCGAATAATTTTTTATAGTTGATATATTTGCATCCCAATCTTCAAAAGTCAATGGTTTTCGCTTTTTCCATGTGTACACTTTCATTCTGAATACCATGATTTTATTTGAATAGTCAGGATTGATTTTATTTGATTTTGGCATTTGATTTTTTGCAAGGACATAATATTCCCAGGTTGAGCGATATTCCGGAGCCCCAATTTCATTCCATATGGTGTCAGCTACAATTATATTGGCAATCCCTTTCGATAGCTGAACCGATTTAATAACTGGTTTGTTGAAATAAATCATATCTTCTGGTATTGAGGCTACTCTGATCGTATCAAAATTAATGTATCCGGATTCCCGAATGGTATCCGTTACAATTGTGTTGCAATCATTCAGATAAATCTCGTAGCTTTCTTTTTTTGAAAGTGATGCTGTAACTTCTTCGATGGTATCAATAGAAACCCTGCTGGCACCATTCAGAAATGAAGGATGCTTTGGTTTTGCAGTAGCACAAACCGAGATAAATAACATGAGGATAATAAACAACTTTTTCATTCTTGAAACCTGATGTAATACTTTGTAATTTCAATCAACGAATGTGATTCTTTTAAGTCTGAAAAGTGTTACAGAATTTCTGAAATGAATTGTATTATTCACACATTTTGGAGTATACTTTCTTCCCGGCTGCTTGGTGGATCTACTTTATCGGGCCTGTCATATCTTTAGGAACAACCCATTCATCAAATTGCTGTTCGGTGATCAGACATAATGCTAAAGCAGCTTCTTTTAAGCTTAAATGATCGTCAAAAGCTTTTTTGGCAATTTTTGCGGCATTTTCGTAGCCAATATGTGGATTTAACGCCGTGACTAGCATCAACGAATTTTGGAGATTTTCGTCGATTCGTTCCAGATTAGGTTCAATTCCGGTAACACAATGATCGCTGAATGATTTGCAGGCATCAGCGATCAAGCGGGCCGATTGCAATAAGGCATTGATCATGACTGGTTTAAAAACATTCAATTCGAAGTGCCCACTCGCACCTGCAAACGAAATAGTTGTGTCGTTTCCCATGATTTGTGCGCAAACCATTGTCAAAGCCTCTGATTGAGTCGGGTTTACTTTACCGGGCATGATGGAAGAACCGGGTTCGTTTGCCGGAATAGTTATTTCCCCAATTCCCGATCGTGGACCAGAAGCCAGCATCCGGATGTCGTTTGCTATTTTCATTAAGGAAACAGCCAATTGCTTAATGGCTCCATGCGTTTCAACCAAAGCATCGTTGGCAGCCAGCGACTCGAACTTGTTTTCAGCAGTAATAAAAGGCAGATTAGTTAATTGTGCAACGACAGCAGCAACCTCAGTGTCGTAACCTTCCGGAGTATTCAATCCCGTTCCCACAGCGCTCCCGCCCATGGCCAGTTCCGCCAGATGTGGCAATGTGTTTTTCAACGATTGAATTCCGTGTTTCAGTTGCGACATGTAACCCGAAAATTCCTGTCCAAGTGTAATTGGTGTGGCATCCATAAAATGTGTGCGCCCGATTTTTACAATTTCGGTCATTGCGCCCGATTTCTCATTTAAGGTATTCAGGAGTAACTCAATTCGCGGAATGGTATAATCAACAATCAGTTGGTAGGCTGCAATATGCATGGCTGTTGGGAATGTATCGTTCGAGGATTGTGACATGTTCACATCATCGTTTGGATGGATCAGCAGTTTTCCTACACCCAACTGATTGCCCAGTAAAACATGCGCACGATTGGCTATTACCTCATTGCAATTCATGTTGGTATGTGTTCCTGAACCTGTTTGCCAGACCACCAATGGAAATTGATCATCCAATTTACCTGAAGTGATTTCATCGCATACTTGTGAGATGATTGCCGTTTTTTCGTCGGTTAATAACCCAAATTTACGATTGGTTATTGCAGCCGCCTTTTTCAGGAAACCAAAGGCATGAATAATTTCGATGGGCATTGATGCTGGCGGACCAATCTGAAAATTCGTTAATGAACGCTGGGTTTGTGCGCCCCAATATTTGTCGGCTGGTACTTGTATTTCGCCCATCGTATCTGTTTCTGTCCGGTATTGCATGATTCGGTTGTGTGATTGTAATATATTTATTATGAACAAATTAATGAGGAGTGTTGTTCATTGGATACATGTGCCTGCTTGTATTATAGAGGCTACTTTTTATTCTGAAATTTCACTAAAAAATACAACGATGAAAGCATTAACAAAACAAGAGGTTGAGCTGTTCCTAACCGATAATTTAAGCGACTGGAGCTTTGATGAAAATACCATTACCAGGGATTTTAAATTCAAAACCTTTGTTGAGGCCTTTTCGTTTATGACAGCGATTGCTCTTGAAGCAGAAAAATTGAATCACCATCCGGATTGGAGCAATTCGTATAACAAGGTAAGTGTAGCCTTAACCAATCATGAAGCTAAAGGGGTAACTCAGCTCGACTTTGAGTTGGCCACTAAAGTTGACAGAACATTCAGAAAATACTCGAAATAGGTGAAATAGATTGATAGAAAGTGAGTTGAGTTTGTTTTCAATTCTGGGTCAAATTGTTATCGGTATGCTCGAATGATTTGCGCCTTATAAGCTTGAGTTGCTTGTATTGCGAAGGATTTAATCCGGTGATCTTTTTAAACTGATTTGACAGATGGGCTACACTGCTATAGTTTAATTGGTCAGCTATTTCGGTAATATTCAGATCACTGTAAATCAGTAGCTCTTTTACCATTTCAATTTTGTGGGTGATAAAAAAATGCTCAATGGTTTCGTCCTCATTCTTTGAAAAAAGGTTAGCCAGATAGGTATAACTGTATTTTAGTTTAATACTTAAATAGTCTGATAAATTGATTACCAATTGTTTCTCGTTGTAATGAATTAATTCGATGATAATTGCTTTAATTTTTTCGATCAATATCAGATTTCGCTCTGAAATTAGTGAGAACCCCGATTCACCCAGCATCTGATCAAGAGCAATCCGCTGTTCATCAGAAATGTCTTCCATAATTTCAACTTCGCACAATTCAATGGCAACACAATGCAATCCCAAAGCCTCAAGTTCTGACCTTACGATTATCTTGCAGCGATTGCTGACCATATTTTTGATATGAAGTTTCATATATATATATATATATATATAATGAATTTACAAATAAATATTTAATGCCAATAAATTACCTGTAAATCTGGACTTTGCCCGTATTTTTTTGAATTTCATAAGACCAGTTTGTTGAATGTTCAGTTTTTAAAGTCTGAAATATCGATTACCGACAATAGACATTTCTGGTCATCACCAGTAACAATACCTTCCATATATACCTGGCATGTTGGGCCATTATCGGAACCTAACTGTACTTTGCACGATTCTTTTCCATGACGGGTATAAACCTTCCTGAAAAAATCGTTAAAAACTGGCAGCGAATCATCGGTGATGAATAGCTTTAAGTTGCTGTTTGTCAGACTAAATCGTTTGTCTCCAAGTATGTCGGCACCGGTAAAATTCAGCTCAATGATATTGGCGTTGTTATCGAGCGTAAAATAACCCATAGGAGCAAGGTCGTACAAGATGGTGTATTTTTTTAGGGCTGTTTCTGCTGTTTCGTAAGCTATTCGCAACTCTTCGTTCTGCATCTCCAGTTCAATCTGATGTACAAGAAGTTCGTGCAGCAGTTTTTTTGAATCATTTTCGACTACCGGATTATCTGTTCTTTTGCCCTTCTTCTTCAGTTGTTCTTCAGCTTTTAACCGCAACTGTTTCGCGTTGGTGTAATCCATTTTTTCGTTATGCATCACTTTGATATTTAATTATTTGAATAATAAGTTTTCTTGTTGAGAAGCTTATGAATTAAACTTCTCATAAAGGTTTTACGACTTAATGGTTTTTTGAACTTAAGATCAATCCAACGGGCATTTTCTGATTATTTAAAATCAAGTTTGCTGAGCATTCAATATCCTGAATTTGATCTTCGGCACCTATGACCTTCAACCTAACTTTGGTATCCGGCTCTACGATTAATAACTTATTCAACTCCTTTTCAGTCCTTTTTTGTTCGGGTTCCGGAATAAAAGATTGAATGAAGTACTGGTCTAAAACAGCCTCGCGTTTTTTGTTGAAAAATTTCTCAGCTTCAGTATTAAACTCCACAACCTTCAGCTCGGTTGACAATTTTATGATTAGGTCAGATGATAAATTTAATAGCATCCGATTCATCTGCAGTGATTCGTTCAATTGTACTTCAATCTGTTTCTGGCTCGACATGTTGAAAAACGTAATAACCAAACCGTCAATCCGGTCGTCGAACGTGCGGTAAGGCATAATGCGAACAGAAAACCAACGCCCGTCTTTGGTAGATATTTGTTTTTGTATAAAGGCGAGAGTTCTTAAAACTTCAAGGGCATCGTCAACCAATTCGGGGTAATCAAGGTCCGAAGCCTGATCGGTGAACGGACGGCCAATATCGCTTTTAATAAGTTTGAAAATTTTGGTGGTCTGGTTGGTATAGCGGCGTATATTTAATTCCTTGTCAAGGAATAAAGTCGCGATATCGGTACTGTTGAGCAGGTTCTTCATGTCGTTGTTTACCCTCGAAAATTCGTCAACTTTCGACTGCAATTCAACGTTTACTGTTTGAAGTTCCTCATTTAAACTTTGCATTTCTTCTTTCGAAGTAGTCAATTCTTCGTTGGTCGATTGCAGTTCTTCGTTAGTCGATTGCAATTCTTCGTTGGTTGACTTCAGTTCTTCTTGTGAAGTGTTCATTTCTTCAAGCGTGCTCTGCATTTCTTCACGGGTATGCTGCAATTCTTCTTCCAATTTCGATTGCGTAACACTGTCGATAGTTAACTTTCCTTTCTTTTCTCCTTTTCTTGCACCTGCAATTGTATGAACATCAGAGAAAATGATCATCACCATGTTTTTTAAAGCTTCAGGTTTCCCGATCCATTGAATTTTAACATTTACAGTCAGTGAAGAATCGTTCGAACCAACTCTAACGTTGTGCAAAGTCACGGTTTCCTTTGTTAAAATGGCTTTGCGGAAGGCAATCGGAAATTCGCTTTGCAAGCCTTCGCGTAACATGGCAAAAATATTCAGGTTTGCTTTGCCAACAGCCGGTTCAAGGTATTTGCCGGTACGTCCGCTGATATAAACAATGTCGCCGTCTTGGTTCACCAAAACTCCAGGAGGTGAAAAATGCTGCAACAACAACCCATCGGCAAGCGATTGAATATTTGGAGCTAAAGAGCCTGGAATTAGTTTTTCAATATTGGTCATTTTGGTTCGGGAAAAAGAAGATGGAAAATCGAATAATTCAGGGCTCAGGACATTATTGGCGCGTTTGAAGATTCTAAGTTTAGCATCAACCGGAGTAAAAAGGTTACTCTGTTTGCCAAGCGACTCAGAACTACCCAAAATCATGATTCCTTCAGGATTAATACAATAATAAAAAAGTCCAAGTATTTTTTTCTGCAATTCTGCATCCATATATATCAGCAGATTGCGACAGGTAAGTATATCGATTTTGGTAAAAGGCGGATGCATTACAATATTTTGCTGTGCAAAAACAACCATCTCTCTAATTTCAGCATTAACCCGAAAACCTTCGTCGCTTGAAATGAAAAAACGATTCAGCCGATTGGTCGAAACATCGGCTTTAATGCTTGCTGAAAACAGTCCTTTTCTGGCTGTTTCAATGGCGTCGTTATCCAGATCGGTTGCAAATATTTGCAACGAAATGGCTCCATTGGGCCTGAATTTTTCGAGCGCTTCTTTAAACACAATAGCCAGTGTGTATGCCTCTTCTCCGGTTGAACAACCAGGTATCCATGCCCGGAATATTGTTCCTGATTTTTGATTCGCAAAAATTTCAGGGAAAACACTTTCTTTCAGCTTCTCCCAAACGGCGCTGTCGCGAAAAAAGTTGGTTACTCCAATGAGCAATTCTTTAAATAGTATATCTAATTCCTTTGGATTTTTTAGCAAAAAGTGAACGTACGAATCTATCTTATCGATTTTATGGATACCCATTCGTCGCTCAATTCGCCGGTACAAGGTATTTTTCTTATAAAATGTAAAGTCGTTTCCGGTGTGATCGCGCAATAGAATAATGATTTTCTCAAGAGAACTCTGATCCTTGATTGCAATTTCAATATCCGGCTTTATTAACGGAATTTGTTTCATAAATTCAAAAAGCCTTAAAGGCATTTCACCCGGAGAAGCCACAATATCGACCAATACTGAATCAATACCATTTAGTGGCATGCTATTGTATGTTGCAGTGACAGGGTCCTGAACCATTACAATTCCGTGGTTTTCTTTGATGGCCCGGATCCCTAAACTACCGTCGGAGCCCATGCCCGACAGAATGACACCAACGGCAAGTTCCTTCTGGTCGATGGCCAGCGAACGAAAGAAAAAATCAATTGGCAAACGCAGCCCTCTTGATTCAATGGGTTCGAACAAGTGGAGAACTCCTTTTAATATCGACATGCTTGCATTGGGTGGAATCACATATACACAGTCGGGTTTTACTACCGTGTGGTCTTTTACCTGAAAAACTTTCATTTTGGTAATCCGCTGAAGCAATTCGGGCAACATGCCTTTTTGCGTAGGATCCAGATGCTGGATGATAACATATGCCATACCAGTGTTTTCTGGTACGTTCATAAGAAATTGCTCAAACGCGTCTAACCCGCCGGCCGATGCGCCGATACCAACTATGGGAAACATTCTGGAATCCGAAGCATGAGTTTTTTCTTTTGAAGCAACTGTCGATTTTGTTTTTTCGGGTTTCATGAGCGTTTTTATTCATTATCTGTGAATATCGGCATTTAAAATGAGACGAGCATGTTTGTTATTAACGAAATAGCTTAAATCATATAAATTTCCGGACTTATTACAAGCAAAATGCGACCTATCTGGCAAATGTTTACTGACCACAAATAGCCTTCAGTTTTCTATGCTAATTCACTAACCTTGCTTATTTGTTTTTCCTCCAGAAGCATTACTTCGTCTTTCTCAATATTAGTATAAAGGCTACAATTCATTGAATCAATTCGGACTAACAATCTGGATTGACCCAAAATATTAATAACCTCACCTTTTATACCTTTAAATGAGCCATGTATGACCTCAACCGAAGCACCCCGTTGAATCCGTTCGTGGGAAACCGTAATTTCATGTTCACTGTGGGCAAGAAACGTTTTTATATTATCTATTTGATTTTCAGGAATAGATTGAGCCTTACAACCAAAACTAATATAACAAACGGCTCCACCAGTATTTAAAACAGTAAAAAATTCCTTATTACTAACCTTAACGAATACATAAGATTTAAACAATGGCTCTTCAACCCATTTCTTACGGTCGCTCCAGTATTTAAGAACCTTCCTCATTGGCAAATAACACTCGATATTTTTCGCTTGCAAATTATCGAAAAGCTTCTTTTCTGAATTAGCTCTTGCATATACTGCATACCATTGATATTTTGATTTTTCCAGCATAAGAATTCCTGTTTATTGTTTATAGAATTAATACCAGATTTTGCTTCTTTTTTCTTTCGAGAAAGCCATTCCAACTAAAAAAACGATGGCTAAACTAATTATGACTTGCAGCCAGTTAAAATGATTGAGACTCAACGATAAATACCCTTGACTTTCATCTAAAGTCAGGAAAAATAACACAAATGCCAATATAGTTGCTAAAATGAATAGTGTTGACCTTGATGTTCTTCTCATATTTTTTTTATTAAGTTCTGCTTTCTTGTGTTTTAATCTTGAATATCAATAGATTGTACTGATTTAGTGCGTTTATGTGCCGTTGTTGCTGAATCAGGTTTTGACAAGAAGGCTCTTAACATCCATACCATCTTATGGTGTTTATCCAATATTTCTAATAAAAATTCAGCGGTGTCAGTGTCTTTTAATTGAGTTAAAATTGGGTCTGTTTCATGATGAATCATGCGGATAATCGATTCTTGATCGTGCCGAAGTATCTCAAAAGTTTGCCCCGAATTACTCAAATCATCGTTGTCTTCCCTCATTTGTGAAATACTCAGAAAATCTTTTAGTGAACCTAAGGCAAAATGCCCAAGCGAGCGTATCCGAATGGCTATTTTATCTATTATTTCATCCAATGTATTATACTGATTTTCAAGAAATACATGCAGCTCGAAGTTGTTTAAACCATCAACATTCCAGTGTGCAGTTCTGGTTTTGGTATAAAGCACGTATTCCTCAGCCAATAAAAGATTGAGAAAAGTGACAATAACTTCATTGTTTTGGTTTGGAATTGCAGGTGCTGGTTTCATGATTTTAGATTTACATTCTGTTTTTGCAAAATATGCTAGACCTAAAAATACAATGATTTATGGACTAGATCATTATATAATTTCAACAATAAATTACATAATTCACACATTTTGTGATTTGTTGGAGAGCGCCCTAAAATCTGGGACTGCACCAGTTTCTGTAAACTGTTACAGACCAAGGTTCAAATGTCCTGTTCAGGTATCAAATAATGATGTTGAATATTTATTTCCTTATTTTCGGCAAGTTGGTTTGTAATTGTTCTTATAAGTGTGGTTGCACTGAAAAGAGGTTTTGACAAGAATGACTTCAGCATCCATGCCATCTTTTCGTGTTGCTCTGTGATGCCGGTTATCAAATCGGTCGTGATTGAATCGTTGTGCTTGTTGGAGAGTGGAATGATTTCTTTCGCGATGATTCCAATAATTGTTTCGTGATCGGTAACCAACAGTTGAGTGATGTGTGTTGAATGCTTAAAATTGTCGTTTTCCTCGCTCAGCCGGGTGACATTCAGAAAATCCTTCATCGAACCTAATGAAGAATACCCCAGTGCATGAACTCGCTTAACGATAAGGTATATCATCTCATCAAGTAGTTCATATTGAATTTTGAAGAACTTGTGCAGTTCATAATAGTTAGGGCTGCTATAGTTCCAGTAGACATTCCTGATTTTTGTATAAAGCACACATTCATCAGCTAAAAGCGTATTGAGAGCGATTACGACTTCTTCAATAGCCTCATCTGAAATTTCTAAGTTTAGTTTCATAATTTTAAATATAATGAGGTAAAGTAAATTTAAATCTGCTGCCTTTGTTGGGTTCGCTCTCCACCCAGATTTTTCCGCCATGCAAACCAACAAATTCCTTGCAGAACAAAAGGCCAAGGCCTGTTCCCTGCTCATTATTGGTGCCCGATAACGATTGAAATTCATCTGATTTAAAGAGCTTTTTCATCGTTTTTCCCGACATTCCGATGCCGTTATCTTTGACTTCAATCTCAACAAATTTTTTGCCTTCCGTTGCGCTAATCGAAATGTTGCCTCCGGCGTAGGTATATTTTATGGCATTGCTGATCAGGTTTCTTAAAATTGTTTTAGTCATCTGTAAATCAGCAGTTATATGTAATTTAGGAACAATGGAATGGTTCAATGTTATTTGCTTTTGAGCTGTTGTTGTATTGAAGCTCTCAACTTCATTAATGACTAATTCGTGCAAATTAATTTTGACAGGATTGAAGCTTTTTCCGGTGTTTTGTGAAACAGACCATGCCAAAAGGTTATCAAGAAGACTTAATGTACTGATTGCTGAATTAGATGCAATGCTGATTAATTCTTCAACTTCCGATTTATTGTAATCAGACATACCTTCTTTTAACATATCAAAAACACCAATTGCGGTGCACAAAGGACCTCTCAGATCATGCGCTACAATAGATAAGAACCTGGTATTTTTTGCAACTGTCTCTGCCAGTTTCTGTTTGTCTTCTTCGACCAGATTTTCAAGGTGAACATTGATTTTCTCCAGATTCTGCATCCGTAATTGTAGTTCCCCGGTTTTATCATTGTCGTCTGTAGTACCCGACTTTGAACTCTCGTAATTACGATGAGTCATTTTTTTTGCCGAGTCCAGATTATTCAGAATATTGTTTCGTTTTGTATTCATGATGATGGGGTGAAAATTGAAATAATTCAGTTAATTACCGGATTATTGATTCTTTTGTATCTGAGCTCCCTGAAATGCGCTGGTGTTAAGCCAGTTTCTCGTTTAAACTGGTTTGTTAAAGCTACAGAACTGCTGTAATGCATTTTAAACGCAACTTCGTCAAGGTTAAAATCTTCGTAAACCAACAGTTCTTTTATTCGCTCAATTTTACGTTTAATGATGTATTTTTCAATCGTAATACCTTCTATTTCTTCAAACAGCTTGTTAAGCGAAATGAAGTTATCGTCGGCAATTAAACTGATGTAATCAGTAAAGCTTGTTTTCAAATCTTCATCAGAATAATGTTCCAAATCAAGAATCGACTTTTTTAATTTTACAATCAGTTCATTTTTCTGATCATCGATCAGCTCGAACCCATTTTGCAGTAATGCTGCCGATAGTTGTACCCGCTGTTCCGGGGTTATTTTTCCTTCGGTGATTACTTCACCAATTTTTACGGAATCGTATTGAATCCCAATTTTATCAAGTTCTGATTTTACAGTCGCCTTACAACGATTACAAACCATATTTTTAATGAAGAGCTTCATATTAAGATTTTAAAGTGGCTGATGTTTTGATACGGTAAAAACAGATGTTACTCTTGTCGTTTTTTATTTTCTTTTTCCTGCTTATCCCTGTCGTTTTTTTCTTGCCGGTTAATTTGTCTTTGTTCTCTTACGTTATTTTGCGGAGCATTAATTTTTTGTTGTTGAGCAGGCTGTGCATTGTTTTTATCAATATTCTGTTGCTGCTGCTGTTGTTGTCTGTTATTTTCAGACTGATTAACTTTTTGCTGCTGCTCACGCTGTGCATTACCTTTATCAATATTCTGCTGATTGATATCGTTTTGCCGCTGTTGTTGCCTCTGTCTGTTATTTTCAGACTGATTAACTTTTTGCTGCTGCTCACGCTGTGCATTACCTTTATCAATATTTTGCTGATTAATTTCGTTTTGCCGCTGTTGTTGTTGCTGCTCTTGCCTTTGTCTGTTATTTTCAGACTGATTAACTTTATGCTGCTGCTCACGTTGGGCATTACCTTTATCAATATTCTGCTGATTGATGGTATTTTGGCGTTGCTGTTGTTGCTCTCTTCTATTATTCGTTGGACTTGCATCCCGCTGTCGGTTTACAGCATTTCTTTCCGCTGGGCGTTTTACATCTTCCCTGCTTGTAATCCTGGTTGGAGTTGGTTTGTGTCCCGAATCATTATTCTTTCTCACGTTGGGTCTGTAAATCTGTAATTGGCCATTTTTCAGAACTTGTCCCGGGGTACTGTTTTCACGAATAGCTACAGAACTAACCCTTCTTCCTGTATTTCGTTGTACATCTTCCCTTGCCGGTCCTGAAACATAGGTCGTATTCCGGCTATTGTCAATGTAAGTATTGTTAATGACCGTCGAATTTCTGATGATAATGTTGAGATTAGTCTCGTTCACATAGTAGCGGCTGACATTCGGCCGTTGAAAGTCCCGGTCACTTACAAACATCCAGTAATCGTTGTAATTATTGTAGTAATCGTTGCCAAAACTTAAACTGATACTAATTCCGGGGCGCATGGGTTGCCATCCATAATAACCACGGGCGCTTCTCCACGTAACCCACGAAGGACCCCATTCATAATCAGGAACCCAAAGCCATCCGTAATAGTTGTCGTAATCCCAGCGGCCGTAATGGAAAGGTGCCCATCCCCATTCGTAATCCGATATCCATGTCCAACCATAGTTCGTTAGTACCCATTGTCCTTGAGACGAATAAGGCATAAAGTCTGACCCTTCATCCGGAATCCAAACATAGCCGTATTCTGGATAATCAATCCATTCTCCGTATGGACTTAGTTCGTCATAAAAAACCTGCAAGCTCACATAATCCTGCTGTGCTGATGCCTGTTTTGGAGAGAAAACAGATGCTGCAACCAATACCACCAGTAATCCTAAAGTTCTAATATTTGTTTTCATGGTGTTTATAATTTGTTTTTTAATTGCTACATGGAACTCGCCATCCGCCAGATCACGCTTCTGTGTGTTTCGAGAAATCGGGATGGCTCGTTTCATGGTGTTTTGAATTAAAAAGTACTAACGAAAATTGCGGTTTCTCCGGTTTCCGTCATGTCTATTTTTTTGCCAGCGACCTTTTGACCAATATTTTCCTCTTGGAGTTGATTGCCATTGACCTGAAATATATGTACGTCCCTGAACTGGCCTTTCCCAATAGCCATTTCGTTGTACATAGGCATGAGTTTGATTGTTAAATACCCAATCGCCATCAATCCATACATGGAGTTCGCTCGGACGTTGTGGTCTTGAATATTCGACATATGAAGGTTCTGTAGCCAC
>JAHEYT010000103.1 GCA_023251455.1 Bacteroidota bacterium
GTCGTTTGAAATAGGAATGACTATCAGTTGTTCAACAAAAAAGAAAGGCTCGTGAACCTGATTAATATGGTCATCTTCAAACGAGTCAACTTCGGAAAGAACATTATTATCCTCGCAATTCTGTTCGGAAGAAAGTTCTGTATTACAAACAGGGGTATTGTAATAGGTATAAACTTCAAGTCCTAAACAAATAAGCACTGCTGTAAGAAATAGCAGTCGGAATAATATATGTTTTGATACTTTCATTGTTGACAAAAGTAATATTTAACCAGAAACTTTTTCCAAATGAATGTTAACGAATAATTAAAATGAATCTGAAGAAAATTGCCTATGTTCTGCCTGATATATCAACCTTTGAATATACTAGGATGCTGGCCATAAGCTTTTGCCTGTAATACAGGTCTTCTTGCTGTAGTCTCTTTTTTTGTCCCTTTGATATAACTGTCTTTTCAAATTATATAAGAAATTTACTTCCACTATTATTTTGCATTTTGTTGAATCTTCTGCTATATGGTGGAATAATCTTGTTGCAAATGTCAGGTCTAATAAAACTTAGTGTAAGTTTGAAATATAATACTAATCATTAGTCAGTCCATGCAAACACAATCACTGAAGAAATTCATTTATTTGTCGATTGCCGCTGCTATCGCTACTATCATACTAAAGTTTCTTGCTTGGTATCTCACTGATTCAGTTGGGCTTTTTTCGGATGCCCTTGAGTCATGCGTCAACTTGGTTGCAGCTATTATTGCTTTGATTATGATTACATTGGCAGAGAAACCTGCCGACGAAAAACATGCCTTTGGTCACAGTAAAGCAGAATATTTTTCCAGTGCCATTGAAGGTGGAATGATTATAATTGCGGCGTTTAGCATTATTTGGTCTGCAATCCCAAGAGTTATTCACCCACAATCTCTCGATAACGTGGAAATCGGTTTACTTATTTCTGTTGGAGCTTCAGGAATAAATCTGATGGTTGCTCTTGTTTTATTGAAAAATGGACGAAAAAGCAATTCAATAATTCTCGAAGCAGATGGGAAACATTTAATGACCGATGTTTATACTTCGGCAGGGGTACTTTTAGGTATTGGTCTGGTTAAACTTTCAGGCTGGCTGGTACTTGATGGCATTGTTGCTATTGGGGTTGCACTGAACATTCTGTGGTCAGGATATCAACTTATTCATCGTTCGACTACGGGTTTACTTGATGCAGGCATACCTGAAGCTGATCTATCGAGGATAATCAAAGCATTGGAATCATTTAAATCGTTGGATATTGAATATCATTCTTTATTAACACGACAGGCTGGTCAAAGAAAGTTTATTGCTGTTCATATTCTGGTGCCCGGGCATTGGACAACACTAAAAAGCCACGACACAGCAGAAAAAATTGAGAAAGAGATACGCAATCTCTTTGCCGCTCCTGTTACAGTTTTTACGCACCTTGAGCCTAAAGAAGACCCGGTTTCGATGCATGACATTGGCATTGACAGACATGATCCCTAACTTAGGGAAAAGTATATAACTGTAAACTGAATCTATATAGATATGCCTAGCATAGGATAGCCAGTCATATAGGCAATGCTCATACCAAATTTATTTCTGACCTTTCCTGAAATCCAGATGTATTGATCGTTATCAATTTCCTTCGCTATTTGCATCATTTCATCGGGGCTGTATAGCCTGAGAATAGAAATTATGCCATCCCATATAGTACAAATGGGAATGATTGGAATAAGATAGGTGAAAACAAGCCTTGAAATTCTGAACGGCTTGAAAAATGGGGTGCACAGAAACAATAAAACCGGATGAGTAAAAATGAGCAGTAAGACCATCCAAAAATTTCTGTTTCCACCATCGAATATTGCAATTCCCTGTTTTGCTTCAACCGCATCTTTTAAAACTTGCCTTGCTTTTTCTTTTTCAAAATGATGGAACCCTGAAAATATTGTCCGATAGCCTTTTAATTCGGAAGGGACAGAACTGGCGTCAACCGGCATACTAATATAGCTTATGCCTCCCTGAGTTTTTTTTGACAAATACTCATAAGTCAGTTCGCTGGGGAAAAGATCAGATAGCGTTATTTTTATTTCTGGGTTGAAAGTTTGCTTCAGGTTTTCGTAAATCATTTCTACTGCTCCGCCACTTCCGGAGCATAAATCGAGAATATGATTCGAATTGGATTTGGTAAGAGCATCTTTTAAAACTGGCAAAATAGGATTGTACAACCTAAATGTTCGAAATAGAAACCGGAGGTAGTCGGTCATGCTGTCCCGAATAAATCTGGGAAACCAGGTTTGATCTTCAAATTCGAAGGCACGGAATTTCATTTCAGGTATGTTTGAAGCGTTTTGCCAAAATCAATTGCATTGAACTCAAGACTTCGCCATACGATGTACAAATCAGGACGAACAAGGTACCAACCTGAATCTTTAATCCCAAAAGAGTTGAATAATTGCACAGTAATAGCCTCTTTTCTGATGTGTTTCACTGAAATGATTTCACTGTTTTCATCAATTACCGATCGAAAAGATTCCGGTAATACAGCTTTCCCAAAAACAATCAGGTGAAAAGATTTTGAATTTAATGTGTCAAGTACATTTTCAGGCTCGTTTTCAATTTCATAGGGCACATACTGCAAGCGTTCTCCGGGTTTTGGCGTATGATCTGGAAAACGGCCGTCCGGCAAATTATTTTTATACCTGATGCCAATTCCGGAAATCGTTTTAAAAATATGCGGTTGCATTGAGGGTTTCTTTTTGAACCTGGCAATAACCAATTGCAAAACTAATGGGAAAAGGTGCAATCGGAATAACTTCGCCATGAAAGATCCGGAAGTCAACATTGAATATGCATAATCGGTATAGCGTATAATGTTTAAAGCAAGCGGACGACGATCTGCCTCATAGGTATCGAGCAATTTTTCAGATGCTTTTCCGCGGATATAAAAAGCCAGTTTCCAGGCTAAGTTATACGAATCCTGTAGCCCCATATTCATACCTTGAGCTCCAACCGGACTATGAACATGCGCAGCATCACCAACCAGGAAACATCTTTTCTGCCTAAAAGAATCTGAACAGCGTGAATGTGATCTGAACACCGAGAACCATTGAGGATTATGCAACTCAATTCCTGAATCAATATTTGCCACAAAGAAATCTTTCACATCCCCAAAACCTGCATCCTCTTTCTGCTGGATCAGAGGAATCAAACCATCGATACGCCAACGATTACCAGCCAAGGGGAAGCAACCCAGCGTATATCCGTTTGTAAACGAAAATAAAATTTCCCTTCCGGGTACAGGCAATTGGGCTTTACAATCGGTAATAAAAAGCCTTTGCTGATGTGTTTTGCCCGGAAAAGGAATTCCGAGCTGTTTGCGCACAAGGCTATTGGTTCCATCTGCCCCAATCAGAAACCTTGATTCTATTACCTGAATTTTTCCGTTGGCGGTTCTTATTTCGGAGGTAACCAGTTCATCATTACTCGTAAAACCCACTAATTCTGTATCATTCTCAATGCTGAAATTTTTCGCTTTTAGAAATTCAATGAACAGGTTCTCTGTTTGCCATTGCTCAAGCATCAGAAAAAATGGGAAACGGGTCAAACCAATACCAAACCTACTAATATCAATCGTTTTAGTTTTTTGTGAATTAAAACGGATATTAATAGATCGGGCAATAATACCAGCTCCAATTGCTTTCTCAGCAAGTCCCATTTGCTCCAGAATTTCAAGGGTGCGAGCGTGTATAATTAACGCTCCTGAATGTAAGGCCGGGGAAGATTTTTTATCGATAATGCGGAATGAGATGTTATGCAATAATAACTGACAAGCCAACATCAGACCAGATGGTCCGGCACCGGCAATAAGCACATCAACATCATATTCAGTTTTTGTCACTGGTTCACACTTTTATTTGTTGGTATTTACAACCACAAGGTACCGAAAAGCCCATTTCCACTGAATTGAAAAATACAACAGTCCTGCTCGTTGAATCAACGTTTCAATTTCCATACGTTTAAATGCTCTGAGTACCGAGACAGGTCCATCGTGTTTTGACAAGGCTGATCCATTCAGTAATCTTGTCAGGAACCAAACACCGTAATAAGCCAGAGGATTTCGTTGCAAATCATTGATTACAATACCCTGGCACGAACGTATTTTCAGGTATTGAAATAATTGCACCAGCTTCGAGTCATCCAAGTGGTGACAAAAGAGTCCGCAATGCACAATATCAATATCATCAGTTGCCGCAAGGTAATTCTCATAATCAGCTGTAATTCCAGTAATTTCAGGGTATTCTGCGCTTTTTTCAAACAGATACCTAGTTGCATCTGCATTCATATCCACCCCTGTAAGTTTTACG
>JAHEYT010000007.1:0-6324 GCA_023251455.1 Bacteroidota bacterium
AGTGCAGTTCGTCCACCGGCACCTTCGCCCAGCGACCTGAAATGAATCGAAGGGTCTTCTCCCCCAACCCATGCTCCAGCTACCAAAGTCGGAGTCATGCCAATAAACCATCCGTCGGCCTGATCTTGCGTGGTTCCTGTTTTTCCGGCAAATTCAGAATCAATCCCCCATACTGAACGAATTGTGCTTCCGGTTCCGTCATTGACAACCGATTTCAGCATTTGGGTAATGATATGACAATTTTCGGGCGATGCAACCTGTTCATCAGGCTGAATGTTCCTAAATTCCTCCAACACCTGGCCTTTGTTCGATTCAACAGCTTTTAAATAATATGGAATAACTTTTCGTCCTCCGTTAACCAATTCGGAATATGCACAAACCATTTCCTGCAACGACACCGAAGCGCTACCCAAGGCAAGCGAAGGATATTCAGGCAAATCCGATTCGATTCCCATCCGTTTAGACAAGTCAACTACGTTAGATATGCCAGCCTGCATCAACACTTCAACCGCAATGGTATTGATTGATTTCGACAAAGCTCCCTCCATCGAATAAAAACCGGTGTATTCATCATGCGAATTCTCAGGCGACCAGTTATCGTAATCTTCGTAAACCTTCCTTTCGTTTGCAAAATAGGTATCCGGAGCAATACCTGCTTCGAGTGCGCCCAAATACACAATTGGCTTAAAGGTCGAACCAACCTGACGTTTCGCCGTGGTATGGTCGTATTTAAAATAGCGGAAATCGTTTCCACCAATGTATGCTTTTAATTCTCCTGAATACGGATCCATGGCCATGAAACCGGTATTCAGAATCCTCAGATAATACTGAATGGAATCCATTGGGGTCATTTCGGCCTGCTTTCTTCCGTCCCACGTAAATAAAGAAACTGAAGTTGGCGTATTAAAAATTGTTTTAATCTGGTCGTCAGGCATACCATTCTTTTTAAGTGCACGGTATCGGTCTGAACGTTTCATAGCGCGGGTTACAACAGACTGGTCATTTCCCCAGGGTTTCTTTTTGCCCCAGGATTGATCAAATATCGACTGAAGATTTTTCATCTGGTCAGCAACTGCATTTTCTGCCGCCAACTGCATATCAAAATCGATGGTTGTCCTTATTTTCAACCCATCAGTAAACAGGTTGTAGGGAGTCTGATCTTCTTTCATGTGATCCTCGCACCAATTCTGAAGAAATGGCCGCAGTTTTTCCATCAGGTAGGGAGCCGGACCTTCGTTGTAAGTGATTAGGTTATAATCAAGATCCAACGGTTCAGCCTTATAAAGCTTGGCTTCCCCAACGGAAATATAATTGTATTTCAGCATCTGATCGATTACCACATTTCGTCGGTCCAACGAACGCTCCGGATTTTTCCGGGGATTGTAACTGTTATTCGCTTTCAGCATCCCCACAAGCGTTGCAGCCTCGTGAACCTTCAATTTTTTAGGTGGCTTGCTGAAAAATCGTTCCGAAGCTACTCCAATCCCAAAGGTATTCTCTGCAAACGGAACAGTATTCAGATAAAGGGTTAAAATTTCATCTTTGGTATATAATTTTTCAAGTCGATATGCGATAATTGATTCACGAAGTTTATTGACCGGCATAGTCAATGGGCCAAATGATTTTCGGGGATACAGGTTCTTTGCAATCTGCTGGCTCAGCGTACTTCCACCGCCAGAACTACGGTCCTGAAGCATTACCGATTTGATGAAAACACGCAACAACGCGATTTCATCAATCCCCCGATGATGATAAAACCGTGAATCTTCGGTTGCAATTAAGGCATTGATTACGTTTGGTGAGATCTGATCAAAGCTAACATTACTGCGGTTTTCAATGTAATACCGGCCAAGCAAGCGGCCATCGTTGGCGTACACTTCAGTCGAAACC
Organism: Bacteroidota bacterium; assembly: GCA_023251455.1. GTDB lineage: Bacteria > Bacteroidota > Bacteroidia > Bacteroidales > Prolixibacteraceae > Aquipluma. The sequence continues at coordinate 1,891 of JAHEYT010000007.1, forward strand.
GGATTTTTAATTTTCTGTAATTCTTCGCTCGAAGGCACTGGCCCGGTAAAGCCAACATAAACGATCAGGAATAGCAAAAAACCAAGCATAAGCAATGCGATACCGGCTTTTAGCAAAAAGAAGAAGACCCTGCGGCCAAGACTTTTGCTTGAGCTACTCTTTTTACGTGTTGATGTTTTTGTTTTTGCGGAAGATATAGGTGTTTTCTTTTTCATTTTTCTATTTCACTGAATGATATGACCGGCGACTTACAACAAACTTAACTGAAAATTTTTAAACTTATTATGGAATTTTATGAAACCCTGCAATCAGAATCTCATCTTTAAAATTTTTCGGAATAAATTCAGGCAAATCTTCTCAGTCGGCGAGTTTAATGGTGCAAAATTACATTTAAATGGGCTGAATTCATTTTAATTCCTGAAAAGTTAAACTTAAATTCAACTTAGTTGGTTTTATTCTTTACATTCAACCACATATATTATAATCCAATCTACTATGAAAATTGCAATCAGTGGATCAAACGGGTATATTGCCAAAAACCTGATTCCTGAATTGGAATCATCAAATCATGATGTAATACGGATTGAAAGATATGAATTAAGTGATGTTGATCAACTGACAAAAAAACTATTCGATATTGATGTTGTGATAAGTCTGGCTGGGGCACCTATTCTGAAAAGATGGACAAACGCTAATAAAAATGAAATTTTAAGAAGCCGAATTGATTCTACTCAAAATATTGTGCATGCAATCAACCGTTTGACTACAGAACACCGACCTGGTTTATTTATTTCTGCTTCAGCCATTGGTATATATTCCCCAAATAAAGTTCATACTGAAGAAAGTGATTCATTTTCAACTGATTTCGTTTCAGAAGTGGTCAAAAGCTGGGAAAAGGCTTCGGATGAGCTAAATCCAGAGGTTCGAAAAGTAATTTTCAGAATTGGACTGATTTTGGGAAAAGAGGCTAAAACCATCCAGAGTCTCGTTCCTATAATTAAACTGGGACTCGGTGGAAAAATTGGAACCGGAAAACAGCCTTTTCCATTTATTCATATCGGTGATGCTATTCGTGCAATACTCTGGAGTATTGAAAACAACCATGCAAAGGGAATTTACAATCTTGTTGCTCCTGAAAACATTGACAACAAAACCTTCACCAAAACTTTGGCTGAATCCTTAAACCGGCCTGCGATCTTTACTGTTCCTGAATTTGTCCTGAAAATTGCATTGGGAGAAGCTTCTGCCCTACTTTTACAAAACCCTCAGGTTTATCCGGAAAGATTGTTAAACGAAGGTTTCAAGTTCAAATTTCCTGATATTCACTCAACGATTAAAGAAATTATTCATTAATTTTTCAAGTACTGGCCAACAAAATCTAATCGTTTTGATTCTTCGCTCCACTTTGTTATGCTCAGAATCTCATTATTTTTCACGGTCATTAGTAATTTTTTTTCACGAAACTAAATTATCGAAGGGTAAACGATCTGCTTTTACCTGTGAATTTACAGCTTCAGCTAATGGTGTGAGGCATCTGCTATTTTATCCCTTTATTGAATATCCATTCAAATTTTAATAAAGAGCTACAATCAAATTATTAGGTCTTCGCAAATGTAAACATATACATGTTGACATAAGATATTGCACAACATCTAAAGTATTGATTTCTAATGCGAAAAATAATGGAATTATTAAATCAAATTCTTTAATTTTCGAAAAACAATCAAAAACCTTTTCTATGACAACCCAGACAACTGTAGAATATCAAGATTGTAAAGGGAATCAGGTTCATGAAGACGAACTTTATGAACGATTATTGATTATAGTAAAATCGCAACGAACGGTGCCAGGGGCTTTAATCCCTGTTCTTCAAACTGCTCAAAATTTGTTCGGATACCTTCCAGAAAAGGCATTGCGCATGGTCAGCAAAGAATTGAAATTACCCTACAGCGAAGTTGCCGGTGTCGTGGGTTTCTATTCTTACTTTTCAACTACACCTAAAGGGAAACATACCGTTCGTGTTTGCATGGGGACTGCCTGTTACGTTCGTGGCGGACAGGAAGTGCTAAAAGCGATGACAAAAGAACTTGGGATAAGCGTTGGAGACACCACGCCCGACCGCAAATTTTCGCTGGAAGTTGGGCGTTGCTTCGGGGCTTGTGGATTGGCTCCCGTTGTGATGGTCGGAGATGAAACCTTCCAGCGGGTGAGTCCTTCGAAAGTAAACGAAATACTCAATAGTTTCGATTAAAAAACCCATAAAACATCTTTCATGTCAATAAATTAACCTTCCATCTGAAAGAACATTGAAAAACGTAATCTTATGCAAAAACTAAATACGCCTGAAAAATTTGATCATTATTTTCAGGAAATTTCTGAACAGTATTCAGAAGAATATCACCGTTATAAAGAAATTATTCAGGTATGCATCGGTGGTGGCTGTATTGCCTGTGGATCAATCAATGTAAAAAACGAACTCGAAAAAAAGCTTCTGGAAAAGAACCTTGGAAACAAATTCATGGTGAAGGGTACCGGTTGTTTGGGTCCATGTTCAAAAGGTCCAGCGATTTTAATGAAGAAATCGGATATTTTTTATGAAAATGTGCAGATTGCAGACATCGACGCCTTGATTGAAAATCATTTGGTGAATGGTGAACCGGTTGAACGATTATTACATCATAGTGACGAAGATGGAAAAGCAATTCCACAAGTTCGTGATATCAAGTTTTTTAATCGTCAAAAGAAAATTGTTCTTCGTCGTTGCGGAACAATTGATCCCGAAAAAATTACGGATTTTATAGCTGCTGGCGGCTATATTGCACTTAAAAAGGCTCTTACCGAATTATCTCCTAACGACATTATCGAGCAAATGAAAATTTCCGGATTACGAGGTCGTGGAGGTGCAGGTTTTCCGACATTCATGAAATGGGGCTTTGCAAAAAAGGAAGTAGCCGATCAAAAATACATTCTTTGCAATGCCGATGAAGGCGATCCCGGTGCATTTATGGATCGCAGCATTTTGGAAGGAGATCCACACAGCGTGATTGAAGGAATGGTAATCGGTGCATATACTATTGGAGCTTCGAAAGGATTTATTTATGTCCGTGCCGAATATCCACTGGCTGTTGAGCGTCTGAATAAAGCCATCGATGATGCCCGTGAATTGGGATTATTAGGTCAAAACATTTTGGGATCTGGATTCAATTTCGATCTTGAAATAAGAATGGGTTCCGGGGCATTTGTCTGCGGTGAGGAGACAGCCCTGATGGCTTCTATTGAAGGTAAACGTGGCGAACCACGACCACGACCACCCTTCCCTACCACTGCCGGTTTGTGGGGAAAACCTTCGGTTTTAAATAATGTGGAAACATTTGCCAACGTGAATACCATCATTGAAAAGGGCGGCGAATGGTTTGCTCAATTTGGTACAGGAAAAAGCAAAGGTTCGAAGATATTTGCCCTAACAGGAGCAATTAAAAATTCAGGATTATATGAGGTTCCTGTCGGCACTTCGCTTGGTGACTTGATTTATGACATTGGCGGTGGAACCAGTAGCGGGAAACCGTTTAAAGCAGCCCAGATTGGTGGTCCTTCCGGAGGTTGTATTCCCAAACAACATCTGAGTGTATCACTCGATTACGAATCGCTCAACGAGCTGGGCGCCATAATGGGTTCCGGTGGTTTGGTGGTTATGGACGAGGACTCCTGTATGGTTGATGTTGCGAAATTTTTCCTCGATTTTGTATTGGAAGAATCGTGTGGCAAATGCACACCCTGCCGCGTTGGTACCAAACGGATGTACGAAATTCTGGATCGGATTACGACTGGATTGGGAAAAGAAGGAGATATTGAACGGCTGGAACACCTGGGCGAATGGATCAAAAAAACATCGCTCTGCGGATTGGGGCAATCGGCTCCAAACCCTGTACTTTCGACCATTCGTTATTTCAGAAATGAATATGAACATCATATCAGGGAGCACAAGTGTGAGGCCGGTAAATGTGCAAAATTGGTCAGGGCGCCTTGCCAAAGTGCCTGTCCTGCGGGAGTAGATGTTCCCGGATTTGTGTCGCTTACCGCTGAAAAACGTTATGCCGAAGCGCTTCGTCTTCACCGCGAACGAAACCCGTTCGCAGCCGTTTGTGCAAGGGTTTGCTTCCATACCTGTGAAGATAAATGCAGAAGAACTGCTCTTGACGCATCGGTTTCTATCCGTGGAATTAAACGTTTCATGGTCGATCAGGAAATAACTATTCAATTGCCGGAAATACGTGAAAATGCGATCAACGCAACCCGTAAAATTGCAATTGTGGGTGCTGGCCCTGCAGGGCTTTCGTGTGCCTATTTTCTGGCACGTTTAGGTTACAAACCCATTATTTTCGAGGCAGAGCAACGCCCTGGCGGAATGTTGGTACAAACCATTCCTGCTTACAG
>JAHEYT010000007.1:6334-13476 GCA_023251455.1 Bacteroidota bacterium
ATGAAGCTTGGCAGGGACTTTACTCTCGAATCACTAAAAAATGAAGGCTACGAAGCCGTGTTTATAGGTGTAGGTTCTCCGCAAGGTGTCAAACCATCTATTCAAGGTATTGAAGCTGAAGGAGTAGTCGATGCGCTTCAATTTCTTCAGACCTATAACTTAAGGGGTTCAGTCCCTGTCGGAAAGAGAATCATTGTTGTGGGTGGTGGAAATGCGGCCATCGATGCAGCTAGATCTGCCGTTCGGCTAGGTGCGGAAAAGGTAGACATCGTTTATCGACGTACGCAGGAAGAAATGCCTGCCTGGGCCGAAGAAATTGATGCGGCAATTGAAGAAAAGATCGAATTACATACGCTTACAAATCCGAAGGAGTTTATTACTGAGGATGGAAAGATTCAGGGTGTGCGTTGTGTACGAATGAAGCTTGGTGCATTTGATTCGAGCGGACGCCGCAGCCCGGTTGAAACTGATGAAGAGATCACATTTGAGGCGGATCAAATTATTGTCGCTGTAGGACAAACACTGGATACCAAAGAGATATTAGGCAATACTCCAATGAAACTGGCCGGAAAATCACAACTGGCGCGCAATCCACGAACAGGACAAACGTCAGTTGATTGGATTTTCACCGGTGGCGATACAGCTACTGGTCCGTCTTCGGTTATTGAAGCCGTTTCGGGTGGGGAAATGGCTGCGGTTGGAATCGACGAATTCCTGACTGGGGACAAGCACGATTTCTGGAGAAAGGAAAAACACAACGATACCTTTTTCGATCCGGAAGCCATTCCAGCCAAATATCCTCGTACTCACATGGTGATGTTGGCAGCCGAACGCCGAATGTACAATTTCAATGAAGTTGAACAGGTTTGGCCTGAAGGAGAAGCAATCCGACAAGCCCGAAGATGCTTGAGATGTGATTATGGTAGTAGTTGCTAATTTCTAAATCCGAAACAAAATGACAACAGTATATATAAACAAACAACCCGTAGAAATTGAATCGGGAAGTACCATCTTTGAAGCGGCAGCAAAAGCTGGAATAAAAATTCCAACACTTTGTCATGTTGAGAATCAACTTCCCAAAGGCGCCTGTCGCGTTTGCATGGTCGATCTTGAAGGGGCAAAATCGATGGTTGCCTCTTGTACCACGCCTGTTAGCGAAGGAATGAAAATTACAACCAATTCAAAAAACGTCAGGGAGGCCCGCAAGTTTGTGGTTGAATTGCTCCTTTCGGAACATTGTGGCGAATGTAAAACCTGCACTCGAAATAACGATTGCGAACTGCAGTCGCTTGCTTTGGAATTAGGCGTCATGGACATTACTTACGAAGGTGAAAAATTGAAGAGTTATATTGACGATTCCACTCCTTCGCTAGTTCGTGATTCGGGGAAATGTATCAAATGCCGACGTTGTATAACTGTTTGCAACGAAATACAAGGTGTGGGTTCTTTGTTTGCCCAGGGACGCGGTTTTGAGTCCAGGATTGGACCCGCCTTCGATCAAGAGCTGAATGGTGTTACTTGCGTTCAATGTGGTCAATGCGCAGCAATTTGCCCTGTTGGTGCCATTACGGAAAAAGAACATATCGACTTTGTTTGGGAAGCCATCGAAGATTCCTCAAAATTTGTAGTCGTCCAAACAGCACCAGCCATTCGAGCAGCATTGGGAGAATGCTTCGATTACGAACCGGGTACACTGGTAACCGGCAAAATGGTCTCTGCACTTCGACTATTGGGTTTTGATCGTGTGTTCGACACCAATTTTACTGCCGATTTAACCATTATGGAAGAAGGTACCGAATTGCTGATGCGATTGAAAAAGGCCTTGGTTGATAAACAGCAGGTAGCTTTGCCTCAGTTCACTTCCTGTTCGCCTGGTTGGATTAAATATGCCGAATACTTCTATCCCGAATTTCTCGACAATATTTCTACCTGCAAATCGCCACAGCAAATGTTTGGTACGGTAGCTAAAACCTATTATGCGAAAAAAGCTGGTGTTGATCCAAAAGATATTATTGTCGTTTCTGTTATGCCTTGCACAGCTAAAAAGTTTGAATCACAACGTCCAGAGATGAACGATAGCGGATTTCAGGATGTTGATTACGTTCTTACTACCCGAGAACTAGCCCGAATGATCAAACAATCAGGTATAGATTTCAGAACACTAAAAGACGATGTAATGGACTCTCCTATGGGTTCCGGATCGGGTGCTGCCGACATTTTCGCCAACACGGGTGGAGTAATGGAAGCAGCCATCCGCACCGCCTATGAAATTGTGACCGGACGTGAGCTTCCATTGGAAAATTTGCATCTACAACCAGTCGTTGGTTTAGAAGGTGTAAAAAAAGCTTCATTGCTGATTGAAGGTTGTAAACCCGAATGGAATTTTCTGGAAGGAGTTGAATTAAAAGTTGGCGTGGCACACGGATTGGGTAATGCCAAGAAAATTATTGAAGCCATGCGAGGCGGAGAAGAGTTTCACTTTATTGAAGTGATGACTTGCCCTGGAGGATGCATTGGCGGCGGAGGACAACCACGATTCACAACCAATGATATCAGGCTAAAACGGATTCAGGCTATTTATCAGGAAGATGAAGGAAAGCTTTTACGTAAATCACATGCGAATCCTGAAGTCCAACAGATTTATGAAGAGTTTCTTGAAAAGCCATATAGCCACCTGGCACATCAATTACTTCACACGAAATACAAATCAAGGCTAAATTAAAAAGGAAGGCAGTCTCGAAGAAAATGAGACTGCCTTCCTTTTTAAGGTAAAAAAGAGGCTGAACTATTACTAGTCAGCCTCTTAAATATAGTTTAAACTATTGACTACAATTGTGGTCCTGAAGGGATCAATGCTTTAGCATCATCGTTGTCACAATATTGTTCGAAGTTCTTGATGTATTTAGCAGCAAGTGATTTTGCTTTGGTTTCCCATTCAGTAACATCAGCATAAGTGTTACGTGGGTCAAGAATTTCGGTGTCAACATTGTTCAAAGCAACAGGAGCAACAAGGTTCAGAATTGGAACTTTGATTGTTTCTACTTCTTCGATTGAACCATCGATGATCGCATCAATGATAGCACGTGTGTTTTTCAATGAAATACGTTTTCCTGTTCCATTCCAGCCAGTGTTTACCAAATAAACTTTAGCATTGTGTTCTTTTGCTTTACCAATCAATGTTTTTGCATACATAGTTGGATGTAAAGTTAAGAATGCTTCACCAAATGCTGGTGAGAATGAAGGAACTGGTTCAGTAATACCACGTTCAGTTCCGGCTAATTTTGAAGTAAAGCCTGAAAGAAAGTGATATTGAGCTGATTGTTCGTCCAAAATAGATACTGGAGGCAATACACCAAACGCATCAGCCGACAGGTAAATAATTTTTGAAGCGTGTCCTGCACGTGATGGAGAAACGATTTTGTTGATATGATAGATTGGGTAAGAAACACGGGTGTTTTCAGTTTTTGAAGCAGCTGCAGTGAAATCTGGTGTACCATCTTCCAATACAGTTACGTTTTCCAACAAGGCATCACGACGGATGGCTCTCCAGATATCTGGTTCTTTGTCTTTTTCCAAATCGATTACTTTAGCGTAGCAACCACCTTCGTAGTTGAACACACCATCGTTATCCCAACCATGCTCATCATCACCAATCAGGTAGCGTTTTGGATCAGCTGACAAAGTAGTTTTACCCGTTCCTGACAAACCGAAGAAAATAGCTACATCACCATCTTTACCTACGTTGGCAGAACAGTGCATAGAAGCGATACCGCGCAATGGCAGGTAGTAGTTCTGCAAAGCAAAAATACCTTTCTTCATTTCACCACCGTACCATGTACCACCAATAACTTGCATTTTGGTAGTCAGGTTGAACAATGTAAATACTTCAGAGTTCAAACCTTGTTCTTTCCAGTTTGGATTAGATGTTTTTGAACCATTCAAACATACGAAATCGGGTTCACCGTAGTTAGCCAATTCGAAGTGAGAAGGACGGATGAACATGTTAGTCACAAAGTGAGCCTGCCATGCTACTTCCATAACGAAACGTACTTTCAGACGAGTATCTTCGTTCGTTCCGCAATATGTATCAACTACATACAATTTTTTTGCAGTAGAAAGTTGTTTTGTAACCAAGTTTTTGCAATGATCGAAAACTTCAGGAGTTGTTGGGCGGTTAATTGTACCATCCCACCATAAATGCTCATCGGTTACCGCATCTTTTACAAAATATTTATCTTTAGGTGAACGTCCGGTAAATTTACCAGTATCAACCGATACTGCACCTGAAGTTGTTAATACACCTTTTTCGAAACCTTCATTGGCAGGATCAATTTCTGCCTGAAATAATTCTTCGTAAGTTGGGTTATGCAAAATTTCAGCATTGGTATCAATACCATACTTTAATAGATCTGTGTTTTTCATGATAAGTGTTTATTATTTAATAGTTTCAACAAAACAAAAATTTTCTCGACACCAAAAATAGTTTTTTTTCACCCCCGCTCAGATTGGCAAATATTAAATTAAGATCAATTCAGATTCGTCACAAAAGCATTGTTTCATTTTCCATATAACAATCAGGTTATCAATACTTAATGCTATATGTCACAAAAAAAAGAATGTTAAGAAATTATTAACTTCCTAACATTCTTTTTAAGCAGAATATCTATCTCAACTATGATCTTGGATGGAATTGATTCAAGGTTGTCTTCAAATAATCCCGGTCAAGATGAGTATAAATTTCAGTAGTCAGAATTGATTCATGACCAAGCATTTCCTGTACAGCACGCAGATCAGCACCACCATTAATCAGATGGGTGGCAAATGAGTGACGAAAGGTGTGAGGGCTGATCTTTTTCTCAAATCCAGCCTTTAATGCCAGATTCTTAATAATTGTAAAGATCATTACGCGACTCAATTTTTTCCCTCTTCTGTTCAGAAATAATATATTCTCACTATCCTTGGAAACTTTCAAGGTTTTGCGATAAACATCCATATACTTATTGATCTCTTCAACAGCCTTTTCACTAACCGGAACCAATCTTTCCTTGTTAGATTTACCTTCTACTTTAATAAATCCCTGATCAAAAGATAAATTCGAGATCTTCAGGTTAACAAGTTCCGAAACACGAAGTCCGCAACTGTACAAGGTTTCAAGCATTGCTTTATTCCGCTGGCCTTCAGGCTTATTTAATTCAACGGTGTCGATCATCAGATCAATCTCTTCAATGGTAAGTACATCAGGAAGCTTTCTACCAATTTTAGGTGATTCAAGTAAAGTTGTTGGATCATTGGTAACCTTACCTTCCATAAGCAGATACTTATAGAATGATTTAATACCAGAGATTGTTCTGGCTTGTGTTCTGGGCGAAACACCTTTGTCATTGATCCATTCCACGAATTTCTTCAAATGAGCCAATTTCACTTTTTCAGGTGCTAGTTTCTTAAGTTCTTCATCTGCAAATACCATCAGCTTATTTATATCATTGATATAAGCTGCGATAGAGTTTGCTGACAAACCTTTCTCTAAACGTAAGAAAGACTCAAATCCTTTTTTGCTATCTTCCCATTTCATAATTAAATACTTTAAAAATTTAAAATTCTATAACAAATATTAATAATTTTGGTTTTGTAAACTCTGTTAAAGTAGATTTTAAATAGACTATGATCATCCACCAAGATTACATAATTTTTACTACGAGTTTACATTCGGTTAAGTTACTATTTTTTTTATATAAAATACCAAATCATGAAAATTTTGTTAATTAATGGACCAAATTTGAATTTATTAGGAATTCGGGAACAGAGTATTTATGGGAACAAATCCTTTGAAAATTATTTTCAAACCCTTCAAAATGAATATCCTGATATTGAAATGGAATACTATCAGTCTAATGTTGAAGGTGAACTAATCAACAAAATTCACGAACGAGGGTTTACATTTGATGGAATCATCATCAATGCCGGAGCTTACACACACACCTCGGTTGCAATTAGGGATGCGATATCGGGAGTAAAGACCCCTGTTGTCGAAGTTCACATCTCAAACATCTTAACAAGAGAGAGTTTCAGGCATGAATCGATAATTGGCCCGGCTTGCGTAGGAAGCATTATGGGATTCGGTCTCGACTCATACAGACTTGGCATTGAGGCAATTAAAAAGTACATTAAATCTTGATGACCATTTAGCCCTATATCAGTACTTGTTTGCGCAATGAATGAAAATTTGCATACTTTTGCCGCCCTCTAAAATAAATTTTGAATTTATGAAGCGAACATGTTTGCAGAACATATAAAAACTAATTAAATGCAAACAGGTTAGTTCCATACGACAATTGAAAAACAAATTATTTACGTATGAAATACACCAAAATTGTAGCAACTATTTCAGACAGACGTTGTGAAGTTGAGTTTATCCAACAATTATTTGAGGCTGGAATGAATGTTGCGCGGCTGAATACAGCTCATATTTCGACTGAAAGTGCATTGACCATGATCAATAACGTTCGTGCAGTTTCCGATTCGATTGGAATTCTGGTCGACACCAAAGGTCCTGAGATACGCACAAGAAATATCAGCGAACCGATTAATGTTAAGGAAGGTGACATCATTAAGGTAAAAGGTGGCAATGGTCAGTCAGATCAGAACACCTTCTATGTCAGTTACGAACAGATACACCGGGATGTGCCTGTTGGAAATCTTATTCTTATTGATGATGGTGATCTTGCCCTTGAGGTAATTGAGAAGACCGAAGATGGTTTAATTTGCCGGGTTGGAAACAGTGGACAAATCAAAAACAAAAAGAGCGTCAATACGCCCGGGGTGAGTGTTGATTTGCCTTCTATCAGCGAAAAAGATGTCGAATTTATTGAATTCGCGGCCCAAAATGATGTTGATTTTATTGCCCATTCCTTTGTACGAAATAAAAAAGATGTATTGGCAGTTCAGGAGATTCTTGATCGGTTCAACAGTCGTATAAAAATTATCGCTAAAATCGAAAACCTCGATGGCGTAAACAATATTGATGAAATCCTTGAACACGCTTACGGCATTATGGTTGCCCGCGGAGACTTAGGAATCGAAATTCCTGCTGAAAAGATTCCAAGTATTCAACGCAAATTAATCAGGAAAGCCGTTCAGCAGAA
>JAHEYT010000055.1:0-26013 GCA_023251455.1 Bacteroidota bacterium
AATGGGACAAATCCATCATTTTTGGATTTGTCCCATCAAGTGACCCAGCTGGGATTCGAACCCAGGACCCCATCCTTAAAAGGGATGTGCTCTACCGGCTGAGCTACTGAGTCATCCTCAAATGCTTTACCTTACTGATAAAGCGCTGCAAAGGTAAACGCTATTTTCTTTTTTGCAAACCGATTGGCTAATTAATCCAAAAAAAGATCGCGAATTTATGAACATACGATTGTTAGTTATCTGATTCAGTAACATTAAAATTTAAACTAATTTTGTTTTTCAAATTTATTCAATCCAAGATAAGTGAAAAATAAAGTAGTTGTAATTACTGGCGCATCTTCAGGTATTGGCCGGGCATTGGCGAAGGAATTCGCGGCTAAAGGTGCCCGATTATCGCTGGGCGCACGCCGTACTGAACTTCTGGAACAATTACAACAAGAGCTTCCGGAGACCGAAATGCTGATTGTAAAAACGGATGTAAGCGACGAAAATGATTGTCGGTTGTTGATTGATGAAACGATCAAACGTTTTGGACAAATTGATGTGTTGATTAACAATGCTGGCATTTCGATGCGGGCGCTTTTCGAAGAAGTCGACACGAAAGTGATCCGCCAATTAATGGACGTGAACTTTTTCGGAACTGTTTTTTGCTCCAAATTTGCTTTGCCTCACCTCCTGAAAACTAAAGGCAGCCTTGTTGGAGTCATTTCGATTGCTGGTTATGTCGGTCTACCGGGAAGAACCGGATATTCGGCTTCGAAGTTTGCCATTCGCGGATTTTTAGACACTGTGCGAATCGAAAATCTAAAAAAAGGGCTGCATGTATTGGTTGCTGCACCTGGGTTTACTGCTTCGGAAGTTCGAAAAGTGGCCTTAACAAACGATGGTTCTCAGCAAGGAGAAACGCCACGTGACGAAAGTAAAATGATGTCGGCGGAAGAATGTGCCAGCCGTATTGTACGGGCAATTGAAAAACGCAAACGTGAGCTGATCTTAACCTTTGTAGAAGGGAAACTGACCGTATTTCTGGGTAAGTTTTTCCCCTCGTTGCTCGATAAGCTGACGTATAACCACATGGCCAAAGAACCCAATTCTCCATTCAAATAATTCATTTCTATTCCACAAAACATGATTGTTACTGAAACGAAAGTCAGGGTTTATTACGAAGATACCGACCAGATGGGCGTGGTGTATTATGGCAATTACGCCCGTTATTACGAAATAGGCAGAACCGAAATGATCCGTGATTTAGGTTTTACCTACAAACAGATGGAAGAGATGAACATTATGCTTCCGGCTCGAAGTCTGAAAATTAACTATTTGAAATCAGCCTACTACGACGATTTGCTCACCATCCGGACGATCGTAGATACCATTCCGAAGGTAAAATTTCCGATCAAAACAGAGATTTACAACGAAAAAGGAGAATTGATTAATTCAGGAGAAGTTGTGCTCGCTTTTTTCAATTCGGTGACTAATAAACCATGTGCAGCTCCAAAGTTCTTTACCGATGAAATGACAAGGATTTTCAAAAGCAGTCTTCCGGGAAAATAGGAAAAAGGAAAAAAAAATAAGGAACCTGAAAACATCAGATATTTTCCTTTCTCCCTTTTATCACAATGCTTTATGAATAACAACAATAACGGTTACAAGCACAAACAAAACGATTATTGCTCCAGCGGTTTTATTGATCCACCAAAGAATCCGGAGGTTAATTTTGTGCCTGAACAGACTCACAATACCCGATAAAAAAAACCACCAGATAAAGGCGCCGGTAGAGATTCCTAGTATTACAAAAAAAGCATGATAAGGTTGTTGCAGACTAATTGCCACGCCTGAACTTGTAAAAACCGCAAGGAATACAAATACAGTCAGCGGATTGGAGACCGTAACAAGGAAGCTTGAAACAATATCTTGGAAGTGCGTATTTCCGCGCACACGGTTCCGACGCAGATCACTTACCGGATTTTTAAAGAATATGTGGATTCCAAGCGCCAAAACAACGACCGCTCCTACAACCTGAAACATAATTTCGTGCGCGCTAATAAAGTCAATCACAAAAGTGAGACTAAAACCGGCAACAACAGCATAAAGTGTATCGGATAATGCAGCGCCCATTCCAGATAAAAGGCCAGCCATACGGCTTTTATTTACTGTTCGCTGGATGACCAATACGCCAATTGGCCCCAATGGTATAGAAACCAACAAACCGATCAGAATTCCTTTTGCTATCAACGTTAAAAACATAGCGCAAAAATAAACGATTTTACGAGTTATAAACGGTTGCACACAAAGCTTGCAAAATTTTAACACGCTCAAAAAAACTGTTCAGCATAAATTTGTACTTTTATAACCCTTTACGAACCTGAAAAAACTACTCAAATGGAAGAATTAGCAGTTGGAACCCGCGTTGACCATCCGCGATACGGAGAAGGAATTGTAAGTAAAAACAAAATAACCTCGTACGAAATTTTCTTTGAACGGGGTGGAAAAATAGAAATCACCAAACGGAACGAAGACCTTACGGTAATTGACGCTCCGGAAGAAAAACCAAAGAATTCGCTTACGTTAAAAGAAGTTGAAAAAGTGCTGCGTTTTGTACTGGAAGAACAAAGTGCACTTCAGGAGATAGTACCTTTAGGCGAGAAATGGATGGGCGGCAATATGCTGTTGCAACCGGCAAACCTTTCGCTCAAGCCAAAGGAAATACCCATAGAAAGCTTCTTTCACAAGATTGTGATGCTGCGCGACCGGCTTCGTGTACTGGAGCAAAACATTAACAGCCACACCGTTTTAACCGACGAAGAAAAAGTAAACCTGCAACAATACATCACCCGTATTTACGGTTCATTAACCACATTCAATATCCTGTTTGCCGACAAGGATCACTATTTTGTTGGCGCTAAATCGTAAACAACATGTATAAGAAATTAGGAATTTTCGCATTGGTCATCATTAGTTTTACAACTATGGCACAAGATTTTAAACTCAAAGTATGGCCAAACGGCGCACCCGACAGCAATGGCATGACGTTGCCCGAAGAAGTGTATGAAGGCAAACGGGTACGTAATGTTTCGGAAGCCGAAATTTATGTGTATTTACCAAAAATGGGAATCAACACCGGTGCGGCTGTGGTAATTTGCCCAGGTGGCGGCTATATGATTGAAGCCATGGACCATGAAGGTTACGACATAGCCGAATGGCTCACCACACAAGGCGTTGCAGGCATTGTGCTGAAATACCGTTTGCCCTACGGACACGACCAGATTCCGCTGGAAGATGCACAGCGTGCTTTACGAATTGTCCACCAGAAAGCTGCCGAATGGGGCATAAATCAGGCAAAGATCGGTATTGCAGGCTCATCGGCCGGAGGCCATTTAGCCTCAACCGCAGGAACCCGTTTCGATACCGGTAAGCCTGATGCTTCTGATCCCATCGAAAAATACAGTTGCCGACCCGATTTTATGCTTTTGCTTTATCCGGTAATTACGTTCAGCGAAGAATTTGGCCACATGGGTTCGCGTACCAACCTGATTGGTACGGGAAACAAATGGGAACTGGTTGAAAAATACTCGAACGAGCTACATGTTACAGCTCAAACTCCACCAACATTCCTGATTTTAGCCGATGACGATGGCGGCGTTCCTCCCCGTAACTCAATTGAGTTTTACATGGCCCTGAAAAAATACAAAATACCTGCTGAAATGCACATTTTCCGCGATGGCGGACATGGTTTTGGCATGAATAAAAAAAACCTTTCGGTTGACCAATGGCCAAACCTGTTTGCACAATGGATGAAAGCTCAGGGAATCACCAAATAACTGATGGATTGAAGGATTGAAGGACAGATTGGTTATCGTTATTATCACCGTTATCAAATTTTTCGTTGTTTTATTTTGGAAAAGCTGAAAACAATATGAAACAATTCAGACAACAATTACAACTATTATAACCACGACAACAGTCATATACAAACAGTCCTCCGCAATTCAGCAAATTAAAATAACCAATTGTTCGCCTCCATGTACTCAAACACTCATCCGGTTAATGTTTTGAAGTTTTGTCCGCGATGCGGATCGGCGCATTTTCCGGCAACGGGCAGCCGCTCCTTTAAATGCAGCGACTGCTCATTTAACTATTACGCCAACTCGTCGGCAGCGGTGGCCGTTTTGCTTTTTAACGAAAAAGGAGAGCTGCTATTCACCCGGCGCGCCATTGAACCTCATCTGGGAAAACTCGATTTGCCCGGTGGTTTTATCGATCCCTTGGAAACTGCCGAGCAAGCCGCCGTGCGCGAAATTCAGGAAGAATTAGGCATTGAAATCCATTCGTTGAAATATTTTTGTTCGTTTCCAAACGAATACGTTTTCTCCGGATTTTCGGTTTACACACTTGATTTGGCCTTTCTGGCTAAAACAGAAAGCTTGCATGATATGACTGCCATGGACGATATCTCGTCGTTCGAATTTTATAACCCACATGACATCGATTTGGAGGAACTACCTTCCATTTCGATGAAAAACATCATCAAAGAACTGATACAACGTGAAGGAACTTATTAGAAACAGAATCGGCCACCTGCGCGAGAAGATGCAGGAAAAAGGCCTGAGTGCCTATATCATTTTTGGTACCGACCCGCATATGAGTGAATACCTGCCCGAACATTGGCAAACCCGCTCGTTTATTGCCGGATTCACAGGTTCGGCCGGAATGGTCATTGTTAGTAGCGATAAAGCGGCTCTCTGGACCGATTCGCGCTATTTTCTTCAGGCCGAAGAGCAAATTGCCGGAACAGGTTTCGAATTGGTTAAAATGCGCACGCCCGGACATCCGGAGCCGGCACAATGGCTAAAGACGAACCTCATAAAAGGAGCAGTTGCCGGAACCGACGAATGGTGCATTTCCATTAATCAATTTGGGTCGATGCAAAAAAGTTTGGCCGAATCAGGTATTATCCTGAAAGAAACAGGCGATTTGCTCGACGCCATATGGACCAACCGCCCTACCCTGCCCGATTCGTCGGTTTACGAACACGAATTAAAATACGCCTGCACCGACCGGAAAGACAAAATTGGAATCATTTGCTGTGAACTGGAAAAATCGGGAGCCAATATGCAAATCATTACCGCGTTGGACGATCTGGCATGGACGTTTAACCTTCGCGGAAGCGATGTGGAATGCAACCCGGTTTTTATGGCTTACGCCAGCGTTTCCGCAGAAGAAACGATTTTGTTTATCGACGGCAGAAAGTTGTCGCCTGAACTGAAAAACAAACTCGAATCTGAAGGAATCCGGATCAGGGAATATACCGGATTGATTGAATACCTTCAGCAATTGCCAAATACAGCAAAAGTCTGGATTGACGCCGACCGCACCAATCAGGCCATCCGGAAAAACATTTCGACACAGGCTAAAATCGTTGAAGGATTATCCATTCCCTGTCAGTTGAAGGCCATTAAGTCGGAAGGAGAAATTAATCACATCCGGCAAGCCATGCGGAAAGATGGCGTTGCGTTGGTTGAATTCCTGCACTGGATTGAAAACAACCTGGGCAAAATTCCGGTGACCGAATATACTGTTGCCGAAAAACTAACCGAGTTCCGAACTAAACAGCCCGGGTTTAAAGGCATCAGCTTCTTCCCTATTGTTGGGTACAAAGAACACGGAGCCATCGTGCATTTCCATGTAACCGAAGACAATGCGCTTCCGGTTGAAAAAGACGGCTTTTTGCTTTTCGATTCCGGAGGACAATACCTCGACGGAACAACCGACACCACCCGCACCATTGCGTTAGCCGAATTAACCCAAAGACAGAAAAGCGACTTTACGATTACGCTGAAGGGAATGATTTCGCTGACACGCGCCAAGTTCCCGACCAACACGCGCGGTTATCATCTGGATATTCTGGCACGAAAAGATATGTGGCAACACGGCTTAAATTATGGCCATGGAACAGGGCACGGCGTTGGTTATTTCCTGAATGTGCACGAAGGACCAATGAGCATCCGTCAGGAGTTTAACGATCGTGTGATTGAAGCCGGAATGGTCATGTCGAACGAGCCGGCTTTGTACCGGTTGGGAGAATACGGCTTGCGAACCGAAAATATGATGGTTTGTGTCAGGGACGAATCGACCGAATATGGCGATTTCCTTCGTTTCGACACGTTAACACTTTGCCCGATCGACACCAAAGCCATTGAAAAGAGCTTGCTGAATCAGGAAGAAATAGAATGGCTGAATAACTACCACCAATGGGTTTACGACGAACTCGCACCGATGGTAAACGATGAACTTAAAAGCTTCCTGAAGGAACAAACCAGAGCAATTTAAGAGGTAAGAGATTGCGCTATAAATATTAGCCCTGACAGATTTCGAATCCTGTCAGGGCTAACTTTTTGCGGTGCGAACACCTGAATATTTATAACAAATTACACCAAAATTTTAGTAGTAATATTGTTGATGCTCACTTCAAGTTCTTCAAATGTTTTTCCGTTGCCCTGATTGTCATCTTCAACAAACAGATATTTCATTCCGGCAATTTCCTTTGAAGCTAAGATGGTTTTAAAATCAATAACACCTGCCCCAACCGAACATACATCATCTTTAATCACATCGTAGAATGGCTCTTGTTTGGTGCGCATGTCCTTGAAATGGAAAAGCTGGAAGCGTCCAGGGTATTTTTTAAACATCTCAACTGGATCCTGACCGGCTTTATTTACCCAGAAAAGGTCAATTTCCATGGTGACAAGATCCGGATCCAATTCCTTCATGAAAATATCATAATAAGGAACGATACCATCAATGTTTAAAAATTCAAAATTATGGTTGTGGTATCCAAACTGAATGCCCACACCTTTCATGATTTTACCAACTTCATTCCAATCGGCAACCATTTTTTTGTACGATTCTATGTTACGGTCTGGTTCATTCACCCATGGTTGAACGCAATATTTTACACCCAGTTCAGCATGATCGTCGGCCATTTTCTTTGCATTGTCAACAGTGATTCCGGCAGCTTCAACCTGTGTATGGCTGCTTAAACTCACCATACCCAAATCGGTAACGATCTTATTAAATTCTTTTGGTGCAAATCCATAAAACTTGCCATCTGAATAATTAGCGAGTTCGAGGTTTTTGTAACCAAGATCTGATAATTTTTTCAAGGAGCCCAAAGCATCTGCTGCCATGGCATCACGAAGGGTATACAACTGAATGCCTACTCCAAAGGTTTTACGGTCAACTACTTTTGGTGTACAAGCGAGGGGACCAAGAACAGTTAAGCCGATGGCTCCTGCCGCTGAAATTTTAAAAAACTCTCTTCTGTTGTGAAATGTTCTCATAGTCTTTATTTTTTATGTTTAGTATAGACTTTAGTGAATTTTGATTTTTCAAGACGATAAATATAATACAAACCATTTATTTACAAAATCGCTATGCTATATTCCTGAAAAATAAATTACACCTGCATAATTGACCCTTTGGATTAGATCAGGCAAATTGGTGTGCAATTTTTATAAAAACACACGACCTTGTCAACAATATTCAGCTGCAAATGTGCGATAATAAAGGATATCACACAAGAATATTACTGTTTTCGAGATACAAATCAGGTAGTAATTTCTTAAATTTATATATAATTCTAAAATCTATAAATCATGACTTCAATAATTTGTCCCAAATGCAAAAGTCATATTACAGAGTTTGATTTAAGTTGTGTGAATTGTGGATATACCATAACTCAGGAAGAACTGGAAGAACTGGTAAAGGAACGGGAAGAACTAAAATCAAAAAAATTGCTTGAGAAAGGTTCGACTCATCAGGAAGAGTTAAAGCATCATCAGGAATACAAGCTCGAAAAAAAACTGAATAAACTAAGTGTTGGTTTCTTTAAAGTTGGTTTTGCTGAAATGATCGTACCTCTTTTTATTATCTTGGTGATTGTAATCGTAATCGCAATAATGTTCCTGTAAGCATTAATTAGCTATTATTAAAATATTTAAAACCAGATTATTCAAATGACAGGATTAATTGGGGTTTTGCATTTGCCACTTAAAACAACCTTTTCATCCTGAAAAGAAAAATTATAAATCCATTCATCAAAACGACCACAAAATTGCAACATCAAGCCTAAAACAAATACTATGAAAACCATATCACTTGAATTTTCAAAGCTCCAGATTTTAAAGGAAAAAGAACGCTGGAGACTATATTTTATCCTGGTTACCGAACATCCAGAGGATAATGATAAAATGGTAATTTCAACTTTCCCTGATCCTTACATTCGGTTAAAACCCAACCAGGATAACCAGATTAATTTTGAACCGGAAGGAAGTCCCGGAACCGATGGTTTGTTTGTGATTGAACGCAATATGCCCGAAGACCAAAGACTAAAAGCACATATTTACCTCAGACAAAGCCGCAAAAAAATCAGGAGCCTGGGCGATTCGTTGCAAGATATGAAAACCACACTGGGCGGTGACGCATTTGAAATTATTGATGAGTTAATGGGGACAACTGTTCCATGGCTAGTTTTTACAAAAAAGGCCTTGCCTCTTATTGGTAAAGTATTGAGCCAAATACAGGACAAAGACATGGGGTTTGTCAGCATGGACGAATCGTTTAAAGAAGAATCGGATCTAAACAGTATTTTGGAACGGACAAATACATTTTCAACCGGTGAAGCCAAAATCTGGTGGAAATGGAAGGTTAACGATTCGGAATAAATGATCGGTTGAATGAACGCGATACGTTAATCAGCCAATTCGAAAAAAAAATCATAAAAAATTTGGGTAAAACCAACCTCATTCGGAATGAGGTTGTTATTGATGGACACAATAGACCATCAATAACAACCTTTTGTTTTGAATTAACGTTTTATCAATCAGAAAAATAACCTATACATGCAGAAGACGTTTACCCTTTTAATTTTCATCTGGCTGGATTAATAGGAGTTCAGGCACAAAGCCTGATCCTCACAACCAAAGACGGTGTAATAACCAGACAATTATCGACATTAAAAAGGTTCACATTTTCGAACAACAGCCTGTTGGTGAACTACCTGAGCGGGCCGGTTGAAACTTACAGTCTGGATAATATCAGCAAACTAACCTTTAAATCGGTGGTAACCGGGGTAGATAATTTAAGCCTTACTGGTGCAGGAGTCATGAAAGTGTATCCGAATCCGGTGAGCAATGTTGTGTACATTCAAAATGCTCCTGAAACTGATTTTACCGTGTCAATTTACCGAATGAATGGAGTTTTGGTGCTCACCACCAAGTTAAGTTCGGGCACTAAATCCATTGATGTCAGCTACCTGTCCAGCGGATTGTACTTGCTGAACGTGAATAGCCGGACATTTAAATTCGTTAAGCTATGAGGAAATATTTTCTACTTTGTCTGGGCCTGATATTCAGTATAACTTTGCTTGCCCAGGAAAAAATGTATATCCATAAATCAGATAAAACATCTTCCGAAATTTTGATTTCAAAAGTTGACAGTATCTATTTCAGCTCCGACCAATTGAAGGCCTTTTTCAGAATAGACAGCCAACTTACAGAATATGCCGTATCCGAAATCGACAGTATTTCGTTTATTGATTATTCGAACACGATTTACGTAACATACAACGGAACAACTGCGTCGGTAATCAATCCGCTTGCCTCGCAAGGTGTTTCGGTAATTTTAAACGGCGCCGACGTAACGGTTAATTCCACTTCGGAAAACACGGATATCAACTACAGCTTGAAAGGAACTGCCACCGAAGGGACGTTTAAAGTTTACAGCACATCAAAATTTAACCTGAAACTGAATGGCGTAACCCTGACCAATTCGAATGGCCCGGCAATAAATATTCAGTCGAAGAAAAAATGCAATATCACGTTTGAAGACGGAACAACCAATACGTTTGCCGATGGAAGTACTTATTCAACGAGCGCTGAAGATCAAAAATCGACACTTTTCAGCGAAGGACAAATTGATTTTGACGGAACAGGCAGCCTGACCGTAAAAAGTAATTCGGCTCATGCCATTTGCAGCGACGATTACATCGACATTCAGAATGGATATATTACAGTTTCCGGAGCAACAAAAGACGGCATTCATACCAGCGACTATTTTAAAATGAGCGGAGGAACGCTGAATGTTACTTCAACCGGCGATGGTGTGGAATGTGAAAGTGGCTATATCCTAATATCAGGAGGTAAACTGACGTCGGTGAACAATTCGGCAGATGTCAAAGGAATAGTATGCGACAGTACCCTGACTATTTCAGGAGAAACAATCAAACTTACTTTGGGAGGCAACCAGTCGAAAGGAATTAAGGCGGCACAGAAAATGCTATTTAGCGACGGAGATATCACCATTTCGAATTCGGGTAGTGTTGAGCTGATCACTTCGGGTTCTGGTTTCGATCCAGCCTACAGCAGTGGCATTAAAGCCGATACTGATGTTGAAATAAGCGGCAGCAAAATTACCATCGTATCTTCAGGAGCCGGAGGAAAAGGGATTACAGCTACGGGAAACCTTACCATTACTTCAGGAACGGTGAACGTGACCACTTCGGGAGCTGGTGCAACATTTAAAAATTCAACTGCGGTAACCGATTCGTACAGCGCAGTTTGCCTGAATGCTGATGAAAACGTGAGTATTACCGGCAGGACTTTAATAGCCAGTTGTACCGGTGGTGATGCCATCGACAGCAATGGGAATCTTGAAATATCAGGTAGACCTGTGATTGCCAATGGACCTCTAAGCGTTGTGTAAGAAGTAGTTGACTTCAATGGTACATTTAAAATGACGGGCGGTCTATTTATTGGTGCAGGTTCAAGCTCGAATATGACCAAAGCAATGAGCACCACATCAACTCAAGCCAATATGTACATTTCTTCGTCGGCTGTGATTTCATCAAGTACGCTTTTACATATCCAAAATGCAAGTGGAACCAATGTTTTAACCTTCAAACCTAAAAATGGAGGTTACAAATTTCTGTTCTCTTCGGCAGCATTGACAAAAAGAAGCTCCTATTCTATTTATACCGGTGGTTCGTACTCCAGAGGAAGTTCGAACAATGGATTGTACACCGGTGGTACTTATTCAAAAACAGGAGCAACACTGAAGAAAACAGTTACGTTATCGGGTTCGGCCACAGTAAATACGATTTCGTTTTAAGGAAAAGATCAAATTTACAGACGCTCATCCTCTTCAAGAAGGTCACCCCGAATTTATTTCGGGGTCTGTCGATCAGAAGTGGATCCTGAAACAAGTTCAGGATGACATATAGACATAAAAAAAAGAGCAACAATACCATCTGGTAAAGTTGCTCTTCTCAATCTATCCAATTTGAACAGTTTATTTTACGAACTCTGCATTCTGTAAATATTCCAACGATTTCTGAACACTTTCGATTGGAGTGAAATTGTATTCTTCCACTTCAACGATGATTTTTTTCATTCCCGATTTTTCAGCATTTTCGAAAATTGGTTTGAAATCCATTGGACCAGCGCCAACTTCAGCCTGATCTTTCACGTGCCACAATTCGAAACGTCCGGGGTAAGCGTTAAAATAGTCAACCGGATTTTTACCGCCTTTGGTAATCCAGAATAAATCCATTTCGAACATTACTTTAGCAGGATCAGTATTTTTCAACATGTAGTCGTAAATAATCTGACCTTCAACTTCTTTAAATTCGCCATCGTGGTTGTGGTATCCGAAACGGATTCCGGCGGCATTACATTTTTCGCCAACAGCGTTAAAGTAGTCGCAATAGCGTTGAACTCCGGCAATGGTTTCGTAACCCACTTTATCCATAAAAGGCTGAACAATGTATTTTACACCGGCAATTTTGTGAGCAGCAATACAAGTATCCCACCAAGCCATTGAAGCAGCCCATCCAGCCGAATCAGGAACAGCCTGACCGCAATGAGAAGCAAAGAAATCCAATTTGTTGGCATCGCAAAGCGCTTTGAAATCGACAGGTTCCATTCCGTAGAATTTACCATCGCCATAACCGGCTGTTTCAACAAATTGATACCCCATAGCACCCACTTTTTCGATGGTAGCTTTGGCGTCAGTTTTCATGTCGTCTTTAACCGACCACAACTGAAGACCTACTTCTTTCGCAGGTTTTGGAGGTGTGCACGAAACAATTCCACCGGCAACAAAAACAGCCAGCGCAACAAAAGTCAATGACTTCTTTAAATTAGATTTTAAACTCATGATAAATAATTTAGTTGATTTAGAATGTTTGTGATTTGCCTTTTCAGGCATCAACAAAAATAGCTTCTTAAAACCAATACTGAAATAGCTTGAAGAATTTTGTTGTTGTGCGATTTATAATTATAGTTCAGCATTTTTATAATCCCAACCTAAAATGCTTGAGATTACCGGTAAAACATGTGCAGCCATTTTTCGTTGTCCCAAATAATTGGGGTGCGAATCTGATCCCAAATCTTTTCCCCGATTCATCAAATAGGTTGGTATTCCAACGAAATACACGTTCTTCTTTTGATAAACCTCCCTGAAATCATCGACCATTTCCTTGACATACGAATAGCAAGGTTCGTCAATCATAGGGCCAACAACACAAAAAATAGGTGAATCGCCATATTGTTTGCGCACTTCATTGATCAGATTTTCATACCCTTTCTTGAATACAGCCTTATCAGGATAAGGTTGAGTGCTAAAATCGTTCGTCCCCAAATTTATAACAATCGCATCAGGTTTCCATTGCCTGAAATTCCAACTAGGCAGTTCTTTTTCGTCGTACACGCGGTTAAAACGATCGGGCATGGCATTGGGTGAAACTTTTTCCTTGTAGCCATAATTGCGAACCACACCCAAGCCGGAATGGGCCACAATATGGTAATCGGCATTGAATGCGCGAGCTATGATTGGAGCATAACTCAGGTAATTATTTTCGGTCGAAGGTTTCCAGTGTTCATCTTTTGAAAGCCCTTCCGTACCATATCCACAGGTAATTGAATTGCCGATAAACTCTATTTTCCTTGCTGGA
This sequence comes from Bacteroidota bacterium, assembly GCA_023251455.1. Lineage (GTDB taxonomy): Bacteria > Bacteroidota > Bacteroidia > Bacteroidales > Prolixibacteraceae > Aquipluma. The sequence goes on from JAHEYT010000055.1 coordinate 13,010, forward strand.
ATATCTTTCCAAGGAAGCATTTCGCCATTTTCGGAGAGCAGAATTCCTTTAAAAGTTCCGGCTCCCTGATTTCCTTCGGTTCGCTTGTAAATCTGAACTTTATGAATCTGAGGTCCCAATCCACTGGCGAGAACCAAAGTGGTATCACTTTTTACGTCGAAGGTTTTTGACGGCTGATTGTCGACGAAAACATTGTAATAATTGTGACCAGTGTCGCTCATTTTAACCGAACATTCAGTACTTCTGAAACTGAATTGCATGTAAACACCCGACCAGTCGAATCGTACTTCCTGCGGGTTTGAGAAATCGAACCGACCCACATACCGGATATTGTTATTGCTGGCGGAAATAAATTTTGTTTGAGCCCAACCGGTAATGCCCACCAAAAGGATAACAAATGCAAAGAATAATTGCTTCATAATTCTATAATCTAAAAGTTTTAACCTTGATTTCAAAACCGAAAGTTCTGCTGAAATACTCCCTTCGATAAAATTCCTTCGACTCGCTCCCTTCGATACGCTTCGCTACTCTGGGAGCGTGCTTCGATCAAATGACTCCGGTCTTCCAACTTTTTATTCAAAAAATGCATCGACGCCCGGATAGTGATATTTTTCGCTTGCTTCAGTTTCCGACAGCAGAAAAAACCTAAGTTCGGCTTCGGCGCATACAATTCCTGATGCATTGATCAGTCGCGATTCGATAGTTGCCGTTCGTCTGTTTTGTTCAAGCAATTTGGCCCGAATGATTATCTCGTCCTGATCGATCATCAACGGTTTCTTAAACCTGACTTTCATTTCGGCGGTCACACCAACCGTTCCACATTTGACGTAAACCACCCAGCCGGCAATCTCATCAAGTAAAGTCGACTGAATTCCTCCGTGCAATACCTTTGGATAACTCTGCAAAATTGGCCGTGGATTCCAAAACGAAACGACTTCGTCGCCATCTTCCCAAAATTCTAAGTGTAAGCCAAACTCGTTGTATGGCGAACATCCAAAGCACTGATAAACTTCCGGATCGTCGTTCAAATGAATATTCTTAATTTTTCTCATGATTTACAAAAATAGCAAACCATCCTGATCAACAGTGAGGACTCAAAATTCTTTGAAGAATTTATTTCTGTATAAATGAACTTTACCTGAGATGTCCTGCGTTATTTCTGAAATATTTAGCTGAATAAACCGGAATCGGTATGTATACCAACGATTTCATTCAAAATAATTGACTTTTAACTTCATTTTATCTAGATTAGGCAGTCCAAAAAATTTAAAAATGATCAAATCGTCCGAACTTATTATAAATGCAGATGGAAGTATTTTCCATCTTCACCTCAAACCTGAACAAATTGCCAATAATATCATCCTGGTTGGCGACCCCGGAAGGGTCGAACTGATCGGAAAATTACTGACCGACATTGAATTTCAGGTACAAAACCGCGAATTTGTTTCAACCACCGGAAAATACAACAATCAACGGATCACTATCATTTCAACAGGCATCGGAACTGACAATATCGACATTGTTGTCAACGAACTGGATGCGCTGGCCAACATCAACTTGGTTACCCGTGAGATTAATCCGGTTCACCGCAAATTAAACCTGGTACGAATTGGAACTTCAGGAGGACTTCAGGATTTTTTGGACGTAAATTCATTTGTTATTTCAGAAAAAGCCATTGGGTTTGACGGTCTGCTGAATTTTTATGCCAACCGTGATTCGGTTTCTGATTTACCTTTTGAGGAAGCCTTCAGAAAACACACCGGTTGGGGAAAACAATTAACATCTCCCTATGTAGTTGATTGTTCGGAGAAGCTACTTCAGAAGATTAATGGAGATGACACCATTAAAGGAGTGACCATTTCGGCACCTGGATTTTATGGTCCACAGGGAAGAGTTTTGCGCTTGCCGCTGGCTGACCCGCAATTGAATGAAAAGATTGAATCATTCTCTTTTGAAGGACATCAGATTACCAACTTCGAAATGGAATGTTCGGCCATATACGGATTATCGAAACTACTCGGACATGAGGCACTTACCGTATGCCTGATTATTGCGAATCGGGTGAAAAAGGAAGCAAACTCGAATTATCGGCAATCGATTGAAACACTGATTAAACTTGTCCTTGATCGTTTAACAAGTTAAACAAAAGACAAATATGAATGAACTCAAACTGGAATCTCTGATTACACTTCTGGACGACCCTGATGATTCAGTCTTTAATCTGGTTTTGGTAGAAATGCTAAAAGAAGACATTTCGATAGTCGATCGCTTGGAACACATTTGGGAAACCAGTTTTGAAAAACTGGTTCAGGACCGGATTGAGTTTATCATTCAGCAAATTCAACTTAAAGACACGAAGGAAAAAATTAAAAACTGGGCCAATCAGGAAACGCTTGATTTATTCGAAGGTATTTTTCTGATTTCACGGTACCAATATCCTGAATTGAAACTCAAATCGATTCAAATTCAGCTCGAAAAGATTAGAAAAGACATTTGGCTCGAATTCAAAAATTCATTGACTTCGCTCGAAAAAATCACCATTCTGAACCATATTTTCTTTGATCATTACAAGTTTAAAATTAACCACGAAAATACAGAATCTCCTCAGAATTGTTACATTAACCGGGTATTGGACACCAGAAAAGGCAATCCGATTTCCATAGCAATTCTCTACACTTTAGTTGCACGTTCACTTAACCTGCCTGTTCATTACATCGACTTTGACAAGAGCCCGCTTGTGGGTTATTTTGATAAGGATATTGCACAAATGGTGCATGGAGAAGATAGCCAACACATTCTTTTCTATATCAATCCATCGAATAAAGGGGCGATTATTGGACCTAAAGAAGTAGATTACATTCAGCAATCAGGCGATTTACTAAATAGCAGGCATCAGCCAGAACCATGTTCCGACCGTACTATTATTAAACGACTGGTCGAAAAACTCACCAATGATTACAAACAAACCGGATCACTTGAAAAAGTAAGTTACCTGAAAGAAATAGCTGAAATACTTTAGACTATTCTTCATCCAAAATAAAACATTTTCCGTTTCAGACATAAAAAACGAAAGGCTCTCCGTAATTGGAAAGCCTTTTGTTTTGTTCAGTATTTGTAGGATTAGAAGTAGTAAACATTCTTCGTTCCACGTTTAACCTTACGAATATCCTGATTCAGGATTTCGATTACCGTACGGCGGTTGGCCTGATGGTCAACTTCAGGGCAATCGACCCCATCAGCACACTTGTTTATCAGTTGCGTTTCGCCATATCCCTTGGCGACCAAACGACTCTTGGCAATTCCTTTACCTATCAGATAAGCCATTACCGACTCTGACCGGTTCTGGGATAATTTCATATTATACTCTGCTGTAGCCCGACTATCTGTATGAGAGCCAACTTCAATTCTGACTTCCGGGTTATCAATCAATATTTTGGCTAATTTATCCAAAACAATTGCAGCATCAGGTCTTATATTATACTTATCCAGATCATAATACAAGTCATCAAGTGTAAACTGCTTTCCTGTAGATAATTTTTCCAACTCTATTGTCAACGAATATTCTCCAGGCCCCTTGCCAACACTTGAAAATTTGGCCGTTTTATCAAAGTATTCTTCTGCTGAAGCATAGAAGGTATAATCTGTTGACTCATTCAGTCTCATCTTTATAATTCCATTGTTATCCTCCAGTTCAGACTCATCATATTTTCCTTCAGAAATATCAACTAAAGCCTTCGGTATAATCAAACCTGATTCTTTGTCGATAACTTCGATGGTCAGATATGGGTGAGCCTGCTTTAGGTAAATATCTTCTTGTTGCATAAAATCAAACAACGAACCTTTGATCTGAATATCTTTTATTTCGGTAGTATACGTCGTGTTTTCAGCAACCAACTGATATTTTGTTTTTGGTTTGACTGAAAATTCAACAGATCCATTCTGATCGGCAATCTTAGAATCAATTAATTTTGTTTTATCAACCATAAGAGAAACTTTTGATCCAGGCAACAGCGCTTTCGAACGATCGTCATAAACCAATACTTTTAAATCAATCTTGTTGATAATAAACGAATAAATATCATCATCACCTTTACCACCTGAACGGTTAGAAGTAAAATACCCCGTTAGCGAATCATTATTGATAACCAAGCCAAAGTCATCATATGGAGAATTAACAGGCGACACAACATTGATAACTTTGTAAGTTCCTGGTTTTTCAAGTTTGGCTGCAAAAACATCAAGACCACCATTGCCTGGATGTCCATCTGAAGAAAAATATAGCACACCTTCTTTATCAAAGTGAGTGAACATCTCCTTTCCACTTGTATTGATACTTTCACCTAAATTTACAGGATTGCCCCATGCGGAGCCATTCCATTCTGATTTATAAATATCAGTCTGTCCATAGCCTCCCGGCATATCAGAAACAAAATATAAGGTCTTATCATCTGAAGACAAAGCTGGATGCCCAACAGAATACTTATCACTGTTAAAAGGAAAACTCCGAATGTTTTCCCATTCCTTACCACTGAAATCCGATATGAAAATTTTTAAATTATTTGTTCCATCAGGCATTGTCATTATTCGACCATTCAAAAAATTATTACGGGTGAAATACATCGTATTAAAGTCCGATGTAAAACTAACAGAACCTTCATGAAACCTTGTATTAACAGATGAAAAAGCAGATCTGCTATCCTTTTCATTTGGTCCAAAGCCTGGTTTTGTATCGTACAAGTCAAGAAAAGGTTGATTATTCCAATCATAGGTATTTCTTACCATTGAAAAACTATCTTTAGCCGACGAATAAACAAGCTGATCTTTGAAATAATTAGCACACATATCAGTAAATCGGGTGTTTCCATCCAAATTTTTAATTGACACATTATTAATGCCTAAATTAGGCGATTTGCTACGGCTAATATTCTCTAACTGCTTCTTCACCCTCTGATCGCCTGGCGATTGAACCATGTACTTTTCCAACCATAATTTCGCCAATTCAGGCCTTCCGTCAATCATGAGTAATTGCGAATAATCATATAAATCAGAAGGCTGATGTTGTTCCAAAAGTACCAATCGGCTATAGAAAATCAACGCTTTCCTATATTGCAGCATCTTTTTATAACTGTATGCCAAACGCTGAATGTATTTCACATTCTGACTATCGTCTGCATACAAATCCTCATAAATTTCAACTGCTTTGCTGTAGGCATAGCTTTCAAAATACTTATCAGCTTTTTTTTCCTTTATAGATTGGGCTGATGAATTAACAGGCAGCAAAACGAAAGCATTAAGTACAATTGCCAGTAATGCTATTTTTTTGTAAAGAGATTTCATATTGATAGATATTTCTAAAAGTAACGTGGTGACAAAGTCTTCCTATTTTTGCGTGCAAAATCGTAGCTGACAAATACCTCGTGCGTACCTTGATTAAAAGGACGTAACTCAGAAAGCGTATAATCATACGAATAACCAACACTAAGTTGATTTGTTAAATCAAACTTAACCATTGCCCCGGCAGCATCCCCAAACCGAAACATCCCTCCAATCCAAAGTCTGTCATGCAAGAGAACTGCGGCCGAAAGTTCTACTGAAACAGGTGCCCCGTTTACTATTCGAACCGTAGTTGATGGTTTAAATTTAATATTTTCGGTTACATCAAGCACAACACCACTAGCAAAAAAGAAATGTCTTTCTTCTTTATTGATCAAGGTATTTTTATCATCTGACAGATTATTCTGAAGCAATTTTGGAATTGAAAGACCTAAATAGAAACGATTGGAATAAAGGTATGTACCAAAACCAAAATTAGGATGATATAACCTCCTGGCTCCATATAGGGCAATATGATCATCTCCTTCCGAACCGATAAGATCCAATAAATTAATATCGTAAATATTAACTCCACCCTTTAATCCAAAGGCAAGTTTGGTTCTATTGGTAACTTTCAGATGATATGCATAATCAGCATATATTCCGGTTTGCTTTACTGGTCCCAATTGATCGTAGAGTAAACTTAACCCGACACCAACATTATACGAAAGGAAGGGACTGTTTACTGAAAGAGCAAGAGTTTTGGGGGCTCCATCAATACCTACCCATTGTTGTCGATGCATAGCTACAACATTAAGAGTTCCCCTGCTACCTGCGTAAGCTGGATTTATCGATACCGGATTATGCATATACTGAGTAAACATCGGGTCCTGCTGAGCCGACACACTTCCGAGTATGCCTAAAAGGAAGACTGCAATTAGATAGATTTTCATCCTTTTTGCATTTTTAATATTTGTCATGAGTTTCAGAATTTATTAATATTCATTAATCTACCTTTCAAGATATACATAACCTGTTTTATGCCTGTTGATTCCATAATCAATCACATAATAGTATGTACCGACAGGCAGTGGTTTGGATCCAACTTTGCTCACGTTTGAATATCCATCCCAGTCATTCAAGTATCCAGATTTCTGGTAGACTTTATTCCCCCAACGATTAAATATGGTGATTCTACTACCTGGATAGAATTCGATATTCTTGACATGGTATTTATCATTTTCCCCATCACCATTTGGAGTAAATATTTGATTTGGTAATATATCTTCAACTACAATATTTACAATTGCTTCATCACAATCTCCGTCAACATCACAAAGTTTATAAGTAAATGAATCATTGCCCAGGAAACCTACATTAGGGGTATAGGTAAAACTTCCGTCAGAATTCAAAGTTATCGATCCGGTTGTAGGTTGTTTTACTATTGACCAGGTGTTGGCTCCATCGCCGCTTGGGATATCATTGTCGTCGACAAAATCTTCCAAAAATCCATCCATATTAGCTGTAAATGTTTCGTCGTTGGCAATCGGCAAATCATCAACCGGATTCATCATAATTAAAACAGTCGCATCATCACAATCTCCATCTACATCGCATAGTTTATAGGTGAAACTATCGTTCCCATTATAATCCTGATTTGGCGTATAAACAAATGTTCCGTCAGGATTCATTGTCACTTTACCGTGGGATGGCTGAGTAAGAATTGACCAGACATCACCCGGCATCATATTAGGATGATCGTTAACATTAACGTTTCCATTTAAGACAATGTCTTCTTCTGATGTCAAGTTATCATCTATCGCAATTGGTTTTTCATCATCATCCTGAATTGTACCATTACCTGTATCACTAGTGCTTCCAACAGCCCCAGTAGTTCCGGTAACTTTTGCTACAAATGTTTCATTGGTTTCCTCAATATAATCCGAAATTGATGGGACAATCGCAGTGGCAGTCGTTGTTCCGGCTGGGAAGGAAACTGTCACCGGAGCCATGGTATAATCACCATCTGCCGTAGTTATATGCGTGAACCCAATAGTAACTGTGATATCTTCGGAACTGACGTTACTTAATGATACAGGGAAGCTCATGGTGTTTCCTTCTGTAGCACTGGTGTCACCAATTATTACATTTGGCGGTGAATCATCGTCAATAATGGTCACAGTACCCTGATCATCTGCAATCACGCCATTTAATGGATTAGAAAGTTTCACATAGAATGCTTCGGTTGGCTCTGCAATCTTATCATCTGTAATCGGAATATAAACTGTTACCGTTGTTGAACCTCCCGGGATTGTATAAACAGTAGAACTTACAGTTGAATAATCATCCGCAGCAATTGCACTGTTATTTGCAGTATTTACTGCGAAGGAAACATCGCAGGGGCGTGCAGTAGACAGAGTGACTGTTAAGGCAGCTTTACCTGTCGATTCAACAACTTCAACATCGTTGACCGAAAGTGAAGGCGGATTTGGATCAGTAACAGTTACTATTGCTGTTGCAGCAGTAGAATTTCCGCAATTATCAACAACAGTCAAAGTCACCGTATGTGCACCTAATTCAGAACAAGTAAATGTTGTCTTCGATGCTGCTAGTGACTTAATTCCGCAATTGTCAGTACTTCCACCATCAATATCGCTAGCTGTAATTGTAACCGTACCTTGTGGAGTCAACAACAAGGTTATGTTTTTCCCTCGAGCAATTGGTGCAGTTGTATCACTTACATTGATTATTTGGGTGGCGGTACTGAAGTTTCCACAAGCATCCGTTACCTGGTAGATTCGGGTAACTACTATTGGACAAGTACCTGTTGACGTTTGAGTGCTTGTCACCACCAAATTTAAATCAGCGGTACAGGCGTCATTTATTTGAATGCCCATTGCTTCCAATGCGCTTGCTGTTATTACAGGAGCAGGAGCATCCCCCGCGGTGCATCCTTCAACAGAAACAGTCGCCAATGCACCTGTAATTGCCGGACCTGTTTTATCATCAACATTAATAATCTGAACAGCCGTACTGAAATTACCACAGGCGTCAGTAATCCGATAAGTTCTAGTTACTCTAACCGGACAAGTTCCTGATGATGTTTGACTGCTGGAAATGATAAGATTTGAATCGGTGCAGTCATCGCTGATATTTAAACCTAATGATTCCAAGGCAGATACCGTGGTTGCTGCTGTAGGTGTATCGCCTGCACCACAACCTTCAACCTCAATAGTCGCAATTGTTCCTGTGACTATTGGAGCAGTGGTGTCGTTAATATTAATTGTTTGAGTAACCGTACTTGAGTTTCCACAGGTATCAGCTATTCTATAAATCCGGGTTATTACTATCGGGCATAATGTACTACTAACTGTTTGACTACTGCTTACAATTAAGGAACCTTCCGGAGTACAGTTGTCACTAATGTTTAATCCAAATAATTGAAGTGCTGCCACAGTTGTAACAGCTGCAGGTGCTGAAGCGACAGAACAACCCTCGACTGGCAAACTTTGCATTGATCCAAGAATGATTGGAGCAGTCGTATCATTTACTGCAAATGTTTTCGTTGCTGTGGCTGTATTGTTGCAGGCATCTTTCGCGGTAAATGTAACTGTTACCACCTGACTGCAAGTGCCAGTTGGAACTGTATAAGTTGCCGTTACAGAAACTGATCCACTACAATTATCACTAGCTGAAGCCAGGTCTGTCCAGTTTTTCACAACTACGGCATCAAAACACTGTACATTAAGCGGTGACGATGGTAGGCTGATTACCGGCAATATGTCGTCATTGACCGTAAAGCTCTTCGTTGCAGTAGCTGTATTGTTGCATGCATCGTTGGCTGTGAAGGTAACGACCACACTTTGTGTGCAATTATCTGTGGTTGTAGTGTAAGTTGCCGTTACTGAAACTGATCCGCTGCAATTATCGCTAGCTGAAGCCAGGTCTGTCCAGTTTTTCACGACTGTTGCATCAAAACACTGCATTGTCAAAGGTTCAGATGGTAAAGTAATTACAGGAGCTGTATCATCATTAATAGTGAAGCTCTTTGTTGCAGTTGCCGTATTATTACATGCATCTTTCGCAGTAAAGGTAACAACTACAATCTCATCGCAATTACTTGTTATCGTTGCATAAGTCGCCGTTACTGAAACGGAACCACTACAATTATCACTAGCTGTAGCCAGATCTGTCCAGGTTTTCACAACTGCTGCATCGAAACATTGCATGGTTAATGGACTTGACGGCACCGTGATTACCGGAACGATGTCATCGGTAACAGTGAAGCTCTTCGTTGCAGTAGCAATATTGTTACAGGCATCCATTGCTGTAAATGTTACCGTTATACTCTGATTGCAATTGCCTGTCGGTGCGGTGTAACTTGCACTTACTGAAACAGCCCCGCTACAATTGTCATTTGCCGTTGCCAGGTCTGTCCATGCTTTAACTACTGCTGCATCGAAACATTGCATAGTCAAAGATGTTGATGGGACTGTGATAACCGGAACATTCTGATCATCCACGGTAATAGTATGTGTTGCACTTGATGTATTTCCACAAGCATCAGTCGCCAAATAGGTTCGACTGATCATATAACGACTATCACAAGTCTTATTGGTAATTACATCTTCCGATACAGTAATTGATACGGTCCCGTTGCAATTATCGGTTGCCGTTACTGAACTTGTATTTGCAACTGGTACTTCAGATGCACAACTGACTGTAAGATTCGCCGGAATAGAATTTATTGTCGGGGCAATCTGGTCATCCACCTCAATTGTCTGAGTCCTGCTAGCCTGATTACCACAAACATCAGTCACCCAATAGGTACGACTAATAATATATTGGTTATCGCATTCTTTGCTTGTAATCACATCAGCTGATACTGTTACTGATACAGTTCCACTGCAATTATCGGTTGCCGTTACTGAACTTGTATTTGCTACCGGAACTTCCAATACACAACTCACTGTGAGGTTTGTTGGTATAGATACGATTGTTGGAGCAATCTGATCATCTACAGTTATTATCTGTGTAGCGCTTGAGGTGTTTCCACAAACGTCTTTTGCTGTCCAAGTCCGGGTTATTGTGAATTGATTAGCACAATCCCCTGAGATAGTCTCATCAGTTACAGTTATACTAACCTGACCGATACAATTGTCTAATACGGTAACTGAAGCTGTTTGTCCAGCTGGAACATCTGAAGCACAGCTGTAAGTTACTGCTTCTGGAACATCAGAAATTGTTGGTGGAGTGAAATCATTTACTTCAATGATATAGGTGGAAGTAATGGTCGTACTATTTCCACAAGCATCAGTTACTTTATAAGTCCTGTAAATTTTAATTGGACAAGTGCCGTCAGAATCATCACTACTTGTAACAACTAAATCTTCATTCGGTGTACAATTATCCGAAATATTTAACGGGCTATTTTGTGATCCAAGTGCGATAAGTTCAGCAACTGTTTTAACAGGTTTTGGGGCAGCATCTATTGTACAACCTTCTATGGTTGTTGAACCAAGTATTCCGGTAATAATGGGTGCTTTTGTATCAGTAATCGTAATTACCTGAGTAAAAGTTCCACTTATATTGCCACAATCATCGGTAACCTTGAATGTGTTGGTATAGCTTCCAGAATAACCACAACCTGCTGAAATAAATAATCCTGATGTTTTTATTGGAGTAAGTGTCACGTCACAATTGTCACTAGCAACTGGAACTAATGCTTGAGCGTCATCTAATCCATCGGTATCTTCGCATGACAATGTTTTGTCCAATGCATTCGCAGTCGTTATCCAGATTGGCACTTTGATATCAGTGATCGTTATTACCTGGGTAAAAACATCGCTAACATTACCACAATCATCTGTGACTTTAAATGTATTGGTATAGCTTCCTGCATTACCACAACCCACCTGAACAAAGTCTCCAGATGTTTTGACCGGAGTCAAAGTTAAATCACAATTATCAGAAGCTATTGGTACCAAAGCTTGCGCTGTTGACAATCCACTCAAATCTTCACACGATAAAGTCCTATTCAAATCGATAGCTCCTGTGGTCCATGTCGGTGTCTTAGTATCAGTTATTGTAATTACCTGAGTAAAGGTTCCGCTAATATTTCCACAGTCGTCGGTAACCTTAAACGTATTGGTATAACTGCCTGCATTTCCACATCCGGCTGTAACAAATAATCCACCTGTCTTGACCGGGGTTAGCGTTACATCACACGCATCATTTGCGACAGGAACCAATGCCTGAGCATCATCTAATCCGGCCTCATCTTCACATGACAATGTTCGATTCAAATTAGATGCAGTAGTTGTCCATGTTGGCGCAGTAGTATCTTTAATATTAATTGTTTGAGTACAAGTTGTTGAATTGCCAGCGGCATCCATTAATGTCCAGCTGCGTGTCACAACAATAGGGCAAGAAGGCGATGAAATAACATCAATATAAGTAACTGAGGTAATGCCACAATTGTCACTCGCCAAACCGTTATTGGTTGTATCCTCAAACACGGCCTCAGAAGAAGAAGCCAAAGTGGCAGAATATACCGGACCAGTAATAGCTGCAGTAGAGCATCCTTCAATATCTCTTGTTTCAGCGCATTTGGCTATTACAGGGTTCTGATCATCAGTTATAGTAACAGTAAAAGTACAAGTTACATCTGCACAAATATTTGATGCTGTTATTACTACATTGGTAACACCCTTGTTAAAAGTTGAACCACTACCAGTGCCGTTTCCATTGCCTGTTGTTACTCCTGAAAAACTGTAAGTAATTGTTGGCGTTGGGGTACCAGTTGCTGTTGCTGTATAGATTACATTTGCGACACAAAGATTCTGATCAGTACTTTGAGAAATATTTGATGGACAAATAATAAATTTAGGAGCCTCATTTACAGTAACAACAACTTCATTGCCGTAGACGGTTCCGCATGAGTTTGTGGCGGTATAACGTATTTTTTTACCATTATCAGCATAAACTGTGGTGTATGGTACACTTAAGCTTGCGAATACGCCTCCTCCAACTGCTGTTTCCATTTGCCAACCCTGTGAACTAACTGTTGATCCATGATCTGTTACTGTTGGGGCCATTGGGTTTAGTAAATCGCCGGCACAGAAATCAGCAGGCACAGAAATATTTGCAATTGTTGGATCGTCGTCTACGGTTACAACAACTTCGTTGCTGGTAGTCGTCCCGCAGCCATTGGTGGCAGTGTAGCGGATCTTCTTTCCGTTGTCGGCATAAACTACTGTATAAGGAGAAGCCAGGGCAGCAAAAGCTCCGCCACCAACGGTTGTTTCCAATTCCCATCCCTGGGACGAAACGGCTGATCCATGATCTGCTACTGTTGGGGCAACCAGTGTTAAGGTAGAACCGGAACATACATCGGCTGGTACTGCAATAGCGGTCAATGTAGGTTTTGCGTCAACGGCAACCACAACTTCATTGCTGGTAGTCGTCCCGCAGCCATTGGTGGCAGTGTAGCGGATCTTCTTTCCGTTGTCGGCATAAACTACTGTATAAGGAGAAGCCAGGGCAGCAAAAGCTCCGCCACCAACGGTTGTTTCCAATTCCCATCCCTGGGACGAAACGGCTGATCCATGATCTGCTACTGTTGGGGCAACCAGTGTTAAGGTAGAACCGGAACATACATCGGCTGGTACTGCAATAGCGGTCAATGTAGG
>JAHEYT010000055.1:26023-49341 GCA_023251455.1 Bacteroidota bacterium
TTTCCAATTCCCATCCCTGGGACGAAACGGCTGATCCATGATCTGCTACTGTTGGGGCAACCAGTGTTAAGGTAGAACCGGAACATACATCGGCTGGTACTGCAATAGCGGTCAATGTAGGAGTAAGACTCACCGTGACTGTAATTGTATATGATTCGCCTAAGCACCCAGATGAAGAGGTTGGAGTAACAATGTATTCAACAGTGCCGGGAGTTGTACTACCACTAGGAAGGCTAAGCTCCTGATTAATAATAGAACCGGCACCTGAAATCGCTCCAGTTACACCACCTGTGACATTTGGAGAAGTCCATGTGAATGTACTTGAAACATTTGCACTCAAGCTAATATTAGGACTTGAACCATTACAAATAGATAAAACTGAAGAATTAGTTACTTTAGGTTTTGGGTTAACCACAAAAGTTGTTGATACTGAATACGTTGTTCCTGCCGAACATGTACTGGGAGAAAATGTATAAGTCACAGTATAGGTGCCTGCAACATCAGGAAAATCATTAATATCAGGTATTGTTATATCTCCACTTTTTAAACCAATATCTACAATCCCAGAAGGGGTAATAGTATAATCACCACCAGTTTCTCCGGTAAGACTCACTTTTTGCGTACCAGCTCCAGGACAGAATGGTCCATTATAACTTATTGTAGTTCCCAACACAACATTCGATTGCAATATCGGGAAAATGAAATCTGATAAATTCGATCCATCATTTGCTGAAGTCGAAGAAATCATGATCGTCTTTACTTTAATAGCTGGTGCACAAGGCTGTAACTCCTGAAACAACTTCGTTATATTAATCGCAGCTTCAACGGCTTGATTAGTCACAAGAGTACCACCAAATGGATTGCTTATACTACTACCTTGAGGTGACATACTTGGAGTTGACATAACATAACCAACAGTATTTATTGGGGTATATGTAGAGTATGTCCAAGACTTAGAACCTTGTTGCCAAGTTTTATAAACTATTGTCGGAGGATTGGATCCTCCTCCACCAAATTGCGCTTGAATTGCCAAGTCTCCTTTAGTTCGCCCTCCGTCTTTACCCCCAGAAGTAAATTTTCCAGACGGCTGTGTCGCATCATCAAGGTCCAAAATCTCTTGTAAAAATTCAAAACAAATAAAATTTGTTCCGTCACCATCAAATTTATCGGCGGCAACAAATAACCATTGGTCTCCAGTGGAAGGATCTTTTGATAAAAAAACATTGCACTACCAATATCTCCCTTTGCTGGAGTCGCTTTCGATTTACTCCATTTCCAAGTAGTTGGGTTATCAGCTAAACTTCCACCAGCATATGCATAATCAGAATCACTTTGTATTGGATCTAGATTCCGCATTCCATATTGGATGGTAGTAGTTGTTAAATCACCTCCAAAGTTAAACACTCCGTTTCCAGAACCAATAATGCTTTCAAACCAATCACCTCCTCCAGGACTCATTGTATTAGGCGAATAATTCCCATCAATTTCAAAACCTCCAATAGGAAATTCAACAGAAACTTTAATAGGAGATTGTCCAAAAGAATTAAACATGGAAACCATCAGACCCAACAGCAAAACCAGAAATTTTGCCTTTTGGCGGAGTACGCCAAACAATGATCTGATATGAATTGACTCGAAATAATTAAAAGTAAAAATTTTCATATAGTCTTATTTTTGAATTTTCATTAACTCGTAAAAACAGGAATATCTGGTCATTTAAAATGCCTAGATTACTCTTTTCAATTGAAATGAGTTTTGATCAATCGCTTTCGTTGCTATTTTTAAAGGAAATATCAGAATTGTAACATCAAAAGAATAGACTATTTTTTTGACATAAAGAGGTAAACAAAATGATTTCATAAGTTTTTTTTAGGTCGAGCTGAAAACAAGTATGAATATTAAACATATCCTAATTCTTTCCAACAACTAAATATAACGATAAAGATTGAGATAAAACAAACTGTTTATTACTCAATGTACGTAGCCGGTGATTCAACTATCAAAACACCCTTTTCACTGATCAAAATATTTTCACCAGATCGAATAAAAGCCGCACAAACATTAGCATTTGATTAAATTTATAATTCTAAAAGCATTCTAATTTACATTTAGAGAATATGCTTTTCAATGGAGTTAATAATGAGCATTAGGAGTTTTCTGAAGGTAATGTTTTAGTACTCATCAGTTTATTTTTCAAATGTACAGATACCATTTTTGCATTAACATTCGCTTTTCAAACTAAATTCTGGCGTACGCCTGTCTGACATAAGTAAAGAAGAATTATGACCCATACATGCGATTTTCAATTACTTCAAACTAATTAATGAAGACATGTTTGAATAATAGCAAATTATTTCTAATTTTGCGCCACCTATTTTTAGGTATAAAGTATTCATGTATAATTAATTCAGAAGTTTTATGAAAAACCAGTATGAAACCGTTTTCATTATTACTCCCGTTTTATCTGATATTCAGGTAAAGGAAACGGTAAAAAAATTCAGGGACTTCATTACCGAACATGGTGGTGAAATGGTCTCAGAAGAGGACTGGGGATTGCGCAAGTTAGCTTATCCCATTCAAAAAAAATCGACAGGGTTCTATCAACTCTTCGAATTTGCCGCCGACCCATCGTTTGCAAAAACCTTGGAAACTCAATTCAGACGCGATGAACGCATTATCCGTTTCCTGACTTTCAGCAAGGATAAACATGCCGTTGCTTACAGCGAAAAAAGAAGACTTAAAACAAAAGCTAAAACTGAAAAGGAGAACTAAACTATGGCAGCAAATTCAAGTGAAATCAGATATTTGACCCCACCGTCGGTTGAAATCAAAAAGAAAAAGTATTGCCGCTTTAAAAAGAACAAAATCAAATTCATCGACTACAAAGACGCTGAATTTTTGAAGAAATTCTTAAACGAACAAGGTAAAATTTTACCACGTCGTATTACCGGAACCTCTTTGAAATACCAACGCAAAGTGGCCAAAGCCGTTAAAAGAGCACGTCATATCGCGTTACTGCCATATGTTACTGATATGATGAAATAATTTTAAAAGCTGAATAAAAAATGGAAATTATATTATTGCAGGACGTTGCACGACTAGGATCGAAAGACGATGTTATTACTGTTAAAAACGGTTTCGGTCGCAACTTTTTGATTCCTCAAAAGATGGCTGTAATCGCCACCGAATCAGCAAAAAAAGTATTGGCTGAGAACACGAAACAACGGGCTCACAAAGAAGCAAAATTAAAAGATTTGGCTTTAAGTGTAGCTGAAAAACTCAAAGCTGTTCAATTGGTTATTGGAGCAAAAACCAGCACTACCGGAAAAATTTTCGGTTCGGTTAATACCATCATGCTGGCTGAGGCTATCAATGCCAAAGGATTTGAAATCGATCGCAAACAGATCATGATTTCAGACGACAGTGTTAAAGAAATAGGAAACTATACTGCCAAAATCAAATTGCACAAAGAGGTAATTATTGAATTAGGCTTCGAAGTAGTTTCAGAATAAATTTATTAATCGTTTTTAAAAATACAGACACTCTAGCATTTTTCAAACAAACAGATAGAGCCACTCGTCCTCACATGCGGGTGGCTTTTTTATTGCCTTTTTCCTGGGAAATATCCAATTTGAACAATTTATCGTAAAAAGAGTTAGTATGTAAGAATCAAGTATCTGACCTATTCAAATCCTACATATCATGAAGAAGAAAATGTCAATACTCACCTTGTTCTTAGCTTTTCTGATCGGCATTTCAACTTTATCCAATGCTCAAAACAGTCAGGACTCCATCAAATACCAAATAGAAACGATTGATGGCAATGAGTATATTGGAATTATCCTGAAACAAACACAAGAAGCGATCCGAATAAAAACCGACAAACTCGGAGAAATCAGCATCCCTCAATCTGAAGTCAAAAAAATCACACAGCTCGCCGCTGTCCAGTCAAAAGATGGAACGTATTGGCTCGACAATCCACAAGCAACCCGATACTTTTGGGCACCAAACGGCTACAACCTGAAGGCCGGAGAAGGCTATTACCAAAATGTTTGGATACTCTTTAACCAGGCAGTTTATGGCTTTACCGACCACTTTTCAGGCGGAATAGGCACAGTTCCACTCTTTCTTTTTGCCGGAGGATCAACACCAGTATGGATTACCGCTAAATTTTCAGTTCCTGTAGTTGAAAACAAATTCAACCTCGGGGTTGGAGCATTAATGGGTACTGTTATCGGAGAAGAAAATACCGGATTTGGAATTTTATACGGTATCACAACTTTTGGATCAAAAGATAAGAATCTGAACATCGGACTAGGATGGGGATTTGGCGGTGGAGAAATGGCAAAGAACCCAACAATCAATATTAGTGGTATGATCAGAACCGGGGCGAAGGGTTATTTTATTACTGAAAACTATTTCATTGGTACACCCGACGAATTTGTAGTTTTAATGATGGTGGGCGGACGAAGGATTATTAAACGTACTGGACTGGATTTTGGTGCTGTTATCCCTATTGCTGAAGATATGGGTGGTTTCGTAGCCATTCCCTGGCTTGGACTTACGATTCCTTTCTAAGCCTGAAACTATTTCTGTATCACGATTCCTTCGGTAGTAAACGAAATACCTTGTTGACCGGTTGTCCCAATCATAACGCCCTGAAAATATGGCCGCTGGGCTCCAGGTTTCGCACCCCACTCTACCACAAAATTGGCCCCTACTCCGCCTGTATCATCCTTGTTTTCGACCACAAATTCAACTGACTCCATTGGCTTAACCAGCAGGGTTGACTCATTATAGCGGCGTACCTTTTCCCCTCCTGAATTGTAATAATCAATCGAGAAAACATAAATGGAATCCTTGAAAGAAGTATTCCGGATGCTCAATGTAGCAGTTAACGAAAACGTATGTTTGGAATCGACGTAATAAATGTCGCTGTAAATTGGAATGTAAACCTGTTCTGTTTTCTCAAACGCTGATTTATCAACCGTTTCAAAATGGTAATTGGAATGATGTTTGGTCTCAGGAACCTTATTGGGAGAACATGAAACAAGAACTGTCAGGATTAGAAAGAGAAAAAACAGAGGTTTCATATGACATGTTTTAGGTTGTTTTGTAAATGTACAAAGAATCAGGCAAAACCAAACCCGAATAAATGAAAAAGCTCTTCCCGAAAACGAAAAGAGCTTCTGTATCTTTACATAAAATCATTTTACAAACCAAGCAATACTTCCTCCGGATTCCGGCCATTGGTAAGTAACCGCTCCGGATTTTCAATCAGTTCTTTTATCTTAACAAGGAAACCGACCGAATCTTTCCCATCGATAATTCGGTGATCGTAAGAGAGAGCCACATACATCATTGGGCGGATCACCACCTGTCCGTTGACTGCTACCGGACGTTCAACAATGTTGTGCATCCCGAGTATCGCCGATTGTGGCGGATTGATAATTGGCGTCGATAGCAACGAACCGAATGTACCGCCATTGGTAATGGTGAAAGTTCCACCTGTCAACTCTTCAACAGTTATCTTTTTGGTCCGGGCCTTTTCTGCCAGCACTTTTAATTCCAGTTCAATTTCAGCGATAGTTTTGCTTTCGGTATTCCGGATAATTGGAACCATCAAACCTTTAGGCGTTTGAACAGCAATGCCAATATCGACAAATTCAGGAGTAATAATTTCTTCGCCATTGATTTGAGAATTGATAGTTGGATGAAATTGCATGGCTTCGGCGACAGCCTTGCTAAAAATAGACATGAAGCCCAATTTCAAGCCATATTTTTCAACAAACTTAGCTTGAAGCTTCGTCCGCATTTCCATCACGCGGCTCATGTCAATTTCGTTGAAAGTAGTGAGCATAGCCGTTTCATTCTTTACCGCAACCAATCGCTCGCTCAACTTGCGGCGTAACGATGTCATCTTTTCACGCTTTTCATCACGCGATCCGGTTTTGCCAGACAACGCTGCGGTGGCAGAGCCTGTCAAAGTGTACTTTTCCACCTTTGGAAGCGCCAAAACAGCCTCAATGTCCCCTTTCGAAATCCGGTGCAGGCCACTCAACACTTCATCCATCGAAAGATTGTATTCTTCCATCATTTCGCGAGCCACCGGAGTAACTTTGATAGTTGATTCTTCCGGCTTTACGTTTGATTTAGCTATACTTTTTTTCTCAGGTTCCGAAACTACAGCTTCTTTGGGTTCAGCAAAAAGTTCCGAGGCAATAGGCTCCTTCCCTGGTTTCTTATCCACAGAAACGCCCGTATCGATGGTGCAGGCAACAGCGCCAACAGCTACTCGCTCTCCTTCTGGAACATTTATTTTTATTTGCCCACTCTCGGTTGCCGACAAGGTCAGTGTGGCCTTATCAGATTCGACTTCAGCTACCTCCTGACCTTTCTCAACAAGATCACCGTCAGCAACCAGCCACTTTCCGAGTTCAACCTCTGTAATGGATTCTCCGGGTGTAGGTACTTTTATTTCGATTAACATTTTGAGTATTATTGATTGTTGATTTTTCGTTAATTGTTGCGAGTTGCGGGATTCAAGTTACGGGTTTTTCCATTTCCGTTCTCCCGTCACCATTCTCCCTCTAAGCTAAAACTTTTTCCTCAAAAACGGTATCCAATATTTTTTTCAGTCGGGTATTATGCTGATGCATCAGACCAACTGCGGGACTGGCACTGGCCGGACGTGAAACCAACTCGAAAGGAACGTCAGGCAAAAACCGCTGAACGTGCTGCCAGGCTCCCATATTTGACGGTTCATCTTGTGCCCAGATTATTTTTTCGAGATTTGGATATTTCGAGATAATAGATCTGATCCGGTCGGTATTCAGCGGGAATAATTGTTCAATCCGGACAATTGCCGTATTGATGACACCTTCTTCACCTTGCCTTTTGTGCAAATCGTAATACAGTTTTCCAAAGGTGAAAACCAGCTTATTGATCTTCTCTGGTTTTGAAACCAGATCTTCAATGATTTCCTGGAAAGCCCCTTCTGCTAACTCATCAACCGACGAAGTAACCATTGGGTGCCTCAACAAACTTTTCGGTGTAAAAACAACAAGCGGTATTCTGAAATTTGAATGCATTTGCCTGCGCAACAAATGGAACATATTGGCTGGCGAAGTTGGTACAACAACCTGGATATTATTGTCTGCGGTGAGATTCAAAAACCGTTCGATGCGAGCACTTGAGTGTTCAGGTCCCTGCCCTTCGTATCCATGTGGCAAGTACATCACCAAACTATTCATCATGCCCCACTTTTCGTAAGCCGACGAAATATACTGATCGAAAATTACCTGCGAAACATTTGCGAAATCGCCAAACTGGGCTTCCCAAATTGTCAGTCCTTTCGGATTGGCGAGAGAATATCCGTATTCAAAACCAAGAACTCCGTATTCGGACAAAAGTGAATTAAACACGTGGAATGAAGCTTGCTTATCACTGATATTTTTCAGTGGAAAATACTTTTCATCGGTGTCTTCAACTACAAATGAGGCATGGCGATGTGCAAAAGTCCCGCGTTCCGAATCCTGACCACTCAACCGGACCGAAAATCCATCTTCGAGCAAAGTTCCGTAAGCCAGTAATTCGGCCATCGCCCAATCCATTCGGTTATCAAGCATCATCATGCGCCGGTCCTCCACAATACGGTCGATTTTCTTGAAAAACTTTTTGTCAGCAGGCAATGAATTGATTCGTTCAGCAATCCGGATTAACTCGCTTTTTTTAACACCGGTTTTTATGGAATGTAGCAAATCAGCACTAACCGGCTTTTCATAATCGGTGTATTCCCCTTTCAGGAATTTGCGAACTTTTACCTTTTCGATTTTCTCCGAGATTTTATATTTTTCTTCGAGTAACTGATCGAATTCCTGGTTCAGTTTTTTTGCTTCTTCAGAGGAAAAAACGCCTAATGAAACCAGTTTTTCTGCATAAATATCTCTGGGATTCGGATGTTTTTCAATGGCACTATACAACAACGGTTGGGTAAAACGAGGTTCGTCACCTTCATTATGTCCGTATTTTCGGTAGCACAAAATATCAATAAAAACATCGGCATGAAATTTCTGCCTGAATTCCATGGCCAGTTTCACGGTAAAAATGATGGCTTCCACATCGTCGCCATTCACATGAAATACAGGTGAACGGGTCACTTTAGCCACATCGGTACAATAAGTACTTGAGCGGGCATCGAGGTAATTGGTCGTAAAACCAACCTGATTATTGATGACCAGATGAATTGTTCCACCAGTTTTATAACCGGGCAACTGCGACATCTGTATAACTTCATAAACGATTCCCTGGGTTGCAATAGCGGCATCGCCATGAATAACGATCGGTGCAACCTTATTAAAATCACCTTTATGCTGCAGATCGATCCGCGAACGAACCATGCCCTGCACCAGTGGAGATACGGTTTCAAGATGCGATGGATTGGGCATTAAACTTAGCTTGACTTTTTTCCCGGTATCGGTCTGAACTTCATTTTCGTAGCCGAGATGGTATTTTACATCGCCAAGCGAAAGATCCTGTTCATATTCGGTTCCTACAAATTCTTTAAATATATGTTCGTAAGGTTTTTCCAGAATATTGGTCAGTACGCTTAGCCGCCCACGATGAGCCATTCCAATCACAAATTCATTGATACCAAGTTCAGCACCATGTTCAATAACAGCATCTAACGCCGGAATCAGAGCTTCACCACCTTCCAGAGAAAACCGTTTTTGACCAACAAATTTTTTGTGAATAAAATTCTCGAACCCAACAGCGAGTTTCAAATGGTAATAAAAATGTTTTTGCTTTTCAGGAGAAAAAGTTTCTGAATTCCTGACCGACTCCATCTTTACTTTAAGCCAATCAATGAGTTCCGGATGTCGCATAAAAACATACTCGACTCCAATTGATCCACAATAAGTAGCTTCAAGGTGTTCAATTATTGCGCGAAGGGTTGCGGGTCCAATGCCAATACTATTTCCGGCCTGAAAAACAGTGTCGAGATCGGATTTTTGCAATCCAAAATTTTCGATATCTAAAGTTGGGGAATATTTTCTGCGAGATCGTACAGGATTAGTTTTGGTAAACAAATGCCCACGTTGACGATAGCCATGAATAAGGTTCAGTATTGCAAATTCTTTATCAATCTTTTCATCGCGCACGAAAGCTTTATTCTCTGCAAAATTTTTGCGGGCAAACTCAAATCCGGCAAAAAAGTTTCTCCAGCTTGAATCTACTGACTCAGGATCAACAAGATATGAAGAGTATAATTCTTCTACTACAGCGATTTCCTGATTTCCCACTTGTGAAAATTTATCCATAGTTGAATGATTGGTTTTCTAGTAATTTAAAGTAAGCAATAAAGTAACAAACGGCAATTTTTAAAGTTTAATCCCGAGGTTTATTTGAATTGAACAATTGAACCATTAATTACCCAAGTTGTTTAAAAAAAGTGGGTTAAATATATTTATTCAGATCGCAGTTTTCCACCATAATCAGCGACAGTTAAAAGCATTTTGAAATATTTTCAGTTTATAAACTTTAAAACATAAAAATGGACAGAAAAGAATTTTTCAGTAAAGCGCTAATTAGTGGAAGTTTGCTGTTTTTAGCGCCTGCATTCCTGAATTCATGCAGCAAATCAGATGATCCGGAACCAGCACCACCTGGTGACACTTCCGGAACTATAACTGTTGACCTGACGTCGGCTGATTTTAATGCTTTAAAAACTGTTGGCGGATATGCTTATAGCGGTAATATCATTATTATCAGGTCAACGGCTTCAGTCTATCTCGCGCTGGCAAGCGTTTGCACACACCAAGGCTGCACGGTGGCTTACAGCAGTTCCGACAGCAAAATTGCATGTCCATGCCATGGCTCCATGTTTACTACTACTGGTGCTGTTTTGCAAGGCCCGGCTACCAGCTCTTTAAAAACGTACAACGTAAAAGTAGAAGGAACTAATTTGAAAATAAGTTAGCATGATTCTAATTTATTTCAATTTTAACTAGTTTAGCAGAACCAATTTCCTAATATTCCAATCGAACTAATTGGCTATGAAAAGATTTCTGACAACTACACTCATTCTGATAAGCACCTTGTTAATTGCCTATTTATCAGGACCAAAATTTTCAAAACCTGAATTAAACGGAAATCTGCCTTCCATCCATCTTCATACTAACGAAGTAGAATCGTTTATTAAAAGCAAGGAAGCCAAACTAAGAATCAAGCCCGACAACGAAAGCAGGATTATCTGGGCAAATGACAGCTTAAAGAATAAAACTTCCTATTGCCTGCTTTACCTGCATGGTTTTTCAGCATCGTGGTACGAAGGGAATCCCGTCCACATTGATTTTGCTCATCGGTATGGTATGAATTTATACATTCCGCTGCTTGCTTCGCATGGTATCGACACTACTGAAGCCTTGATTGACATGACTCCTGACCGCCTTTATGAATCGGCCAAAGAAGCTTTGGTTGTGGCTCAATCGCTGGGAGAAAAGGTAATCCTGATGAGTACATCAACTGGTGGAACGTTAAGTTTAAAACTGGCTGCCGAATTTCCGGAATTGATGGAAGGACAGATTTTACTTTCGCCCAATGTGGCAATTAATAATTCGGCAGCATTTCTGCTCAGTAAACCCTGGGGATTGCAAATTGCCCGAAACGTTTATAAAGGCAACTACCGAATTACCAACACCGATTTTGCATCGGAAGATTGCCGTTATTGGAATTGCAAATATCGTTTGGAAGCAGTGGTTTACCTTCAGCAATTGGTTGAATCGACCATGAAAAAAGAGACCTTTTCGAAGGTAAACAAACCTGTATTACTGGGATATTATTATAAAGACGAGGAAAATCAGGACAAAGTGGTTAAAGTTGATGCCATGTTAAAAATGTTCAATAAACTTGGCACACCCGAGAATCTGAAACAAAAAATTGCTTTCCCTGAAGCAGGCGACCACCCTATTGGCAGCAAATTGTTTTCAAAATCGTGGCAGGATGTTGAAAAAGCCAGCTTTACTTTTGCGGAAGAAAAGCTGAGAATATTACCGATAACTAATTAAAATATTCTAATATCCAATTAATTACATTGAATTTCATGATTACTTTCAGTATATTAGTTGAAAGGTTCTTTTCTGAAATTCTACGACTAAAATTAATTGGTTATGAAATCTCTTTTGATCATCACCCTTTCTGTTGTTTGCATTCTTTTTCTGGTATATTTAGCAGGACCAACGTTTCCGAAACCCAAATTAAACAACAAACTACCCAATATCCGACTCCAAACTTCTGAATTTGAATCGTACATAAAAAGCAAGGAAGCCGGTTTAAAAATCAAACCCGATAACCAAAGCAAATTAGTATGGGCCAACGACAGCCTAAAAAATAAAACCGAATACTGTTTGCTTTATCTCCACGGATTTTCGGCTTGCTGGTACGAAGGAAGTCCCATAAACATCAATTTCGCCCGACGTTACGGGATGAACATATATGCCCCGCTACTTGCTTCTAATGGAATTGACACAACAGAATCCCTTCTCGACATGACTCCCGACAGGCTTTACGAATCGGCTAAAGAAGCCTTGGTTGCAGCACATTGCCTGGGCGAAAAAGTAATTATTATGGCTACTTCAACCGGGGCAACGCTCGGCTTAAAAATGGCGACCGAATTTCCGGATCTGATCGATGGATTTATATTTTTTTCGCCAAATGTCGCACTTAAAGATCCAACAGCAAGGATGACAAGCAAGCCATGGGGCCTCCAGATTGCACGATTTTTCATGAAGGGAAAATACCGGGTCAGGAATTCAGATTTTGGTTCCGAAGATTGCCATTATTTCAATTGCAAGTACAGGCTCGAAGCCATCGTTTATTTGCAACAGCTTCTTGATGCAACGATGAAAAAAGAGACTTTTGCCAAAGTTGACAAGCCATTATTTATGGGATACTATTACAAAGACGAGGAAAATCAGGATCAGACAGTAAGTGTTGCTGCCTTGTTAAAAATGTACGAACAATTGGGCACACCTGAAAACCTAAAGCAAAAAGTTGCATTTCCTGAAGCCGGTGATCATGTAATTGGGTGCCAACTATTTTCGAAACAATGGCAGGATGTTGAAAAAGCAACTTATCAGTTTGCTGAAGAAAAACTTGGATTGATGGCAATCAAATAACTTTTCTCCAAAGCACTTAGCACATCAACTTGAAAAATTGAGTTTCCTCCAAATTTGGGGGGGATGAGCAATCGGTATAGAATAAAGCTTTATGGACTTTACAATATTTTGACAATTCATGTATTGACCACTATGTTAAGTCATGAATAATTGTTTATTTTAGAGCATAAATGATATTTTATAAAATTTAGATTAAAAATTCTATTTTAACTTGGTATTTTCATCCTGAATATGATTGTCATCGGATGTTAATTTGCCTTATAAGAAGATCAATATAATCAACTTACACAATTTATTATATTGTTTATTTTAAATTTATATGTTCTATATTTTCTTCTGAAAAAAATAGAGAAAGACAAACAGGAATAAAATATAATCATAAGCATATCAGACATGAAATTTCAGCTTAAACACAGGTCGTTAATTATCATTATGCTATTTATTTCATTTTGTGCTTTTACGAACAAAAAACCGCTGATCTATGCTAATAACTACAGCCTGATTACAAAAGACACCATACCCGAAATTATAGTATCCAGTAAAAAAGAAGGAGGTTATACGGTTTATCTGAATTATTGCAACGAAATTGTTATTGATACCATTCTACAAACTGGATACCTTGACTTTGATACCTTGAGAGTATCTTCAATACCCGAGAATAAGTTACATTTTGGAAAACCCATTATTAAATCGCTACAAATATCGAAGGAATTAGCAAATATCATCGTGATGGACACCATTTGGAATTTAGTAGAAGCCCCGGAATATCGATCCACCTGGGAATATTACATTCTTGCCAAACATCCCATGCCAGTAAAAGAAATAGTTGAGATTGACTATTCCAATAAAATCGTTGTTACCAGGCTAAAGGAATACATGATGAAAAGAAGCAAACCATTGCCAAAAAGTGAATGGGAAAAATATATCAATAACAAATCAGACCGAACTTCTCCTACCGAGCAGTATTTCTAAAATTATTTTTACTCGATATTATACAAATTCGATTTTCCCAGGTATCCAGAAACGTAAAAAAGGAACCAAGCGAAAAACTTGTGATTTTAAGCCCTAATGGGATATAACCATTTATGTCTTACACCGCTTTTCCGTACAAATCAAACTCTTCAGCACCAGTAATTTCTACCTGGCAAAATTGTCCTTTTTTCAGAACAACTTCTTTGCCGATAAGCACTTCTCCATCAACTTCCGGAGAATCAAACTCAGTGCGTCCGACATAGAATTCTTCATCTTCGCGATCAATGATCACTTTTAGCGTCTGCCCCACCCTGGCAGCATTTAACTGCGAAGAAACAATCTGCTGAATGCCCATCAATTCTTCCACGCGGGCTTGTTTCACATCTTCCGGAACATCATCCGAATATTTCTGGTAGCCATAAGTTCCTTCTTCGTGCGAATACGAAAAAGCACCCAAACGATCGAACCGATGTTTCTGGACAAAGCCTTTCAGTTGCTCAAAATCTTCTTCGGTTTCGCCCGGATGTCCAATCAGCATGGTTGTACGGATGGCAATTCCGGGAACTTCTTCTTTTATTTTCTGAAGTAAAGCTTCTGTTTCTTCAGTAGTTACATGGCGCAGCATGTGTTTCAATACATTATTCGAACTGTGCTGAAGCGGAATATCAATGTACTTGCAGAGTTTAGGAACCGATTTAAATAGCGGTAAAATATCCATTGGGAATTTGGTTGGGTACAAATAATGCAGGCGAATCCATTGAATGCCATCAACTTCAGCAATTTTCTGAATCAATTCAGCCAGCATTCCTTTTCCGTATAAATCGATGCCGTAATACGACAAATCCTGCGCGATCAGCAAGATTTCTTTTACGCCTCCTTTTGCCAGGTATTTAGCTTCTTTCACCAGGTCATCCATCGATTTGGACAAATGCTTGCCGGTCATGCCCGGAATGGCGCAAAAAGCACAAACACGGTTGCATCCTTCAGATATTTTGAGGTAAGCAAAATGCGACGGTGTGGTAATCTTCCGTTCGTAAATAAACTCCGGACGATAAGTGGCTTTCAGTTCTCCAACCAAGGCTTTCAGATCGAACTTGCCGAAGAACTTGTCAACTTCAGGTACTTCCTTTTCCAGTTCAGTTTTGTACCGTTCCGAGAGGCAACCCATCACATATAATTTATCAATGTCGCCGCGACCTTTGGCATCAACAAACTGCAAAATAGTATTCACCGACTCCTCTTTGGCATCGTTAATAAATCCGCAGGTATTGATTACCACGATATCCGAATCGGTATCGTTCGAATCGTGAACTACTTCAAAACCATCCATTGAAAGTTGGTTCAGTAATACTTCCGAATCAACTAAGTTTTTCGAGCAACCCAAGGTCACCACATTTATTTTTTGCTTCTTCATTTTCTAATTTTTAGCCACTAAGACACAAAGGTACAAAGTGAACACCAGGTATTTTCTTATTCTGTTTCGTCCTAGAACAGTAAACGTCAACTAAAGTTTTGATTTGTGACAATTCAAAATAAAGGCCAGCATAAGCCAGCCATATCATTTTTCGTTCTCCGGTCTTCCGTCTCCGGACTCCCGACTTTTAGCTGAAAAGTGACTCCACAAATTCCCGTCTCCGGAAAATCTGCAAATCGTCCATCTTCTCGCCTATCCCAATGTATTTCACTGGAATTTTAAACTGATCTGAAATTCCAATTACCACGCCTCCTTTGGCCGTTCCATCGAGTTTGGTGAGTGCCAAAGCAGTAACTTCCGTAGCTTTTGTGAACTGTTTGGCTTGCTCAAAAGCATTTTGTCCGGTCGAGCCATCAAGTATCAGAAGTACTTCGTGCGGCGCAGTTGGCACCACCTTTTTCATGACCGATTTTATTTTGCTCAGCTCGTTCATCAGGTTCACTTTGTTGTGCAAACGTCCGGCGGTGTCAATAATCACCACATCGGCACCCTGTGCTTTGGCCGAAGCCAATGTATCGTAAGCAACCGATGCAGGATCGGCACCCATTCCCTGTTTTACCAACGGCACCTGAACACGATCGGCCCAAATCTGAAGCTGATCGATAGCGGCAGCTCTAAATGTATCTGCAGCACCCAAAACCACTTTTTTACCAGCTGCTTTAAAATGCCAGGCCAGTTTCCCGATAGTGGTTGTTTTACCTACGCCATTCACACCAACTACCATAATAACGTATGGCTCATCGCTTTCAGGCAGATCGAAATCTGCCATATCATTACTATTATTTTCTTCAAGTAAACTGGCAATCTCCTCTTTCAACATTCCGTTCAACTCGGAAGTTCCCATGTATTTATCGGCCGCAACGCGTTTTTCAATGCGTTCAATGATTTTCAGGGTAGTTTCAACGCCAACATCCGAAGAAATCAGAATTTCTTCCAGATTATCCAGCACTTCGTCATCGACCTTGGTTTTCCCAATGATAGCGCGGCTAATCTTCGTAAAAACACTTTCTTTGGTTTTAGCAAGCCCTTGGTCAAGGCTTTCTTTTTTCTTGCTGTTAAAAATTCCGAAGATACCCATAACTACAAATTTAAAGTACTGTAATAAAGCAATATAGAAATTCAATAAAAAAAGCCTTCACCAAAGATGAAAGCTTTTTTTTATAGAGAGATTTTGGTCTATTTCTTAAAATGATCTTTTACATTTTCATTAGGAATAATCTCTTCCTGAAATGTATATGCACCGGTTTTTTCGGATTTTACCATTTTTACTACTTTGGAGTAACCTTTACCGGCACCTTTTTGTAATGATGCAACTACTTTCTTTGCCATACTATTTGTTATTTAATTTCGCGGTGTACAGTAACTCGCTTTAAGTTAGCATTGTATTTCTTTTTTTCCAAACGCTCAGGAGTGTTCTTCCTGTTTTTGGTGGTGATGTACCTTGAAGTTCCTGGAACCCCACTTGTCTTTTGTTCGGTACATTCCATGATTACCTGAATCCTATTTCCTTTCTTAGCCATCTCTTAAAGCTTTAAATAGTTGTTATAAAACCTTTTACTTTAGCATCTTTCAATGCTGCGTTCAATCCGTTCTTGTTGATTGTACGGATACCGTTGGCTGAAACAGTTAATGAAATCCAACGATCTTCTTCAGGAAGATAGAACTTCTTTTTGAACAGATTAGGAAGGAACTTCCGTTTTGTTCTACGCTTTGAGTGAGAAACATTATTTCCCACCATCACTTTTTTTCCGGTTACTTGACAAACTCTTGACATTGTCTTATTTTTTAATCAGAATCTCACATTTTTCAAACAGACCGCAAAATAAGCACATTTTCTTCAAACGATCAAATAGTTTTTGAAGTTTTTTCGATAATTTTCAACATCGCATTGTTCAAAAATAATAAAGTCCGCATTTGTATCCGTTTAAAACAAAAATTATACATTCGTTTAAACCCATCGATCCGTGCAATGCTCTTTAATTCAATCACCTATTTTTTCTTCATCACCATCGTTTTTACATTGTACTGGTCATTACTTCGGAAGAATTTCAGGTGGCAAAACCTATTTCTGCTTATTGCGAGTTACTGCTTTTATGGATGGTGGGATGTTCGTTTTTTAATACTCATTTTTATTAGCTCATCGGTCGATTTCTTTTTGGGCAGGGCTATTTTCAGACAGACCGACAAAAATAAAAAGCTGAATTTGCTCCGGCTATGCATGCTGATCAACCTTGGAATGCTAGGGTTCTTCAAGTATTACAACTTTTTTGTTGACTCATTTGCCAGTCTGAGCGCAAATCTTGGGCTTCAGCCAAACCTAAAAACGCTTCACATCATCCTGCCAATTGGAATTAGTTTCTACACCTTTCAATCACTAAGCTATTCGATTGATATTTATCGTGGAAAGATTCAGCCAACCAATAACTTCATATCGTTCATGGCTTTTGTTTCGTTCTTTCCGCAATTAGTTGCCGGGCCAATTCAACGAGCATCCGACTTATTACCCCAATTCCTGAAGGCACGAACATTTAAATCTGACCGGTTGATTTCCGGATTTCGATATATTCTGTATGGCCTTTTCAAGAAAATGGTAATCGCCGATCGGCTAGCTTATTTTGTCGATCACATCTACGATTCTCCAGAAAGATTTGATGGAATGGTATTACTGGTGGCCACTTTCATGTTTGGATTTCAAATCTATTGTGATTTTTCGGGTTATTCTGATATTGCCATTGGATCGGCAAGACTATTGGGATTCGATCTGACTCAAAACTTCAAAACGCCCTATCTTTCCAGTAGTTTCAAAGATTTTTGGCGGAGATGGCACATTTCGTTGTCAACCTGGTTTCGCGATTACGTTTACATTCCACTTGGCGGCAATCAGGTTACTCAAAGTCGATGGACTTTCAACATTCTACTCACTTTCACACTATCGGGTTTATGGCATGGAGCATCGCTCACATTCATCATTTGGGGGTTTCTGCATGGTTTCTTTTTGGTTTCAGAGCACTACCTATCAAAGGTCGTTACACTGCCAAAGAGCTTTTCATGGATAGGGTTCATTACTACTTTTGTGATGGTCAACCTGGCTTGGGTATTCTTTCGGGCACATACCTTTGACCAGAGTTTGTACATTTTTTCAAGTTTTAAGAACCTGAATTTCGATTTCGTACCAAAAGCATTAGCTCTTTTTGCTGAGAACAATAAATTCAGGGAATTCCTGATCTCAATCGTTGCAAGTTTTCCACTGTTTATTATCCTCGAAATACTGATCAATCAAAACGATTTCAATAGTTTAATTTTAAAAAGAGGTATTATTCTGCGATGGAGTTTCTATCTTATTCTTTCTTTTAGCATCCTGATTTTCGGTGTTTTAAATGCGGCTCCTCAATTTATCTATTTTCAATTTTAAACCATGAAACAAATCCTGTTGAAAATAGCGTTGTTCTTCAGTTTAATGATGATTGCGATTGTTGCAATATTCCTGACGCCCTACTCCAAGGAGTTTGCCTACCATTACATAGAAAACGATTGCTACAATCACGGAGCCTGGATTTTCGACCGAATCACCAAAAATAAAACACCGATTGACATTGCATTCATCGGCTCATCGCATACCATTCATGCTTTTCAGGAGAAAAGGATGGAAGAGATGCTCGGATCGAATTACCATTTGACCAATCTTGGATATTGCCGGTATGGGAGAAATCTGCAATGCACCATTCTCAAATTACTCTTGCAACACAAATCGCCAAAACTTATTGTACTGGAAGTGAGCGAAGATGAAGAGAAGAATAGTCACGACATATTTCCATACCTTGCCGAAACCAGCGATTTATTTTCCTCCCCGACTCTAATCAATCGCGACTACCTAACCGATCTTTATCATGGTGCATCAGCCCGACTGGAGTGCTTCAAGGCAACCTATGTATTCGGCGAAAAACTCGCTCAAACCGACGATCGACTTTATGGATACGGAGATGCCGACAGGATTGCTACCAAAGACGAACTAACCGAGAATGAGAATGCCTGGCAAAAAAGGCTGACGAGAAAAACCCCTGAATCAATAAGAAAGGTTCAATTGCGATATCCTTTGTCATACCTCGAGAAAATGATGGCACTCATTAAAGGGAAAAACATACCCTTCGTTTTCGTTTACCTGCCCGAATCCGGATCGAAACTAAAAAATCCACAACATACTGATTATTACCAAAAATTCGCACCGTTACTTATCCAGCCACAATCGGAATTAAGCAATCCAATATACTGGATGGATGCAAGTCATTTGAACGACAAAGGCTCGGAAATCGTTTCGGAATGGATGGCGAAACAATTGCAAAATGAGTTTTGCCTGAAATCGACCAACTAGCAATTTTCTCTGAAGAAACTTTAAAATGCGAACAACGCCATTCCTTTTTTATTCCACGAAAGTAACTTATATTCGGCTTACAAAATTAAGCTCATTGTGAACGAAACGAAATCCAAATATTATCCAACCATTATGGGAGCCATTCACCTGGTGGTTCTCTATACCTTTATTCAAACCATCATCGACTTTCCTCTGGCTCTGTTCGATTACTATAACGGAACCGATTACCTTTACAATCCGCTCAAGAAAATCATTGTGGGTGTAGGCTCTCCTGTTTTTATATTCTATTATGCTTACCGAAGAGCCGGTGTGAAACTGAATAAACTTTTCCCTGCCAAATCGTTCAATGTTTTGATCCTGATTCCGGTTCTGGTATTTCTTTGGGCAGCTCAAAATCTGATTGGCGAGGTAAATATTGCCTTAGATAAAGTATTGCCTCCACCCGCCTGGTTCTGGGAGTTATTCAATAAAATATTCGAAAACGACTATGGAATTTACGGAGCTATCCTGAAAGTCGCTATCATGGCACCCATCGTTGAAGAGCTGATATTCCGTGGTGTAATTATGCACGGATTGATGCGAAACTACTCGAAATTCACGGCTGTCTTTGTTTCTGCTCTGATGTTTGCCCTGTTCCATCTTAATCCGTGGCAATTTCCGGCAACTTTTATACTTGGTCTTTTACTCGGCACTTTGATGGTTCGAACCAGAAACATTTATCTATGCATTTTAGGCCATGCTTTCAATAACGGATTGGTACTGATTAGTATTCAATTTTCGAACGAACTACAAAACACGTCATTCTTCCAAAGCAGCAAATCGAGCCAGCTGATGATTAGTACTTTGATTGCTGCTGTAGCCTTGGTTTTCATTTTAATCATTAGCAGCAGTGATTCCGAAACGAATTAAATCCTTGGGTTTGTTTGCTGAGTTTGAATAAGCGCTATATTTACAACTCAAAATTCTTCAGAAAAATCAATCACATGGAACGAGTCGCCATCTTTCCCGGGTCATTTGATCCGTTTACTGTTGGACACGAAAGCATTGTTAAACGTGCCATTCCGTTGTTCGACAAAATCGTTATCATGATCGGATACAATGCAAACAAGCGTTCGTTCTTCCCGGTCGAAAAGAGGCTAAAATGGATTCGTGAGGTTTTTAAAGATGAATCAAAAGTTACTGTTGAAAGCCATGAAGGATTGACCGTTGACTTCTGTAAAAAAGTGAATGCGCAGTATATTCTTAGGGGCTTACGCACCTCGGCCGACTTCGAATTTGAAAGGGCAATTGCACAGGTAAATAAAAAAATGCACCCAAAAATTGAATCGGTGTTTCTATTAACCATGCCCGAACACACTCCAATTAATTCAACCATTGTACGCGATATTATTTTTCATGGCGGCGATGCAAGTCAGTTTTTGCCTGCATCATTAAATATGTCGGAATTTAAACTTGACGAATAATTATTTGACTGATTCATGCGTTTTGATGTATGAATCAAAAACCTATTCTCATCAATTCGTCCTATCGTTGTGAAAAGAAGCATAATACTATCTATTTTCATTTTAATGGGTTTGTTCATGACAGAAAAGTCGTGGTCAGCTCAAGTCAAAATTTCAGGAAAAGCGTCTGGATATGCTCTGAGTTCAATCGAACTTTATGTTCTTCATGACTTCATTTCTGAAGAAAAAGTAAAGATTGGAACCATTAAATTCAATACCGAAGGATCATTTAATCTGGACGTTGAAATTACTGAAACCAATCTTTGCACGGCCGATTTTGACGGATACCATGGCATGATTTACCTTGAACCAGGAAAATCATACAATATCGTTTTTCCACCGAAACGAAGCCTGACTGAATCGCAAAAAAGGAATCCTTTTATAAAACCGGAGCCAATCTGGTTTGGCATTTCAACACCTGACAAAAACGAGTTGAATGTTAGAATTCAGCAGTTTGAGCAAGAATATGCGAAACTTGAAAACAAGTATTTCACCCAGATATTCACCAATCAGTCCAAATCGCTTGTCGACACAGTTAAACTGAGGCTTGACCAGGAATTTCCAAAAACAAATTCAGTTTTTTTTGAGTCACACAAGTTTTTCAGGAAAGCTAACCTTGATTTTGCCCTCAACCAAGGGAAATCAGCCGAATTTATGAACACCTATTTTAGTAGTAGTAAACCAATGAACAATCTGGCAGCCTATTCAGTCATATTCAACCAGGTTTTTATGAACTACTTCAGTATGTTGACCAATGCATCAAATGGCACTGAAATCGAAAATTTAATTACTTCAGCCAACCTGCAAAAACTTGATGATTATTTCCAGAAGCAACTGCATTTCAATAAGGAACTTTCGCATTTGGTGCTATTAAAATCGATGAATGACGCTTACTATAGCAAGCAATTTTCAAAGGCTTCGATCCTGAAATTGCTTAACCTGGTAAAATCGTCAGACTGGAGTGTCTATGAGCAGAAAATAGCACAGCTAATCTCATCAAAACTCACTTATTTAGCCAGTGGCACCAATCCGCCAGCAATTGTGCTTAAAAGCGTGAACGGTCAAAAAATAAACTTTTCAGACTTTCCGAATACCTATATTTATTTGCATTTCACCGATCCAAAAAATTCCATCTGCCGCCAGCATCTGGATGCGCTGAAAGTCATTTCAGCCCGCTATAAAGAAAAACTGGTGATTATTAATGTAATTCCGGAGAATAAAAGCTTTAAAAACGATAGCGGGTGGGCGGGAATTTTTACCACAACGGAAAGTAATGTAGAAGCAAGCTATAAAGTAAAAACCTACCCAAATTCATTTTTGATTGGCAAGGATGGGAAGTTGCTGCTTTCGCCTGCACCAAATCCAATCGACGGACTCGACCGGCAATTGGGTCAACTGTTCAAAAGCGATTACTTCAAGGAATTGCAGAAATCAAACAAACCGGATGTTAAATAATTGGTAACGATTTTTTCAAAAAATCGCGCAAACTCAAATAGGTATTCGAATATACATAATCCAAATCTTTCGGGGTAACCCAGGCTACTTCTTCAATATTTTCTTCGACTTGTGGAACCGGATTTTCGTTACCTGAATATGACATTAAAAACCACTTGGTTTCTTTCAATACCAAATTCTTTGGAAACGTCAAATATGGAGACCTGTATACATGAAACGTTGAATCAAGTTGTTTGACTATATGTAATCCGGATAAGCCACACTCTTCTTCAACCTCACGGATAGCGGCTAATTCAGGCGTTTCACTTTTTTCGATTTTTCCTTTCGGAATGTCCCAAACGCCTAAACGCTTAATAAAAAGTAATGATCCATCCACTTTTTTGACCAATCCACCCGCAGCCGGAATTTCAACAAATTGACTCTTAAAATAATTCCATACAGAATCGATATCATGGTTCAAAATATAAAAATCAGAAGGACTTTTGGCTGATTCAATTCGCGAAATAATCTGACTAACAACATCATAATCCACGCTATTGAATTTCACAGCATTATTATTATTTAATGATTTATTCATTTCTGAGTCGATCTGAATGGTAGAGTCATTGAAAAAAACTTTGTACATTTGCCAGTATTAAAAAGATAAAAGAAAATAATCATGATTGAACAAATTCAAATCGAAGTTACAAAGAAACTGCTACACATCAACACTATAAAAGTACAGCCCAACAATCCTTTTACATGGGCTTCAGGCTGGAAAGCTCCAATTTATTGCGATAACCGCAAAATATTGTCTTATCCTGAAGAACGAACTTTTATCTGTCAGAAATTCTGCGAAGTCATTCGTGAAAAATATCCGCAAGCTGAAGTTATTGCAGGAGTAGCAACCGGAGCAATTGCTCATGGCATGCTGGTTGCCCAAGAATTAGGCTTGCCGTTTATTTATGTTCGGGCAAAACCAAAAGATCACGGGTTGGAAAACCTGATTGAAGGCGATATGAAAGCTGGTCAGAAAGTGGTAATCATTGAAGATTTGGTTTCAACAGGCCTAAGTAGTCTGAAGGCTGCCGATGCTATCACTAATTTTGGTGGCGACGTTTTGGGAATGGTAGCCATTTTCACCTATAATTTTCCGCAGGCTCGCAAAAATTTTGCTGACGCAGGTCTTGAACTGACCGCATTAAGCCGCTATCAAATCCTGATTGAGCAGGCTCTGGAGTTGGGTGATGTAAAACCAGAAGAAGTTGAAAAACTCAATAAATGGCGCGAAGAGCCTGAAAGTTGGGGCAAATAGATAAGTTATTAAATCACATAAATTCCCCTTTTCTGCGAGGAAGAGGGGAATTCTTTTTTAAACTATTGGGATGAGT
>JAHEYT010000022.1 GCA_023251455.1 Bacteroidota bacterium
TGAATAATGCTTATGAATTGGGCGATTTAAGAAAAGACTACTCTATGGCATCGTCATATGTCGATAACAAAACCGGGAAAACCATATCCATCAGACACGTAAAAAAATACAGGGACGTGCCTTACCAGAGCGGCGATGCAAACATTGATTTTCCTGTAATCCGCTACGCCGATGTGTTGTTAATGTATGCTGAAGCTTTAAATGAAAACGGCAAAACTTCGGAAGCCTGCTCGATGCTAAATAAAGTAAGGCGCAGGGGATTTGGTTATCAGTCAACCGAAACATCAGCTGTTGATATCAGCACCGCAGACAAGGTCGTCTTTCGCGATAAAGTTTTGCAGGAAAGAAGAGTTGAGTTGGCTTTTGAAGGTCAGCGTTGGTTCGACCTAATCCGCACAGGTCGTGCCGTGCAATTGATGAAATCAAAAGGATTTAAAATAAACGATACACAGTTAATTTGTCCGATTCCTCAAAAACAGGTCGACATCAACCCTGGAGTAATGGTGCAAAACACATATCGCATCGACTAAAGCATCGCATAAGATCGCAGCAAATAATTTCAACAAGGGAGAAGTAGGTCAATCTACTTCTCCTTTGTTATTTTTAAATAAGGAGCTTCACTTAAACAATTTCACTTTTCTTAATAAGCAATTGAACCGATTTATTAGGATTGCCATTGCAAATCCTTATTTTTGAATCGTAATTCTAAACACTAAATCAACCCGACTCACCATGTGGGTTATTCTAAAAATCAAATCATGAAGAGAAACATTTTAATGACTTTATCATTAGCCATTGTGCTTTTGATAGCAATTCCCGGATTTTCACAGACCGTGAACAAGCTTTCGAAAAAAGAGCAAAAAGAAGGCTGGGTGCTGTTGTTTAACGGCAAAAATTTTGACGGCTGGAGACAATGTAACGGAACCGCCATGCCTGCAAACTGGGTGCTCGAAGAAGATGCCATGAAAGTATTTACCGGCGCGGGTAAAACCCCCGGACAAGGCGCAAATGGCGACATTCTTTTCCCAGGGAAAAAATTTAAAAACTTCGAACTTTCGATCGACTGGAAAGCCAGCAAAATGGCCAACTCAGGAATTTTCTACAATGTGCGCGAAGTTCCGGGCAAACCGATTTATTATGCCGCTCCTGAAATTCAGGTTCTCGACAATGTGGATGCTACCGACAATAAAATCGACAGCCATCTGGCTGGCTCGTTATACGACATACTTCCTGCTGATCCAAAAACAGTTCATCCGGCAGGACAGTGGAACACCATCGTAATCAAGGTGAAAGATGGCCAGGTCACCCACACTCAAAACGGCGTGAAAGTAGTTTCGTATACTTTGTGGACTCCGGAATGGGATGCCATGGTTGCCAAAAGTAAATTCAAAGATTTTCCGGGCTGGACTGAAGGAATTTCAAAAGACGGTTATATTGGTCTTCAGGATCACGGATACCCGGTTTGGTTCCGCAACATCAAGATCCGCGAACTTTAAGACGTGTCTCAGCAAATTAAAACAGCTGGTTAATCAACAATATTTCATAAAAAGGGAATGATCCGAAAGGGTTGTTCCCTTTTGTTTTTTAGAAGAAATTAGCAGTTTCTAATACCGGTATCAAGAAGCATGTTACCACCAAAGTCTTCGATCAGATAAATCGGGAGTATAACTTCTAACGTTATCGGCAACCCGGAATATGAGCTTGACATATTTTTAACTTTTTCTGGAATAATTCGTATTTAATCAGACAGTTATCAAATTGCTGGTTTTAATATTTACTTACACTTTAATACTAAAACCATATGATTTCAACAATGGTTTTAATTATCTCTTTGTTGTTAATGATCTTGATAACAGCAGTTGTTGGAAGGGCAATAATCAAGAAACAACAAATTATTGGTCGCCCCCCTATTCCTGCCGTATTTTTCTTACTCGCAAAAACTCTTGTACTCGTAAACCTCACATTTCTACTCTTGAAAGGACTAAATATTTATGTCAATAGACTCTTTGTTCCCAATGAATTCATCGACATCATTGCTTTATCCTTTCTAATCGCCGGAACTGTGATATTATTTCTCTCTACAATAAAGCTGAATAAAGATCTGGTATTCGGTTTATCTTCTTCTGAAACTCACCGACTACAAACAAATGGTATTTATTCGGTAAGTCGGCATCCATTCTATTTAGGATTTATATTCATCCTGTTTTCGTCATGCCTTTTCAATCCTCATTATTTAAATATACTGGCATTCATTGGTGCTTGGATCATACACCATTTTATAATGATTAAGGAAGAGCAATTCCTTAGTTTTCAATATGGCGAAGAGTACAGACAATACAAAAAAAGAGTGAACAGATACCTTACTTTTTAAAAGCCCCAGCCATGAAAGTACTAATCGTTTATGCACATCCAAATCCGATGTCATTCACAAAAGCAATCCTTGATAACTTTGTTAAAGGGCTCAGGGAAGCCGGACATCAGTATGAAATTCTCGATTTGTACAAGGAAAAGTTCAATCCTGTATTTCAGGATATAGATTTTTCATTTTTTGTTGATCAGGATATACCCAAAGATATTTTTCAGCAGATGAACCTGAGAGCCATGATTGTTACTCTGGCAGGCGGTCCAATAAAGCGGATGATGGCAAAATGGTATATCAGAAATAAGACCGATGATGAACTAATAAAACTGATCAACTCACAAAAGCCAAAAGATGTTTTGTTACATCAAAAGAAGGTAGCCGGGGCCGATGTTCTTGTGTTTATTACGCAGGTTTTCTGGATGCACTTCCCTGCAATGGTCAAAGGTTGGATGGAAAGAGTTTTAACCTATGGATTCGCCTACAAATTGAATGAGAAGGGTTGGAGTGGAGACCCTGATGGACGGATACCATTACTTAAAATAAAAAAAGCTGTGATCATGCATCCTACATTCTTTAATGAAAAAGTATACCTTGAAAAAGGATTTAAAGCTGCTATGGAAAAAACAATTGATGACTGGAGCCTGAAATAT
The DNA here is from genome assembly GCA_023251455.1 of Bacteroidota bacterium. Lineage (GTDB taxonomy): Bacteria > Bacteroidota > Bacteroidia > Bacteroidales > Prolixibacteraceae > Aquipluma. Next base: position 3,013 of record JAHEYT010000022.1, read on the forward strand.
CCAGGCATCGAAAATGTTGACCATATTTATTTTCATTCAATTTTATCAGTAAGTCCGGAGACAAGGAAAAAATATCTTGAAATCGCTTATTTAAAAGGAAAAGAATTGAAATATTAATATAATGGGCTACAGCTTACATGCGGTAATTTGAATTTGAATACATTCCTAAACAACACAACTTTTTGAAGGTTATCTTCCGCGATCCGCCTCTGCGTAAAATTTCTAAAGCAAATCTCCAGTTAAAACCCCAACTCATCGCTGATTTCCTGCATAGCTGTTAAAGCCAGTTCTGCAAAATCGTTGATGGGGATTCCAATTAGCTCACATTCCAGAATATTTTCGCGTTTCACCGAAGCTGCAAACGCCTTTTCCTTCATGCGTTTGGTGATGGATTTGGTTTTAACCGATGCCAGTTTTCGGTCGGGGTAAACCATTGCGGTTGCCATGATAAGTCCGGTGATGGTTTCGCCAGCCGCCAGCGCGTGTTGAAAAACGGTTGTCCGCTCTTTACCGGTAGCCATTTCGTTGTGCATCACAATGGCGTCGATGGCTTCCGCCGAAAGTAAACCATCGAGCATACCGGCAGCGTACGGGCCATGTTTGTACGGATCGGCATTGGTAATTTCAACGTCGATGTCGTGCAGCAATCCGGCTATCCCCCACTCTTCCTGATCTTTGTCCAGTTTTTGGGCAATGGCGCGCAGAACAGCCTCGCTGGCAACACAATGTTTGATCATGTTAGTATTTTGAATGTGCTGATTCAAAAGTTTATACGCATTTTCACGTGAAATCATCGCAGTAGTTTTAATTTTGCTGCTGCAAATTAGCAAAAACAAACCGAAACCAGATGCCTCTCGAAATTGAACGTAAATTTTTGGTCGACACACGGAAATGGAACCCAACAGTAGAGGGAACCCGATTGGTACAGGCTTACCTGAGCATTGACCCGAACCCAACTGTGCGAGTACGTATTGCCGGAGAGAAGGCATTTTTAACTATCAAAGGCCGCACAAAGACCATTTCGCGTCCGGAGTTTGAATACGAGATACCGGTTAACGAAGCTCAGGAGATGATGATGCTGGCCATTTCGAATCCGGTTGAAAAAATACGTTACGAAATAATGCACGAAGGTTTTCTTTGGGAAGTTGATATTTTTTCAGGAAAAAATGAAGGACTGGTTATTGCCGAACTCGAACTTGAATCAGAAGATCAGCTATTTCCGCGACCCGACTGGCTTTTAACCGAAGTTTCGGGCGACAGGCGATACTATAATTCCTACCTTTCGGAGCACCCTTTTCAGGAATGGACAGACCAGGATGGCCTGATTTTTGAAACGCCAGACAACAAGTTGAAGTAAAAAACGTTTTTTAGATAGCCAATTAACCGAATAGATATGCAGCTTAAAAAACTTTGTGCAGGATTTATCATCCTGATCAGTGTTTCCTTATTCGCAGCGACCAATCCCGTCGACAAAAAGAAAGAAATTATACTCAGCAAAGCAGATTCCATCAAGTTGGGGATCGATTTTCTGAAAAAGCACATCCAACCGAATACGGCCTGGCAATCGGAGAATCCTGAAATATTACGCACTGTAAACGGACTGATCCATTTTGCGGAAGACGAACGCATCGACACCATCCTGGTAAAACTTCAGAAATTCCAGAATAATAGCGACTTAAGGTACATCAGCCGTTCACCCGAAAATGTAAGCGATTCATTACAGGTTCAAGGCTATCAGGATTATCGTACAATTTTGGAGAAAATGAAGCAACTCGACCGAGCCATCTGGAATGGAGTGGATATGAAAACAATTCCGCTGCCGGAAAACCTGACTGCCGATCCGGATAATAAAATTCAACTCATTGCTGAGGGAGACGAAGAGGCGATCATTCGGAGAACCCGAATTATTTTACCCGATAGTTTGAAGAATGTGTTTGCTGTTCAGGATTCGCTTGGAAAGGCCGCAAACGATTTCAACAAAATTAAAAATCGCCAGAAAGCGCGCAGTTTCCTGCTTGAAGCTGCCCGTCAACGGTTCAATACCCAAATCGAAAAAATGAATCTCGATTCGACCATCACAGCCTACCGGAAATATGCAGTACGAGTATTCTCCGACTCGCTGCAAACCCAACTAAGCGATTCGTTAAAACTTCGAAACCAGCAAATTCTGGCTCATTACAACGATTCAATTGTTCGGTCGGTTAACGATTCGATCAATGTATTTGTACAAACCTTGCAGCGATACGCTCAAAACGATTCTATTCCGGTTTATATACAAAGCTTATCCGGAAAGCCTTCGCAGCTTTGGCTCCGGAATAACCAACGTGCAATCAACCGAATGTATATCAAAAACATACAGAACGACTCCATTGGAATCCAGCTGATGAACATCGACAAACAAACCATCGGGATTGCCATTGAGGACAACATTACTTTTACCCGGATAGCGCAGAAACAACACCGCGATTTTGTGTTTCAAAAGTTTACTCCCAATCAGAAACTAACCAAAATCCAAAAGAAATACGATATTGTTGCGCCCTGGGATTTGGGAGGAAACGGAACTTTAGGGTTTACCCAAATGTATCTCAGCAATTGGAAAGCCGGGGGAAGAAGCGCACTTTCGTTCCTGAGCGTATTGAAGGGATATGCCAATTATTCAAGCGACAGTAAACTAAAATGGGAAAATAGCGGTGAAATCCGGAATGGTTGGGTCAGACAAGGTGGCGATATTGACCAGACACAGAAAAATGACGATAAATTGGAACTGATTTCGCGCTTGGGTGTAAATGCATTTAAGAATTGGTATTACAGTGCTGAAATTGATTTTAAAACACAGTTTTTTAATGGGTACAATTATCCCAATGATTCTGTTCCGATTTCAACTTATATGTCGCCCGCCACAACCTTTATCAAACTTGGACTCGACTATAAACCGAACAAGAATTTTTCTTTATTTCTGTCGCCAATCACGGCAAAGTACGTTTTTGTGCGCGATACTGCATTGATAGACCAAACCAAATACGGGGTTTCAGCCACCAGCCGAAGTTTCTGGGAACCTGGGCTCAACGTTGATCTCCGTTACAAAATAGATTTTACCCCGCGAATCAGTTATGAAACCAAGTATAAAATGTTCCTGAATTACCAGCAGCCATTTAAAAAAGTTGACATAAACTGGGAAAATACGATAGTCGCCCAGCTCACCAACCGGATTAGTATGACATTTATGCTGTACATGCTTTACGATGACAATGTGACCTTTCCGACCGGAAAATTTGCAACCGACGGTACTGAAATATATAAGGCCAAATGGCAAACAAAAGAGCTGACCACTGTTGGCTTCTCTTACAAAATTAACAAGCACATTTATCAGCGAAAAAAGATTTAAGGAAAAGACGGAAGACTGGAGGCCGGAGCACCGCTCCCTGAGCAGCGGGTTTCCTGAGAGTTCGACTGAGCTCACACCGAAGTCAGCGAAGCGTGTCGAAGGAAGCATCCATCTGGCAGGCCGTAATCAAATGTACAACGCGGAATCTCATAAATTAACCTATATTTGGATGCTGTACCTTTAATCCCAAAAATCATCATTAAAAAAAAACGACAAAAATGAAAACATATAAAAAATACTTCAAGATAACTGCCGAACCCGCCGATGTTTACAATGCACTGACAAACAAAGTGATGATTGAAATCTGGACAGGGGAAGATGCAGTGATGGAACCAGTTGCCGGAACCGAATTCTCGATGTGGGAAGAAAGCATTTGCGGATTGAACCTCGAATTTGAACAGGATAAAAAAATCGTTCAGGAATGGTTTTTTGGTGAAGAAGATGAGGATAAAAAATCGATTGTAACCATCAAATTACACCCTGATAAAGGCGGCACCAGCATGGAAGTGGTGCAAACCAATATTCCTGACGAAGCTTACCGAAACATTTCTGAAGGCTGGGAAGAAGACTATTTCAACGGGCTGAACGAGCTGTTTAAGCAGTAAGAAAATAAGGAAAAGTCATTAGTCATTCGGAAAGCTGGTTTTCAATGTCTTCTTTCCCAATGACTAATTGACTAATAACTATTTCCTTATTTGTTTGAAAGCCCCTCATTGCCGGTATCGGCAATATATTTCCAGCGACCGTTTTTATCTTTCTTCCAGACAGTCATGTAAGTACCACGTGAAGTATCTTTTTGTGCGACAAATGTCCAGAAACCATAGGTATAACCCAGCTCGCCGCTTGTAGCAATTATTGCTTTAGCCGGTCGCCAGGTCAGGACAACACCACTGTCGCTCTTGCCTTCATAACTTTTGATCAGGCTCAGTTTCCCAACAATAGGCATCTGTTTGGGTTTCAGCAAAACTACGCTATCGTCAGCAAATTCGATGAATGACTTTTGAATGCCATGCTTGACTGAATAATCAGAAAAAGCAATATCGGCATCTTTCAAAACCTGAGGATCGGCTACGGATTTCTTTTCAGAACAGGAAAACAAAACCCAAATGATCAGTAGTAGAAGTATTGATGTCTTCATAACCTGAATAAATATTAAAATCGAACAAGAAATAAGAATGTCTCAAATCTGCGTTAAATCGATGGCTGAGCTTGTCGAAGCCGGAACTATTTCGATCCCAGCGAAATTAATAAAATACCGATTAATATTCCGGCAAGATAGACAGCTTTCCGGGGAATATTTTTCTCTTTGAAAACAAGTGCTCCTACTGCAAATGAAATAACCACTCCCCCACGCCTCAGTGCTGATACAATGGAGATCATCGATTCGGGGTGACTCAACGAATTAAAGTACAAGTAATCGGCGAGCACCAGAAAGACACCAATCAGCGGAATTGACCACCGCCAGTGAAACGAAGTCCGTTCTCCTTTGGGTAACCGCCAACGATTGACTGCCAGGACAGGCAATAATATGGCCACCTGGTAAAACGAAAACCATGCCTGCACCGCCATCCGGTCGATTCGGCGCATCAGGAATTTATCGTACAAACCGCTGGCTGCTCCCAAAAACGTTCCGGCCATAATGAAGAAAACCCATTTATTCGTCGAGAAGTGTATGCCTTCTGACTTTCCGGTAGTGGAAAGCATATAGAAAAACAGCAAAGTGATAATTACCCCAACCCACTGGAAGGGATTGAGGTGTTCGCTGAAAATCACAATGGCGCCCAGCAAGGTCCAGATTGGACCGGTGGCACGGATTGGGGCAACAATGGTGATCGGAAGATTTTTGACCGCATAAAATGCCAGAATCCAGCTTGAAACCACCAACATCGATTTCAGGAAAATGAACCCGTGTTGTTCTAAGGTGATTTCAGGAACAAAAAGCTGAATGGTTTTGAAGAATTCGGGATAAATATTTGAACCAACAGTAATTGGCAAAAAGATGATTGAACTGGTTAACGTGGAAATGAAAAGTACCGGTATCACCGCATTTTTATGAACCGAGAGCTTTTTAAAAACTTCATAAATTCCCAATAAAACGGCAGATGCCAAGGCTAAAATTACCCACATATTTTCGCTATGCTAGAGACACAATGCATTGCGTCTGTACATTTTTCATTTCCGACAGCAAAACTAGAAAGACTTGAAGACCAACCGATCGATTGACCTTCAGGAGAAGTATTTGTTTATTGAAACTTAATGTTATCCGATAAATTCCCTAAACTTCTTCCGGTTTCCTTTTTTTCCTGACCACTAAAATGGCTCCAGACAAGGCAAGCAAAGCTCCTAGTATCGAAAGTACAGAAAAATGTTCAGGGGCGATCCAGCTTACCTGAAGCCAGGTGAGAACACCCATGATAACAAAAGTGATGATCGGATTCATAATCAGCAAAACGCTGACCTTTCCGGCTTCCATATATTTGAGGGCAAGCGACAAACACACGTAAGAGATGAGCGTGTTGGCTCCCAGAAAAATTAAAAGCAACCAATAGCCGAAACTTAAATGCGCGAGACTTTCGAAATTAGCAAAGGGCAAATAGAGCAGAATTGGTAATCCGAAGATGAATAAATTCAAGGTAGTTACCGGATGCTGGCGGATTAGCTTTTTCTGCATGGCCGCATAAACCGCCCAGGTGAGAGCTGCGGAAACCGTTAGCAACATCCCTTTGGTGTATTCGCTTTTGTTGGCGGGCAAAGCGGTTAAATGCTGCTGGTAAAAAATCCAGAAGCCAATTAGTGCAAGCAGAAAGCCAAGTCCCTGAACCAACGAAAGTTTTTCTTTGAAAAAGACAACTCCGAAAATAGCCAGTACAACCTGACCTGTTTGAACGGCAACCTGCGCATTCCCCGGAGTGGTGTACTGAACACCCCACATAAAACCAATGTAATTCCAGGCTAGCATTAAGGTTGAAATAACAAGGATCAACGAAGGTTTATATAGAATTTTTAGGGCTTTGGGGTCGTTAAAAAGAGCCCAAACAGCCATTCCTGAAAAGGCCAATGAAAACCTGAACCAAACAATGGTTGGCGAATCAATCGCTTTGGAGGCAACTTTTAGCGCAATGGCCAAAACACCCCACATCAAAACGGTAATTAGTGTAAATAAAATTCCTTTTGCCTGATTGCTCATTGAAAAAGTTCCAAGTTTCAGGTTTCAAGTTGTCAAAACAATGAATGACAATTTAATGACGTGAAACGAATGACTATAATTGACTAATTAAAAAAGGTGTCACCGAAATGAACAGCGACACCTTTCAAAAGTTTTTATCTGTTATCAGAAATTACCGCAACTGAGCGCCCAATTCGCGCTCGTAAGTAGAGACCAGTTTCTGCATAATTTTTTCAATCTGTTTGTCGTTCAGCGTCATTTCATCGTTGCGCAAAATGTAGCTGATGGCGTATGATTTTTTGCCTTCCGGAACACCCTTTCCTTCGTAAACGTCAAACAAATCGACCGATTGCAACAGTTTACGTTCTGAACGGAAAGCCAAATCGCGCAGTTGGTTGAACTGAACAGTTTTATCGATCAGCAAGGCCAAATCGCGGCGAACTTCAGGATATTTAGGTAATTCAGCAAACACCACTTTGTTGTTTTTCAGCTCAACAAACACAGTATCCATACTGAAATCGGCAAAATAGACCGGACTTCCAATACTAAAAGCTTTCAGCGTTTTTCCTGAAACCACACCAAATTCGACCAGCTTTTTGCCATTAATGAAATATTGCACTCCTTCGCTGATCAACTCATTTGAAAAACCTTCTGACTTTAGGTTCAAAACCGAAAAGCCAAGACGTTTCAGAATGTTTTCGGCATACGATTTCAGAAGGAAGAATGAAGTTTTGTTAGCCGAATTCGACCAATTGGCAGCCTCTTTGTCGCCAGTGACGAATATGCCCAAATGTTCTTCTTCTCGATAATTACGAACCGGATTTTCTTTCAGGCTGCTGCCGTTAAAGAAATAACAGTTTCCGAATTCATATAAACGCAGATCAGGATTTTTACGGTTTGCATTGTGGGCAATCGACTCTAAACCACCGTAAAGCAAGGTCTGGCGCATACTTCCCAAATCGTTGCTCAGCGGATTAAACAGTTTCACCGTACTTTCGATCGGGTGAACCGAATTGGTTTCGTAATATGATGTTTTAGTGAGCGAATTCGACCAAATTTCGTTGAAGCCTTGTGCAGTAAGCATTTCAGCAATCAGATTGCGGAGTTTAGTCGGATTTGGCTTCACCGAATATTGCAGCGATGAATTGACATTGATTGGCAATTCGATGTTGTTGTAACCATAAATGCGGAGAATTTCTTCGATCACATCGCATTCACGTTTTACATCAACACGATATGGTGGAACAAGCAACGAAAGTCCGTTTTCAGTTTCAGATTCGATACAGATTTCAAGAGCATCCAAAATCTGCTTAATTTTCTCTTTACCCAGATCAACGCCAATCAGTCGCTTGATGTTGGTATAAGTTACATCTACTTTAAAATCGGAAACCGGGTTTGGATAAACGTCAACGATTTCCGAAGAAATTTCGCCGCCAGCCACTTCTTTAATAAGCAGAGCTGCACGTTTCAGTGCATAAATAGTTCCGTTCGGATCGGTTCCACGTTCAAAGCGGAACGAAGCATCGGTACTCAAAGTGTGACGACGAGCAGTTTTGCGAATATAAACCGAATCGAACCAGGCGCTTTCGAGGAAAACACTGGTTGTTGAGTCTTTCACGCCTGAATGCAAACCTCCAAAAACACCGGCAATACACATGCCTTCCGATTCATTGCAGATCAACAAATCGTCTTGGTGCATTTCGCGTTCGATTCCATCCAAAGTGACAAATTTTGAGCCAGCAGCAGCAGTGCGAACCACCACTTTTCCACCTTTAATTTCAGCCGCATCAAATGCGTGAAGCGGCTGACCTGTTTCGAAAAGCACAAAGTTGGTGACGTCAACAATATTATTAATTGGCCTGATGCCAATAAGTTTCAAATTATTTTTAAGCCATTCAGGAGATTCTTTCACTGTAATATTCGAAACAGTAACTCCGGAATAACGCGGACACGCAGCCGAATTCTGGACTTCAACCGGAATTTCGAGTGAATGGTTATCCACTTTAAAAGCCTCAACCGAAGGACGGTGATAGCTAATCGGATGTTTTTGTTTGATGTAAGCAGCCAAATCGCGGGCAATACCAATGTGTGAAGCGCTGTCGATGCGGTTTGGAGTCAAATCGACTTCAAGCATAAAATCCGATTCGATTTTGAAATACTCGCTGGCAGGAGTTCCGGGAACAGCCGACGAATCAAGTATCATAATTCCATCGTGACTGGTGCCAAGTCCGATTTCGTCTTCGGCACAAATCATTCCCTCAGAAACTTCGCCCCTGATTTTTGACTTTTTAATTTTAAACTCAGTATCGCCATCGTACAAGGTAGTACCGACCACGGCCACCACCACTTTTTGTCCGGCAGCCACATTTGGAGCTCCGCAAACAATGGGTAAAACTTCACCGCTACCCACATTCACCGTTGTTTTGCTTAGGTGATCCGAATCCGGATGTTGTTCACAAGTCAAAACTTCGCCAATCACCAATCCGCGTAAACCACCTTTAATGGTTTCCACTTCTTCCATGCTTCCAACTTCCAATCCAATCTGCGTAAGGAAAGCGGAGACTTCATCAGCAGTATAATCGAGATTGATGTATTCTTTTAACCAGCGGTAAGATATGTTCATGATAAAATGTCTTTTATGTCTGAAATTCAATGATCGGCAAAAGTAATGATTTTTTAGGGTGGGGAAACAAAAAAGCTTGTCAAAATAACATCCTTAACAATGACATTCAGACCAAATGAATATTGCGAAAATTAGGATTGTGGTGCTCTCCAATACCTGAAATTCCTGAAATAAATCATATTCCTGTGAATTTAACGACTTTTATCAGCTTTGTAACAGGTCTAAATTTCTATATTTCAACCCAAATAAAAACCAAAGCCTTCCAGAATGAAGAAGATCGGAATATCAATTGCTGCATTTTCATTATGCCTATGTTCGTGCTTCACTATTAATGCCCAAACGAGAGACATGAATAACCCATTTTTCAGCGAATACAAAACGCCTTTTCAGGTTCCGCCTTTTAACGAAATAAAGTTGGAACATTTCAAACCAGCCATGGAAGCCGGCATGGCCGATCAACTTGCTGAAATTAAAGCGATAACTGAGAATAAGGAAGCTCCAAACTTTGATAACACTATACTGGCGTTTGACAATTCGGGCGAATTACTTACGAAATCACGTATCTTTTCGAACCTGAACTCGGCTAACACCAACGACCAGATGCAGGCACTGGCACGTGAAATTACCCCAATGCAATCGGCTCACCGCGACAATATCATGCTCAATATGGATCTTTTCAAACGGGTAAAGGTCGTTTTTGAAAAACGAAATTCCATGAATCTGAATCATGATCAACTGCGTTTGGTGGAAAAAGTCTATAAAGATTTTGAGCGAAGCGGTGCTAATCTTCCGGAGGAGAAACAGGCAGAATTGCGCAAACTGAATGAACAACTTTCGATGCTTAGCCTCAAATTCGGTGAAAATACACTGGCCGAAACCAACAAGAATTTCAAAATGGTTGTCGACAATAAGGAAGACCTGAAAGGTTTACCTGATGATGTTATTACTTCGGCTGCCGAACTGGCTAAAAAAGCTGGTCAGGAAGGAAAATGGATTTTCACACTTCAAAAACCAAGCATGTTACCGTTTCTTCAGTATGCCGAAAACCGCAGTCTGCGCGAAAAGTTATATAAAGGCTACCTGAATCGCGGAAATTATAACAATGCCTTCGACAACAAACAAGTTATTGCAAACATCATCAAGTTGCGTGACGAGCGGGCAAAACTTTTAGGATTTCCGAATTTTGCATCCTACGTGGTAGATGAAAACATGGCCAAGACTCCCGAAAATGTTAATGACTTTCTGATGAAACTTTGGGTTCCGGCACTTGAACGTGCAAAAAAGGAACGGGACGACATGCAGGCCATGATTAACAAGGAAGGTGGCCAATTCAAGCTCGAATCATGGGATTGGTGGTTTTATGCCGAAAAGGTTCGTAAAGCCAAATACGATCTGGATGGAGCCCAGTTGAAACCTTATTTCAAACTCGAAAATGTAATCGACGGGATGTTTTATGTGGCCAACAAATTGTATGGTGTAAAATTCATCAAACGCACCGATCTTCCTGTTTATAATGAAGAGGTAATGACTTATGAAGTTCAGGAAGCAGATGGCCGCCACATCGGAATTTTCTATATGGATTTTCATCCACGTGCCGGTAAAAATAATGGAGCATGGTGCACATCCTTTCGTTCTCAATCATACAAAGACGGGAAACTCATAACACCAGTCGTTTCCATCGTTTGTAACTTTACCCGCCCGGCTGGCGATGTTCCGGCTCTTTTGAGTTTTGAGGAAGTAACCACATTGTTCCATGAATCAGGCCATGCTTTCCACGGGTTATTTACCGACGGACCGTACAAGCGCACTGCCCGCGATGTTCCACGCGATTTCGTAGAACTTCCATCGCAAATCATGGAAAACTGGGCTTCGGAACCCGCTGTTTTGCGTGTTTATGCCAAACATTACAAAACCGGCCAGGTCATTCCGGAAGAATTGATCACCAAGCTAACCAAGAGTGCACAATTCAACCAGGGATTCGAAACTGTTGAATATTTGGCTGCCTCATTGCTCGACATGGACTATCATACCAATTCGGTTAATGTTGATGCCGCTGCCTTCGAAAAAGCCTCGATGGATAAGATTGGCTTGATTAATGAAATTGCTCCGCGTTACCGAAGCACCTATTTCTCACACATTTTCTCGGGAGGTTATTCTGCCGGATATTACGTTTACATCTGGGCTGCTGTGCTCGACGCCGATGCGTTTGATGCTTTCAAACAAAGCGGAAATTTGTTTAATCCTGAACTGGCGGCCAAATTCAGAACCTTGTTAACCAAATCGGGTTCCGACGAAGGAATGACTATTTACAAGAATTTCCGTGGTCAGGAACCATCGATTGAACCTTTATTGAAACGCCGGGGACTAAAATAGAATTTACACTAAAAAAATAAATCCATGAAGAAAATCGGTTTATCAGTTGTTGCATTAGCATTGATATTGAATGCATGCAATACGACCAAAGAACAAAAAAAAGACATGAACAATCCATTCTTTAAAGAGTACACCACTCCATTTCAGGTTCCGCCATTCAACGAAATCAAGCTGGAACATTTCCTGCCTGCCATTGAAGCAGGAATTACCGATCATCTGGCTGAAATTAAAACAATTACCGACAACAAAGAAGAGCCAACTTTCGAAAATACCATTCAGGCATTCGATGAGTCTGGATTACTCTTATCAAGGGCAAACCTGACTTTTAGTAACCTAAATTCAGCAAACACCAATGATGAGATGCAGGCTCTGGCACGCGAAATTACTCCAAAAATTACGACTCACAGCGACAATATCATGCTGAATAAAGCGCTTTTCACCCGTATTAAAGCGGTGTACGACAAGCGAAAAGAAATAAATCTGAATCCGGAACAACTTCGGGTGACTGAAAAATACTACGAGGATTTTGTTCGCAGCGGCGCCAACCTTCCGGATGACAAGCAGACCGAATTGCGCAAACTGAACGATGAATTGTCGATGCTTTGTTTGAAATATGGTGAAAATATATTGGCTGAGACAAACAAAAATTTCAAATTGGTGGTTGACAATGAAGCGGATCTGAAAGGTTTGCCTGCTGATGTTATTGCAGGTGCTGCCGATCAGGCTAAAAACGACAGTCTGGCTGGGAAATGGGTATTTACCCTTCAAAAACCAAGCTGGATACCATTCCTTCAGTATGCCGAAAACCGCGAGTTACGCAAAAAACTTTACGATGGTTGGCTCATGCGGGGCAATAACAACAATGCCAACGACAATAAGGAAATCGTTGCAAAAGTGGTTACCCTTCGCGAACAGCGGGCTAAATTACTCGGATTCGATTCACATGCGGCTTATGTGGTTGACATTAACATGGCCAAAACTCCGGGTAATGTGTACGATTTTCTTCATAAACTTTGGACTCCGACTTTAAACCGTGCAAAAGTTGAACTTGCCGACATGCAGGCTTTGAGCGATAAAGAAGGTGGAAAATTTAAGCTCGAGATGTCGGATTGGTGGTATTATGCCGAAAAAGTACGCAAAGCCAAATTCGATTTAGACGAATCGGCTACCAAACCATATTTTAGCCTCGATAATGTGGTTAAAGGAATGATGCATGTTTCGGGCAAATTGTACGGAATTAAATTCGTCGAACGCACCGATTTACCAATATATAATGAAGAAGTAAAAGCTTATGAAGTTCAGGAAGCTGATGGTTCACACATTGGTGTTTTTTACATGGATTTCCATCCGAGACCAGGCAAAGGTGGTGGTGCATGGTGTACCTCCTTCCGTGACACATGGTACCAGAATGGAAAGAAAGTTACTCCTGTAGTTTCAATCGTTTGTAACTTCACCCGACCAGTTGGCGATGTGCCTGCCCTTCTGAGCCTCGACGAAGTAACCACTTTGTTTCACGAAGCAGGCCATGCACTGCACGGTTTATTTACCGACGGGCCTTATCGCCGCACTGCCGGAAATGTTCCACGCGATTTTGTAGAACTGCCATCGCAGATTATGGAAAATTGGGCTACTGAACCTGAAGTATTGCGGGCTTATGCCAAACATTACAAAACCGGAGAGGTAATGCCTGATGCATTGATTGAAAAAATATCAAAAAGCGCCCAGTTTAATCAGGGCTTTATCACCGGAGAATACATTGCAGCTTCCTTATTGGATATGGATTGGCACAGCAAACCATTTACCGGAGATGTACTTGCCTTCGAAAAAGCTTCGATGGACAACATCGGATTAATACCGGAAATTGCACCACGATACAGAAGCACCTATTTCTCACACATCTTCTCCGGAGGATTTGATTATTCCGCAGGTTACTATGTTTATTTGTGGGCTGCCGTGCTCGACGCAGATGCTTTTGATGCATTCGAAAAAAGCGGCAATATCTTTAATCCTGAAATTGCTGCCAAATTCCGCACCCTGCTTGCCAAAAGCGGATCGGACGAGGGAATGACCATTTACCGCAACTTCCGTGGACAAGATCCATCGTTGGAACCACTTTTGAAAAACAGAGGTTTGAAATAGAAAAATTCTTTAGGAAATAGTCATGAGTCATTAGAAAAGTAGGTTTTCAACCATTTCAAAATGACTATTGACTTTTTACTGTTGATTAAGGGACCAAGGGCCCGTTTCGCTTAGGTGAAACGGGCCTTTTTTGTGTCAGATTTTCGATAAGGAAAAATAAATCAAAATGAGGGGTAACCTTTTCAATCTTAAGTGGATAAAAATATAAAGACACACATATCTTTTATAAGGTAAGATATCACAATTTCCCACTTAAAACACAAATCTTATGGCCGATTTTACTCAAGCATTCCAGTTAATGATAGCCCACGAAGGTGGCTACGTTAACGATCCGGATGATCCGGGAGGCGAGACCTACAAAGGGGTTGCCCGTAAAATTCACAGTAAATGGGATGGCTGGCAAAACGTAGACATGCTGAAACGCCAGACCGGATTTCCTGCCAATCTCGACAAAGATGCTGAACTTCAGGAAGCTATTGCCGATTTTTATCGGATTAACTTCTGGGATAAAGTTAAAGGAGATAACATTGAAAATCAAAAGATCGCCGAATCGATTTTTGATTTTGCCGTCAACGCCGGAGTTGGAACCAGCGCTTCATTGGCACAATTGGTTATTGAGTCTAAAACCGATGGGGTAATTGGGCCCGAATCAATTGCCAAAATCAACGCATTTAACATCGACCACTTCCTGGCTGCATTTACCGTAGCTAAAATTGCCCGTTACGTTAGTATCGTAAAGAAAAGACCTACCAGCCGGAAATATTTCTACGGATGGGTTTTACGCGCCCTTGGCGAAAATTAAATATTAACTCACTTCTGACTTCGACATGCTACTAAGCGTAGCGTGTCGAAGCCGGAAGGCAAATCAAACAAATCATGGGATTTTTACAAAACCTATTTTCAGGAGGAGCCAATACGCTTGTCGATTCGGTAGGCAAAGTGCTCGACAATGTGGTCACGACCAAAGAAGAAAAAATGCAGCTTGAAAACGAAATCCGTAAATCAGAGATGCAGTTTCAACTTGATCTAAAAAAGCTTTCGAACGAAGAACAACAAATGATACTTGGCGACATCAGCAGCGCCAGACAACGGGAGGCTCAAGTGCAAACCAGCGAACATGCTACAAAACTGGCAAAAAATGTTTCTCCGTATTTAGCCCTGGGAACAACTTTCATCACGCTTACTCTGTTTTTTGTCCTAATATTCAGGCCGGGAAATGTACCCCAGGAAAGTAAAGAGATTATCCTTTACATTCTTGGGGTTCTGAGCGCCATATTGACACAAATCTACAGTTACTATTTTGGCTCTTCGGCAGGCAGTGCAGCAAAATCACAAACAATTGCCAGTATAAAAGAAAGATAGGCAGATAATATTGAGATACAGCCCGCTTCTGGGTTCAGAAGCGGGCTGTATTTTTAATATTGTAGAACCAACTTAAAGGGCTTTACGGAAGCACTGAATTAATTATCTCATCAAATCTTCAATTTCATCCGGGGTAATTGGAATCCTGTCGCCAATGATTTCACTTCCTGTTGCAGTGACCAGAATATCATCCTCCAGACGAATTCCTCCAAAATCAAGATATTCTGAAAGGCGATTAAAGTTGATAAAATCAGTATTTATCTTCTCAGCTTTCCATTTTTCAATCAATGCCGGAATAAAGTAAATTCCAGGCTCGTTGGTGATTACAAATCCAGGTTGAAGTTTTCGGCCCATGCGCAAATATGCGGTTCCAAACTGGTCAACCGGACGGGTTTCGTCATCGTATCCGACATAAATCTGTCCCAAATCTTCCATATCATGAACATCCAAACCAAGCATGTGCCCCAATCCGTGCGGCATAAACAAGGCATGTGCCCCATTCCTGACTGCTTCTTTTACATCACCTTTCATCAGGCCAATTTCTTTTAATCCTGAAGCAATCACCTCTGCAGCAGACAAATGAACAGACAAATAAGTCGATCCAGGTTTGGTCAGTTCGCGGCCACGGTTGTTTGCGGCTAATACAATCTCGTAAATTTCGCGTTGCTTCTGGGTAAATTTTCCACTAACCGGAACAGTTCGGGTAAAATCGGAGGCATAATGAGAACCTATTTCAGCACCAGCATCAACAAGTAATAACCTGCCATTTTGCAATGTTTTGGAATGATCGTGGTTATGTAGCGTTTCGCCATTCTGCGATAAAATAACCGGGAACGAAACCATTCCTCCGCCTGCATTGGCAATTCCTTCGATGGTCCCGGCAATGGTTTGTTCCCAAACACCGGCTTTTGCCATTTTCATTGCTGTAACATGCATTTGGTAACCAACAGAACAGGCTTTCCTGATCTCTGCAATTTCCTGATCTTCTTTAACCGATCGCAAGGCGATTATTGCTTTAATCAGTTCAAGCGAAGAATACGCTTTTAGTTTTGATGGGGAAATACCAAAAAGATCGCTGAGTAAAAGTTTATTTTCGGCGCGGTATGGAGGTAAAAAATGAATTCTACGGCCGGAATGAATTGCCTTTTCAATGACAAATTGCAGATTTTTATAGGAATCCGTTCTGGCAATTCCTACGGTAGCGGCTTTTTCTTTCAATGGAACCTGTGGCCCCATCCAGATAATATCTTCCATGCTGACATCATCACCAAAAATGGTTTCTTCGCCAGTCTCGGTGTCAATAATACCCGCCAAACGCTGAAAATCAAGCCCGAAGAAGTAAAGAAACGAACTATCCTGCCTGAAATAGTAGGTATTATCGGCATAATTCATCGGAACATCAACATTTCCTAACAAAACAATTAAGCCTTCCGATATATTGTGTTTTAAATACTGACGACGTGCAATATAAGTATCTGAATTAAACATGTGCTTTAAATTTTAATTAGTCAGGGAAGATAGAAAAAATACCCTACACAAGAAAGGATTAAGCTAATACAAATGTTTTATACCATATAATTTAAGATAAAATCAGACAATAAAATTTCCAACCGATATTTAAATATTTCGTAAATTATAGTAACCCAAAAACTCAACACCATGAACAATACTTTAATGGTTTATTTGAATAAAAGGCTGCACCAAAATGGTCCAAAATATTTGGACCACAACAGCCAACCAGGACCTGTAATTTGTATTTCAAGAGAAGTCGGTTGTGGTGGAGTTAACATTGCCAAACAACTGGCCAATGAACTTGATAAACAATGCCTGTGCAAAAAATGGAAAGTCCTGAGTAAAGAAATCCTCGAAGAAAGCGCCCGTGGCTTAGACATGGATCCGAATAAGCTTCGGAATTATCTGAAAGAAGGTGACCGCGGTATCTTTGATGATGTTTTATCGGCCTTCAGTGAAAAAAGATACAAAAGCGACCGAAAAATTAGTAAAACGCTGATTGATCTGGTATTAAGTTTTGCTAACGATGGCTATTGCATCATTGTTGGACGAGCCGGGCATATTATTGCCAAAGATATTGAAAAGTCACTGCTGGTGAAATTGACAGCGCCACTCGATTGGCGGATTAAACAAATCATGGAAAAGAATAATCTGAACATGAGAGAAGCCATCGAGTTTATTGAAAAAACGGAAAAGGAACGCGAGAATCTCCGCAAACACATCGCTGGCGATCATGCAAATACCGGTGAATTTGATCTGACAATCAACTTGTCAAGAATAAAAGTTGAAAATGCCATCTCATTAATCTGTTACGCATCACAGATCAAAGGAATACTTGAAACGAATAAAAGTAAAGTAGAAGTTTTTTAGGAATTCCAAGTTTCAGATTTCAAGTTCCAAGTCTGCACTATGCCTTGGAACTTGAAATCTTGAATTTGGAATTATTTGAGCCATTTATCCAGCCATTGTTTAAATACCCGCTGCCATAAAATTCCGTTTTGCGGTTGCAAAACCCAATGATTTTCGTCCGGAAAGATTAGCATTTGAGCAGGGACTCCGCGTAAAACGGCGGCATTAAAAGCGGCCATACCCTGAGACGCTAGAATCCGGTAATCTTTTTCTCCATGAATTACCAGAATTGGCGAATCCCATTTGTCAACAAACAAGTGCGGCGAATTGGCATACGAACGTTGGGCAACGGCATTCGTTTTATCCCAGTATGGTCCACCCAAATCCCAGTTTACAAACCACATTTCTTCGGTTTCCAGATATTGCTGTTCTAGGTTAAACATTCCATCGTGCGAAATGAATGCCTTAAACCTTTTTTCGTGATGTCCGGCCAGCCAGTATACAGAGAAGCCTCCATAACTAGCACCAACACAGCCCAGTTTATCTTTATCAACGAATGGTTCTTTGGCAACTTCATCAATGGCCGAAAGGTAATCCTTCATATTTTGGCCACCATAATCGCCACTGATTTGCTCCAGCCATTCCTGTCCAAAACCGGGTAATCCACGGCGATTTGGTGCAACAACAATATATCCGTTGGCTGCCATCTGCTGAAAATTCCAGCGATACGACCAAAATTGACTGACCGTTGACTGGGGCCCACCTTCGCAAAACAAAAGGGTTGGATATTTCTTATTCGGATCAAAATGAGGTGGATAAATTACCCAGGTTTGCATCTGTTTATTATCGGTAGTTTTTATCCAGCGTTCTTCCACCTTTGCCAATGTCAGTTGATCCAAAATTGGTTTATTCAAGAACGAAAGTTCTGTCTCGGCACCTGTTTTTGGATTGATAACGTAAATCTCATCAGGTTTGCTCATCGAATGTTTCATTCCAATAAGCTTGTCTTTAGCTTCGGCTACAAAAGCATAATCCTGAACACCTTTTGTAATCTGAGTGATTTTTTTGCTGGCCAAATCCAAACTATAAACCTGTGTTAATGCGTGCCAACAGCTCACAAAATAAAGGGTTTTGCTATCGGAACTCCAGGCCAGGTTGCTTGAGTTCTGGTCGAAATTCGCTGACATATCTGTTTTTTCACCGGTTAGCAGATTCATCACAAACAGGCGATTTTTGTCGGCTTCGTAGCCATCGCGTTCCATACTTTCCCAGGCCATCCATTTTCCATCGGGCGAAAAAACAGGATTCTGGTCATAACCCATCATTCCCTGGGTTTTGTTCTCCGTTTTCTTCGTTTCAACGTTGTAGAAATAAATATCAGAATTGGTTGAAAGTGCATATTCTTTGCCTGTTTTCTTCCGGCAAGTATAAGCTATTGTTTTGCTGTCAGGGCTCCAATCCAATTGTTCAACGCCACCAAAAGGCTTCATTGGGCTTTCGTAAGGTTCGCCTTCCAATAAATCAACCGCATTGGTGATTTTATCGTCTTTATAATCAGCTACAAACGGATGAGGAACAGTTTGTACCCATTCGTCCCAGTGCTTGTACATCAAATCGTTTTCAAGATAAGCATTGGCTTTGGGCAGATCTGGGAACAGATCGTGAACATCCTTTTTCATTTTCACATCGGCAGTAAAAAGGATTTTTGACCCATCCAGAGAATATTTAAATCCTGAAATACCACCTTTTATTTCTGAAATCTGAGTAGGTTCCGAACCATCAGTATTCATTTCCCAAAGTTGCATTTCTCCTGACTTTGACGACAAAAAGCCAATCTTTGTACCGCCAGGTTTCCAAACGGCAGATGATTCTTTTTCAGGAGTTGAAGTGATGCGTAAAGGATTGCCTCCATTAACCGAAACGGTATATAAATCGCGGTACGACTTATTTTCTTCAATGTTGTAATTGGTCACTGCATACAAAACTTTCGTTCCATCGGGCGAAACAACAGGCTCACCAATTCGGCCAAAGCTCCATAAAACTTCCGGAGTCATAATATCTGAAGCTAGTTTTGGAACTTCAGGATTCAAATTCATTGTCATTTCTTTTGTCGTTTTCGGATTTGTAAATGAAAACAAAATAGCCATCAAGGCAAGTGAACAAACAGACTTTATCATGATGATTAGTTTAAATATTTTGCTGCATTAAATGATTTAGTGGCGGTGAATGTAAGTATTGTCGGGGAAATAAAAAATGAAACGAGTCATGAGAAATACTTCTCGGAGAGAAAATAATCCGCCAGCTGAAGGATGGCAAGTTCCATGTGGTAACTAAAAATCAAATCATAAACACATAAAAAAGCATCTGCTATTGAATAACAGATGCTTTAATAAAAAAACCGAATTGATTGAAACCGTTTCTAGTATTTGTATTCTCCGGTATATTCAAAGTCTTTGCCGTCGAATCCTTTGGCAATTACTTTGAATGGTGTACTGTTTTTACCAGTCACTTTAAGCGCACTTAAATCGAATGAAACGAAAGCGGAAAGTGGAATCTCCTCTGCATCATCATTAGCGTTGTGCCTCAATTCAAGGACCACAGGCCCGTTGGCAGTATTGATCGCTCCAGGCTGTTTCACCAGATTGATAAAATGAGTTTTATTGCCACCCCAGTACTTTAATTCAAAATTCAACATGTTGTTTTTAATCCATTTATCTTCAACATGAATAGGATCGTTGCCGATACTGTCTTCCTTTGCCGGGGTAATGTCGAAAATCCCCTTGTACAAAATCTTGCGCAACGAATTGATCTGCACATAGTAGTATTCATTATGATCCGGATTATCCTTATTACCGAGAATGGTAAAGTTCACCAGAACACGTTCGTTATTGAACACATCATCGTCAAATCTTGAATGGGTAGCAGGGTAAAGAACTTCGCCGTCGTCCATCGTAATTGTAAACGATTCAGACGAAGCGTCTTTATTCACCAATCCAAATCCGACCCAGGCATTGTCTAAGGAATATCCGTCATCATCCATATCGCAGCCAGGCAACAGGCTGAATAAGGAACCCACCAGTAATAAAACAAATAGCTTTTTCATTTTAATTCTATATTTATAATTGTTTTCATTTGCTCTAACTTATCGCGGATAATCTCGCTAAAGAAAACTTTAAGGTTTTCCGACATGTTATAGATTTCAAAAAGTAGAATATGGTTGCGTTGCCTGATTATTTTTTTCGCCGGAATGTCAGTCGACATGAAAGAAAAGCTTCTGGCACAATAATTGAATTAATATATCTATATATTTATATTTTTATATTTGAATTCAAACCATAAATACAAACAATTAATAAACAGTAAATTATGAAACATCTATTTCTGACATTGATGATCACTTCTATCGTTTTTTCAGCCTGCGGAAATAAAAACCCGGAAGGCAGTAAAAACACTGAGCTAGCCAACTCTTCAGTAAAAACAAGCAATTCAAATAGTTCCGAGAAATTGACAAAAGCACTTTTCGTTCAAAAAGTTTGGGACTTCACCAAATCGCCTAACGATTGGAAATACTTGGGCAGTAAACCAGCGATCGTTGATTTTTATGCGGATTGGTGCGGACCATGCAAAATTGCAAGTCCGATACTTGACGAAATTGGCAGCGAATATGCTGGTAAAATTCTGGTTTATAAAATCAATACGGATCAGGAGCGCGAATTGGCTCAGGTATTTGGTATTACCGGAATTCCAGCTTTCCTCTACATTCCAGCCAATGGGAAACCAGTCATGATGTCAGGAATTGGCAGATCGAAAGAAGATACCAAAAAGATGTTTATTGAGAATATTGAAAAATATCTTTTGGTGAAGAAATAACACAGGAGACGGAAGTCAGAAGCAAGAAGACTGAAGATCGAAAAAAAACAAAAACCCCGAAATCACTTTCGGGGTTTTCTATTTAATCGAATTGATTGATCAAAATTATTTAGCTCTTTCCAGCGTAATGGTTTTAGTTGGCTGATCGCAAACTTCGGTCGGTCCCCAATATTGGATAGGTCCAGGATAAACAAATGAAGTTTCAATGGCCCATTTCTCACGATTAGCAGCCAGGTATTTGAACGGAGCGCTTTCCAATTCCACCAAAGCTTTCTGAATAACCGGTTTCATGTGTCCGTGGCGACGTTCCATGTTCATCATCATCGTTACCGGAACACCACCAGCAATCCATTCTGCGGCAGGAGCTGTAAGGTTACGAACCGATGACATATAACCTGTTTTGCCTTCAGCAATCAGGAATGAAGCATTGTAGCCCAATGAATAGCAGTAGTCGGCATCGAAGTTTGATGGAGCAGCACAACGACCTTCGTATCCGAAGAAATGATACTGTGTTCCGAATTTGCCTTTGAATTCTCCAGCTTTTTTCATTTCTTTCAATTTGCTCTTCACCATTTCGCCCAACAGTTTTTCAGTTTCGATGAGCGATACCTGCACGTTTCCGTGTGGGTCGCGGTCGAGAGTTAACTGATCGGCAATTCCGGAAGGAAGTGAAGTATATACTTTTGCCGATTCGGCTGATAAAATTCCGGCAACGAATGCGCGGCCTTCAGCTTTATTGGTAAACGATTTGAATTTCTGTTCTGTTTCGGATCCTTCAGCCAATAAATCGTTCAATTCCGAAATCAATGCTTTCATTTCAGGAACAAATTCAACCAAACCTTCAGGAATTAAAGCTACACCAAAGTTTTCGCCGTTAGCTGCACGTTTGGCAACGATTCCGGCCATATAATCTACGATTTCACCTAAAGTCTGTTTCTTCAACTCAACTTCTTCTGAAATCAAAGTAATGTTTGGCTGGGTCTGTAAAGCACATTCCAAACCGATGTGAGAAGCTGAACGTCCCATCAGTTTAATGAAATGCCAGTATTTTTTAGCAGAATTGGCATCGCGTTCGATGTTACCAATCAGTTCTGAATAAACTTTGGTTGCAGTATCGAAACCGAATGAAGTTTCGATCATGTCGTTTTTCAAGTCACCATCAATCGTTTTTGGACAACCGATTACCTGTATTCCGGTATTTTGAGCGGCATAATATTCGGCCAACACACAAGCGTTGGTATTACTGTCGTCACCACCAATAATGATGAGTGCTTTAATGCCCAATTCTCTCATAATCTCGGTACCTTTATCGTACTGAGCGGTTTCTTCGAGTTTGGTGCGACCTGAGCCAATGATATCGAAACCACCTGTATTGCGGAATTCGTCGATAACCGAAGCGGTAAGTTCTACATAGCTATGATCAACCAGGCCACCGGGGCCACCTAAAAAACCATACAATTTACTTTCAGGATTGATGTTTTTGATACCATCGAAAATGCCTGAAATCACATTGTGACCGCCAGGAGCCTGACCGCCAGAAAGGATCACTCCAACATTCACTGCCGGATATTGTTTTTTCTCACCGGCCTCGAATGTAATCAAAGGCATACCATAAGTATTCGGGAAAAGCTTCTTAATTGCATCCTGATCAGCAACCGACTGGGTGTTTTCACCTTCAACCAGTTTAACTGATGATTGTAATGATTTAGGAAGTTTTGGCTGATATTTAGCCCTTTCTGATTGCAATGCGCTAATGGTCATAGTTTTTATTTTTTGATAGGATTTACTTTTTTGAACCGACGCAAAATTAAACTAAAACCATGATTTTACAATCAGATTGAAAGCACATTCATCTTATTTAAAGTAAATTTAAACAGATTAGCTAACCTATCAAAAAATCAGCAACATTGCCCAAAGTACTGACTGAGCCTTTATAAAACTCACTGAATTTACAGTGGCTACAGGTTACGACAGTGAACTTTCGGTTTTGAATGTCGAAAAAACGGGAAAATCCGCTTCCGGTTGTTCTGATTTCATCAATTTCAGCTTTCATATTGCCGCATTTAGGGCAATGATACTTTGTTGGTTGCATGGTTTAAAAGTTTAAAATTCCAAATTTCAAGTTACTAATGATGGCACAAATAATTAGCGATATTTTACAACTGCCATCAGTTCCAAACATCAGCCGTCATAATCATTTTGTGACTAAAGCCTGAGACTAGTCACTTATATTTCCCTCCTTGCCTTCATCGGTAGTTGTCTTTTCAACTGTCCGGCGGGCATCACGAAGAGCCTTGTTAATTATCCATTCTATTTGTCCGTTTGCACTTCGAAATTCCTGAGCAGCCCATTTTTCAACGGCATCATACACGTCAGGATCAATCCGGAGTACAAATGATTTTTTCTTTGCCATATCTCACTCCCCTCTTTTTCTCATTCCAAAATCACATCAAACATTAAATTTCAATTTTGACTAAAGCGCTATTTGGTCAATACAAAACTACTGATTGCTTCAACAAGATCATTGTTTATAGGCAATTCCGGCTGATTGTAAGTTTGAAGATTCTTCATTCGGTCAACCTCAGCATCTTTAAAAATATGGTTCATGCCTTTAATAATCACCAATTTCGCATCAGGTTTTGCTGTCTGAAGCCGTTTAGCATCCTCAACACTAACCTGAATGTCGGTAGTGCCCTGAACGATTAAAGTTGGCTTTTTCAGTTTCGCAATTTCAGTTTGCGGATCGTATTTGAACCATGAAATCATATAAGGCTGGACACTAGGCCGGAAAAGCGAGAAGAGCATTTGTGGAACATTTTCAACCTTGTTTCCTTTGATCAATTCGTCCAAAATCGGTGTCGACTGATCTAAAACAATCTGAGGTTGTGCCTTTAATTGCTCTCGGATGATCTGATCGGCGGCTTGTCCAGCTCCGGCAATGGAAACAAATTTTCCGACGAGTTTATTTTGGGAAACGACTATTCCAATCAGCGATCCTTCGCTGTGTCCAATCACAGTAATCGATGAGAAGCTCTTATTTTGCTTCAGAAATTGCACCCAACTTACTGCATCCTGAATATAGTCTTCAAAACGTAAGTCGGCTTCTTTAATTCCAGCCTGTTGGCTTTTAGCAATGCCACGTTTATCGTATCTGAGCGATGCAATTCCTTTTTTCACCAATTCGGAAGAAAGCATCTTCAGCGAGTTATTCTTCATCATTGGGTTATTGCCATCCCTGTCGGTTGGACCAGAACCAGCAATAATCAATGCAACCGGAAAGGGAAGTTTTATTTCTGGCATAGTTAAGGTTCCTTCAATATTGCCTGTCTCAGTTTTTAATGTAATTGTTTCTTCTGATTGTGCCAGTGCAGCTAATGCAACTAAAAACCCAATAATAAAAATAATATGCGCCTTCATGATTTTAGTATTTTCTTGTTTCTGGTTTTGGTTTCATTATTTCGTCCATGGCATACATGATTGCCTGCGACCGTTGCGTTCCAAACAGAACCTTCTTCCCGTTGGTTAAATAAAGCTGTAAGCCAATATTTCCGCTAACATTGTATGCTTTTTGCCATTTCCGGCCAAAACCACGACGAACACCCCAACCACCATATTCTATAATTGGTTTGTATTTCCGGATTTCATACCGTTGAATTTCAGCTTTTGAGATCAGCATATTCTTACGAATAAGAGGAAAAAATCGGTAATGAATCCCTTCCTGATCAATCCACACCTCAAGTTTCAGTGAAAAATAAACCCAAAGCATGATACACATAAAAACAAACACTACAATCAGTACTCCATTGGGAGCAGGACTATCACCAACCTGAATACCACGAACCAGTTGCTGATAAAGTGAATAAATTGATGTGACCATGACCGGAACAGTTGTTCCCAGAATCATAACAATCCACCACCATTGCCTGAATTGCTGCTCTTCTTTAAATAAAACTTTGTTCATTTCTTATTGATAGAGGGTGCCAGTATTTACAACTGGAGTGGCTTCTTTGTCGCCGCACAAAACAACCAATAAATTACTAACCATGGTTGCTTTTTTGTCTTCGTCGAGAGTTACAATCTCACGTTTGCTCAATTCGTCCAAAGCCATTTCAACCATACTTACCGCCCCTTCCACTATTTTAAACCGGGCTGCAACAATGGCGGTTGCTTGCTGACGTTTCAACATGGCCTGTGCAATTTCCTGCGCATATGCAATGTAATTGATGCGAGCTTCAATCACATGAATACCTGCAATATCCAACCGTTCACGAATTTCGTTTTCAAGGACAGAATTAACCTCTTCCCCACCGTCGCGAAGTGTAATTTTCGCATGGTCATCTTCAATGTTGTCATACGGATACAGGCCAGCCAACTTGCGCAAAGCGGCTTCGCTCTGCACAACGACGAAATGCTCGTATTCGTCAACACCAAAAGCCGCACGGTATGTTTCTTCAATCTTCCAAACCAGAACCAGACCAATCATAATCGGATTCCCAAGTTTGTCATTCACCTTAATCGGTTCGCTGTTAAAATTTCGGGCTCGAAGCGAAAATTTCTTTTTCACGAAGAATGGGTTTACCCAGAAGAACCCATTGTCCTTCAGAGTTCCTTTGTATGCTCCGAAAAGGACTAAAACATAACACTGATTCGGATCGACAGCAATAAAGCCAGGCGCCAGAAGAATAAACAAAAAGATCAGGATAACAGACGGAACTACAATTCCAGAAACAAATCCGGTAATTGCTAAGGCCAGAAATATAAATTCTAAAACCAGGAACAAATAACCGGAACGGGCAGTAAAAGATTTTTCCATACTATCAGATTTAAATTATTTTGATATTATATTGATATCACAAATATAAATAAAAAAAGCACCTTTGTCAAGATGCTTTTAAATATATAATCGGCAAAACGATTTGCTATTATTTGTTAAAACGATTTGTCGTTGAAACGCACACGGATCATCTTATCTAAAAGAAATAGAGCAGTATTGTTACCGCCCTATTTCTTTTAGATGTCCTTGTTAGAATACCCCAATGATGAAAAAACTTCACTTAAAACATCTTGTTCGAATTTCCAAGATTCCTTCAGTTTGTAACCTAATCTTTGTATAATAAAGAACATCAAAAGAAGAACTACCGGTTGTTGTCTTAAATGAGACTTTAGCGACTCAACAGCGATCCGTATTTCTTTTTTGTGATTTCTTAAAACTTCAACAACATTTTCTAATGTATATTTTGACGGCAATTCAACAACATTAAATATTTCCTTAGAAATGGCAAAATCAACATCATTAAAATTAAAAGGTAATTCTAATATTTCATTTGAAAAAGAAATAAGTTGTCTAACTATGTTTTTTTCATTTTGCGATTGGGTAACCATGTGATTATTTGCTGAAATAAAATATTCATCAGTTATTTCCATAAGAGCCATAGATTTTGCCATAATTCTTTTTAGATCATTATCATATTCAAACTCTCCTTTATATATTGTATCATGGCTAATCTGAGCCCAAGCATGCTGAAGTAAAGTTTTTAATTGGACTTCGCAAACATACAAATCCAGATCTTCTTCAATTATTTCATCTATAAAAATGACACTCAGGGGTCTCAATAAAACATGCACAGCGCAATATGAGAATTTCTCAGCATCTAAATTAAATGAATATTCGTCTTTTATTTCAACGATTGACCAAACTTCTTTGTTTGAAATTATAGCATCTTTTATTAAATCTTGTTCTTTTTTTGATGTTACTACTATTCTAGTGCGTACTTTATCAGTTATTTCTTTTAACGGATCTTTGTATTTCTTATCTCTATAAAAAGCTTTTTTTAAAATAGAATCATCAGATTTAAGACAAAAATTTGGTGGAATCTCCAGGTTAATATCCTTATTAAAACCGTCCAAAGAGTTCATTAATTCATTTAACTTATGGTCGAAAGCTTGTCCAACTAATTCTAAATTAGGTTTTAGACTTTCGAAACTTGAAATGAATATTTGCTCTTTAAGCTTCTCTTCCATAAGGCTCTCCTTTAACAAGGATTAAAGAATTACCACCAGAATTTGTTCTCAATAATTCATTTAGTGCTTCCTCCGAAATAATAGGAATAACCTGAACATTTCTATCAAATGTATCTTCGGGCCCTTCGATTCTTACTTTATTAGGAAAAAAAACTTTCTTTGTTTTTAATGAAAAATCAAGTAATGTCGTATTTTTCACGAATGGTCTTGGATAGTCAATTAGAATTTGAGTTGAAAAATTTTGTTTTATATCATCATTCCTGCTAAAAAATCTATCTCTAATCGATTCAGGGTCAATTATATCTGAAACATCATATTTCATAGTATTCCTCATCAGCGATGTCAATTCGATTCTTTCAATAGGATTTTCAATTTGATCATAAATGAAGTCGTTAACTTGATCATAAAACCTTCTGGTTAAAATCTTATCATTGGAATTTAAATCAAGTCCGAGAAAGTCTTTAGAAAAGAATTCCGCAGGATTCAGTGTCGGATTAAATTGATTATCAAACAGCAAGCTAGAATATAAGTTATTGGGGAATGATTCATTGGCATTATTTTCTTCATAAATTATTCCTAGTTTGTAAAATTTAGTTGATGGCGAAAGAAATATATCTTCAACAAATTGAATATCAACTTTACCATTTGTATGCTTTAAGGAAAGCGCATTATGTACCTCCGCTTTTAACGCTATGACAAAATTTTCCTCGTTAAAGCTTTTACCCTTAATAATGAAAATATATCCTCCTGGGATATTTGACCTCTTTTGACTTTTCGCAAGCCTTTGCGCAATTCCTTTAGAATGTGAAATAAAATCACCATTATTCTTAATTATATCATCTACATACCTAAAAAAACTATCTTCATTAAAATCAGAAATCTTTAATTGAAATGATTTTGATTCAATGCCAATAGCATTGTTAATTCTTTTCTTTAAAAGTTCAACAATTCTGGCCTCTAAATCCAATGTTTCATTTTCAAACTCGCAAATTGAATGCTGTTGATCTCGTTGTTTTTTAAAAATTGTATGTACTACAATTTTTAAAAAGTTAGTCTGTGTGATGTTGATCATGATTTAATTTTTAGTTGTATCGTTTGATAGTTATGGTAATTAACTTGGGAAAAGCGATCAGTCTGCTAAAATAATAACATCACAATAACAACAATCTACACTTATTAAAGCAGATTTAAGTATCAAAATTATTTCTTGATTCTACTAAATTAAATCTTTTTTCAATCATAATAGCTGTATATGACAATAATAATATTTTAAACTTCATTAAGCACTATTACTTAATGCACAGCAAATTATCTTTATAGGAATAAATAAGCTTCTGTCCTAGTGAAAAATAGAGCTGACACACCTTTATTTTTAAGCCTGGGGCTTAGAAACTCACTAATGAGGAGTTGGAGCCAATAAAAAAGAGCCGAATAAATCGGCTCTTTGCGGGTTAATCCTGATATGCTTTTGTAAAACGCTTTTGTCCCCATCGCCCGCTAGGTGTTGGCTAAACTTACCGACACAACAGAACTTGAACAAATATATTGAATTATTTAATCATGAAATAGTTTCGTGTATTCGTTAGCCTAACTTAGGATCAGCAAACTCTCTGCCCTTCGAAGGCCACCAATGCCGCCGTTATTGTCGTTAATCAGACACCGGCTGATGATCCGGTTCATTTGTTCGCTTGGACAATTATTCGCCTCTAAAACGTCAGAAATAAGCTTCTTATAAAAGTTGCTTCTTTCTCTTTGATCAATTGGAACTATGCGAGTGAATTTTTCGCTAAACCGGCTAAAAATTTCAGCGTATCCAACAGTTCTGTTACTTATCCCTCGTTCAATTTTAGCGCGTAACCCATCAGCACCCATCATGTACCAACCTACAAACCCCTCGGTCGCATTCCAAAATTCTTTCAATTCAAGAAAGGCCTGATATTCCAAGTCTCCCGCCTCGTCAATAATCAAAATGGGTTTATTCATCGTCTTTAAATGTATTTTCAACGATGTTTTAACGTCATAATAACGCCCTTTAAATTCAGTTCCAACGCTTTTTGCGATCAGGCGAATAAACTGAGTTTTAGTTTTTGCCTGTGAACAATCGATGTAAAAACAGTTTTTTAAAGTTCTGGCAATGTACTTAGCTGAGTATGTTTTGCCAATTCCGCAATCATCAACAAAAATTCTGGCTTTGCTATTGATTTTACAGAAAATAATTTCTTCCTCAATTATCTTAAACACATCCGTTTTTGCTGTTTTCCACTTCCTGCTATCAAGCAAAACGTCAAACTCCTGAGCAAGTAACAACCATTTTAAAGGCGACAATACACCTTCTCTTTCTCCGTTGTGAATTCGCGTAAAAATTGCCCCTGACAGACCATACATTCTGGCAAACTGACCGTTTGTGCCGTCAAAATTACGACGCCGCAACATCATAGCCTCGTAAACTCTTTCTTTAATTTCGGGTGTAATTGTGATAGCCATAACTTGGTTCTTTGTTAAAATCTATCTTTTAAACTCATATTAAATGGTGTTGAAATAGTCTTAAAAATATCATCTTCATCTTCAACGTCTTCCATGATCTCTACTGGCCCAATACGTTCTGTAATTGGTTTTCGTAATCCTGTAATCTGAAATTTATTATTTAGTGTCTTTGGCGTATTGTCGATCACGGTTACTTTTTCGATCGCTTTTTTCCTGCGGTTGATATATCCATCAATTGAGGATACATATTTTGCCATCGCTTCATAGTTGAAAAGATCGTCGGGTGTGCGTTCAATCTGAGCCTTATTGTGAGCCGGTTTAGCTACGGCCTCACAAACACATCGGTCGGTACCGCGCAAATAGACCAGAGCTTTCATTATATGGCCATCGTTGCCATCGAGCCAGTAAACATCAAGCTCTTTTCCTTCAATTTGTTCAATAATTCCGGTTAATCGGTTGCTATAAACAATTCGTCCATTTTCGCCAATCAGGTACTTTTTATTATTCAGCTTAATCTGACCGACATTGCATGATGTTTCTGTCTTATGTCCAAGGTAAGGAAGGAAAGCGCGCCAGTTTGTTGGTTTTACTTCAGGGTTTTGTGTTTCCAGAAATACTTCCCATCTGGTTTTACCTTTTATTTTGGAGTGTTCCATGTTATTCCAGGTTTCAATGTCTTTCAAACAACCTTCAGCCAGTAAATCGTAAGGCACAATAGGTTGCGGTTTTGCTCCAGCCTGATTCGATTCTGAAAGAGCAAACGGACGAGCCAACCAGCCTTCACGCTCTTTCTCCAAATCGTAACGTAATGGACGGTAATAAGCTTCAATTCGTTTTCCGCGGGCATTATTGGCTTCAATATGTATGTATTGAAACATGGAGCCTTCCTGAAGGAAAGTATTCAGGAATGAGCTGTTTAAACTCATTTCACCCTCTAATTCTGCCGGAAGGTTCAAACCCCATCCGGTATAGTTGCGAACCATTTGACGGTAAAAATCAATGATAATTCCCTCTTTGGTTTGTCCGTAAACCCATGTTGTGAAGGCTTCAGAGCCCAAATCAATCGCATTGTAAAACCACATGCGCTTACCTTTGGCATATTCGAATGGTGGCTGACGGTCATCAATAGAAATGATTGAGTTAGCAAACTTAGGCTGTATCATGTCGTGGTATGGTCTAAATTTCGACATCCAAACCTGACGATTTCCGGAGCGAATGGTATGTGTTCCAACTTTCGAAGACCATTTAGATAAATAACTTTTAATTGTTGATTGAGATAGTTTTGGGAACTCCCCCGGATCGTAAATTTCGCCGGTTCCGTTGTTTATTACTTCAACATATCCGGATAGAAAACCATCGTACTGGCGTGAGATCTTTGTGGCTGTTGGTTTATCCGTTTGATAGGAAAACATCGAATCAAGCAACTCCTTAACTCGTTCGTCGAGCTTAACCGCCGATTTATTACAGAAATTGCCGTGAATCAATGCCTCATAACCTTCCTTTTTGTAGTCTTTCATTTTGCGTTGTAAGGCGGTTGAGCTTTCGGGTAGTGTATGTGGCCGAATAACTTTAAACCGGTTACATTCGCTCGAAACGATTTGCCAGGTTCCTCTTATGCTTCCTCTTAAATTGCGTCTAAGCGCAATACGTTTAGAATGTACACGTTCAACACAATTAAGAACAGACGCGTTTAAAGTACATTCGTCGATAATATTACCTGGCAACAATTTCCCATCATTAATTCGATAATTGATAAAATATTCATAAGCGGCAAGGTCTTTTTCAAAATGCTTTTCAAAAATTGACTTTTTAGGTTGATGCTCTGGATTTCCAAAAGCCTGAATAAGTATTTTTTGCCACGAGGGTGGTACTGTTTCAAAAGTAATTAGCATCGGAGTATTAGGGCCACGCATACGAGAACGTTTTATATAACCCTTTTCAATTCTTTTTTGGAGTCCTCTTTCTCCAATTAATTGCAAACTTTCATTATCGGCGCTTTTTCCCGAAATAAGATAACGAGCTTTTACGCAAAGTTCACCGTTATAGTATTCAAAAGGTTTCCCAGATAATTCGTAATTCATTTTTCTTTTTGGTAAGTGGCTATAAGTCTTATTGTATCATCAGAACTCGGTTCCGGTCAGAGAACCGAGTTCTTTATAAGTCAATTACATGTTACAACGCCGATTATTAACCGTCATGAAGCTTTTGTCCGCCATAAAAGGCTTGTTTTATCTCTGATGAATTATAAGAGTTAATTGATTCAGAAATATCTTTTTCAATAGATAAAAATTCTTTTCTTTTCTTTTTGAAATCGCGACATATAGCTCTAAGTTTATTGACGGGGATCTCATCAAAGAATCTCATTCCGCTTTCACTGATTGCTATAATTTTTGCGGCATCAATGTTTCTTTCTTTGCCGAATAAATCTAACCATGATACTATTGAATCGATGGTTTTTATTCTCATTGTTTCAGTTTCAGGGGCTTTAGGGTTTAATATGTATTCAAACCTTAAACAAAAATCAGTCAACGTCTCGTTATCCATATCCATCGGACTATTTTTAACCAGAACGTTAATCTCATCGCTCGTAATTCCTTCCTGATTCAACCGTCGTAAAAGGACATAATATCTCTTTACTAGTTGATTGTGGTTAATTTCATCTAGCATTTTCATATTATTTATTTAAATGGAACTTCTCTATTTTTAAGATTCCGGGGCCGCCCTGAGAATCGGCGGTTATCCCGGAATCATTGCTAAAAAATGCTGTTTAAACGGCGTTTAAATTACCCTACCTTTTTGAGTGCCTGAAATACAAGGTTTGTGCTGTTCGTTGCCGGTTCTGTCTCAATCAGGCTCAAGGCCTCCCTTATTCCTGTTTTTTGTTTGTCTGTTAAGTTTTTCGGCAGTTTGACGTGTCTCTCTTCAACGGAAAACGCTCTTTCGGTTTGGTCATCGTTAAGTAACATTTCTTCCAGCAAGTTCATCGCCCAAAAAATCTCACCATTCTGAGGCGGATAATCATTAAAATTATAACATTGGACCAGCCTTACTATACTAAGTTGCATGTTCAATAATGAGCTGGAGTCTCCTGATAGGGTCACTGTAATTTTTAGGTTTTCTTTGTCTAATTCAACCATGATTTTTAATCTTTTAGGTAAGTAATTCAGTTGTTTTGCTATATTTGTATTGGATTTATAATTTTCATTCATTTGTTTTTAGGTGAGTGGCTAAAGGTTGGGTTTAAGAGTTTACCATGATAAAGCGGTTCCGGTCAGGGAAGCGCTTTTTTTATAGCCTATCCTTTAAAGTTTTGTTCATATCCTTCATTTCATCCCGAATGACAACAAGCTCTTTGTTGTATGATGTATTTTCCGCTATTTGCCTCATATAAAGCAGCGTTCTGCTTGCATCATCCTGACCCATTGCAATCTGTTTTAAAACATCTTTAATATCTATCCTTACAGCCGTTAATTGTCCGATTAATGCCGATCCGGTATCTTCTGTTAGATTTCTGTATATACCCGTCATGGCAGTACTCGAACTTGCCCCAACGCCATATTGGTCGGTAACCAACTTAACTGCCGCGGAGTTTTCTTCTCCTGATTTTACAATTGTACTATATATACCCTCT
This sequence comes from Bacteroidota bacterium, assembly GCA_023251455.1. Classification (GTDB taxonomy): domain Bacteria; phylum Bacteroidota; class Bacteroidia; order Bacteroidales; family Prolixibacteraceae; genus Aquipluma. Next base: position 36,428 of record JAHEYT010000022.1, read on the forward strand.
AAAATTGCCTGCTCGCGTGGACTTATTTTTTCGCCGTTAGGGCCGACTTCATCATTCTGAAGGAATTCTTTAATTTTCGGCAAAAAGTTGGTAGTGATATCGGTATTTGTTGAGTCAATTATCGCTTGCATCAACGCCTTTTTCATCAACTCACCAAAAGATTGGGCAAAACCGCCAAGACTATTTTCCCCCAATCTCAATCCGTCTTCAATTCCCTGATAAATTGAATCTGAAACCTCAGAAGCATCAAAACCAAGTGCATTCCTAAAAGTTTCCTGAAGCAATTCGGCTCGTTGTTTTTGAGATTCAACAATACCCTGAACCCATTCAATCTGTTGTTTATCTAAAACTAAACTACCATCAGCATAAGCCTTAACAAAATCATCTGGAGTCCAATTGGCCGTTTCTCCGCTCAACTGGCTTCTATATTTCTGCCATCCAATCTGCGCAAGTGGCCCATTTGGAAAATCTTTCTTTTGCTGATTGAAGTATTTCTGAGCCGCGGCATATTCCTCTTTGGTGAGAATATGAGAGGTTTGTAGTTTTTGGTTATTTAAATCAATGGCTTTGCCATATTCATCGAATTGCTTCGCGGCAAGTTCAAAATAATTACTTCCGGCCAAATTTGCCAGAATAGTTGATTGTTGTTTTAAAAGTTCATTAACGTTTTCAAGAGCCTTTGTTGTGGGGTCTTCTTTTTTTGTTCCGGAAGAAAGCGCAGTTATTAGAGTAGAAGCAGCGCCAAATGCAGCGCCTACAAAGTTGCCCGAAGCAAGGTTCATGACAATATCAGCCATACCCTGCAGCTGCTTACTTTCGTCCTGGCTTAATCCAAGCTGTTCAATCATCTCACCGGTAAACTGGCGGGCACTGTTTAAAATATCATCCTGAAGTTTTGACTTGCGTGTAAGGGTTTCAATTTCGATTTCGCCCTGCAATAACTGTGCATTTTGTTTGTCTTTCGGATCGTTCGACTTTTTAAGGAGCGCAATGCGTTGGTTGTTGTATTTTACCCAAGTATCGAAGTTAAGCTTCATCAACTTTGCTTCGCGATCGAACCCCGTAGCCTGAATCTGGTTTTTTTGTTTCTCTATTTTTTCCTCAAAATCAATTTTTTGTAAGGCATATTTATTGTCAATTTCTGTGTTTGCACTGTTACGCAATGTCGGTATTGCAGCTAATAAAGCAGCATCCTTAGCCTCTGTGGCAGACTTCTCCTGTTCGTCGTAATATTTGTTAATCGCGGCCTTTTCTTTCTCAATTCCTTTGAGCCGGAAGTCAGATACTTCCTGCCATATTTCTTTAATCTTTTCGCCAGCCTTTTCGTTGATAGCGTCAACTTTGCTGTTTTTTAATTCTTCGGCAGCAATTACTTTCTCATCAACTTGTTTCTGATCAGCTTCGGGAAGAACAGAAACGTACTTATCCGTTTTTTTTCCGGTTTTCAGGTCAATACCTCCGTTGGCCTCATTCACTTTTTTTAACTGACTCTCTTTTTGGTTGGCAATGTCAACGAGGGTTTTCCTAAAATCCAGTTCGGCTTGTTTGCGTTGTTTTTCGGCGCTGTCTTTTTGGGAATTCAAAAGGGTTTGTTCAATTTCAATCTGGTTGCTTATGCGTTGCCGGCCAATCTCACTTTCGTAGTCGATTTGCTTTTTCGATAGCTGATTAGCTTTGTCCTGTGCTTTTTGGGCAGCTTCATCCACGGCAGTTTGTTTTCTGTTGATTGCTGCCGCCAGTTGGTTTTCATCCCGGCGACTTCCTATCTGCGACTGGCCTTCAAGCTGAACCTGCGATTTTTTCAGTTCGGCCAGCGATTTAAGGGCTTTAAGGGTAGGCTTTTCAAACTTGGCAACCAAATCAACGGCCTCTTTGCCCGTCATACCATAGGCAGTCTCCAGTTCCGAATTGATGAGTAAAAGTTCATTTTTTAATTCGGTATATTTTTCAGGGCGCGAACGTTGTAAATAATCAGATTTAATGCCGGCACCTAATTTCTTCGACACCTCGTTATACCGTTCAGCCAATGCCATTAACTGCTCATTTTTCGTATATTCAAAGGTCAATGCCTCAATCTTATCAGCCGACATCTTGTTATCAAGTGCCATCTGATTTTTTGTAAGCTCGTATTTATCCTTAGCAATTACAGCCTGTCGCGTAAAATCTACTTTTTGAATCTCAATAATTTTACTGAGGTTCTGAATAAGTTTGTCGGTATTTTCAACGCCTTTATCGAACGTTCCTGAGCGCAAATCACTTATTTGTTTTTGTGCCTCGGCGCTTTTAACCTCCTGCTCAATGGTTCGCCGTTCAACCTTCTCCATTTCTTCGGTATATTTCACAGCGCCCAATACAGCCCGGTCCATTCCTTCCCAAAAGTTACTCCAATCGCCAGAGGCAATGGCGCGGAAAAAATAATTTGTTGCGGTTGTTGCCGCATTCATCGTTTTTTCAAAAAAGCTGGAAGTCTTTTCCGTTGATTCAATAATTTCCTTTGTAACTTTCATCGCAGCAACAACCGAGAACAGTCCAACAGCCCAACGGCCAAGGCCACCAATTAACGACGTTTGCGATTTTTCTTCCGCTACATTTCCGGAAGTAAGTTGCTTTTGCATGGCAAGCAATGCGCCCTGCTCTGCTACAAGGTCGCGCCTTGCGGTTGCCAGTGCCGAGGAAGCTGCAATCTTATCTTTACCCGTTGAGCTGCTAACAGTATTATTTAGTTCCTTGATTTGTTGCTGAAGGTCTTTTATGGCCTGCTTCTGAATCTGAATAGATGCCTTTAATTGCGTTGCAGTCTGGGTGGCAAAATCGTTCATTGCCTTGGTCATCTTTACCGCTTCTTTCTCAACAGTATCAGTAACACCGGCAATCTCAGCTTTCATCTTTGCACCCTCTGCCGCAAAATTGGTATGCTTCAGTACAAAATCAATATCTACAGGTTCAACAGAGTTGCTCATCTTTTTGTTATTTAGTTTTTGAATAATTTGATTTTAAAATGTCCGGGGAAGGTCAGTCCCCCGGACAAAGGCTAAAGGCTGTGAGAAAGAGCCGAAAAGCCTACCATGAGAATTAATATTTTCGTATGAAATGTACGTCAAGTTGACCGCGTCCATTTATCCAACGAATCCCTGGAACAACTTCCTGTCTGTGTATTTGTTGGCCTGTAACTTTTTCCAATTCAGTAAGGCCGTCGCAAACTTTCCAAAGTAATTTAGTTACTTCAATCTGCTTTTTGCCAACTGCATAAACAGTGTGCAAATCATCAATCATTGTTTTATAGTTTGGATTTAAAACAACCTTATTTTCTTCCTTATTAAAATCTGTGTAATTGAAGTATCTCCAATCTTCTGGGCTTAATTCAGTTAGTAATGTCAAAACCGTTTTAATCTCTTCATGATTAATCTCCAACAGTTCATAGAACTTTTCTTTCTTAAGTTTAAGCCCTAATATTTTTTGGTCGGTGTGATTAGAATCAATCGTCAGTTGCTTTAAATAATTGCTGATAATTCGTTCTGAGTGTTCTTCGAAATCAAACTCTAGCATTATAGAGCAATAGTTGTGCAACGTTTGTTCAAGCTTGTCCAAGTCTGGGGAATAACCCCATTCTTGCAATTTGGTTAATACAGTACCTAAAATTTTGCATACATGTGGGCATCTTTCAACTTCGGATTCAATGGCCAGCGTGTCTTTTGTAATAACTAGTTTTTCCATGATTTGATTATTTTAAAATTAAGGTCAAAATTTCTTTGTAAGGGATTCAATATCTGTAAAAAGACGTTTTTTTGCTTCTCCATAGTTATTATCGCATAGCGTCAGGTAGTCATTCACTTTTTGTTTTATCGCCTCTTTGGGTATGCCCTTATAGTCTACCAACATAATGAACATCTTTTCAATAGTTTCGAGGTAAAGCAAATTTTCAGGAGAGTCGGATAAGCCTATCTTACTGGCTTCTTTAGCTTTAAAATTTAAAACGTTTGGTAAATCGGTCAGAAGAGTCTTTTTTGCTTTCTCGTAGTCGTATCTATTTTCAATTAGGCAACAGTCAACCTTCTTTTTTAGGTTTTGTGATGAGAACGTACTATCAACCATTTTCATCATAAATTCAATACTCTCAAAAAAAAGATTATTCGCTTTTATATCGAGAGGTGTAAGTTTTTGGGCAGTTAATTTGTCGCTTAGCAGGATGGGGTATATACTTCCATAAATAATTGGATCAGACATAGCTTTGATATTTTAAAGTTTAGGGTTGTGTTTCTATGGGAGTCTGAATCTGGGTTTCAAAATCAGCAAAAAGATGTTTTTTCGCTTCCTCATAATTGTTGTCATATTGCACCAGGTAGTCATTCACTTTTTGCCTTAGCATCTCAGTTGTACCGTCATCAATCATTTCAAATAGCATGATCAGCGATTCGATATAAAGCACATTCGCATAAGAACCTGCAAAGTCAATTGTTTTGGCCTTACTTTTAGTTGATCGAAAGAACTTCGGGATTTTTAATTTAAATGTCATATCGGTAGTTTTTAAAGTATTGGGCTTGATCCTTCACCGTATTTTTCAGCTTGGTAATTCATCCGGGCGGAGAACTGTTCGGAGGGTTCGGTATTCAAAGCCTCTGAAATGGCTTTCATGGCCTCAGTTTCCTTAGTTTTATTTTCAGTTAAGTATTCGGCTGTGGCTTTTAATACGTCGGGGAAGTGCAGATTTCTAACGTCACCGTTCAAAACTCTTAAAACGGTATAGTAGCCTAATCCGGAACGGTCGGAAATAGCTTTTACCGCCCCATGAGCTAACCTTTTTCGAACGTCTGATAAATCAATAATTGTGTCCATTTGTGCAGCTTTATTATTTATAACTGCACAAATATAAATAAATGTTTGACTAATATTAGTCAAACACAATAAAATGTTTGAATAAAATTACTCAAACATTGTTAAAACAAATAAAGTCAGGTGTTTAGCCTGACTTTATTTTAAACTGGTGGCTATATTTCTTAAATTAAATGCTTAGTTCTTTGTAATACGGCCTAGTATGTTCATCTGTAAAATCGAAAATGTTACAATATTTCTCTACCAAACCTTCAAACTTTCGTCCCCCTCTGAAAATCCAATTTAGCTTCTCAAAACTCTTATAAAAAATAATTCTATTCAGTATCTCAATTGTTCTTTTAACATCATACAGGCAATTATTTTCAATTAAGAAACGTTCAAGTTCGGTTTGAACAATAGAAGAATACCAACTAAAAAGACTCATTCCCTTTGATTGATTTTCATTTAATGAAAATGGCTCATTGAAAAATAAATCGATATTAATCCCGGCTTTATTTTTGTCTCGTTCATACAAATTTACAGTCAACGACTCGCCAGCCCATCGGTTTTCAAAGGAATCTAAATCCAGTTCAAGAATAAAAATACTCTGATAATAATTATAAATAGCTGCAAACAGAGTTGTATCAAAATCATTGAATTCAGTGATTAACATGTTGGCTACATTGGTTATTATAATCGCTTCGTTTTCAATAATTTTGATGCATTCTTTATTGTCAGAATTTGTTATTTCAGCAAAATCATTTTCAGTATAGTACTCATTAAAAGCTTTTGATTTTACCTTCGTATTTTGTCTGTTGGCAGTAACGAGGGCATAAATGCTAAAATACCGATCACCATTAATGATGTAAGGCTTAAGATTAGTATTTAAATAGTGTTTTACTGTTATCTTTCCCATTATCAAGCTTTAAAATGCTGAAAAATTGGTTTTTATACTCGTTCTATTCTCACAAAGATACAGCGATTGCCGGAAAAATAAAATGTCTAACAGTTATAAACAAATTAACCTACCATTTAAAGTGTGGAATTTCGATCTTTAGTTTCTGTGGGGTGGGTTTTAACTTCATTACTTCGTTGATCTGATCGTTATTCAACTGGAGCCGGTCTGTGATGGTTCTTTCAGCTAAATCAAATTCATTAATGAGTTGCTTTATTGTCTCTTCGTACTTTAACCGGCATATTGAAGTGTGATAATAGTAGCGCAAAATCAATTTTCTGTCTCTTTTATTGATTAGGGTTTCAGATCGACCGCGGCCCAGCTTAATGGGTCCCGTTTCTTCAGCAAAAAAGGGCTTAAATAACTTTTGATTACCCCGCATACTTTGGTTTTCAACAAAAATAAAAAATCTGCTTTATTAGTATGCGCTTGTTGCTTAAAGGTTATAAACAATTAATCTATTATCCGGATCATTGTCAAAATGATCTAAGTCCTTGTTAAATTATGGCATTGCGTATCGAATATTCGCGTTAACAAACCCCGCTTGCAGCGCATTAAAACCTGCGCACACACGTTTTTAATTGCAAAATCAACAAAAATTTAACTAAATTAGCTGTAAATAAGCTATTTACACACTCTTAAGAATATTATGTTGTGGTATTATAGGGGGGTGTATCCCTGCATTTTACACCACTTTAGGCATATTTTTTAGCACTAATGGGGTACTTATCCCTATGTTTTTTAGTGCTTTTTGTTCGGGTGTTACCCTTTCTTCTGTTCGGGTAAAGCCATTTTAAGGACATTTTAAGCGTAAAACTTTAACTATCCTGGAAGTGCCTTTTGGGTCTTTAAATGGCATTTTTATCTCATTTAAAGGAGTTTTAAGTAAAGCCCTAAATGGTGCAAATGGCCTTATTTTATTAGGATTTCCATCGTTATTCACAGCTAAATTAAACTTACACAAAAAAAAGGCCCAAAAATGAGCCCTGTAATTAAAGTAAGTTTAAACCGAAATTAAACTTTCGTAGCAATTTGTTTTGCCTCGCTAATTTTTAAGTTGTAGTTAATCAGATAAATACAAACTGTTGTTTTATGCAATTTGTTTTATCCCCCTTAAATACTTTTTTTGGTTCAATTCAAATTCAATTCAATATTACCGACATTCCCTGATTTCAATACTCCAAGTTGTGATGCAAAGTTTAAAATTGCATCAATACTGCTCTGTGAGGGTTCGAAACCGATCTGATTAAAATCGACATCAAATTCATCCGAATTATTAAGATGTAGGATTTCAACTTCCTTTTTACCGGCATAATATGAATTGATCAAATAATTCAAGGTAGAGAATTTACTCATAGGCTAACGTTATTGTTTTTAGTTATGCAGAAATAACGCAGCCTGAGTATTATTATTGCGATGCTCTTCTTAAATTTTCGTCAGGCTCAGATTTTTTTTCTCAATCAATTTCCGGAGATTGATCAGGGCATAACGCATCCGACCCAAAGCCGTGTTAATACTGACGTCCGTCAAATCGGAAATCTCCTTGAAACTTAATCCCTGATAATGCCTCATCATAATTACCTGACGCTGGTCGTCTGGCAATTCCTCAATCAAAAGGCGTACATCACTGGTAATTTGGTCGTAAACCAACTTGTCTTCGATATTCTCTTCCGAATATTTCTGAGAATTGAAAAGGTCGATGCTGGTGTCATCGTTCGAAGTAGTACTTAGCAATTTCTCTTTCCTGAAATGATCGATAATCAGGTTATGGGAAATACGAAGCACCCAGGAAATAAATTTACCGTTTTCGGTATATTTCCCAGATTTCAACGATCGGATAACCTTAATAAAGGTATCCTGAAAGATGTCCTCTGCAAGATGATGGTTTTTTACGATTAAAACAATGTAGGTAAAAACTCTCTTTTTATGGCGGGCAATTAATAGTTCAATAGATGCCTGATCACCATCGACAAATTGTTTTACGAGCGAATTGTCGCTCAGATCTTCTGTTCTGAACATGACTCTGAATTATTATGTGACTGTTTTCAATAATTAAAGAGTATAGTTCCGTCGATAGGCAAGCTTTTTTGAATGAGAGTTAAACAATTTGCTAATTTTGTGCTGGTAAAAGTCGATCAATTTTTCGAATAAACCAAATTTTTTTGCATTTATAATAACATAACGAATGAGTTCTCCTTCAAATTTTTCATCATATATCCAAATAAAAGGCGCCAGAGTTCACAATCTCAAAAATATTGATTTAAAAATAGATCGAAATAAATTCATTGTAATCAGTGGATTATCAGGCTCCGGAAAGTCATCTCTTGCATTTGACACCCTTTATGCCGAAGGCCAGCGTCGGTATGTTGAAAGTTTATCGTCATACGCCCGCCAGTTTCTCGGGCGAATTAACAAACCCGAAGTTGATTACATCAAAGGAATACCACCGGCAATTGCCATTGAGCAAAAAGTGAATACGCGTAATCCACGCTCAACAGTTGGGACTTCAACCGAAATTTATGATTACCTGAAATTGCTTTTTGCCCGAATCGGGAAAACAATCTCCCCTATTTCCGGGAAAGAAGTTAAACAGCACCATGTAAGTGATGTGATTAACTTTATTCAATCCTTTCCTGAAAATACCCGTTTCATGATCGGATCACCATTAAAAATTAAGAATGGCCGTACCTTAATTCAGGAAGCCGAATTATTGCTTCAGCAAGGATTTTCGCGCCTTGAGCTTGGTGGAGAAGTCCGTAAAATTGATGAAATTCTGAAAGGAAATAATCAGGAAGAATGTAAGGACTCGACTTGCAACATTGTTATCGATAGGGCTACTGTTCTACTTAACGATGAAGACAACGTAAGTAGAATAGCTGACTCGGTACAAACAGCTTTTTTTGAAGGCCATGGTGAATGTATCATTAAAATTTATGAGGATTCGGATGTCAAGGAAGAGCATTTTTCCAATCTTTTTGAAGCTGACGGCATCGAATTCGAAGAGCCTACCGTCCATATGTTCAGTTTTAATAATCCGATTGGCGCCTGTAAAACCTGCGAAGGATACGGAAAAGTAATCGGGATTGACGAAGACCTTGTTATTCCGAATAAATCTCTATCGGTATATCAGGATGCCGTTGCCTGCTGGAAGGGAGAAAAAATGGGCGAATGGAAAGATGCACTGGTTTATGCTGCTGAAAAATTCAATTTCCCGATTCATAAACCATACTATGAACTGACCGAAGAACAAAGACATCTTTTATGGACTGGCAACAAGCATTTTCAGGGATTGAACCAGTTCTTCAAAATGCTTGAAGAAAACACCTATAAAATTCAGTATCGGGTCATGCTTTCGCGATACCGTGGAAAAACCAACTGCCCCGATTGTTTGGGCACTCGCCTTAAAAAGGAAGCCATGTATGTGAAAGTCGGCGAGAAATCTGTTCAGGATTTGGTATTGCTACCGATTGACGAACTTCAGAAATTCTTTCTGCACCTGAAACTTTCAGAACACGAAACAAAAATAGCCGAACGAATTTTGACCGAAATAAACAACCGACTTGATTTTTTAACTGATGTTGGTCTGGGATATTTAACCCTCAACCGACTTTCTGCTACCCTTTCAGGCGGCGAATCGCAGCGCATTAACCTGGCCACTTCATTGGGAAGTAGTCTGGTTGGTTCGATGTATATTCTGGATGAACCCAGCATTGGTCTGCATTCCAGAGACACCCAACGACTAATTAGGGTATTGCGGAAACTACAAAAACTAGGAAATACAGTTATCGTTGTTGAACACGACGAAGAAATTATTCGTGAAGCTGATGAAATTATCGACATTGGTCCATTGGCAGGAAGACTGGGCGGCGAAGTAGTTTTCCAGGGAACTCACGAACAACTGGAGTCAACTTCAGAAAGCATGACCGCCAAATACCTCACCGGCAAAGAAAAAATTGATGTGCCCAAAACCCGCCGCAAATGGAGCAATTTCATTGAAATTACCGGAGCTCGCGAGAACAACCTGAAGAATGTCGATGTCAAATTTCCGCTCAACACCATTTGCGTGGTGACCGGAGTGAGTGGGTCAGGAAAATCGTCATTAGTTACCAAGGTCCTGTATCCGGCAATGGCTAAAATGTTTGGCGGATTCAGCGAAAAGACCGGACAACACGATATCATCCGGGGCGATTTCAACCTGATTACTTCTGTCGAATTTGTAGATCAGAACCCAATCGGAAAATCCTCGAGGTCTAATCCAGCGACCTACCTGAAAGTTTACGACGAAATCCGGAAATTATATTCTGAACTGCAAAGTTCGAAATACAATGGATTTAAACCGTCCCATTTTTCATTTAACATTGAAGGTGGCAGATGCGAAGAATGTCAGGGAGAAGGCGAGATTACAGTGGAAATGCAGTTTATGGCCGACATTCACCTAGAGTGCGAAAGCTGCAAAGGAAAACGGTTTAAAGACGAAATTTTGGAAGTCACCTTTGAAGAAAAAAACATCTACGATATTCTGGATTTAACGGTTGACGAGGCCATCGATTTTTTCAACAGCCACAAATCAACTTCATCAAAAAAGATTGCCAAACTGCTGAAACCGTTACAGGACGTTGGTTTGGGATACGTCAAACTCGGACAATCATCCAGTACTTTATCGGGCGGTGAAAGCCAAAGAATCAAACTGGCATCTTTTCTGGCCAAAGAAAAAGGAAGCCCATCGCTGTTTATTTTCGACGAACCAACTACAGGGCTTCACTTTCACGACATCCGGAAATTACTCGATTCGTTCAACGCGCTGATTGCCCGTGGGCATAGCATCATTATTATTGAGCACAATCTGGACGTAATTAAATGTGCCGATTGGGTTATCGATTTAGGTCCGGAAGGTGGAAAAGACGGTGGAAAAATTTTATTCCAGGGAACACCTGAAGATTTGGTGAAAATTCAGGAATCGTATACAGGCGCGGCACTAAAGGAGAAACTCTGAGAAAAGGCCATTTGAAAAGAGTCAATAGTCATTAGAAAAACAGTTTCCTAATGACTATTGACTCTTTTCTATGATAATATTGTGATCACCAATTTGCGTCGGCCTCCGTAATTTCGGAATTCGCACAAATAAATACCTTGCCAGGTACCCATATTTAACTGATGCTTGGTAATTGGAATAGTCAAACTGGCGCCAATGAGCGATGATTTTAAGTGAGCAGGTTGATCGTCAGAACCTTCCAAAACGTGTGTAAAATCCGGGTCATTCTCCGGAACCAGCTTGTTCATAAAAGTCTCGAAATCGTAACGCACAGAAGGATCAGCATTTTCATTCAGGCTGATTCCTGCTGAAGTATGCTGAATCAGGATATTCAACAATCCTTTCTCCGGAAGTTTTGGCAACTGTCGTTCAATCAAATCCGTTATCAGATGGTACCCGCGTTTGAAGGCAGGAAGAGTTATTTCGAGTTGTTCTATCATTATAAGTTCCAAATTTCAGATTTCAAATTCCATGTTTTGGGTCACTTTAACTGACCACTACTTAATGTTTCCCCATAAAATCATCGAATGCATTGTAAACACCACCTGATCGTTGTTTCTCGTGTTGAATGGCCTGCTGTTCTTTCCATTGTTCTGCCATTATTTTAAGTGTCGGATCGGCATGTTTTTGAAACATTTTTGTAGTGATGCAAAACCGCGGCTTACGGTGATCTTCCGGATCTTTGATGCGATCTTTGGTACATCCTCCATAACAATGACGTAACCAGCTACATTGACGACATTCGCGAGGCAAAACAGCTTTGGCTGCACCAAATGTCTGTTGGGTTTTCGAATTCAGCATATTGATGATCCGGTCGTGCATCACGTTGCCCAATTTCCATTTGGGTTCAACAAAAAAGTCGCAACTATAAACATTTCCGTTGTGCTCAACCACCACATAAGGTCCACATTCTTTCATCGAAGTGCATTCGGGTGCTTCCATCCCAACATACGAATGAAATACCGATTCAAAATGACGGATCGAAGTGGTCGGAACGCCATCGACAAAATCGGCCAGCCACAAATCGAACATCCGGATCAGGAAATTTCCGTAATCGACGGCCGACACTGAAAAAGGCGCGGCTTTTGTTGGATCGTTTTTATCGGTTTCAACAATCGGGATAAACTGCATAAATGTGTATCCCAGGTTCTTGTAATAGGCGTACAATTCATCGGGGAATTGTACAGAATAGGAAGTCAGGCAGCACATGGCATTAGCCGCAACTCCTTCTTGCAGAAGCATGATAGCATTTTCCTCCACACGCTGGTGTGTGCCTTTTTGTCCTTTATCGAAACGGTAACGATTGTGAATATGTTCGGGGCCATCGAGCGAAACACCAACCAGCCAGTCGTATTCTTTCAGAAATGATGCCCAATTTTTGTCAAGCAGCATGCCATTGGTTTGCAAGCCGTTTCCAACCATTTGGTTATGCCCGTATTTTTTCTCCAGTTCGATGGCTCGCTTGTAAAAATCGAGCCCCATCAAGGTGGGTTCGCCGCCCTGCCAGGCCAGTGATACACTTTCGCCTGACTGCTGCATCACCTGTCGGATCAGCTCTTCCTGAATTTCAGGACTCATTCGGTGTACCGGCGATTGCTTAAACAACTCCGATTTCTCCAAATAAAAACAATAGCTACAATCCAGGTTACAATCGGGACCGGTGGGTTTTATCAGAACTGAATTTAGAGGACGATGCTTAGCCATAACTATTACATTGGATTCTTTGTCAGGCAAACTTAAGAATAATCGGCTTCAAAAAAAGAGGAGAAGTTAGTCAATGACACCCTTATGCAACAGCAATTCCTGAAGTTCCATAATTTTAGTTCGTCGTTCATACGAAAATACAGAACTGGTTTCCTGAAGATGAGTGAAAAGGAACAAGGACTTCAACAAATAATTTATTTTAGCCAGCGAAAGCGAAGAACCAACATCCTGACCAAGAACTTTCAGTATGTCGGCCAGCTTTTCCAACTGATCTTCACTCGTAAAATACTGTTTTGCCACAGCCAGAAAATCATCATTATCAAGTACAACAACCTGATCAATATCCAGTTTTAATTCCTGAAGCAAGGCTTCTTTCACAACAGATTCAAGAGCTACCTGCTGGTTTTCTTCTTTCATTTTTAATATCCGGCGAAGCAAAATAGCCAGAAAAAGTCCCATTTCTTCGATCTGGCGGATAAGGTAGTCGCGCGATGCCATAGTATTTACCCATTTTAGTACTGACGGGGTGCCTTCGAGTCACCCCGTCAGTCTGATTAATTTCTGAAACTTAACAAAAATAAATTGAACGATACAATTAATAGAATACTGAACAGTTTATTATTTTGGAAATATTATTTTTGCCAGCATGAGGTCGATTCAATTATTTATAACAATTATCCTTCTGTTTCTGAGCTACACCGGCTTACAGGCACAAAGCAATAACGCAACCTTATTGGGGAAAGTTACCGACGGAACAGGGAAACCTCTTGAATTGGCCAATATTTCGCTGAAAAATACATCCATCGGAACCGTTTCTAATCGTAATGGTTCATACCTACTTCGGATTCCGGCAAAAAAAAATATAACCATTGTGTATTCGATGGTTGGTTACCAATCTGTTGAAAAAAGCATTAAAGCTTCTGAAGAGCAGAAAATAGAATCAAATGTCTCGCTCAAGCAAATTGATCAGGAAATTGAAGAAGTTCAGGTCACCCAGAATCGCCGGACTAAAACAAATATGAACCGGATCGATGCCAAATACATGACCAGCATGACTGATGCAGGAACCGGAGGAGTTGAAGCTTTAATCAAAACGTTGCCGGGAGTATCAACTAACAATGAACTGAGTTCGCAATATTCGGTACGTGGTGGAAATTTTGACGAAAACCTGGTGTATGTGAACGATATTGAAGTTTATCGGCCATTACTTACCCGGTCAGGACAACAGGAAGGAATGAGCTCCATAAATTCGGATATGGTTTCGTCAATCGAATTTTCGGCAGGTGGTTTCGATGCCAAATACGGCGACAAAATGTCGTCGGTCCTCGATATCAAATACCGTAAACCAACTGAATTTGCAGGATCGGCGACTGCCAGCTTTTTGGGCGGATCGCTGCATGTGGAAGACTTGAGCAAAAACGGCAAGTTTTCGCACATTTCCGGAGTCCGCTATAAAACCAATCGATACTTATTGGGTTCTCTCGACGATAAAGGCGAATACAATCCAAGTTTCGTTGATTTTCAAACCTATCTGACCTATAAATTCAACCACTCGTTTGATGTTTCGTTCATGGGAAATGTGGCTAAAAACCAGTACAATTTCATGCCACAAACCCGGGAAACAAGTTTCGGAACAATTAACCAGCTTTACAATGCTACCGTATATTTCGAGGGTCAGGAAGCCGATAAATTTACAACTACAACAGGTGCGTTGGTTGCAAATTACCATCCCGGAGAAAGACTAAACCTGAAATTTATTGTTTCTGCTTTTCAATCGAAAGAAGCTGAAACTTACGATATTCTCGGACATTATTTCCTGAACGAGATGGAACAGAACACGCAAACGGGTACCGCCGACAGCTCTCTAAACATTGGTGTTGCCACATTTCTAAACCACGCACGAAATTACCTGGATGTCAGTGTTTACAGTATGGAGCACAAAGGAGCATATAATTCTGAACATCACCTCCTAAATTGGGGCGTCAAGTCTCAGATTGAGAAAATTGACGACCGCATGAATGAATGGGTTTTGCGCGATTCAACCGGGTATGCAATCCCCTACCAAGGCGACAAAATCGAGTTGTTCAGCACAACCAACATGAAATACAACATGAATTCGACCCGAATGACTGCTTTCATTCAGGATACGTACCAGATACCAATCAGCAAGGGTGCTTTGTACGCCACTGCCGGAATCCGGACACAATACTGGTCGTATTCAGGCGAATTTTTGGTTAGTCCAAGAGCGACATTGCGTTATTATCCTGAATGGAACCAGAATTTTGTGTTCCATCTTTCAGGAGGAATTTATGATCAGCCCGCATTCTACAAGGAGTTGAAAGACCGGAATGGAATTATTTATCCGGATACAAAAGCTCAGCGGTCGACACAAATAGTTTTTGGTACCGACTATATTTTCAGGGCGTGGGACCGCCCGTTTAAATTTACTTCCGAGATGTACTACAAATTCATGTCGAACCTCACGCCTTACCAGATTGACAATGTGCGCATCCGCTATTTGCCCAATCAAAAGGCAAAAGGCTACGCAACCGGCCTCGACATGAAAGTAAACGGCGAATTTGTGAGTGGCATCGAATCGTGGGCAAGTCTTTCGGTGATGAAAACGGAAGAGGACATTATTGGTGATTTCTATTATAAATATTACAATCAGGCAGGCGAACAGATCATTCCCGGGGTGACAGAAGATCAAGTTCGCGCGTCCAGTCAGATTCAGCATCCGGGATACATTCCCCGTCCAACCGATCAGCGCTTTAATTTCAGCGTTTTCTTTCAGGATTATTTTCCCGGAAATCCGACCTGGAAGATGCACCTGACCGCTTTTTACGGATCGCGTCTACCTACCGGACCAGCAAATTCAGAGCGATACATGGATGTTTTTCGCATTCCGCCCTACCGACGCATCGACCTGGGTTTTTCGAAAGTTTTGATTAATCAGGATCATAAAAAATTCCGGAATAAAGCGTTTAATTCGATCAAAGACATGTGGCTAAGCATGGAAGTATTTAACCTATTGGGAATCAACAACACGATTTCGTATCTGTGGGTGGCCAACAACTCGGGCGATATGTTTGGTGTACCCAATTACCTGACCAAACGAAAATTGAATCTGAAACTGACTGTAAAATTCTAAAAAATGAAACTTCAGATATTTCAGGCTGATGCTTTTGCTTCCAGCCTTTTCAAAGGGAATCCTGCCGCAGTAGTTCCATTAAAACAATGGCTTCCGGACGAACTGATGCAACAAATCGCATTGGAAAATAACTTATCCGAAACCGCCTTTTTCATTCCTGAAGGCGATCATTTTCATATTCGCTGGTTCACGCCCAAAGCCGAAGTCAGACTTTGCGGCCATGCTACCTTGGCGACAGCTCATGTGATTTTCAATGAACTAGAATTTCAGGGTGAGCCAATAGAATTCAACAGCAAAAGCGGAATTCTGATAGTCAAAAAAGTTGAAGATAAAATGCAACTTGACTTTCCGGCCGACTTTGCTCAACCTGTAGAACCGGTTCCGGTTTTTGCAGAAGCTTTCGACACTCATCCTTTAGCAACCTTCAAAGGAAGAACAGATTACCTTTTGCTTTTTGATTCAGAAGAAACAATACGAGAAATTCAGCCTGATATATCATTATTGCTGTCAACCAATGCCCGCGGAATCATGGTTACTGCAAAAGGAAACGAAGTTGATTTTGTGAGCCGTTTTTTTGCTCCGGCAGTTGGTGTAAACGAAGATCCGGTAACCGGCTCGGCACACACCACGCTGATTCCTTTCTGGGCGAAACGGTTGAATAAAACCGAAATGACGGCACTTCAATTGTCAGAACGTGGCGGCCAGTTGTGGTGTACCCTTTCCGAAGATCGGGTTTTAATTGCAGGGAAAGCGGTTACTTATTTGAGGGGCGAGATTGAGATCTGAATCAAAATTTGAGTTGACAACTTTTTTGTCTACAAATTCGTACCTTTATACAGTTGAAATAAGTTCTGTTATGACCACATTTGAATTAAAGAAATTGCTCATTAGTCGAATAAAAGAAATAAATGACACCTCATTTTTGAATGAGATCAAGTCTCTTCTTGAATCCAAATCATCTGAGAAGATGCTCGTATTGACTTCAGAACAAAAGGATGAAATTAATAAATCAAAAAAGGAGATTAAAAAGGGACATTTCATTGACCAATCTGAATTAGACAAAGCGGTTGAAAAATGGGCAAACGAAAAATAATTTGGTCTCACAGAGCACAAATAAAGCTTTTTCAAATTCTCGAATTCTATTCCGAACGAAATCAAAGTAAAGTCTATTCGTTGAAACTGAACGCGGCAATTAAAAAGCAATTATTACAAATACAAAGGCAACCCGAAATTGGTATTAAATCAGAAATTGAATCTGTTCGTGGATTGATCTATGATAATTTCATTATTTTCTATGAGGTAGACTCAAACAATATCATTATCCACTCCATTTGGGATTGCCGCCAAAATCCTGAAGATTTGAAGATCGTTTAGCAATTGCTTCTCAAATTATTCTAAAAACTTTCTTCCCACCCGCTTGTTTCCCTTATCAAATCTGAAAAGAGAAACATGGAACAATTTAATCATACCAATGCTCTGATTCACGAAACATCGCCGTATTTGTTGCAACATGCGCATAATCCGGTGAACTGGCAACCGTGGGGTGAAAAAGCGTTGAATCAGGCCAAAACCGAAAACAAACTTTTACTGATCAGCATTGGCTATTCGGCCTGCCACTGGTGCCATGTGATGGAACATGAGTCGTTTGAAGATGCAGAAGTGGCACAAATCATGAACAATCATTTTGTTTGCATCAAAGTTGACCGCGAGGAACGCCCCGATATCGACCACATTTATATGACTGCCGTGCAACTTTTAACCGGCCGCGGTGGCTGGCCCCTCAACTGTATTACTTTACCCGATGGACGGCCAATCTGGGGCGGAACCTACTTTCAGAAAGAGAAGTGGATACAGGCATTGGAAGCAGTTTCTATATTTTATGCTGAAAATCCGAAAGAAACATTCGAGTACGCTGCAAAACTACAGCAGGGAATCGACCAAAACTCATTGGTCCCGATTTCGGGTGAAAATGCAGGAATTGATCCTTTGCTTTTGCCATCGCTTTTGAAAAAATGGCAAAGCTATTTCGACACGAAAAATGGCGGAACCAAAGGCGCTCCCAAATTTATGCTTCCTAACAACTGGCAGTTTTTATTGCAGGCGGGACAACAATTTCAGGATCAAACTATTCTTGATCAGGTGAAACTTACCCTTCAAAAAATGGCTTTTGGCGGACTTTACGACCAGATTAGCGGTGGTTTTGCCCGCTATTCGACCGACGAAAACTGGAAAGTTCCGCACTTCGAGAAAATGCTCTACGACAATACTCAGCTTCTCTCGCTATATGCTGAAGCTTATCAGACTGATCCAAATCCGCTTTACCGTCAAGTGGTTTCTGAAACTATTGAATTTCTGAAACGGGAGTTACTTTCTCCTGAAATTGGTTTCTATTCGGCGCTCGATGCCGACAGCGAAGGCGAAGAAGGGAAATTTTATACCTGGACAAAGCCTGAATTGCAGCAACTTTTGGGTTCAGATTTTGATCTATTCAGCGATTATTACAATGTGAATTCATTCGGTTTTTGGGAACATAACCAATATATTTTGATGCGAACCGAAGACGATCATTCCTTTGCGCAGAAACATCAACTGGCAATTGACGATTTAAAAGCAAAAGTTCATTCGTGGAAACAGCTTTTACTAAATGAACGTGCCAAACGAGTCCGACCGGGTTTAGATGATAAAATTCTCGCCTCGTGGAATGCGCTGACGATTTCAGGATTAGTGAATTGCTACAGGGCTTTTGGCAATGCGGAGTATCTGGAATTGGCATTAGTAAATGCTAGCTTCCTGAAAGAAAAAATGATGAATGCAGATGGTAAACTGCTCCATTCGTACAAAAACAATCAGGCAAAAATCTCCGGTTTTCTGGAAGATTATACGCTGGTAACCGAATCTTTCACAGCAATTTTTGAAACTACCGGACAAAAAGAATGGCTCGACACGGCTCAACACCTGACCGAAATTACATTTCAGGAGTTTTTTGACGAGCAAAAATCCATTTTTTATTTCACCTCTACTCAACAGCAGGATTTGATTACCCGAACCATCGAAATTCACGACAATGTGATTCCGTCATCGAACTCGGTCATGGCAAAAAATCTGTTCCGCCTCTCCTATTTGCTTGATCGACCCGATTACCTGAAAACTTCACAAAAGATGCTTGACCTTATCAGCGGCAATATGTCTGATTATCCATCTGGTTACAGTAACTGGTCGCAACTGATGCTCGATTTGAGCGGCAATCATTTCGAAGTGGCAATTGTGGGAGAAAATGCCATCAGCTTGCTGAACGGACTTCAGAAAAACTATTTACCCAATGTAATTTTCTGCGCCGGAACAACTGAAAACGGTTTACCATTGCTTCAAAGCAGATATGTTTCAGGCAAAACACTGATCTATATTTGTCAGGACAACAGTTGCCAGCTTCCGGTTGAAACGGTGGCGGAAGCAATTGAGATAATCAGGAAACAATAGTGTTCAGTCTCAGTAACCCAAAGTCGTTTATGGACATTAGGTTCACATCATTTGTCGTTAAAAATCAAACAACAAACAAGTAGCCCACAACGAATGACTACTTAATGACAAATAATAACAGGAAGATGAATCGCAAAGTGATCCTTTACATCGCCATGAGCCTCGATGGTTTTATTGCCAAACCTGATGGCGATATCAGTTTTTTATCACTGATGGAACAGGAAGGTGAAGATTACGGTTATTTGGACTTTACAGCAACGGTTGATACCGTCATCCTCGGACGAAAAACTTATGACAAAATTCTTTCAATGGGCATCGAAGTACCTTATGGCGATCGACAGGTATTTGTTCTAACACGCAACCCGACTCACGCCACAGGTAATTTCACTTTTTATTCCGGGAGTCTTCCTGGTCTGATTTTCAAGCTAAAAAATCAGGATGGGAAACACATTTATTGTGACGGCGGTGCTGAAACCGTTCACGCATTTCTGAAAGATTATTTATTTGACGAGCTGATTATTTCCATTATTCCAGTACTTCTTGGCGATGGAATCCGGCTTTTCGGGCAGAGTTTTCCGGAGCAGAAACTAAAACTGGTCGGTACAAAAGTGTTTGAAAAAGGTCTGGTGCAATTGCACTATATTCGGGCAAGAGATTGATAAATACCAAAGCAATCCGTATTTTGCAGGCATAACTAATCTTGACTTAATCTGCAATGAAATCCTTTCTATTTTTAATCTTCTGCCTGACATTTTTGAATTCGTTCGGGCAACCAGACAAACAACAACTTGAGCGCGAATTATTCAATCTGCCCAATGTTTCGTTCATCAATGTAAGCAAACCCGGCGACCTTTTCCTAACATACGATTTGATGGTGAAACAGCCCATCGATCACCAGCACCCTGAAAAAGGATATTTCAATCAATGGGTACAATTGAAGCATCGGGGATTCAATAATCCAACCGTGATTGAAACGCATGGTTACCAAATGGGACGCGGTGGAAATGAAGTTGAACAAATATTGAATGCCAACAACATTGGAGTCGAATTTCGCTTCTTTGGCAAGTCTGTTCCCGATTCGATGCAATGGGAATACCTGTCGAACAAACAAGCTGCTGCCGACCTTCACTACGTTAACCAGCTTTTCAGACAGTTGTACAAAGGTAAATGGTTCAGCACCGGCATCAGCAAAGGCGGACAAACAACGCTGTACTACAAATACTTGTATCCGGAAGATGTGGACGTTGCTATCCCCTATGTGGCTCCAATCGACAACGCTTTTGAAGATACCCGTCTTTACACTTTCATGGATACCATTGGCACACCTGTATGTCGTCAGCGGATTTTCGATTTCCAGAAATTTTTACTGATGAACGAAAAAGAAGCTGTCGAAAAGCTGAAATGGTTTGCCAAAGGCGGAAATATGACATTTAGTTATGTGGGTGATCTCGGTAAAACCTTTGAATACGCTGTTTTGGAATATCCGTTTGCATTTTGGCAATGGGGTCGTGCGTCTGACAGTATCCCGACAAACAAAAATCTCGACGATTATCTCAGCGAATTGATGAAAACGTCCAGCATCTCCAATTTTTCTGATTCAGACATCAAAAAGTATGGTCCGCATTATTACCTGGCGGCCACCGAAACCGGATATTACGGATATAATATTGCGCCATTAAAAAAATACATTCAGCATTTCACCTCAAATCCATCAGCTACATTTCCACCCAAGGAAGCCAAAGCGACAACTTACGATGGAACTTTTCATGCAGGTTTGCAAAAATGGCTGGCTGAAAAAGGGAATAACATCCTATATATTTATGGAGGCATTGATGCCTGGTCGGCCGCACGGGTATTGGTTTCAGATCGGGTAAATTCCAAATCGTTCCTGATTCCGGGGGCAAGTCATGGTACCGCCCGAATCAAAAATTTGCCTGAAGGAATGAAAATAGAGTTTGTAGGAAAAATTAAAGATTGGACTGGGCTTGATTGTATAATGGATGTTCTGAAAACCAAATAAAATATGAAGCTGACTTCCATTTTATTCTTTTGTCTGCTCCAACTGATCGCACTTTCGCAACCTGTTAAACATTCGTTTGTTTGCACCGATTACACTCAGGGCAAGGTTTTTATTATTTCTGAAGAAGGAAAAGCCATCTGGGAATATCCGGCAACGAATTGCAACGATGTGTGGATGTTACCAAACGGGAATATTCTTTTCAATACAGGCAATGGCGTGAAAGAAGTTAC
Organism: Bacteroidota bacterium; assembly: GCA_023251455.1. Lineage (GTDB taxonomy): Bacteria > Bacteroidota > Bacteroidia > Bacteroidales > Prolixibacteraceae > Aquipluma. The sequence goes on from JAHEYT010000022.1 coordinate 57,806, forward strand.
GCGCGACAAACAGGTTGTTTTTCTGTATGATTCGAAAAGCGAAATTTATGCATGCCAGCGACTGGCAAATGGAAATACTTTTATTGGCGAATGCAATTCGGGTAAACTGCTCGAATTGGCTCCTGATGGTAAAATCGTAAGATGTATTAGTCTGTTGCCTGATTCAGTTGATGGTGGTCATGCGTTTATGCGAAACGCCCGCAAACTGGACAATGGCAATTACCTGGTAGCCCATTACGGACTGGACGTAGTTCGTGAATACAATGCTGGAGGAAAAGTAGTAATGGAATTTCCGGTAAAAGGTGGACCCCATTCGGTGATTAGATTACCTGACGGGAATACGCTGGTTGCCTGCTCCGACCACAACGGCGAACCTAAAGTTGTTGAATTTGACCCTTCAGGAAAGATTGTCTGGCAGGTGTTAAAAAACGATCTTCCGGGAATTGAACTCAAGTTTATGACCGGTTTGCAGCGGCTTCCAAATGGCAACACTGTAATGACCAATTGGCTTGGGCACAATCAGTTTGGCAAAGCTCCCCATGCCATTGAAGTTACGCGCGATAAAAAAGTGGTTTGGGTTTATAATGATTTTTCATTTGTCCAAACGCTGTCAAGCATTCAATTGATTGATAAGGAGTACAATCCTATTCTTCACTAGAAACTTCCATTCCATAAAAAATCCCGAAACCGTTTAACCGATTTCGGGATTTTTTATTTTCGTAGTGAAGTTATCAAAATTGATGAAAAACACTTTCTTCCAGATACGGATGGTTCTTTGGTACCAGATTGGCTTTCGATAAAGTGTTTGTAACCACCAAAGTAAATAGTCCGAGGAAACCAAGGTAGGTGCCGATTTCGAGTATTCCGAATTTAGCTTCATGGACCACGGCTGGCCAGATGTAATAATACAGTTCGGTATATTGGCCAATCATTAAAATAACAATCACTGGAAGGATAAATACCTTACTTCTGGAGGTCATTCTTGGCATCAGAAACAGGAATGGAATAAACCAGTTCAGGATAATATTGGCATAAAATAAAACGCCAAAAGCACCATGAGAACGGCTCACGTAATAAATGGTCTCCTCAGGAAGATTGCCATACCAGATGATCATGAATTCAGCAAAATTGAAATAGCCCCAAATAATGGAAAGCATAAAAATATACCTCGAAAAATCGTGCAAATGACTACGGTTCAACATCCGGTAATGTCCAACTTTATGCAGAATGATGACGATCAATGTAATTACCGTAGCGCCATGCAAGAAGGCAGCAATAAAGCTTTTGGCAGCAAACAATCCGCTAAACCAATGCGGATCAAGCGACATGATCATATCAATCGCAAATAAAGTAAAGCTAATAGCGATGATAAAAATGAAGACCTTGGAATATTTTTCAGAGTCATAAAAGTGCTGCATTCCACCTTCTGCATCTTCTTTCAATGATATTTTGCGTAGAAGACGAACCATGATAATCCACAATCCGAAGAAAAGAATAACCCGCAGGAAGAAAAACGGGATATTTAGGTAAGGCGCTTTATGGGCAAGTAAAGCATCTGTTTCGGTAATTCCTTCGTGCGACCAGTGAAAGATAGTGTGCATGCCAAAATACATCAGCAAAAAGAAAACAGCCGCCACAGGGATATAGGATGCAATCGCTTCCGGAATCCTTTTGAATGCTGACGACCAGCCCGCCTGTGCAATGTATTGTATCGCGCCAAAGAAGGCTGCGCCAATCGCTATTGAAACGAAATAATAATTGTTCAGCAGGTAATTCGCCCAAGCCCGGTGTGGGTCGAGTACAAAACCGGCAACCATCGAAATCAATCCGATGCCAATCAGCCCATACAACAGGGTTTTAAATTTCTGGGGAACAATCAATCTGTCTTCCAAGTTCATATTTTTCATTCTGCCGTTTATTTTTTCCTCTTTTTGAGGGTTATTTCTTTTCCGTCCGAAAAGTGGCACCCGACATACTCATCGTAATACACAGACGGCTGTTTTTATTTTTATTATACCCGTCGGCTGAAGCCAACGGCAAAGGATAATCTATTAAAAAGTTCGCAACCCGAAACCTGTAACTCGTAACCCGAATCATTGCTTGTGCAACACATCCTTGACATACATAGCCACTTTCCACCTGTCCTCGGGGCGCACTTGTGATCCATGTTGCGGCATCACTCCAAAACCAACGGTAACCACATGGTAAATCTCGCCTGCCGGAGCATTCCTGATTTTATCTGATAACAACGTCTTAGGTGGGAAAGGGTATTTCCCGCTTGTAAATAAAAAACCTTTTCCATCGCCCTTTTCACCGTGACAGCTTATGCAATAAACTGTAAATACCTGCTTCCCACGTTCCAGATTTTTGGCATTCGATTCGTATGGATTCACCAATGCCAAACCTGCTTCCACCCGATCAGTATCATTTTTCTCATACAGGTAAGGCTCATAACCCAGAGGAATTGTGCCTTCAACGGGATTACGCATCGTTTTTCCATCAGCAAAATTTGGATTGGCGGTATAAGTTTCATAGGCTGCTGAATGCGCCATATCATCAAAATATTGCCAACCGGGATTATTCCGGTCGCGATCGCACGATCCGAAAACTATAATTAGGGCAATTGCCGCAAGACTTTTTATCGTGTTTTTCAAGTTCATTCGATAATTATTTTCAGTTTGTGATGGCATCTTTTTCGTAGACCTCTGAGGCTCCATGCAACTCGAACAATTGGGTGATTTCGGGCTTCTTGATTCCCATTTTATCCTGATCCAGCAAAATGATAAACTTGTCATCGGTAGCACGTATATCAATAATGTCAGCCTTTTTCCCCGGAAATATTTTTGACCGAACTGAAAAAGTAAACAAAGTCAAAAGAGTTATTGTCAAAATAGTTGCTACAATGGAAACCACGATAAACGATGGAAACGTATTGAAAGGTTTTCCTCCGAAATGCAAAGGCCAGTCGATCACAGCTGCGTAATACATACCTCCGATAATAGCCGTTACACCAAATAATCCGAAGAAAAAAGCCGCAGTTGTAATGTTGGTTTTATTCTTCATCCCATGTAAAATTTCATGGATTGGATAAGGCGTATAAACTTCTTCTATGACGACGCCCTTTTCAAGAGCTTTCTCAAACGCATCGATCAGCGTATGCTCATCATTGAAAACACCTACTAGATATTTCTTATTCATAATCATGGTGATGACCGGGTTTAAGGTGACTGGTCTGCTGTTTATTGTATTTCGAAATCATCTTCACTTCGCTGATGGCAATTTGCGGAATGTAGCGGAAGAACAACAATACTCCGGCTGAGAACATTCCAAGCGTACCAATGAAAAAACCAATTTCAATGAAGGTAGGATGATATTCGGCCCAACTCGCAGGCAAATAGTTTTTAGACAATGAGGTGACAACAATATTGAATCGTTCGAACCACATACCTAAATTGATAAAGAGTGAAATAACAAAAACCACCCAAAGGTTGCGGCGAACTTTTCTCGACCAGAATAACTGCGGTAAAAGTGCATTAAAAATGAACATTCCCCAGAACTGCATGGCGTATTCGCCGGTAATACGGTTCTTAAAGAAGGTGTACATTTCGTATTCTGAGCCTGAATACCAGGCAATAAATATTTCAGTAATGTAAGCGGTTCCCATGATCAGGGAGATAAAAACCAATATACGACAAACGGCATCGACATGGTTTTCGGTGATAAAATCGCCCATGTTATACAATTTCTTCATCAAGGTAACCAAAGTTAAAACCATGGCAAATCCGGAGAAGATAGCACCAACTACGAAATATGGAGGAAATAAGGTGGTATGCCAGCCTGGTTCAATCGAAACTGCAAAGTCGGTCGATACAATGGAGTGAACAGAAACTACCAAAACAGCAGCAATTCCGCCCAACACAAAAGCTAAACCTTCGTAGCGTAACCACTCACGTGATGAACCGACCCAACCGAATGCAAAAAATCCGTAAACAGCTTTTTTAACCTTCGACTTGGTGGTATCGCGAATTGTTGCAAAATCAGGAACCATTCCGAAATACCAGAAACTGGCAGAAATAAGTAAGTAGGCCGAAATTGCCATGAAATCCCAGAAGAGCGGCGAGTTAAAGTTTACCCACAAAGGACCACGTGTATTTGGATAAGGGAAAATGTAGAAGAACAACCAGGGACGACCCATGTGCATCAACGGGAATAACGCCGCACAAAAAACAGCGACCACAGTCATTGCTTCAGCAGCTCGGTTAATGGCAGTTCTCCATTTCTGACGCAAAATTAATAGGAAGATGGAGAAAGCAGTTCCTGCGTGCCCGATACCGATCCACCACACAAAATTGATGATTTCCCAACCCCAGGCCACGGTACTGTTAACACCCCATGTTCCGATACCTTGTGTGAGTGTTATGTATATGGCTCTCACGCCAACCGCAAGCATAACCAAACTGACTCCCATAGCGATATACCACCATTTGGGCACTTTGGCATCAATGGGTGCCAGAATCTCCTGCGAAATCTGACTGAGCGATTTCTCTCCGTCAATTAATTTTCCTCGTATGTCCGTTTTATACATAGTTCAACCTATTTCTTTTGATTGATGATCATGCTTTATTATTTCTCACTTTGGTCAGGTAACCAACCGACGGCAAAGTGTGTAATTCTTCCAGCAAATGGTAATTGCGCTGGTCTTTAAACAGCTTCGAAATGCGGCTTTCCGGATTTTCCAGATCACCAAAAACAATGGCGTTTCCGGGGCACGACTGAGAACAAGCTGTTTTGATTTCGCCCTCAGCAATTGCCCGACCTTCCAATTTGGCCAACTGCTTTTTCTCCTGAATACGTTGAACGCACATCGAGCATTTTTCTACCACACCGCGCGAACGAACGGTTACATCCGGATTCAGAACCATTCGGCCCAAATCGCTATTCGAGGCGAAGTCGAATTTATCGTTCTTCACATACTGGAACCAGTTAAACCGGCGCACCTTATAAGGGCAGTTATTCACGCAATATTTAGTTCCAACACAGCGGTTGTATGCCATCTGATTCAAACCTTCCTCGCTGTGAGGCGTTGCTGCTACTGGGCAAACATTTTCGCAAGGCGCATTTCCGCAATGCTGACACATCACCGGCTGAAACGAAACTTTCGGGTTCTCAGGATTTTCAGAATAATAACGGTCAATGCGTATCCAATGCATGATTCGACGGTTCCGAACCTGTTCTTTTCCGATGACCTGAATATTGTTTTCGGCCTGGCATGCAATGGCGCAGTTTCCGCAACCAGTGCATGAATTCAGGTCAACAGCCATCCCCCAGTGATGCCCGTTATAAACCGGAGCTTCGTAAAGTGTAACCGACTTTTCTTCGTGTTCGGCTTTTATCTCGTTTCCTGAAACCGGATTTTTGATGTATTCGTCTAAAGTTGTTTCGCGAACAATCGGGCGACCTTCCATTGAATAATGGGTTTGCGAAATAGCCAACTCAAAAACTTTTCCCGCAACTTTCTCAACTTTTGCTGAAGTCAGGAAATATTGACGCGTTCCATTTTCGGTGCCGATACTCGGGTACAAGTTCGTTCCGGTTTGATCGCCAACTTTTCCGGAAATTTCACGGCCGTAGCCTAACGCAACTGAAATAGTATCTTTTGCTTGTCCGGGCTGAACAAATACAGGCAATTCAATGCCGTTTACCTGGATAACATCTTCGTTTTTCAGACCATTTTCGGTAGCGTAAGCAACCGGAACAGCAGCAAAATTATCCCAGCTGATTTTAGCAACCGGATCGGGTAATTCCTGCAACCACGGGTTGTTGGCCAGTTTTCCGTTGCCAATACCTACACTTTCGTAAAGGACAACTTCAATTCCTGAAACAGTACTTTTTATCTGGCTTGCCGCCTGAGAAAGTCCTTCCTGAGAATACACCAGTTTTGATTCCTGAGCCGTTTCGAAAACACCGTTTTGCAACGAAGTATTCCAGAACTGGCGGAAATCAGTTGTATTTTTTTGCTTCGGAAATTGATTCTCTTTCCAGAAGTTTTTGATATAGTCACGATAATTGGGGTCAACGCCAGTCCATTTCAGCAAAGTTGCCTGAGCTTGGCGGCTATTGAATATAGGAGCAATTACTGGCTGTGAAAGACTGTAAATACCAACTTTTGGCTCCAGATCGTTCCAGCTTTCCAGAAGATTACTTTCTGGCAGAACGTATTGGCAAAGTGCAGTTGTTTCATCAGGTCGTTCCGAAAATGATACACTCAAACCTGTTTTTTTGATGGCTTCTGCAAACTCGCTTCCTTTCGGGTGATCGTAAACCGGATTGGCATTCCAAACTAATAATGCCTTCACATTACCAGCTTTTAAATCAGAAAGCAAACGGTCGGCATCCTGATCAATTCCCTGTTTGGTTAAAAGTGGATTTTCCAAACCAATGGTTTGTCCATAATTACCCAACAGCTGATTAATTCCGTTTACAAGCAATTGGATATTCACATCATTGCTGCCTGAAATCACAATGCTTTGCTTTTCATTCTCCAGCAAGTCTTTGGCCAAATCGCTAATATCAACCGATGACTGAGCTCCTGAAACAACTGTTCCGCCTTTTGCTTTGGCAACAGCATTATAGAGTGCCAGAACAATGGCACCTTCTTCCGAAGGTTTGATCGGGAAGCGAACGTCGGCATTAGAACCGCTTAAAGTCAATCCCGACTCAAACTGATAATGGCGAAGCATTTCCTTCCGGCCATCCTGCAGCTGACGGGCAGCGGTGTAGCCTTTAGTATATTCAACTGTAGAAAGCCAGCTTCCGAGGAAATCGGCTCCAAAGCTAACCACCACTTTTGCTTGTTTAAAACGATAATCAGGAATAAAAGCTGCTCCAAAACTCTTTTGGTTCGCTTCGAGAATTCCTGAAGCCGAAACCGGATCATACTGAATCCATTCTGTATTGACTTGTTTTTCAACAAACTTACGAATGACATCGCGGGTTGATGGTGAAATAATAGTTGAGCTGAGCAATACAACTTTACCACCTTGCGACTTTAAAATAGCCAATTGCGCAATTATTTCTTCATCAGCTTTCTCCCATGTAATTTCTTCTCCCTTTTTAGATGGTCCTTTAAACCGTGCATCATCATAAAGATTCAGCACCGAAGCTTGCATCCTAGCGCTTGTTCCTCCCTGAGAAATGGAACTTAAAGCATTTCCTTCGATTTTGATTGGCCTTCCGTCGCGTACTTTTACAATGATGCTTCCATATTCATTTCCTTCAAAATAAGAAGACGCATAATAATTGGCAGTTCCGGGATTAATTTCTTCGGGTTTTACCAAATACGGAATGGCTTTATCGATCGGTCTTTTGCAACTGGCAACAATCGAAGCTGCGGCGATTCCAAAGCCAAATGTTTTCAGAAAATCGCGTCGCGATGCAGCATTCAGCGCATTGTCGCCTCTCATCACCATGCTTTTTTGTTTGGCTTCCTCACGCACTTCTTCCCGGCGTAACTCTTTTGGATTGGCAAGTTCTTCAATACTTCTCCAGTATGTCTTCATCGACGATATATTTTTTATTTTTTTACTTGAAACATGGAACCTGAAACTTGGAACTTTTTAATAATGGCAACGCATACAATCATTTGCCCCGATATTCACTGCACGAATCGTATCAATTCCACCACCTTTAAGCTGATCGTGCAGTTTCATATAACTGTCGTAATAAGCATTATCCTTGAAGTTCACCTTGGTATCGCGGTGACAATTGATACACCAACCCATCGACAAATCGCTGGTTTGTTTCATGATATCCATTTCGGCAACTGCGCCATGACATTGTTTACAATCAACTTTGGCAACTCCAACATGTTGAGCATGGCTGAAAAATACATGATCAGGCAAATTATGAAGCCGAACCCATGCAACCGGCTTTTTAGTTTCGTTGGCTTCAACAACTTTCGCAATTTCAAACTTACCTGAATTGGTTCCTTCGCGAACCAAAACATGGCAATTCATGCACAATTCCATCGCCGGAATACCTGCTGATTTATTGAATTCTACCGTTGTATGGCAATATTTGCAATCAATTTGATTGTCGCCGGCATGTACTTTGTGCGAAAATTTGATCGGTTGATCAGGAGCATAATTTTGTGATCTTCCCAAATCAATAGCTGCTGTGGCAATCATTTTTACCTGAACAACCATTGACACCAATAAGATAAGAATTGTAACAAAGCGGTATTTCATTTTATGAAAGAAAATTAAATCAAGCAAAGCCAAAGTCATCAGGAGACCCAGAAGGATAAAAATCACAATTTGATTGATTGTTGGCCCGACTGAATGTGGCCCGGTTATAGCCAATTCATCTAAATACAGCTTAACTTTCTTCAAATCTTCTTCTTCAATTTTAAAATCCTTGTGAGAAGCCTCCATTTTCTTTCCATTGGGCTGCATCACCGCACTCTGAAAATCGGCAAAGTCTTTCCCTGCAAATTTTGATGCAATATCCATAGCCGAAGGATTCCAATTCATTGTATCAGATTTCGACAGGATATGGCATGATACGCAAGATTCAAATTTGCGGTCTTTTGGCAAAAGACCTTTAAAAAATCGCTCTCCCCGCTGTATATCGTTATGCGAATGACTTTCTATTGCTGACTCATCTTCTTCATCAGTAGTCTGAGCTTTTACCGGATTTCCGGAAATTAAAAAGATAAATAAAAACAACAGGGAAATAAATGCTTTCAATTGTAATGGGACATGCCGGAGAAGTATAACTTTTCTCATTCAAATAGGATTAGTATTTAATATATAATGAAACCATTTTTCAAACTCCCATGTTAAACAATCAAATTCGGTTATGGTTTCCCCTCTAAATATAAAAAAATAAGAATCAGGAACCTAAAATGATGAAAAAACAAATAGCAAATCAGATAAAACATGACTAATTCACTGACAACTAAGCCAATTTTTATCTCAATACGCCATTATTTATTAGACATTATCAATGTACATTTGTTTTATCTTCAATAAATTCGATGACGCTTCTCTAAAAATAGAATCATGATTTACCTTGATGATGCAAATGATTAATGATGCAGATATCAATAAGCAGGAATTATTTTTTGCGCGACAATAATCAGTTATCAAAAAGGATCTATCATTCACTTACTTTCTTGTGAAAAAGTAAATCATAATTTTTTTGATTTCTTACAGATCAGAAATTAGATATTATTATCTTTATTGTCATTCAACAAATAATGGTCGAGGGAATGAAGAACCATAAAATACGCAGTTTAATTATCGACAGTGAACAGGAATCTCTGGATCATACCCTCGAATTGCTTCAGGAAAATCCATTGGTTTCGGAAATTGAAACTACAGATACGACCGATCAGGCGATATTGAAGATCATAAACTGCAATCCTGACATTATATTTTTCGACTATCCTTCGAAAGGACAGGCAGAAAAGGAGCTGATCGAATTAGTTAAAACAAAACTGACTGCAACAACTCTTGTATTTATTTCGAATACCAAAGATTACGCTGCTTTTGCGATACAAAACGGAATATTTAAATATTTGCTTAAGCCCATAAAAAAAGAGGAACTTAAGAAGATTATAAATACAGTTTATGAGATAAAAAAAAATCATTCCCATACACGGATTAACCAAATAATTGAAAAAACTGCGGAAGAAACAAGGCTTAGGCTTCAAACGACCAAGGGATATCTCATGTTAAATCCGGATGAATTAATTTTTTGCAAAGCAGCTGGTTTCTACACCGAACTTTATTTAACCAGGGATCGGGTTGAATTAAGCAGTCAGTTCATTTCAAAATTTGAAGAAATGTTAAGTCAGTTTAATTTTATGCGTGTCAGCCGGGCACATTTGATAAACCAACATTTTATCCGAAAAATATACCGAAACACCAGTACTATTGTACTTTCAGCCGATGGGAAGGAATACGAAATTAAAGGAGGCAAAATCCACATCAGAAAATTAAGCAAATCAGACACCGAATAATTCTCTTATGGATCAAACAACAATTTCAGCTATTATCATTGATGATGAACCGGATGCAATCAACCTGCTGGAAATGTATCTCCGTCAATTTCCTTTGGTGAAAATTATAGGAAAGGAAAATCACGCAAAGCAAGGATTGGAACTGGTAAAGGAAAAACTACCTGAATTGGTATTTCTTGACATTGATATGCCCGATATGAATGGATTGACTGTTGCAGATAAAATTCAGGCAGATAATTTTTATTCCGAAATTGTTTTCACTACGGCACATCAACATTACGCTTACGATGCTCTCAACATTGAGCCACTCGATTTTCTGACCAAGCCTTTCTTTACACCGGACCTGGAACGTGTAATGGAGAAATACAAATCAAAAATTGAGAAGAAAAAGCATGAAAAAAAGTTGGATGTATTCCTCAATTCGCAGACCAATTCCGCCAAAATTAAATTCCCAACAACTAAGGGAATGCTATTTGTCGACATTAAAAGTATTGTTCTGTTAAGGTCAAGAGCAAACAATTGCGACATTTTATTGGATGATGGAACCACTGAAACCATTACGCGAAATCTGTACAAAGTAGTGAACAAATTGAACTCTCCGGCATTTTTTCAGATAACCCGCTCAACCAGCATCAATACGAATTACCTGCAACGTGTTGATAAAAAAACTCTTAAATGCATTATTTCTTATAATCAAACCACCATTGAAGAACCTATCACCAAAAGTAACATGATTCTCTTCGAAAAAATCATAAAATTCCCATTTAGCTTAGATTAAAAATAAAATCAGCGAAAAGTTTAATTCCTTCCGCTGATTTTAAATACCTGATTCCTGAGAATTGTTTATTCTATTTTTAATGGATTATCGACCTTTGAATCCAGCAATGCAATCCCGATTACTTCCTGAATGGTATCCACATGATGAAATTTAAGTCCTTTAATGTAAACTTCCTTAATTTCCTCCAAATCCTTACGGTTGGCTTCTGACAAGATAATCTCCTTAATTCCGGCCCTTTTTGCAGCCAGAATCTTTTCCTTAATTCCGCCAACGGGCAGAACTTTGCCACGAAGTGTGATTTCGCCAGTCATTGCCAGATTTTTTCGAACTTTGCGTTGGGTAAAAGCTGAAGCAATTGAAGTAACCATCGTTATCCCTGCAGATGGACCGTCCTTTGGTATTGCTCCTTCAGGAACATGAACGTGAACATTATAGTGATCAAACACTTCTGGTTTAATTCCCATTTGCTCAGCATGAGAACGAAGATACTCAAGTGCCAGCATGGCCGACTCCTTCATCACATCACCCAAATTACCAGTTAAAGTAAGCGAACCTTTTCCTTTACTCAAGCTGGTTTCAACATAGAGAATTTCACCGCCAACAGCTGTCCAGGCTAAACCAGTGACGACTCCGGCAAAACTGTTACCCTGATATATTTCTTTCGTGTACTGAACAACGCCCAAATATTCCCGAATATCTTCCTTGGTCAGGTTGATATTGTATGCTTCCTCGAAAGCTATCTTTTTGGCGATTCGACGGGCAACGCGCGCAATTTTTTTATCCAGTTCACGAACACCTGACTCCCGTGTATAATTTTCGATGATATGCTGTATGATTTCTTTCGAAAAGCTGATATCCTTCACTCCTACCCCATGATTTTCGAGCTGTTTCGGGATCAGATGCCGCTTGGCAATTTCAATTTTTTCTTCCACCAAATATCCGCTTACCTCAATCAGTTCAAGCCTGTCGCGCAAAGCCGGTGCAATTGTGTTTAAAGTATTTGCTGTTGCTATAAACATGACTTTTGACAAATCATATTCCACCTCCACATAATTGTCGTGAAATTCAAAGTTCTGTTCCGGATCCAATACTTCGAGCAATGCCGAAGCCGGATCGCCATGAAAGTCTTTTGAAACCTTATCGAGTTCATCGAGGATAAATACCGGATTCGACGATTTCGCTTTTTTGATATTCTGCAAAATACGTCCGGGCATAGCGCCAATGTATGTTTTACGGTGACCACGAATTTCAGCTTCATCATGCAAACCGCCTAAACTCATCCGGATATAATTCCGTCCCAAAGCTTTAGCTATCGATCTTCCAAGCGAAGTTTTTCCAACTCCCGGAGGGCCATACAAACAAAGGATTGGCGATTTCATATCGTTTTTAAGTTTCAGTACCGCCAAGTGTTCCATGATGCGCTCCTTCACCTTTTCCAAACCGTAATGATCTTCGTCGAGCACTTTGGCGGCACGTTTCAGGTCAAAAATATCTTCGGTAAATTCATTCCACGGAAGATCAAGCAAAGTCTGGCAATAAGCAAATTGCACCGAATATTCACCTGCAGCCGGATTTAAACGCGAAAGCTTATGCACTTCCTTCTCAAAGTGTTTGGCTGCATCGGCCGACCATTTTTTATCTTTTGCCCGCTCTTTAAACTCCTGAATTTCCTGTTCAGCCGGATTACCACCCAATTCATCCTGAATGGTCTTCATTTGCTGGTTCAGCAAATATTCACGTTGCTGCTGATCGAGTTCTGCTTTTACTTTAGTTTGAATATCACGCTTCAATTCCGACATCTGAACCTCACGAACCAAATAACTAATAGCCTGAATGCCTCGTTCCTTAATATCACTAATACCTAGAAGAATTTGCTTCTCTTCCACTTTCAAATCGGTATTTGAACAAACGAAATTGATCAGGAATGTAGAATTTTCGATATTCTTTACCGCAAAAGAGGCTTCCGGAGAAATGTGCATAGAAAACTGTGCAATCTTTATCGACAGGTCTTTTAACGAGCCAATAATTGCTGAAAACTCTACCGAATCATCCTTTGGTTGAATATCATCGATTGGAGTTACACGTGCTTTGAAATACGGGAACTCCTGGGTATAATCGACAACCTCAAATCGTTTTTTGCCCTGAATAATGACAGAAGTTGTTCCATCGGGCATTTCCAGAATTTTGAGAATTTGGGCAATCGTCCCGGTTTGGTATAAATCATTCTGGCTCGGATCATCAACACTCCCATCCCGCTGAGCGATGGTTCCAAGCAAACGATTCCCCCTGTACACTTCCTGAACCAACTGAAGTGATTTTTGCCTTCCTACCGTGATAGGCATAACCACTCCCGGAAACATAACCGTATTGCGCAATGGCAATATTGGCAAAATGTCAGGAACATCAAGGTTAATTAAATCAGAATCATCCCCATCGCTCAAGATTGGAATAAACTCATTTTCATCATCCATCAAGCTGGAAATAAGTATATTTTGCATAGTTTATTATTTTCTGTCTCTAAGATATTCAATATTTACATCTGACATCCTGACCGACAAAGAGCGATCAGAAATAGATGTGCTGAATTTTGCAATAGCCATGCCAAACCATAAATCCCGTAAAATTTATGAGGTGAACTGTAAATATTGGTATTTCCTGATTTTTCTGTCAGTTCAGAAAACTTCAGACGAAACAAGCCATTGGCCGAATGCAAATTTAAAATCTTGACATGACGTTGCGAATAGTATAAAAACAAAAAAAGCTTCGACAATGCGAAGCTTTTCAAATATCTCTTGCGAAACAGGATTATTTTTTCCTGTTGTCCATGTGTTTCTGGTATCTTGTATTGAATTTATCAACACGACCTGCGGTATCAACCAATTTCATTTTTCCAGTGTAGAATGGGTGAGAAGAACTTGAAATCTCAAGTTTGATCACCGGGTACTCAACTCCGTCAACCAATTCTGTTTCTTTTGTGTTAACAGTCGATTTGGTTATATAAACATGACCGTTTGACATATCTTTGAATGCAACAGTACGATAATTTTCTGGATGTATCCCTTTTTTCATTTTTTAATCTCTTTACTTTTGTTTTTTAACGGCTTGCAAAGTTACATATAGGAATGTAATTTCCAAATATTTCTTTTTATAAATTCCTTATTTTTAAAATTTAATCTTCCAATCCAATAATCGGAGCCCGTTTAAATGGTTTTGTCCGGTCAAAAAGATACCTCATCGTATAATGTGTTTTCGCCTGAACTCCCCCAACAGACTTGTAAAGTGCCATAATTTTGGGATTAAAATCGCCTGCCCACGACAACTCAACTTCTGTGTATTCAGGCTTATGCTTCATTAATTTATCCTGATGCCAGAAGATGGCAGACTCAATACCCGATTTTTGATATTTTGGCACCACACCCATAATTAAGATACGGGTTCGGGTCATTATCTTCTTACGTTTATAATACAGAAATTTCAGGATATTGATAAAATTCATTTTGCCATTCAGTTTTTTCAGGATCTGATTGATGTCAGGAATCATGACAAACAGGGCAATTGGAACTCCGTCGTGATAGGCGTACCAGATCATTTCAGGATCGAGGATCGCTTTTGAAGTCTGGATAAAATCGCGAAGCTCGTCCTTATCCAATGGTTGAAAATGTTCATGAAAACGCCAGGCTTCATCATAGATATAGCAGAAATCATCGATAAATTTTTCGGTTTTGTCAAACGAGAAGTGTTCGAAAGTATAACCAGGTTTCTGAGCTACCCAGCCAGCTATTTTCCAGAAACGCTCCGGAAAAGGTTTTGAATAATCGAGATGGTAACTGAATTGCTGAAAATAAACTTCAAACCCATATTTCTTAAACAGATCGACGTAATAAGCAGGATTATAAGGCATACCAAAACCCTGATGCGTAAACCCATCGACCAAAAGACCCCAATTCATGTAATTTTCGCCAAAATTAACCGGCCCGTCCATGGCTTCCATTCCCCGTTCTTTTAGCCAATCGCGTGCGGCATCAAATAACAATTTAGCAGCATCAAAGTCATTTACACACTCAAAAAAGCCGCATCCACCAGTTGGCTGTTCGAAAGTGAAAGCCTTTTTTCGGTTAATGAAGGCACCAATACGACCAATTACCTCCCCATTGTCATCTGTAACAATCCAACGAATGGCCTCTCCAGTTTTAAAAGATGGATTTTTAGCGGGAGTAAAAATATCTTCAACCATTCCTTGCAACGGACATGCCCAATTCGGATCATTTTTATAGATCAAATGTGGCAGTTTATGAAATTGTTTCTTTGTTTTTGAATCGGCAACTTCGATGAGTATCATATCTTATTCGATTATTAATCAGATGATTTTAATGCTTGAACATCCCGCATTTTCAGGATAAAACAACGTTCCGAAAGTAATACTTTTAATCTATCAAACAAAAACAGGGACCGAAGTCCCTGTTAAATATTCTATCTCAAATGATTTTGAAAATTAATCGCGGCTGGCCAGTTTAGACAGAAGGCGAAGCATTTCGAGGTATAACCAGATTAAAGTGACCATCAGGCCAAAAGCGCCATACCATTCCATATATTTCGGGGCACGGGCATTGGTTCCTTGAGTAATCATATCGAAATCGAGAATCAGATTAAGAGCAGCTACCACGACAACAAACAGGCTAATACCAATAGATAACAGGCTGTTTCCATGTAAAAAGCTGACATTGACTCCAAATAATCCGGCAATAAAACTACCGAGGTAAACCAATGCAATACCTCCGGTGGCCGCAAAAATTACTGTCCTGAATTTTTCAGTAGCACGAATAGTTCCTGAACGGTATAACAATAACATGATGAAGAATACGCCAAATGTGAGCGATACAGCGCGCATCACCAGCCCTGGATACATGGCTTCGAACATGGCAGAAACAGCGCCAAGGAACAAGCCTTCGAAAACTGCATAAATAGGTGCTGTCATTGCAGCGCGGCGTGGACTAAATGTGGTAATCAGCGCGGTGATTAGACCACCAATTGCCCCAACCATTGTCCATACCATGATTCCTGATGGCATGACTCCCGGTGTGGCTGGGTCGATTGCACCAAAAAATTTGCGCCAGGTAAATGTGGCTGCAAAAATAACAATCAGCAACATTAAGCCAGTCTTGTTAATCGTTCCGTTCACGGTCATCACCCCGTCCTCTGTACTGATTGCTGATTGATTAAATATGTTCTTCCCAAATACGGGATTCGATGATTTTGTAATATCCATTGTTTAAAATTTAAATTTCCAACTTCTCTGCATAAAAACTATACCAAAAGTAATCATACATCCTGAAATTCGACTTCTGTTATGTATTCTTAACAAATGATTCCTGTACATATTCACTTTTGAGTTCCGTAAGGATCATCTCGGCCAAACTTCTACTTTCTTCTGAATCAGTCTCTTTTAAGCTTTCCGCAAATAAAATTGCTTTTTCATTCATCGTTTTTCCCTTTGTTCCAAGCAAAATAAACGAACGATAAAAAATCTGCTTCAAGTTTGGATCTTTTGCCAAAGGTGACAGTATGTCGAAGAATGGTTCAAAAAACTCGTCAATCGCCGATTTCTCAGTCAGAGCAAGGCGTCCCATTAGGTGAAGCCCTGTAAAGCGCACCAAATGTTTCTTTCCGCGACACCATTCCAATGCTTTGATAAAGGCGAATTTGGTTTTTACCCATAAAAACGTATTCAAAGTTTCAGCAATTTCGGCAGTTTCCAGACTTTTTGTCCAGTAGTCCATCTGTTCTTCGGTTACTTCCTCCGGAACATCAAGCATGGCAGCCAGAATCATGGTTTCGCGCCATTGTTTGTTCCAAAGTTTCAACGCCAGCAAATGATTGGGCTTAAATTGCGAGGCAATCTCGCGCAACTGAATAATGGAAACGCCCCAACTCATTTTATAAATCAGACCACGTTGTTTCATCTGGTCAACAGTTTCGCCGTTTTTAGCCAAACGAATTTTGGTCAGTATCTGGCGAAATTCCTGCTCGCGAATCGGGTCATCAATGATAATATCCATAGGATACAAGGCAAAAAGTGAAATAAAAAAGTGACTGCCAAAACTACAAAAAAGCCCGACATCGATTACAAGTAAAAGAAAGTTTATTGCAACAAAGCAAAGTCATTACACCAAATCGCATGCGTCCTCAGGCATCCAATGTCTTTCCTTCCCTTCCCATTTGATGGTGCATCCAATCGGGTTTGTAACCTGTATTGAAACCTGTTGTCCGGCAAGTATTTCTGAAAGCGCCCGATCAAGGTCGTTGACTGTCATTTTTGAAGTATCGCGCGGCTGATCAACTGCACGACCTGTATATACCAACTTCCGGGCTTCGTTAAACACGTAAAAATGTGGCGTTTTCAATGCTCCGTAAGACAAAGCAATCTCCTGAGTTTCGTCGTGAAGGTAAATCCACGGAAAGTGATTTTCGTTCATCCGGAGAATCATATTTTCGTAGCTGTCTTCGGTATAAGTATTCGGGCTGTTCGAATTAATTGCCACAAAACTTACACCCTGAGGTTTAAATCGCTCAGCTGTTTTTCGTGTTATTTCGTCGCTTCCCAACACATACGGGCAATGATTGCAGGTAAAAAATACGACCAGAATTCGGGCATCCGAAAAACTATTGAGGTTGTAATACTTTCCGTCCGTCGCTTTCAGGTGAAAGTCGGGAGCCTGACTGCCAATTTGTAAGGTGTAAGCCATAACCAATAAATTTCTTGATTCAATAATTCAAACAAAGTCAAGACGAAAAGGATCAAAAACAGTTTTTAAAATCAACATTTATAAAAAACGATCTGGCTATCTTGCCAACCAGTTACGCAGCGACGAACATTCGCCTGCCAAATACCGTGTCATCGGCACACTATCCAATATTCCTGAATTCTACGCTGCCTTTGGGGTAAAAGAAGGCAACAAAATGTGGCGGCCAGATAGTTTGATTGTACGAATTTGGTAAGACGGTTTTTTATTATTTCTGAATCGTAACCCCCAGACAGGGATATTGCCTTTCTATCCAAGGATATTATCTTCCTGTCCATGGACATGGTCTTCCTGTCCAAAGACATCATCTTCCTGTCCAAGGACATGGTCTTCCTGTCCATGGAAATTATCTTCCTGTCCATGGACATTATCTTCCTTTCCAAGGAAATTATCTTCCTGTCCAAGGACATGGTCTTCCTGTCCAAGGACATGATCGTCCTGTCCAAGGACATTATCTTCCTGTCCAAGGATATCATCTTCCTGTCCAAGGACAGAACCTATCTATCTCAATCCGTAAAACCGCTGAAAGTGGCGCGGGGCGCGGGGTGGCGAAGAAAATCAATGGAGTGGTGAGGAAAATGTAAGGTCAGGACATGTCCTGACTTGGCTTACCATATATTTTACAACAACCCTCATTAATTGGTTCTGTTCAACAAACTGTGTCAACTGTTAATGAAAGCCTGTGAATACTTTAAATTCTTCATATTCAATTTATGTCTTGTTCAAGAACATAAATAAAGTTTACGCAGGATAAACTTCTTATTTTGAATTTAACTTAAATTTGGCCGGGTGGAATGTAAAGAAAAGTAGGATAAACTTGCGGGTATTTACTAGTTAGCGGCAAGCATATTTCAGTAGCAACGATTTAGATAAATAAGTTATGACAGAAGTAAATTCAGAATTATTTGATTTCAACGGACAGAGTTTTGAAATAAAAACCTACCGAATTGAGAATGGATTAAAAGTTATGGTTTTAAAGGATGGTAAACGTGTAAACAATTACAGTTACTCAGTTACATCTGATGAAAATTTTGATTTTTCGAAATATAACACCGGGAATGGTGTTATAGAATTGATAAGTATGGCAAAGAGCGACATCGAAAGTGGACTCATTTTTGGACAAAGCTTATAGATATGGGAATCCAAGAAGGTCATTATGATATTGAGTTAATTAGGAGGACAAAGGAACTTATTATTGGCTACAAAGGTGTCTATAATTTGACTCTATTAATGAATGCACTTCTAAGCCTAATTGTTTTGCCAAGTGAGTCCAATAAACTAAGGAGAATTAGATTTCTTAATACAAATATTAATGATATTGATGAGCTAAAAGAAATCATTAATTCGAATGAGTTTTACTTTGACAGTCGAGGGCGAAATTATGATCTAAAGAACTTTCTGGGACGTATTAGAAACGGAATTGCACATCAACGAATTGAAACAATCACAACTAAAGATAAGTGGACTGGAGTGATAATTCAGGATATTGATCCTAGGACACAGTTGATTGGACTAAATCTCACATTGACAACAAAACAACTTAGAGAGTTTGCACTGTTTATAGCATCGACATATTTAGATGAGGTTAAGATCGCCAGACTAAACCAGCAAACATAAACTATAGAACAATGGAGGTACAAGAGACAAAAATACTAAGATGTTACGATTGTGGAAATGAGACAAGACAAATATTAGTTAACCATCACATCTCATCTATATTGTACGATGAGAATAGGACTAATGGTAAGAGAGAGAAATTCAACAATAGCTTCCATTATTTAAGTTACGAATGTTCAACATGTTCGGGACTGAATATAATTGGTGGATTTGAAAACGAAATCGAGTTCGAAGTAGACAATTTTAAAAGATTATTTCCTGTAGGACCAAATTTAAGAATTCCTGACCACCATTTATTAGCGAAGACACAGCCAGTACCGGATGAAATCATAAAGATTTATGAGGAAATTTGGTTCTTGAGAAAACAAGTTCCAAATGCGTTTGCAAATCAGATAAGAAAGTGTTTAGAAATGATCTGCAATGACAATGGAGCTAAGGGGAATACATTGAATGACAAGTTAAAAGACCTAAAAAATATGGGTTTACTTCCAGGAACAAATGAAGAATTAGTAAAGGTAATTAGAGAAGTTGGGAATTTAGGTTCACACGACTCAGGACGAGATTTAGATATTTGGGATGTTGAGCTATTAGATGAGTTTTTTAAGACAGTAGTTGATTATATATATGTTATACCTATGAAAATGAAAAGACTAAATCAACGATTGAGTTCAAAATAAAAATGCCAGCCGCTAAATTCAGCAACCCGGCAAGTATAACAAAGTACGATGAAACAGAAAAAGAAGATATTTGAACAACACTTATACCATGAGATTGAAGATGAAGAAAAAGCTGAAGAATATTTAGATAGCTCTCTTCCTCTAATTGGACTGATTGTAATGTATTTTAATGGTCTGGAAAAAACCCTTGATGGGATAATATGTGAGATTTTCACTGACAGGACAGACTCAACTGGACTAATTGTATTACATAAAATGAGCTATGCCACAAAAGTTGATTTGTTTAAAAGGTTTAGTGACGATTTGCATATCAATGGGGATATTAAGATTGATGAATATGAGAATTTAATCTCTAATTTAAAAGAAACAGGACGCCTTCGCAATTTAGTTGTTCATGCAGATTGGGAAAATACTGATGATGATGGATATACGTATGTAAACTTAAAAATTTCAGCTAACGGAATGGAACAAGAATATATTCAATTTTCGGAGGATTCACTAAAAGAAATAATAGAATTAATTTTTAAGACTCGTATCCATTTGAGTGATTATTGGGAGAAGAGAAATGAAAAACTTTATAATAATTAGAATTAAAAAATGCCAGCCGCTAACTTCAACTACCCGTCAAATCCGGCAGCAGTGGTTTTCGGTGTGCACCTTTCCGTTCAGTTCTGAGGATTCGGGACCCGCAATCAATTAAACCGTCCGCTTAAAAATCGTTTCAGGATACTCAATATCCGTTAAAAACAAGCCGTGTGCCGGAACCGACAAACCAGCTGCTCCACGGTCTTTCTGCTCAATAATTTTACGGAATTGGTCCAGATCAATTTTGCCAATTCCAACTTCCAGAATGGTACCAACCAAGGCCCGAACCATATTCCGGAGAAACCGATCGGCCTTGACGGTAAAAACAACATTTGCTCCTTCCTGTGTCCATTCGGCACAATAGATTTTGCAATTGTTGGTTTTTACGTCGGTGTGCAATTTACTGAAACTGGTAAAATCGATGTATTCAAATAAAATCCGACTTGCTTCGTTCATACGTTCAAGATCGGGCTGAATGAAAAAATGCCAGGAAGTTTCCAGCGCAAACGGATCTTTCCGCAGGTTCAGGTGGTATTGATACGTTCTTGAAATGGCATCGAACCGGGCATGCGCTTCCGGAATAACTTTCGAAACATGAAAGATTACCATGTCTTTGCCCAGAAAGCTGTTCAGTTTGTGAGCAAAATCAGGATGGTCGAGATTGAGTTTCCCGGAGTCGAAATGAGCAACAAAATAACTGGCATGAACACCGGTATCGGTTCGTCCGGCGCCAGTGACTGCAATCGTTTCGCGGGTAATGGTCGACAGCGCTTTTTCGAGGCTTTCCTGCACCGAAACCGCATTGGGCTGAATTTGCCAACCGTGAAAATTGGTGCCTTTGTAGGCAAGTTCTATGAAATATCTTTGTGTCAAGGGTTTAATTTTCAGCAAAAATAAAAAAGTGAATTCACATTCTGTTAAAGATCGTCGATTTTATTAATTTTACAGCCCTTTTAAGCGCAAAATAGCTTAACAAATTTTAACGAAAATTTATCCTTTTTCAGGCATGGATAGCTTATTTTCGTGTTCTCAAAAAAAATACAAGCAAACAAATAATTTTATCTAAAAAAATATGAATCAAACAGTTGATATCCGAGAATTAAACGAAAGAATTCAGAGAGAAAGTTCGTTTGTCGACATCATCAGCATGGAGATGAACAAGGTAATTGTAGGTCAAAAACATTTGGTTGAGAGTCTTTTAGTTGGACTTTTGTCTGGTGGCCATATTTTATTGGAAGGGGTTCCCGGACTGGCAAAAACGCTCGCCATTAACACGCTCGCCACAAGTATCGACGCGAAGTTTGCACGTATCCAGTTTACTCCGGATTTGTTGCCCGCCGACTTGTTGGGAACTATGATTTACAGTCAGAAGAAAGAGGAATTCATCGTAAAAAAAGGTCCAATTTTTACCAACTTCGTATTGGCCGACGAAATTAACCGTGCACCCGCCAAAGTTCAGTCGGCGCTGCTCGAAGCCATGCAGGAACGCCAGATCACCATTGGCGAAAACACCTACAAGCTGCAGGAACCATTCCTGGTAATGGCCACTCAAAACCCGATTGAACAGGAAGGAACTTACCCGCTTCCTGAAGCCCAGGTTGACCGTTTTATGCTTAAAGTGGTAATTAATTACCCGACAAAAGAAGAAGAAAAGCTAATTGTACAGCAAAACTTACTAAAAATATTCCCTGTTGCATCTAAAGTAACGCGTACCGAAGATATTCTCAAAGCTCGCGAAGTGGTAAAAGATGTTTACATGGACGAAAAAATCCAGAAATACATTGTTGACATCGTTTTTGCTACACGCGATCCGAAAGCCTACAAACTCGACAAATATGTTGACATGATTACTTACGGAGGTTCGCCCCGCGCAAGTATCAGTCTGGCACAGGCCGCCAAAGCATTTGCATTCATCAAACGCCGTGGCTATGTTATCCCTGAAGATGTTCGTGCTGTTTGTATGGATGTTATGCGTCACCGCATTGGGTTGAGTTACGAAGCCGAAGCGAACAACATTACTTCCGAAGAAATTATTGCTGAAATCCTGAACGCAGTTGAAGTTCCTTAGTCTGTGAATGTCATTTGCTTCGCGTCATTGCTGGTCATTTGTTTCACGTCATTCATTGCATTTTTACGATAAATGACTATCAATGACAACCGAATGACCGAAACGACAAGAGATTTGAAACTTGGAACCTGAAACTTGGAACTTATATAAATGGAAACAAGCGAACTTATAAAACGAGTCCGGAAAATTGAAATAAAAACACGTGGACTGAGCCGCAATATTTTTGCCGGCGAGTACCATAGTGCATTCAAAGGACGTGGGATGGCTTTCAGTGAGGTTCGTGAATACCAGTTTGGTGACGACATTCGCAACATCGACTGGAATGTGACAGCCCGTTACAACAAACCGTTCGTCAAAATATACGAAGAAGAACGCGAACTGACCGTGATGCTACTGATTGACGTAAGCGGATCGCGCGAATTTGGATCTATGGACAAGCTGAAAAAGCATATTGTTACCGAAATCGCTGCTGTGCTGGCTTTTTCAGCCATTCAGAATAACGACAAAATCGGAGTCATTTTCTTTTCCGATCGGATTGAAAAGTTTATTCCCCCGAAAAAGGGACGAAGCCACATTCTGCGAATCATCAGTGAATTAATCGATTTTGAGCCTCAATCGCATGGAACTGACATTTCAGGAGCGATCAGATATTTTACCAATGCCATTAAAAAACGCTGCACCGCCTTTGTGATTTCCGACTTTATTCAGAAGGAAGACAACCTGGAAAATGCACTTTCGATTGCAAATAACCGGCACGACGTGGTGGCTTTGCGAATTTACGACGAACGCGAAACTGAACTCCCAAACATTGGCATGATTAAACTGAAAGATGCTGAAACAGGCGAATACACCTGGGTCGATAGTTCTGACCGTATGGCCCGGTCGATTTACCGGAAATGGTGGATAGATCTTTCGGCTCAATTGGATAACAGCTTTAAACGAAGTCGGGTTGATTATGTGAGTATTAGCACCAACCACGACTATGTGAAATCATTAATCAGTCTCTTTAAAAAACGTGGATAAAAATAAATTTCAAATGAAGCGAAGATTGTTATACGTCGTACTTTTTGTTTTGCTTTCAGGTGTTATCCACACACTTAAAGCACAACAAGTTACCGTTAAGGCAAGTATCGACTCAACGCATATTCTCATTGGAGATCAACTTAAACTGCTCTTCGAAATTGAAAAGCCAAAAGATCTCGACATTCAGTTTCCACAGGTACCCGACACGTTCAGTTCAAAAATCGAAGTCGTCAATCGCTCAAAAGTTGACACCTTTAAACTGGACGACAAGGAACGCGAAAGATTGACACAAAGCCTTTTCATTACCTCGTTCGACAGTGGAAGGCATCAGATTCCGCCTTTCTATTTCAGGATGAAAAATGGACAAATGCTCGATTCGGCAGCTACCCGCGAACTGATGTTTCAGGTGCATGGAATGAAAATTGACACGACCAAAGGTCCGGTTGACATCAAGACCGTGTATGGAGCTCCTGTGACTTTAAAAGAAGTAACACCTTACATTTTGGGGATTATCCTGCTTGCAGCCATTATCTTTTTCATTTTCTATTACATCCGTTGGAAGAAAAAGAATGTTCCGCTTTTCAGCAAACCTGAAAAACCTGCCGAGCCAGCTCATATTATCGCCTTGCGCGAACTCGACCGGATCAAAACGCAAAAATTGTGGCAACAGGAAAAATTAAAACAGTACTATTCTGAAGTTTCCGATACCATTCGAATATACATTCAAAACCGGTTTGATATTCCGGCTATGGAGCAAACATCAAGCGAAACAATTGGCGTTTTCAAGCAGCAAAAAGCCCTGGTTGATGACAGAACGCGCGATCAGCTGCAGCACATTCTGAGTTTGGCCGATTTGGTAAAGTTTGCCAAGTACACACCGCTGACCGACGACAACAATCTGACATTGATGAATGCCTATTTCTTTGTCAATCAAACCAAGAAAGAAGAGTTAAAAGCTCCCGAAAAAACAGAGGTTGAACTGAAAGAAGAACCTGCTGAAGAAATAAAAGTTGCAAAATAACCGAATGAAAAAATGATTGGAATGAGTTATAAGAATCCGGAATTTTTCTACCTGTTTCTGCTTTTGATACCCATGATTGCATGGTATATCTGGCGACAAAAGAAACTGGGTGCCAGCATACATTTTTCATCAAATATGGGTTTTGCAAAAATCCCCAAAAGCTGGAAATATTACTTTCGCCACAGTGTTTTTGTGCTTTTGTTGTCGAGCATGTCGTTTCTGATACTGGCATTGGCTCGCCCGCAATCGTCAAACAGCTGGCAAAATGTAACTACCGAAGGAATCGACATTGTTATTGCACTGGATATTTCGAGTTCGATGTTGGCCATGGATTTCCAGCCCAACCGGCTCGAAGCCGCCAAAGATGTGGCAACCCAATTTATTTCAGGCCGCCCAAACGATAAAATTGGCCTGGTGGTTTTTTCAGGCGAAAGCTTTACCCAATGCCCGCTGACGACCGACCATGCAACAGTGATCAACCTGTTCCGGAATATTGAAAGCGGTATGATTGAAGATGGGACTGCCATTGGAAACGGACTGGCTACGGCGGTTTCACGACTGAAAGAAAGTAGCGCCATAAGCCGGGTTGTCATCCTGCTTACTGACGGTGAAAATAACCGTGGAGAAATTGCCCCGGTAACTGCTGCGGAGCTAGCTAAAACATTTGGAATACGGGTTTATACCGTTGGTGTAGGAACTATCGGAACAGCTCCCTACCCGATGCAAACTCCATTTGGAGTGCAGGTACGCGATGTGGAAGTAAAAATTGACGAAACCACCTTGCAAAAAATAGCAGAAACAACCGATGGAAAGTATTTCAGGGCTACCAATAATAATAAACTAGCCGAGATCTATCAGGAAATCGATAAACTTGAAAAATCAAAAATCGACGTCAAAGAATTCAGCAAAAAAGAAGAACAATACCTGAAATTCGCGCTTGCCGGAGCTTTGCTTTTGATGTTGGGATTGTTCCTGAAGACAACCATTTTCAGGAATATACCATAGATATTGATGATTTTTGATTGATTATTGAATATTTAAATAACGAATACCTATTTCCAAGACGACTTGGAACTTTGAACTTGAAACTTTGAACTTTTTCGTATGTTTAGAATAGCAAATCCTGAATATTTATATGCTTTGTTGGTCATTCCGGCATTGATAGTTTTTTTCTGGTATTCCAGAATGAAACGAAAAAAGTCGCTGGCACTCTTTGGGCAGAAAGAAATTCTGTCGGTGCTGATGCCTAACGTTAGTGCAGGAAGGCCAATATTAAAGTTTATTGTATTGTTACTGGCACTTACCAGCCTTATTGTAGGCATTGCACGTCCACAATTCGGATCGAAACTGAAAACTGAAAAACGCAAGGGCATCGAATTGATGATCGCTGTTGATGTTTCAAACAGTATGATGTCACAAGACATTCAGCCCAACCGGCTTGAGCGCGCCAAAAGAGCGATCTCACAACTGGTTGATAAACTGAGCAACGACAAAATCGGGCTAATCGTTTTTGCTGGCGATGCATACACACAGCTCCCTATTACTGCCGACTACGTATCGGCCAAATTATTTCTGAATTCGATTAGTCCGGAAATGGTGCCCACACAGGGAACTGCTATTGGAGCCGCTATCGAACTTGGAATAAAATCTTTTAGTCCGACTTTTGAGGGCAGCAAAGCTATGATCATTATCACCGACGGAGAAAACCATGAGGACGACGCAGTTGGCGCAGCAACCGAAGCGGCAAAAAAAGGAATTGTAGTTTATACCCTCGGAATGGGATCGCCTGAAGGAGGACCAATTCCGGATAGCAATAATGGCGGAAGAAGTTTTCGAAAGGATAAAAACGGAAACTATATTGTGACTAAACTGGATGAGCAAATGCTTCAGAAAATTGCTGAAGCTGGAAAAGGCGCATACATTAGAGCGAACAATGCCCAGGTTGGTTTAAATAACCTTTTAAGCGAAGTGAATAAGATGGAAAAATCGGAACTGGAAACGCAGACGTACGCCGATTACGACGATAAATTCCAGTATTTTATTGGCTTAGGCTTATTTCTGATTTTGCTGGATTTTATGATACTTGAGCGAAAAAACAAGTATTTGAAAAATTTCAAACTGTTTGGAGAAAGAAAATAGAAAGGTATGAAACAAGCTAGTTTACTGATTATGATATTGTTCGTTTGGATTACTGCAAGCCAGGCTCAAAACGAACGCAAATTTGTCAGACAGGGAAATAAATACTACGAGGCGGCGAATAAAGATACCAGCCGTATCGACACGGTTCAATTCAATAAGGCTGAGATTGAATACCTCAAAGCGCTTGAAAAAAAACCGGATGACGCCAAATGGAATTTTAACCTGGCTGATGCTCTTTATAAGCAAAAGAAGTTCGACCAATCGGCTGAAAAATTTCAGGAAATTGCAGACAAAACCACCAATAAAATTGAAAAGAGCAGGGCTCTTCACAATCTGGGAAATTCGTACCTGATGAAGAATAAACTGGACGAAAGTATTTCTGCCTACAAAGATGCTTTGCGCAACAATCCGAAAGATCTGGAGACCAAATACAATTTGCTGTATGCTATGAATATGAAGAAAAAGCAGCAGGACCAGCAGAAAAAAGATCAGGACAAGGATAAAGACAAAGACAAGGATAAAGATCAGGATAAAAAAGATCAGAAAAAGGATCAGGATCAAAAGAATAAAGACCAGCAAAATAAGGATCAAAAGCAGCAGCAACAACAGCAACAGAATAAAATTTCGAAGCAAAATGCAGAACAAATGTTGCAGGCTCTTGAAAACAATGAAAAAAAGATTCAGGACAAGGTTAAAAAAATCCAGGCCTTAAAAGCCGAATCGAAAAAGGTAGAGAAGGATTGGTAAAGAAGACGGAAGTCCGGAATTTGGAACTTGAAATTTGGAACCGTAATTTTGCAAAAAAGAATACCCAAAAGAACTATGATCAGAAAATTAAAAGTACTGATGATTTTTATGCTGGTTGGCCTTGTGGCGATGGCCGACAGCACACAGTTCGTCATGGAAGGACCGGAAGTGGTGGCCATGGGAGAACAATTCAGATTAGGATTTACACTAAACGAAAGAGGCACCGACCTTCAGTTGCCCGATTTATCGAACTTTGATGTTCTGATGGGTCCATCAACATCACAGAGTTCAAGCATTCAAATTATCAATGGGAAAACGACCCAAACATCAAGCTTTTCTTACATTTTCATCCTCAGGGCAAAAAAAGAAGGTAAATTTTCGATTCGCCCGGCATCAATTAAGGTAAATGGAAAAACTTACGAATCGAATAGCCTTAACATTCAGGTTGTAAAAGGGCAACCTCAGCAATCGGGAAGCCAGCAAGGCGGTGCCCAGCAGAATAATCAACAGCAGCAAGACGAAACTCCTGCCGGAAGTGTGAGCAAAGACAATCTGTTCGTTCGGGTTGCAGTCGATAAAACCAACGTTTCAAAAGGAGAACAAATTCTGTCGACCGTAAAATTATACATCAGTCAGAATGTTCCGCTGAATGGTTTTGACGAAGTAAAACTGCCATCGTACGAAGGATTCTGGACCAAAGACATTGATGTTCCAACCCAGGTTAATTTCACTCGCGAAGTTTACAATGGGAAAATATACCAGGTAGGTATTCTCAAAAAAACCATTTTATTCCCTCAGCAAACCGGGAATATCCGCATCGATCCATTCGAAATCACTTGCCTGGTTCGCCAAAGAGTTCGCCAGCAACAAGGTTTCTTCGACGATTTCTTTGACAACTACCGCGTTGTAAAAGCAAAAGTAGTTAGCGATCCGGTAACAATTAATGTAAAAGATTTACCCAACCAACCAGCCAATTTTAACGGAGCTGTTGGTAATTTTAGTTTCTCCGGATCGTTGGATAAAACCGCGGCCAAATCGAACGAAGCAATGACCTTGAAATTGATTGTTTCGGGTACTGGTAACCTTAACCTTATTAATCCTCCGGAAATTGAATTGCCCCAGGATTTTGAAGCTTACGAACCAAAAACAAGCGACAAAACCATCGCCAGCGACAATGGGATGAGTGGTTCTGTTTCGTTCGAATACCTTTTTATTCCAAGGTATGCTGGAAATTTCACTATACCAGCTGTTCAGTTTGTCTTCTTCAATCCTGCTACCCGTCAGTTTGTGACTAAGTCGACCGAAGCGTTTAACATCAGGATCGAAAAAGGAAAAGACGATCAGAATTCGGGAGTGGTTAATTCATACTCCAAGGAAGATGTAAAAATGATCGGGAAAGACATCCGGTTTATCAAGCAGAACAAGTCGGTTTTGAAACCCAAAGGGAGTTCGTTCTTTGGAACGTTTGAATATTACAGCATTTTTATTTTAAGTTCAATTGGATTCGCTGTTTTCTATGTGCTCAACCGCAAAAAGATTGAAGAAAGCAAAAACCTTACTTTGGTCAAGAACAAACGGGCCAACAAAGTGGCGCTTAAACGCTTAAAGGAAGCTTCAATATTCCTGAAAAATAATCAGGCTGAGAAATTTTACGAAGCTGTAATTAAAGCATTATGGGGTTATTTAAGCGATAAGTTATCGATTCCGGTAGCCGACCTGAACAGGGAAAAAGCGTCATCAAGTCTTCTGGAAAAAGGAATGGAACAGGAAGTTGTGACCGAACTGATGAAAATTATTGACGACTGTGAATTTGCCCGATATGCGCCGGCAGCCTTTTCAGGTACCATGAAAGATGTGTACGATGGAGCCGCCAAAGTAATGGGGATCTTCGAAAAGCAAATTAAGTAAACGACAGAAATTTTAGAGTATGAAACGAACAATCAATACGATACTGGCGATTTTGTTTACTGCGGCAGTTTTTGCACAAGGCGATCTGATTCAGAAGGCAAACGAACATTACACGAAAGAGGAATTTCAGAAAGCCATTGATGGTTATAACCAGATTCTAATGGCAGGTATTGAATCGCCTGAAGTCTATTTCAACCTTGGGAACGCCTATTATAAAACCAAACAATATACGCTTTCAATCCTGAATTACGAACGTGCAAAACTATTGGCCCCCGACGATGAAGACATTGAATTTAATCTTCAGGTTGCCAATCAGAAAGTGGTCGATTCCATTCAGGAATTACCCGGAATATTTATTGTCAGATGGTGGAATGCGCTTGTAAACAGCCAAACCACCGACACTTGGGCTGTCATTAGTATTTTCAGCTTCGTTGTATTTTTAACCATGCTGGGTTTTTACTTCTTTGCAAAAACCAGTGAAGTGAAACGGATAACATTCTGGTCGGGCTGCTTTCTTATTGTATTCACTATTTTTAGCTATACGTTCGCAGCCAAACAAAAAAGCAGGCTTGTCAATCACACCTATGCCATTGTGATGCAGCCAACTGTGACGGTAAAAAGCTCACCTTCTGAAACGGGAACCAACTTATTTGTAGTTCATGAAGGTTTAAAAGTTAGAATTACTGACAAACTTGGCGATTGGGTTGAGATCAGATTAGCCGATGGAAATAAAGGATGGCTGCTGACCGAATCGGTCGAACGGATTTAAGAAATCATCATTTTTATAGATTTGCCAGTCTGATTATTTAAATCAGACTGGCAATTTGTTTTAATTTGCAACAACAAACAACCATTTCCATTTATAGTTGTTATCTATTCTTGTGTTAATAATTTGATTTTTAATAGTCACATGCCTGCCCGATGCAGGCGGGGAATTCATTCCGGGGTTTCCGGGATTCATTTCATAAATTTTAAACTATGGCTTATAATTTACTGAAAGGCAAAAGAGGAATTATTTTTGGAGCGTTGAACGCTGATTCAATTGCCTGGAAAGTTGCTCAACGTGCTTTTGATGAAGGTGCAACGTTTACCTTAACCAACACAGGCGTGGCAATGCGTATGGGAGAAACTGCCCAGCTTGCGGAAGCATGCAACACCATTGCTATTGAAGCTGATGCAACAAGTGTAGAAGATTTAGAAAATCTTTTCAAACAATCGATGGAAGCTCTCGGAGGTAAGATAGACTTCGTATTGCATTCAATCGGAATGTCGCCAAACGTTCGTAAAGGGCGCCACTACAGCGACTTAGATTATGGATACCTAACAAAAACGCTCGATGTATCAGCAGTTTCGTTCCACAAAGTATTACAGGTTGCCCGTAAACTGGATGCCATCAATAAATGGGGTTCGGTAGTTGCATTATCATACGTTGCAGCGCAGCGTACTTTCTACGGATACAACGACATGGCCGATGCCAAGGCATTACTGGAGTCGATTGCCCGCAGTTTCGGATATATTTACGGTCGCGAAAGAAACGTTCGGATCAACACCATTTCTCAGTCACCAACCCTGACGACTGCCGGTAGCGGCGTTAAAGGAATGGATAAGCTGATGGATTTTTCGGAAAGGATGTCGCCACTTGGTAACGCTACAGGCGACGAATGTGCAGATTATTGCATCACCCTGTTTTCCGACCTGACGAAAAAAGTAACCATGCAAAACCTTTTCCACGATGGAGGATTCTCTTCAATGGGTATGAGCATGAGGGCGCTTCTTCAATATGAAAAAGGATTAGATTGTAACTGCGAATGCGGTAACGATGAGCCTTGTGGCGATCACATTTACGATTAATTGTTATACTCCCATAACAAAAAAAACCGGCTCATCGCCGGTTTTTTTTGTTTCTATAAAAATCAATTGTGCCTGTAATCCTCATCCCATCTTTCCATAGGATCAGCAGGAAGAGAAACTGTTTTCCACGAGAACTTTAAAACCCGTGGCTTAACCAGTCTTTCATAATCGAAGTAGCTTAACCTTATCAATTCGGTATGAGATCCGGCGTTGAACGCGATTTCCTTGTTATTGGTCAGCGCTTCAGCCACATAAACCTCCATACCATAAAGATTGCCGAAGGGAGGCATTGCCCCCAGTTCGCAATCAGGAAAACGATCTTTAAACTCAGGTTCGGTTGCCAGAGTCACGAATTTTGTCCCGAAAATCTTCCGCAACGTATCAAAATCGATGTGGTAAGATGCCGGCAATACAGCCATAGCCATCACTCCATCAATTTTAATCATCACCGTCTTAGCAAATTCTTTTCCGGAAACATGTGCCGAAGCAGCAATATCCTGAGATGTAAAGGCACTGGAATGACTAATCGTCAAATACTTGATATTAGCCTCATCAAGATAGGTTTTAAGCTTTTTAACTGGCATGAATTCGTTTTTAGAGGTTAAAAAAGCATTATCGAAATACTATCGGGAGAGAATAATGTTCAGTTCAAAATACGGTGGATTTTACACCATTAAGGATAAGAATGTTTCAAAATAGAACCACAAATATGAGATTGAAAGCGCATTTTCAGTACCAAATAAAAAATCTCAACCCTTTTCATTCCTGAAAAGAATTGAGATTTTTTTCTTTTGACTGAGGAGATCCTGAGTTCCTGAAAACTGTTACTGATCACTGAACACGTTTTCGTTTTCCTTCGTCCTACCGGTTTTCTTCAGCAAATTTCCGTCCGCGACGCAAAGCTTCGAGGTTCATATTCACCACATCTTCGCCTTTACGCCCAAAAATGGTACGAATACCATCCTCTATTTTCGAAAATTCGATGTCGATAAACGGCGAGGCTGCACCCAACATCACCATATTTGATGCACGGGTACTGCCAACTTCTTTGGCAATGGCATCGGCATCAATAGCAATATACCGTGGAAATTTGCGTATCTCTGCCATCACTTCCTCAATTTCAGGATAGTTCGGAATATTTATAAATGGCGTGGTATTGGTCACCAAATAGCCTGTTTCCGACAAATATGGAAGGTACCGCAGCGACTCCATTGGTTCAACCGAAAGGATCAGGTCAGCCGAGCCACCAGGGATCAAATCGGAAGCAATGGGTTGATCGGAAATACGCATGTGAGAATACACAGCCCCACCCCGCTGGCTCATTCCGTGAGTTTCAGCTTGCTTGATAAGCAAATTGTCCGAAAGGGCTGCTTCTCCCAACGCAGTGGCAATGGATAGAATACCTTGTCCGCCAACGCCTGCTAATATAATGTCTGATTTCATAGTTGTTTTATTTTTGGATATCATAGAGGCACACAATCGTACGTCTCTACCACCTAACCTTATATGATTATTTTTTATTTCTCTTCCGGCTGCTGGCACGCTGAATGCACTCGCGACGCGGAATAATAACTGAAACTCCATTGTAGGCAAATTCCTCACGGAACAAACGCACCATTTCTTCGTGGTTCTTTTTCAAGGGTACGATGGTGTGGATGTGAGCAGGATCAACTCCTACCCCAATGCAAATGGATTCAATTTTGCCAAATGCCGATGAATCCTGGCCACCGGTCATCGAAATAGACTCGTTATCGGAAATAACGATGGTGATGCTCGATTTTTCATTCACCGCGTCGAGCAGACCTGTAATTCCGGAGTGGGCAAAGGTAGAATCGCCAATCATGGCAACTGCTGGAATCAAACCTGCATCGGCAGCTCCTTTGGCCATGGTGATTGAAGCGCCCATATCAACGCATGAAGAAATGGTTTCGTATGGAGGCAGAGCTCCCAACGTGTAGCAGCCAATGTCAGAAAAAACGCGTCCTTTTGAATAATCGGCCAGCGCTTCGTTCATCGCAAAATAAGCATCCTGATGACCGCAACCCACACACAAAGCTGGAGGACGGTTGGCAACAACTTCAGGAATATTGAATCCTTCAAACATTTCTTTCCCGAGCGATTTGGCAACCAAATCAGGATTTAATTCACCATCGCGTGGCAATGTTCCATCCAAACGCCCTTTGATCGGGGTTCCCTTCGAGAAGAAGCCTTTCAGCATTTCTTCAACCATTGGAGCTCCTTCTTCAAGAACTAATATTTCGTCGCATTCCCGATCCAAACGATTGATGTGATTTTCAGGAAGCGGATATTGCGACACTTTAACTACTGGGAAAGGACAGGTTCCGCCCGGAAAATGTTCCATCAGGTAATTGTAGGCAATTCCACAAGCCACAATACCCAGACTATGATCGGTTCCTTCTTCGTAGCGGTTGTATTCCGATTCTTCCGAAAGTTTCAGAAATAAAGACTGACTTTCGAGTAATCCTTTGTATTTACGACGGGCTATGGCCGGAAGCAAAATAAACTGGCGCGGATCGGTTGGCATGACCAATTCGTTTTCAGGCAAAACCTCTTTTCGGGCAACGCCGGCGCGTGAATGAGCCAAACGAGTGGTAATCCGGAGCATTACTGGCACTTTGGTCAGCTCCGACAAGGCAAAGCCATCGCGGGCCATATCGTAAGCTTCCTGCTGCGACGATGGTTCAAGCACCGGAATCATGGCAAACTTTCCGTAGAAACGTGAATCCTGTTCATTCTGAGAGGAGTGCATCGATGGGTCGTCGGCAACGGTAACAACAAGTCCGCCGTTAACACCGGTCATGGCAGCATTTACAAAAATATCGGCAGCAACATTCAGCCCCACGTGTTTCATACACGACATCGCCCGTTTCCCGGCGTACGACATTCCTAAAGCGGTTTCGAGTGCTGTTTTCTCGTTGGCCGACCATTTGCGGTGAATATTTCGTTCT
This sequence comes from Bacteroidota bacterium, assembly GCA_023251455.1. GTDB lineage: Bacteria > Bacteroidota > Bacteroidia > Bacteroidales > Prolixibacteraceae > Aquipluma. Next base: position 92,013 of record JAHEYT010000022.1, read on the forward strand.
TCAGCTATCGGATTTTCCTGAATGAATTCGGTTATTTCGGTGGAAGGTGTGCCTGGATATGAGTAAACGCCCGACATTCCGCCATCAATGGCTCCCTGCCCAATGGCCTCTACCCCCAGAAACAAATGCTTTTGCATAGTCAATATTTTAAGTTTCAAAAATCGAGACCAAAAATAGCTCATTCAGGCTGGAAAACAACTGTAAATATCTTGTTTTAAGAAAATCCGGCATATTTAGACCAGTTCTAAAAAGGGGCGGAAAACTGAAGGGAAAATTGAGTCAGGATAGAACTCATCGGGTTGAAAACTAATCACTGAAGAAACCGTAAACATTGACGTTTAGGAAACAGGCTGAATAAATTCAATTAAATAAAGATAAAAATATCTTTATTTATAAACAAACTGATTTGCCGAATGTTACTAGATATCACATCATTAATATCTGTTTAATTTAACACTTAAAGCCTATGAAAACAAAGTTTACAACTCATTCAATCAGGTTTTTTACATTAACCTGTATTATGGCTTATTTATCGCTGAGTCTGAGCGCACAGACTTCTCAGAGTGTCACGGTTAGCAACAATAAATTTACTCCCAGTAACCTGATTATTAATGTCGGCGATGAAGTAGTCTGGACGAACACTGAAGGATCTCACAATGTAAACGGGAAAACATCAACTTTCCCAAACAATCCGGTATCATTCGGCAACGATGTAGGATCTGGCTGGACCTATAAGTTTACTTTTACCACTGCAGGAATTTACGATTACCAGTGCGATCCACATGCTGCAATGGGAATGATAGGAAAGATTACTGTAAATCCAATAACGACCGGACCATTTACCCTTACTGTCAATTTTACCGGAATGACCCCACATGTGGGACAAACTCTATGGCTGGCAGTAATTGATCAAACTACCAAAGTGGAAATCGGACGGGTTAAAAAGAGTGTGACAACTGCAGCTTTTGCTATTGATGTTGCCGGAATTGAATCAGGCAAATCGTACAATGTCGATTTCTTTGCCGACCACAATAAAAATGGAGTGTACGACGTAGCCCCGGTAGATCATACCTGGAGATTGCAGCTAAATAATGTCACCGGTAACTCAGTACTTAATTTTGCACATAATACAACATTTACCAACATTGCCTGGAAGAACAAACTCACTGTTCACTTTACCGGAATGACACCACATTTGGGACAAAAACTAACACTTTATCTGAAACAGACGGACAATGGAATCTATCGTGATACTGTAATTGTTCCGCAAATAGCCGGTGCAACTTTTGACATCAACTCATTTAAAATCAAACCCGGAATTTCGTATAATATTGATTTTTATGCTGATCACAACAAAAATGGGGTGTACAATTCACCGCCAACTGATCATGCTTGGAGACTTCCATTAACCAACGTAAAAGGTGATTCGATCGTAAATTTCGTTCATAACACCACATTTACCGATATTTTCCCTGTTACTTCCAGCGAAAATCTGGCCAGCACTTCAAAAGAGATACGGTTGTTTCCGAATCCGGCCAGCCAATACGTTCAAGTTCTGATTCCTCAAGACTATTCTACAATTAATTTAGTAAAGGTGTATTCCATTACCGGATCTATCGTTGAAGAAAAGGCTTTGTCCGGAAATGAAGAATCGTTGCGGTACGACATCAGTCAATTCAAGAAAGGTATCTATTTGATGGAAATAAACGCCGGAAATCAGAAGAAAGTATTGAAGTTTATTAAGCAATAAACTTCAATAACTTTACCTTCCTTGAAAGTCCTTCTTACAACAAAAGTATGAAGGACTTTCTTTTAGAAATTTAGTGTGGTCCTCAATTTCCATTTGTCAATTCCTTTTTACCTGATTTTTCAATTTTAACACCCTGCCAAACATCATATCTTTGATGCTTATTTTTTTGGTATTTTGGAGCTTTCAAAAGAAATTCAAGCTTTTGACTATTAGAATCACTTTAGTTTCAAAAACCAACTTTTTAAAACAGATATGATAAAAAATTTCATCTTTATTTTAGCCTGTGTTGTTATGACTACAGCCTGCCAGCCAACTGAAAAGAAACCAAGTACTCCAACTCCTTCAGGAATTACAGAAACGACCATTGCGGACGCAGTTAAGTCAATCGGCGATAAATCGGAACTGATCGAAAAAGGTGTGAAACACGCCGCCTCGCTTTGGCGCGACAACGACGGAACTCCCGAAGATTTCGTTAAGTTCTGCAGCGAAAATTATATAGCAGATCCGGCTCAGAAAGAAGCCTCATTTTATCGGTTTTCCGAATATCTTGAATCGTTGAACGGACACTTCAACAAACTAAGCCTCGACATGCAGGAAAACGTACAACTCAAAAAAGGTGAAGTGTTGCCCATTGACGCTCAATTTGCTGCTTACAATCCCGGGGCACATATGATTAACGACTTTTATGACAATAAAATAGCATTTATTGTTGCCCTCAATTTTCCTTATTATTCAACCGAAGAGAAAAATATTTCCGGACCAAACTGGACACCTCTGCAATGGGGTTACGCCCGTCTGGGAGATGTTTTCAGTTCTCGCGTACCGTCAGAACTTGTACAGCGAGCCTCCAAAGTTTCAGCCGAAGGTGAAGCATACATTGCCGATTATAATATTTACATGGGAAACATTCTGAACGATGACAAAGAAAAACTTTTTCCTGAGGACATGGTTTTATTAAGCCATTGGAACCTTCGCGACGAAATAAAGGCCAACTATGCCAACAAAGAGGTGGGCTTCAAAAAACAGGAGCTAATCTATCAGGTGATGCAGCGAATCATCGATCAGTCGATTCCCAAAATGGTAATCAACTCCGGAAAACAAGACTGGAATCCGTCAACCAATGAAGTATTTGTTTCAGGAACAAAAACAGAAACTGAAGCTGAAACCGAAGGCCGCTACCAGCAAATCCTGAATAATTTCCATATTTATCAGGCTTTCGACCAGTATAATCCAGCTATGCCAACTGCAATCCAGCGGGCATTTTCGGTAGGCATGCAAATTCCACAACCCGAAGTACAGAAACTTTTCAACGAATTCTTAAGCTCACCACAAGTGCAGGAAGTTGCCTCCATCATCAAAAAACGACTTGGCCGTGACTTATCACCCTGGGATATTTGGTACGATGGATTCAAGGCAAGAAGCTCGATTAATGAAGAAAGTCTGAACGCAATCACCGAGAAAAAATACCCAAATGCAGCGGCATTGGAAGCCGATTTGGGGAATATACTCATGAAACTGGGTTTTGCCAAAGAGAAAGCAAACTTTATTGCATCAAGGATATCAGTTGATCCGGCTCGTGGATCGGGCCATGCCTGGGGAGCATCGATGAAAGCTGAAAAGGCACACCTGCGCACTCGTATTCCGGCCACTGGCATGAATTATAAAGGTTACAACATAGCTGTTCACGAATTTGGACACAATGTGGAGCAGACTATTTCGCTGAATGACGTACCCAATTACATGATTAACGGAGTGCCAAATACAGCATTTACCGAAGCGCTCGCCTTTGTATTTCAGGAACGTGATCTGTTTTTGCTGAACATGAAAAATACCGATCCTGAGAAAGAATACCTGAAAACACTGGATATTTTCTGGTCGTTATACGAAATTATGGGAGTTTCAATGGTCGATATGAAGATGTGGCAATGGTTATACGACAATCCAAACAGTACTGCTACTGAATTGCGTGACGCTGTGCTGCAAATCACCAAAGACGTTTGGAATACTTATTACGCACCGGTCTTCGGAATCAAAGATCAAACCATTTTAGGAATCTATTCACACATGATCAATTCGCCCATGTATCTGCCCAATTACGCATTCGGTCACCTTATCCATTTTCAACTCGAAGAACATTTCAAAACACACGAATTTGCGCCTGAAGTACTGCGAATTTTTGCACTCGGGCAACTAACCCCAAACGAATGGATGAAACAAGCCATTGGTACACCGCTTTCGAATGAAGCCATTCTAAACGCGGCTGAACTTGCAGTGGAAAAATTGAAATAGTAATCTAGTTAGCTGAACAAGTCGCATCAAGTATCAGGCAACGTTCGATAACATTATAACCATTAGGTCAGTCATATATTCCATTTAAACGGGAAAATGTGACTGACCTAACTTTTTAGCTCTATACTGAATATCTTAATTATAGTTTAGGTTTGCCATATTCTGACCAGAATACCGCTGAGACAGACCATTCATCCCGAAATTGAGCAGATCAAACACAACTACCATTTCAACAAAATCCAATTACCACCGATCCCTGAGTATCTGATTTTTATATCCAAACATTTAATAGAGTTAACAAATACCCTTTTGCATTAAAAGCCATAAACCGCATTAGCCAAACTTCAGAAACTGACACCTGATTTCAATTGATAGAAAGTTGAAAACGAAAAAGGGAAACGAGGTAATATATAACTTCAGGACAAAATAATTGTAGAACGAATAATTTGAGGACAGAGGGTAATCCGATGGTTTTTTAAACTTACCAATTTCTATTACTCACATCCTACCAGCACATTTATATAAAACAATTTCTAGACTCTAAGACCTAAAAAAAGAGCCATCCACATTGCTGCGAACGGCTCCTTTATTTGAATATTGAAATTCAGAAAGTTCTATAAATATAACTTTCTTACTCCAATTTAAAGCTAATTGGAACAGTATAAGAAACTCTTACAGGAGCTCCCCTTTGCTTTCCAGGTTTCCATTTAGGAAGCGTTGAAACAACCCGTAATGCTTCAGCATCAAGAGATGGATCTACACCTCTGGCGATTTTAGCATTCGATACAGAGCCGTCTTTGTTAACTACGAAATTAACATACACCTTTCCTTGAATTCCGTTTTCCTGAGCCACAACAGGATATTTAACTGCAGTTGCAAGATACTGGCGTAAAGCTGTTACACCACCCGGAAATTCGGGCATCTCTTCTACCACAACAAATACTTCCTCTTCTTTGGCCTCAACCTCTACCTCTTCCTGAACTTGTTCAACAACCTCAACAGCTTCTTTGTTAACAGTTGTTTCAACTTGTTCGTCAGCGATCATCAGATCACTTTCATCTTCAACCTTCATTGAATCAACAACAACAGGAGCCACATACTTAACAACAGTTTGTTGCTCAGCAGGTGGTGGTGGTGGTGGCGGTGGTGGCGGTGGTGCAGCCTCTTGCTGAAGGTCATTCGACATTTCAGCGATAACTTCATTAGCTTCACGCATTTTGTGCGCAGCATTACGACTTGCATTAATGTAAGGAACAATAACAGCAGTAGCAATGACCGCACTACCGATCAATGTAGCAATCAGAACAACACGGTTGTACTTTTTCCGTAGTTGATACGCTCCATATTCCTTGTTTCTCTTTTCGAAGACTATGTCGTCGAAAGTTGGAATGAATTGATTATTTTGTACCATACGTATCGTTCTTTAATTTTGAGTTAATGGAGCTGAAGCAGGTTGCCCTTTAAGTGCAGCTTCAACCATACCCTGCTCCATCCAATTGATGTCAACTAGAATGTACCGAGCAATTCCAACAATCGACATTTCGTCGATAATGTCAACAAAATCTTTGTATTTTGCTGTTTTGTAGAACTTGATCAATACGATAGGACCAGTATCATCATCCTTTTTAAGTAGCTTGATAGCATTTGCCAAGGAATCTTGTTTGATATTTAACTTACCGGTTATCACATCTTGTTGGAACTGTTCAATCTTTTTAAAGAGAGCCCGGTTTCTATCCAATAACACTTCCCTGATTCCTTTATCACTAAAATCGGTAACCTGTAAAGGCATACCAGCTTCAGCTTTTCCCGGATACCAGAAAACTTTGGAATCAGGACCCAAAATAATGTTAAGTGTACGGCTATCAGCAATTTTTGGCGGTTCTACTTTTTCGTTTTTCTTGATTTTTTCAGGCAAAACGATATCCATAACCTTAGGCTTGCTAAAAGCTCCAACAAGCATGAAGAACGTCAACAGCAGACACATAAGGTCAACCATTGGTGTCATGTCCATGTGGGGATTGCCCTTCTTTGGGCGTTTTTTCCCACCTTTTCCTTTTTCTTCGTGTATAATCTCAGCCATAATACTACTTTTTAGCGTCAGTTAGTTCAACCTTAACTGCTTCAAGGTTAGTGATCAGGCTAAACCTGTTGACATTATAATCCTGAAGAACATTCAGTACTTTTTTAACAATAGGGTATTCTACATTTGAATCACCTTTGATCATAGCCTGAACGGCAGGATTTATCTGGCGGGTATAAAGCACCCAATAACCAAACTGATTATCAATAGAATCGTGCGGAATACCTTTTTCTAACGAAGCTCTAACTTTAGTATCATTGGTACCAAGGAATTTCTTCATGTCATGTATTGATACACCGAAGGAAGAACCATATTTTTCAAACATCCGCAGTTCCTGCGGGGTGAATACAATATTATATCTCTTTCCCATTTCCTGAAGGATTTTAGGTCTGAAATGTAAAATAGTATCCGGTCCATTGTCCACATTGAAAAACACCCTGTTATCCTCAGACAGCACTACTGTCATAATGTTAGCCATCGGGGAGGGTTTTTCAGATACAGAAAACGGAGTATCAACAGGAGCCGGTTCTTGTGGTACAAGAACTGCAGTCAACATAAAGAATGTTAACAACAGCGAAAATAAATCCACCATGGGCGTCATGTCGATATGGGGCGACTTGGTTGGTAATTTAATCTTTGGCATGCGATAATTTTAATTTTTAAATGAACCAAAAGAATTAAACCCAGACTTATTTTCTGATTGAGGCGGCAAAGGTCTGAGTAAGGCTAAATCCAGCCTCATCAATCTTGAAAGTATAACCGTCAATTTTTGATGAGAAATAATTAAAGGCGATAATAGCAAATGTTGAACCAGAGATACCAAAAGCAGTATTGATCAAAGCTTCAGAAATACCGGCTGACAATGCAAGAGCATCAGGAGCACCAGATTGAGCAAGTGCAGAGAATGCCTTGATCATACCAATTACAGTTCCGATCAAACCGATCAATACCGAGATCGAAGCAAGGGTAGAAAGGATAACCATGTTTTTTGACAACATTGGTAATTCTAATGCAGAAGCTTCTTCCAAAGCCTGTTTCATTGAAGTAATTTTTTGATCTTTTTCCAAAGTTTTGTCGCTTTCAAGATCTCTGTAACGTTCCAAACCTGCTTTGGTTACATTAGCCAAAGAACCTTTTTGTGTATCACAAGCTTTAATAGCATCTTCGATTTTATCTTTAGCTGTCAAAGTTTGGATATTTGCTACAAAAGCATCCAAATTACCTTTTCCCTGTGCTTTTTTCAATGTAATGAAACGTTCCATTACGAAAATCAAAAGAACTAAGATACAAGTCATCAAAACAGGAACAATTGCTCCCCCTTTGTAAAGCATACCCATGTAGTTACCAGGTAGTGGGTGTCCTTTTGGATTTCCACCTTCAAAGTTTACTGGATCACCCATGAGATTGGTGAAAAGTAAATACGCAACCAAAAATGCAACAAGTATTGCAACTGAAGCAAAAGCAGATTCAAACTTACTTTTGAATGATGAAGAATTTTTACTCATTTTTTAATAGTTTTTGTGGTTAAATAATTATTGATGAATCTCTATTGTTATTTTGTTGATTCCTAATCCATTACTTACTCAGGGTGGCATTATAAACCCTGCTTTTTGTTATTGTTACTTCCTTTGTAGTATAGCCTTTAGCGCTAATCACAAGTGTTGCAGAAGCTTCAGGCATCGTAAACTTATATTCACCCTTTGCATTTGTCCAGGCTTCAGCTGCTGTATCTTTTACCCTCACAGAAGCACTGGCAATTGGTTGGCCAGAATCATCTTTAATAACTCCCCTAATTTCATTCGGGTGAGCTTTAGGTGTTGCGCTCGATTGTAAAGCCTGAATGTATTGAATATTAGCTTTAGCAGGACCATTATTCGGATCTAAAGCAAGAATCTTATTGTCGTACTCAACAGCTTTGCCATAATCTCCCATTGTCATATACAGCGTATTCATCGAACTTAATGCTTTAATCTGAAAATCTTTATTGTTTGGATCAAGATTCAGCATTCTGTTATAATACCCTTTAGCTTCATCATATTTATCTGCCTGAAGCGCATTGTATCCAAGATAACGCAACGCGTTAAAAATTTCTTCCGAATATTTAACTGAATCTGTTGCAGCTTTTGCAATCAGTGCAGAAAACTTTTCTTTAGCAAGTCCAAGTTTTGAATCCGGATCTTTAGATGCAGCATTGTTGGCAGCCCAAGAATAGCCTGGTATGTAATTAGGGAATTTTTCAGACATTTCATTAAATATGACTTCCGCATCATCGAAATTTTTTCCCTGATAGTAAGCTTTCCCAATCTGCAGGTAATTTTCCTCACTATTTTTTCCTTTGGCGATCAATCGTTTCCAATCACGTGCAGCATCAGAATAATGTCTGTGATTGTAATGATTTCTGGCTTTTTCCTGAATTAAATTAGCATCCTCATCACCGAAGGTAATTGCTTTTTCGTATGCCTCGTAGGCTTTGGCAAGTTCTTTTTCTGTAGCATCGATACTACTTTGAAGTGCTGCAACTTTTGCAACATATGGTTCTTCTGCAACCTTTTCTTTCTCTTTTGCAGGACCTTTTAAATCTTCGTTTTTTTCCTTCACCTTAGCTAACTCAGCATTTGCTTTATCTAACTCAGCCAACGTTTTTGAATAATTATCATTCTTCTTAATAATGATGCGGGCGTAATAGATGTAATCCTTTTTCAGGATTCGGTCGGCTGGAAGATTTGCGAACAAATTATCCATATATTTAAGAGCTGCTGCATAATTTCCCTGCTCATAGCTTGAATATCCGGCAATACGGTTAAGATATACTCTTGATTTATCAACAGCGAAGATGTCTTCAACATTCTTAATTACATCAGCATAATTCTTTGAATAAAAAAGTGCATTCACGTAACGAATTTTTGCTGGAATGTTCTGATTGGTTAAGGTCAGATATGTTTCAAAAAATTCTTTTGATTCTTTAAATCTTCCGGCTAACGAATAAAGTTGCCCTAGTTCACGGTAGGCTGGTGCATAATTTTTATCCAATGCAATAGCTTGTTCGTAGTAAGGAATAGCTGCCATCAAATTTCGGCCTTTATAATAGATATAACCGATTTTCATATTGGCAATAGGCGAATTAGGCTCGATATACTGGGCTGAATTATAGTTTTTAATGGCTAAAGAACCATTGTTAACTAACAGATAAATATCACCTGCAATGATATAGATGACACTATTTTTCGGATCAATGGCAATTGCTTCACGAATTAAAGGTAAAGCAGATGTTGTATCCACATTTTCGAATACGATGTACGACTCGGCTAATTTTGCCAATGTTAAAGCGTAATCAGCTGCGTTTGGAACTTTAGTGACCTTTTTGTACGGAAGCAAAAAGCTTTTTGCTTTCTGTCTCATCTGTACGGCAGTAGGCTGATCTCCAAGATAAGCGGCTACTTTTGCCAAACCCACATAATTGAAAGGATCATTCGCATTCAATGAAATACCCTTTTCAAATTGTTGTTTTGCTTCGGCTGCAACTACTTTCAGTGAGTTCGATATAGTATCGGAAAAGAAATTCAACAAAGTATTCTCTCCAAGTCGGTAGTAAATTTTACTATCGGGAGATTTTTTTGCCAGATCCTGAAGAATCTGATCAGCTTTGTCGTATTGCTCATTGTTCATCGCTCTAACCGCTTCATCCAATGTCTGTGCTCTTAATCCTGCGACACTGCACATTAAAAGCAGTGCCAGAATTAAAGAAGTTTTTCTAAATATACGATTGATCATATCAGTTTATATTAAAAGTTATTTTTTGAATTGTATTAATCGAATAGGCATTGTTGCAGGCACTAAACCAGCCTTAAGCACAATTCGCTGTCCCTGCTCTGAAGAAAACCAACTTATAAATCCGGATCCAAGGCCTGAAAATGATTCTCTCGAAACAAGATTAATTTTTCGGGTAAAGGGGTAGCTTTTATCGTAAATCGATCCCTGATCAGGAAGCGAATAGGTTCCGGCATTAAGATATTTGTGAGAAACTGCAACAATTTTTACTTTATCAGTAAATGAACGACTGACTGAATCTTCCCTGTCACAAATCCAGTTGACACTTACCAATCCAATTGCACCATTATTTTTGCTAACGTAATCAATTACTTCTTCATTACTCTTGACGGAATAAAAATTGGGAGGTAATGATCCGTCAAGTTTAAATTCTTCCTTGAAATAACGAATGTTGGTCGATTTTTCATCGTCGAAAACAATCGATATTTTCCCAAATTTCGAAGAGGAATCAAGGTCGCTCCAGTCGGCCAACTTACCAGTAAACAGATCGTTGACATTCTGATAAGTGAATAGAGAATCTTTATTTTCCTTGTTGATCACAAGCGCTATCGCATCAAAAGCAACATTTGTAGTTCGAACAACGACTTGTGTATTTAAGAGTAATTCTTTTTGTTCTGCGGAAGGTTCCCAGGCCGTAACTACAACCTTTACCGAATCATTAAAGAAAGCGGTAATGATGTCTGGTTCTGAAACATATTTGGGAGTTATATGTGCGTAATTGTACAAACCAGTAAATGTGGCAATTTCGGCATCAACAATTGGCTTAAAAGAAGCATCAGCTATTATGCTGATATTTCCTCTTGTAGGCGTCTCATCAATCTTAGCGGCATTGCGATTGGAACATTGTATTCCAGTCAACAATATAATCAATACACAACTGATTACTAATATGATCGACCTCAAAGGCTTGTATGATCCAAACGTTTTCATTTATACTCTAAACAAAGGTTGAAAATTCGCTGCAATAATAATAAATCAAATTCGTTATAGGGCAAAAAAATACAACATTCTTAAATATTTTTTTTTCTAAACCCCTTTGAATTTTGAATAAAAACACTATAAAACGCTATCAAAAATTAAGATTTAATTCAAATAAAGTTAACATTTAATAGCAGATATCTTTCGTATGTTAATTTTAAAACAACAATTATACCAGACTAGCGATTCCGGACACCAATTTTTGAACATTTTTGCACTTGCCAGATTATCAGAACACTAACACACAATCAACATGTTCTCATTGCGTCATTCAGACGCTCTCGTCCGGTTGGGCATAGTGAATGGCAAACGCATATCATTCATCCTGATTGTTCTGTACGAAGAACTAAATTTATGATCTGCTAATTTGCCTGAGAACGTTAAAAACTTATTTAACGAGCTTTTTCAGCTCGTTAAGGATTTCATATTGAAATATTTTGACTTGATATGTCATCGTCGGTGGTAACCGATCTAATAATTGAAAGAATCTGGAAGATTATTCTTCGTCTCTTTCGAAAAAATTTTCTTTAATCCTGCGGAAAGAACCAACAGCACGATAAACCCCGTAGAGTAAAAACGGAATTGCAAACATTGTTCTAAGAGTAATGTCGATATAACTGAACATCGTTGAAAAAAGTAAAATGTAAGCCAAACCCAGGTAAAAAAAGACCATTGCTGTTCCAAAGATGGTCATTACTTGATCATATACTCTTCTGCTGCTCATTTCTAAAATTTTTGTTTGCGCAAAGATATATAAATTTGCAAAAAACGAATGGCGTCAAAACCGAAGTCGCTATGTTTTATAATGTGTTTCTGACACTAAAATCAAAAATTTACTTCATTTCTAAAGGGTAATTTTTGATTTTTCAGTGCGACTTCCGGCCAGGTCAAGAGTTCGGGATAGAACTTTAAATTTCCAAAACTCCATCTCCTGAATCAATGTGCGCATCAAGAAAATTAAGAGTTATAAAAGCGTTCCTCTAAATCCACATGCGGCAAAGATTAGGGATGTACCTTAATTTTGTCCGGAATCGGATTGCATACCACAGCGAACTTTCGCATGAACAGAAAGTTAGAACCGAGTATTTTATTTATATTCACAGCATAAAACCGAACTACATGCAACGAGCCCTAAGCATCATTTTCCCGCAAACGGTGATGATACGGCGGATGGCGAGTTCCATGTCAATTAAAAAACTAATTAATAGACACATGAAAAAACTTATTTATTTACTTGCATTTTCAATGCTTTCCATTGCCACCATGGGCGAGGGAATTAATTTTTCAGGCACATGGAAACTGAACAACGAAAAAAGTATCTTATTCGATCAGTTCAGCCTGGCGCCAACCCAGATTATTGTAACTCAAACCGCCGATACGTTGGTGGTTGAAAAACATGGAAGTTTCCAGGGTACGGAATACGTGACCAAAGACAAGATTAGTCTCGATGGAAAGGAATGTGTTAATAGTGGTTTCATGGGCAGTAAAAAAACATCAACCGCAGTTTGGGCGGAAGACGGAAAATCACTGACCATTTCGAGTAAAATGCCTACACAAGATCAGGGTGAAGCTACCATGGTTGAAGTTTTCCTGATGGAAGAACCCAACCTGAAAGTGTTATTCAATGCGGCATCGTCGATGGGCGAGATGGCAGAAATATACCTGCTCGACAAACAATAAACCTGCCGGACCTTCACTGGCCTGAAAACGTATTAAAATACCGGATGACCTGTTGTCCGGTATTTTTTTGCCTGAATTTTTGGGTGAACTGTATTGTAAGTAGCGGTATAATATAATGTCGTATTTTAAATTCACTCACCCCCAAGCCCGAAGTCTCGGGCTCTGCCCCTCTCTACGCGTAGAGAGGGGCAGAGCATCGAAGATGCGATGGGGTGAGTCAACAATGTCACTAAAATTTTTGACTCAGAAAAACACAACATTATTTCATTCCTATTACTTACTAAAATACGGAGTTAAAATGAATGCCCCCGAAATCCCTCCTCAGGCAACACAAACGGGGGACTTTGCATCCTGCAAACCAAGTTCTGATTCGCTCTTTTGAAAAATATATTTCAGAATTTCTGCAATCGGTCCTCTCCCCTTTCATCGGGAAATCCGCATGGGGAGTTATGAACTGAATCACCCTCTGATTTCTAAAGATGTTTTAGGCTCATATCATTTTTCAGTAGTCTCATTCGGTAAGCATTCATGGCCGTAATTCCCAATTTTTCAATCAGCCTGGAGTTAACCACGAATCCAACAGGCGCACCTATTAAAGGGATCAGTTGAGCCATCTTTGCAAGGTCGATGTAGTCGCGGTATTCCTGCTGAAAATTTCGCCAGTCGAATTGATGGATATCTTCCGGAAGGGCTTTACTTTTTGTATCCCAGTCGACCATTTTGAGGTAAATATTTCGCCGGTGTTCGTGACTTGAGAATGCCAGCTCAAAAATATGCAACAGGTAAACCCTTTCCTTGTAATCGGCCACATTAAATCCATACGTCGACGATATATCGAACAGCAATTTCAGTTTAAGCCCAATTAAGATCGGGAAGTCGGCAAAACCCATCAATATACCGCCTGCTCCGGTAATTCCACCTTCAACAGCGGCGGTGGTTCTGTAAAATTCTATTCTTTGCTGTACGGCGACTTCACATGCCTGTAACGATTCGTATGTTAACGATTTGGCAGTAGTATGGGTTGCTCCGAATAAAACTCCCCGTATCATTTGCTTGATGGTTGCTGTTATGGCCTGATGTACTTTCTCGGGTATCCACGTATTGATTTTTACCTGTACCGCCTTGGATAGCCGGTTAACAAGCGATGGCCGCTGAAGCATTTGCTTTTGCCAGACCGATAATTCTGAACGTATTTGTTTCTGATAATCATCCATTGGAACCTGTTTCCCGTTTCAGGTCAAAGTTAATGATCCATACATATAATTATATAGGCCCCCGAAATCTCTCGTTTGGCTGGCTCAAACATGTCCGTCACATAAATGTGACAATTTAATTTCTAATTTTGGGTATGACCGACGTGCACCCTACCGAAATACGGAGTTATAATATGAGCCGGATTATAAAAGTTTTTATGCATATTTGCTTAACCATAAAACTAATTAATGAACCGCGCCTATTACTCCAATTCTATTTCCAACTTTTTAGATAGTTCTGTCAATGAAATTATTGGTATCCTTTCTAGTGCAAGCGAATATCCAGTAGAATTAACTCAACTAAAAGCTTGGGAGGATGAAATTAAAATTTTAAAGGAGATACTTCCCTTTTATTACGGTTCCATTTATTTTGAATATTCCATCCCACGCATGGGAAAGCGAATCGATGTTCTTTTAGTAATTGAATCTGTGATTTTCATTCTCGAATTCAAAGTGGGAGAAAAAGAGTTTCATTCCTATTCAATCGATCAGGTTTGGGATTATGCATTGGATTTGAAGAACTTTCATGAAACAAGTCATGATAAATTAATAGCTCCAATTTTAATTGCAACGCAGGCTAAAAGGCCATATTCTACAATTTCTATTACGCCTCAAAATGATCAATTACTTATCCCAATCCTAAGTAATTCGGAATCACTTTTAAATACAATTCAAAGCGTATTAGATTTCTGCCAAGATGGCGAATCCATAGACATCAAAAATTGGGAACAAGGCCGATATCATCCCACTCCAACAATTATTGAAGCGGCAATGGCTTTGTATAACAACCATTCGGTCGCCAATATTTCTCGAAGTGATGCCAGTGCTATAAACCTCAGCCAAACATCCGAAGCTGTTTCTGAAATCATTCGTTATTCTAAAGAAAGATCAGAAAAGGCGATCTGCTTTGTTACTGGTGTTCCTGGTGCAGGAAAAACATTGGTTGGACTGAATATTGCAACGACACATATTAACAAAGATGATGAGCTTTATAGTGTCTTTCTGTCTGGTAATGGACCTTTAGTGGCCATTCTGCAAGAAGCTTTGGCTCGTGATAAAGTTAAACGAGCTAAAGATAAAGGCAAAAAAATTAAAAAAAGTACAGCTCGAAGTGATGTGAAAGCTTTTATTCAAATTGTCCATCATTTTCGTGATGACGGATTAAAAGATACTTCTCCTCCAATTGAGCACGTTGCCCTTTTTGATGAAGCTCAACGCGCATGGACATTAGAGCAAACAGCAAAATTTATGCGTGAGAAAAAAGGAAGGCCAGATTTCGAAATGTCGGAACCTGAATTCCTTATTTCGTGTTTGGATCGTCATCCAGATTGGGCAGTCGTAGTTTGCTTAGTTGGAGGTGGACAAGAAATAAATACGGGTGAGGCAGGTATTAGCGAATGGATTGAAGCGCTCGAACGTTCTTTCCCATATTGGAAAATTTATATTTCTGATCGATTAACCGATAGTGAATACAATGCTAAAGATATTCTCCAAAAGATCAAACATCGCCCCAATGTTGACTATTCTGAATCGTTGCATTTAGCCGTTTCAATGCGTTCTTTCCGAGCAGAAAACGTTTCATTGTTGGTGAAACAAATCCTTGATTTAGATGAAAAGAATGCAAGAAATACGCTTAAAGAATTGAACGACAAATATCCAATTGTTATCACTCGCGATTTGACCAAAGCAAAACAATGGTTGAAAGCCAAAGCTCGTGGCACCGAACGTTATGGAATTGTAGTTTCTTCGCAAGCACAACGACTAAAACCATATGCAATAGATGTCAAATCACCAATTGATCCTATCCATTGGTTTTTAGATGACAAAGAAGACGTTCGTTCCTCTTATTATTTGGAAGATGTTGCAACTGAGTTTCACGTTCAAGGGTTAGAACTCGATTGGGCTTGTGTGGCATGGGACGGTGATTTTAGATATTCAACAAATGGATGGGAGCAATATTCCTTTGTGGGTTCAAAATGGAATCATATTCATAAACCCGAAAGGAAACTCTATTTAAAGAATGCTTATCGAGTACTGCTTACCCGAGCCAGACAAGGTATGGTAATTGTCGTTCCTTCTGGCGATATTGAAGATCCAACAAGAAATCCAGATTATTACAATTCAACTTTTAATTATTTAAAAGAGATTGGATTTGATGTTTTAGAGTAAAATGTAACTTGGCCCATTGGTTCATTTTCGGACTCGTGTTCGTTGAATAAACCACAGAAACATTTTCTCCTCCTCGGATTCTACCCTTCCCCACCCCTCCGTAGCAACTCCTCACCATTCCGAAGATTCTTCGCCTCCCCTTGCCCAGCGCCACTTTCAGCGGTTTTACGGATTGAGACAGATAGGTTCTGTCCTTGGACAGGGCGATAATTTCCTTGGACAGGGCGATAATTTCCTTGGACAGGAAGATCATGTCCTTGGACAGGAAGATAATGTCCTTGGACAGGAAGACCATATCCTTGGACAGAACGATAATTTCCTTGGACAGCACGATCATGTCCTTGGACAGGAAGATAATTTCCTTGGACAGGATGCTCCTGTACATAGATAACAAGCCGGTGAAATGGGATAGAAAGGCAATATCCCCGAATGGGGGTTACGATTCAGAAATAATAAAAAATCCGCCCCGGGATAAGAAGCGGATTTTCGTTTTTAAAATTAAGCCGGATTCTCCGGTGGCGGTGGCGGAGTTGTTTTCCGCAGTTTTTTGATTTCGAGCAGCAGATTATCATCCTTGCCCAGCAAGCCCGAAATCAGGTCAACGGTGGCAGAGGCATCGGTGTACGCGGCATCAAGTGCTTCGATAGCAGCCTTTGTGGCATTTTTTGCCGCGGCAACCGCTTCGCGCTGGCCTGCTTCGGTCAGGTCGGCTAAGGTTTTCTCAGCCTTTAACTGGGATAACTTGCCTGTAGGGTCGAACCCTTTGTTTGTCAGCAATGGAGCATTTTGTTCGATTATAACAATAAGCTGGGTGATAAAATCACGTTTTTTTGATTCAGTTAAACTTGCCATAGTTACATTTGCATTAAGGTTAATAATTTGAACTAGTTATTATCCCGGGGCACCTGTTTGCTTTGCACGGCGCAGGTGGCTCTTTTTTTTCGGTGTAAAGGATGTTGCCGTTCTGTACTTTCACGAGTTGTAAAACCGGCGGGTGTGCTGATTCCTGTTTTACAGGGCTTCTTTTCAATGGAGTATCATTTAAAGGGTGAAATAAAGTTGTGATAAGTTAAACAAAATTTATCAATTAAACATCATGTTTTTAAAAAATAGATTTTTGGAATTCAATGGCTTATCTAAAAGGAGACTTTATTTTCTACCTGATTTGGGCTGTTGCCGGTTGGCAGCATTCTCATCTCCGTTGGCAGAAGCCAAGGGCAAAGGATAGCGCTTTGAATGAGATTGTATGTTAACCGAAGCACTATCCTGTGCCGTCAGCTTTAGTGTTCGACTGAGCTCACGCCGAAGGCTGACGGACACGAAAAATCCCATTCCATTGTGGGCTTTAGCCCACTTTTCCACTATCTTTCCGCCCTCAAAACTCACCACTCATGATCTGGGAAAAACGTGGATTTCAATTTTCAATACTGTTGCTTTTAGCCTTTGTGTGGGGCAGTTCGTTTATCCTGATGAAAATCGGGCTAAAAAGTTTTAGTCCGGAACAGGCAGGCGCCTTGCGTATTTTACTGGCTTCGCTGGCATTGCTTCCGCTGTCGATCCGTAATTTGAAAAGCCTTCAGAAAAAAGATCTGAAAAGCCTGTTGATTGCGGGTTTCATCGGTAGTTTTTTCCCGGCCTTCCTGTTTATGAAAGCCGAAACACAAATCAACAGTTCGCTGGCCGGAATGCTCAACTCGCTCACCCCTGTTTTTACTTTACTGGTTGGCTTACTTTTTCACAAAACGGAAATCAGGTGGATGCAGGTAGCCGGTTTAACGTTGGGTTTACTGGGCGCATCGGGACTGATCGTGGCCGGAGAAGGATTTAGCCTTGGAGCGGTTAACAATTATGCCTTTTACATTGTATTGGCAACTTGTTTTTATGCCATCAGCATCAACCAGATTAAAGCTAAACTGGGGCACCTGAGCGGAATCCAGGTGACTTCGCTGTCGTTTCTGTTTATTGGTCCGGTGGCGCTAATTTACCTTTTAACAACCGATCTGGCTTCTGTAGCTGCAAATAGCGCATGGCCGGTACATTTGCTGGCGCTGGCCACACTCGCCATTGTAGGCACAGCCGCGGCCATGCTGTTGATGAATACGTTGATACGTCATTCCACTGCAGTTGCGGCATCGTCGGTTACCTACATTATTCCGGTATTTGCAATTCTTTGGGGAGTTCTCGACGGCGAAAAAATCACGCTGCTCCATCTGTTGTGCATGGGATTAATCCTTTCAGGCGTTTACCTCATCAGTCGGAAACACATTCACCACAAAGGACCAAAAGTTTAACCACGCGGAGTAAAAAAAAAGATTCCACCTATTTAAGATGAAATCTTTTTCATATCCGGTCTCCCGTTTCCGTACTCCGGAATCTATGCCCTTTGCTAGAATTCGATATCGTACAAACCTTCGGAATCAAGTTCAAACTGTTTTACGCTGATGTCGGTCATTGGGTGTTTAATGAGCTGGTGCAGCAATTCAGGACTAATGGTCGCCGAATGTGCGCCGGCCATGCTGGTACGGTAAATCTGGTCGACGGTTTTAAAGCTGGCAGCCAGAACTTTTCCATTCAAACCATACAAGGCAATGTTCTCCACAATATCGCCCACCACTTCAATTCCGTGCGACGAGATATTATCCAGACGACTCACATAGGGAGCGACAAAATCGGCACCGGCTTTCATGGCCACCAAAGCTTGTTGTTGGGTAAAAATGGCGGTTGCTGTTACGTTGATACCAGCGTCTTTCAGGATTCGTATGGCGCGGTATCCGTTTGGAGTTACCGGAATCTTGGCGTAAAAATTATCGCCAAAATCGAAATAACTGCGGTATTTTTTGGCTTCGCGAACCATGTCGTCGGTTTCCGAAGAAATCATTTGCACGTGAACCATTCCGGTACCTACTAATTCCTGAATGCCTTCGATGGCAACAGAAAGTTTGTACCCTGCATGATTTAAAATTGTTGGATTTGTTGTTACCCCTTCGAGTGGGAAAAATGTGTACAGCGTCCGGAGTTCTTCCAGATTGGCTGTGTCGGCCATGTAAATCATTGTTTTGTTTCTAATTGTTTATGCGGCAAAGGTACAGTATCAAAAGTAAGCACAGGAAAAAGAGACATTAGATTTTAGATAATAGACAAAAGACTTAAGATAAAATGAGGGAAAGGTCATTGGTCATTAGCAAAAATCTTCGCTAATGACTAATGACCCTTTACTAATGACAGACACTAATTCGCCAGCAAATATTCCTCAGCATCAACCGACCACAATCCCTGATGACGGTCGCAGATTTCTGCCAGTTTCGCGAACAAAGGTTCGGTTTTTCCCAGTTCTGCAAAATCTGAAATAGCGGTCAAAGGCATTTCCAGATGCGTATAAATCAGTTTCTTTCCACCCGGAATATTAGGCAAATGCAGCGTAGTTTCAATCACGGCATTCAGTCCGCCAATGTGTGTTACCAATCCGGCAGGATCAAGTCCGGCAGTCATCACTTCCAGCGCTTCTTTCATGTCGTCGGTGTTTCCTCCTGAAGTTCCCACAATGTGCGTGTAGGCATAATGAACATTGTAGAAGTTCATTTTAGCCTGAAGATTCTGATCGGATGGTCCGGCGAAGAAATTCAGGCAACCATCGAAACCGAGGATGGCATCACCCTGTTCGATAACCGGAGCAACCGGAGCAAACACGAACACATCGTCGTAACCGGTATCTCCGGAAAGACGTTTCAGTTCGGCCACCGGATCTTCAATTTTTGTATTCAGGTAAATCAACTCGATGCCACGTTTGGCAGCTTCTTCAACGGTATAAATCGATGCCGCACGATCGAGTCGTGTTTGGTCGATGTCGGTCACTACACACAATTTTGGTTTGCGGTCGGAACGGTGAATCACATAATTAATGGCGGCCAGTCCCATCGGACCAACGCCTGCGAGGATCGCCATTTTGCCATCGGCCACAATTTCCATATTGTGGATGTACGAACCCGGCGTGGTGTGGTAGTTGGCATGCATGGCGCCAATCACGCACGAAAGTGGCTCGGCCAGCGAAGCCGGATAAAAACCCGGTCCGTCGTAAGCCAGCAAACAATCCTGAACCAACACATCTTTCGGGATGATCACGTAAGTTGCATCACCACCGATGTACTGGTACGAATAACCCGGAGCACTTAATACACCTACCGGACCTTCTTCGTAATAAATGGCTGGCTGAATCGAGAATTTTTGTCCTGCTTTGAACTTATGTTTCCAGTTATCGCCGATTTCAACTAACTCACCACTAAACTCGTGACCAATAATGATCGGGTTTTCAGCCACATCATTCGGTACACGTTTGTGGTCGGTAGCCTGTTTGGCTGCCTTGTATGATGACATGCAAATGCTGTCGGAAACAACTTTTGCCAAAATCTCGTCGGCTCCAATTGCCGGAAGTTCAAACTCTTCCAGCCTCAAATCTTCTTTTCCGTATAAACGAACTGCTTTTGTTTTCATATCTTATTAACCTTTATTCATTTTAATCATTATCGCGGAGCGATTAAAGTATTGTAGAGATAACATTAAATCCAATTTTTACCGCGTAGCGGTTAAACCCTAATTTTCTAACGAAATGATCTCATGTGGCGCATGAAACATTTATTTTCAAATATCATTTGAGGATGCGCCATTTTCCGTTATTCTATGATTATCCTACCATACTTTTACCGCTACGCGGTATTTTTAATTCAACATATTTTGACCACCGGTTACGGGCACTGCCTGTCCGGTTTCGTATTCCTGTTCGATGATGTAATACACGGCGCGCATCACGTCGAGCGGAGTACAACCACGACCAGCCGGAACCTGCGCTACATAGAAACGTTTCACATCTTCAATGGTTTTGGCTCCAGGCACTTTGCCCGCGTTCAGGTATTGCACAAACAATCCTTTCTCCGGATCGGCCCAAAGCGGACCGTCATAGAAGTTACCCGGACAAACCGAGTTCACCTTGATTTTGGCTGGCATCAACTCCATAGCGAATGATTGGGTGAGGCCGATTCCACCGAATTTACCACCGGCGTAGGCAAAATTTTTGTTACTGCCTTTCAATCCCGATTTTGAATTAATCTGGATGATATCGGTAAAATGATCGGTTTTAAATTTGTTCTGAAGTTTCATCACTGCCGAAGCATATTTGGCGCACAGGAAATAGGCCGAATAATTTACTTTGGTCATCAGCTCGAAGGTTTCCGGAGTCATTTCTTCGAGTCCGCCGGCACGTAAAATACCGGCATTGCTGATGAAAATATCCAATCCGCCAAATTCGCAAACCGTTTGAAACACCAAACTCTCCACCGAAGCAGCATTCGACACGTCGGCTTTTACAAAAAAGGCTTTGTTTTTGCCTTTACCGCCATTCAGCGATTCGGCAAATTTCACTCCCAGTTCTTCGTTCAGGTCGGCGATCACTACGTTGGCGCCATTTTCCATCAGGTTCTCCACGATTCCGGCACCAAAACCCTGAGCGCCTCCGGTAACAATCGCAATCTTGCGGTCGACACGTCCGGCGGTAGCTCCCATCGCAATGGCGCTACGGTATTGTTCCACTTCCCAGGTATCAATAAAATTCACCTGCTCGGCAGTCATCGGGCTTTGTCCGCCAAATTTTTCGGAGTACAGGCTCACCAGGCAAGTATCCATCATCACATCTTCCAGAGTGGCAACAGCCTGGGCATTGTCGTTGGCCAAAATACAGCCGATACCTTTGATGCAAATGATCTTCGGAGTCTTCGGCTGCGTTGCGGTGTATGTTTTTATTTTTTCGGAAAGGTCATTCAGCAAAGCATCTACATCGCCTGCATATTCAGCATAAATGAACGACGAATTGCAATACACGATTCCGTCTGGAATAAAAGGCAAAGCGATCTTCTGATATTCAGCTTCCGAAGAAAGAAACCGTTCGTAGTAGTTATTATTAATGACTTTCAGCGTTTTCAATCCATTCCCGGAGAGCATCATACGGATGGCAGGAACAATTTTAGCGGCAGCAATATCAACGGGCAAACTGACGGCTGGCTCAATTTCGCCAATTGCCGAATCCAGCAACCTGATCACTT
Organism: Bacteroidota bacterium; assembly: GCA_023251455.1. Lineage (GTDB taxonomy): Bacteria > Bacteroidota > Bacteroidia > Bacteroidales > Prolixibacteraceae > Aquipluma. The sequence goes on from JAHEYT010000022.1 coordinate 114,129, forward strand.
CGGTATAGATTTTCCTGATTTCATCGGTAGTGTCGGCAGCCACAAAAATTCCGTGGTTTTGCAACAAAATTACTTTCGGTTCTTTTCCGGTGCGGGCGCGGTAGGCATTGATGCGGGTTTCGACTTCTTTAAACAGAATGTATCCCGGATCAACATAAGGCACATAAACCACGGTATCGCCAAAAAGTGCGGTTGTTAACCGTTCAGCATTTGCACTGCACATCAGTCCGTTTACCTTGGTACTGTGTGTGTGCACCACAAAAGGGAAAGCGATTAAATCGTGCAGTGATGTTTCAACCGAAGGGCGTTGTCCTTTTTCGGGGTGAACACGCGAATTCAACAGGTCGTTTTTGATCTGATTTTCGCGTTCCATCACATCTTCGGAATAGGTTTTTCCGGCGATCAATTGAAGTCCTTTGCGGTCGAGCTGGGCAAAACCATCTTCGCCAATAGTTGCCAAACTGTGTCCGCTGGCCTTGATGTAAATATGGTTTTCGTCTTTGTACGAGGTGTTTCCTCCCCCGGCAATGACATAATCTTTCTGCTTTCCGTAGAACTGCGATATTTCGATTAATTCCTGAATTTCTTGTTTCATGATATTTTTATTTTTTCGTAGAGACGCACGATCGTGCGTCTCTACCATCCTAATTGATAAAATGGTTAATTACGGCCTGCCCCAATTCGACAAACGAATCGTATTCTTTTGTTTTGGCGTCGCCGTCGGCATTCAGATAACCTTGTTCGCCTTTGGCAATCAGGTACTGGTGTGCCGCAATGATGCAGGCCCCTTCGAAACCGATTCGCTCCAGATCTTCATCCAGATCGACACCACCACTGCACGAAACTTTGATCGGATCGAGCAAAGGAGTGTTGTGCTCGGTACCGAATGTGATCAGGAAATTTTTCGAGCGGAAGAAGGTCACAAAGTCTTTCAGCACAGCGAAGGTGTTACGTCCGGGAATCAATTCCAGGCTATAAACGCCTTTAGTTCTGAGTGTTTCGTAAAGCTTCACGAAATTGCCTTCGTAATCGGTGAAGTTCCCTTTGGCATCGTCGAGCAAAACCGGGTAGCAAGGAATCCCACCGGCTGTGATGATGATGTCTTTCACCTGTTCGAGGCTTAAAAATGCTTTCGGATCTTCAGGAACAAAAGCACGACCACCGGTTTTCAAAAGATTACCACGGATTTCATTTTCCAGACTGGCAACATCAGTTAGTTTCGATTTCACCTCTTTTCCGGAGAAAACCTGTGTATAGAATGCTTTTTTATCTTCCGGATTACTGAATTTTTCGTCGATGGCGATACGCAAAGCCTTGGCAATGTGGCGTTCGCGCAACATGTTCTTCGCATATTTGGCTTTCAGTTCATCAAAGTCAAAACTGAAACCAGCCTTCAGTTCGGCCAGTAATTCATTCAGTTTATTCACCATTTCGGCCGTCTGAACATTGCTTTCGTGCTGAACCTGCTCCAACAGCCTCAACTGTTCGCCTCCCAAAACAAGCGGGCTGGTCAATCCTTTTCCGGAGAAATAGGTACGACCCGGGTTAGCAGGATCGTTTACGCGAACATTGGCTTCCTGTAAATCTTTCTGCAACGACATAAATTCGATGTTGAATAGCGGGAAGATTTTATATTTCAATGCCAGTTCGGCAAATTCGGCATAGCCATCGGTGGTGTAAAAATCGTTGATTCCAAGCACCTGAACACCTTCGGCTTCAGCCAGCTTAAACGGTTGCTCAATTTCGGTGAATGCGCTGAACGAGAACGGTGTATGGAAATGCCCGTTTACCTGAAGCACTTTCTGTCCGCCTTTGCTTTTCAGGCCTTGAAGCAACGCCTGTTTGCCCGGATAGTTGGCAAATAATGATTGATTGTTCATTGTATATTAGTTTTAAAGTAGTTCTTGAATTTCGGGATAAAGTAACAAATTTCAGGGTGGTTTTGTATCCTTTGGTATCCTGTGTTTAATTCAGGAAAGAGAAATAAGGAAAAGAGAAATTTGTGGATGTGTATTTTTTGTTGGATTGGCATCGCAGTTTCGTCCGGGAAAAGATTTGCGTTTCAATTTAGAAATGCTCGCGGACGGATTTTTATTTTCTCAATATCCGTCAGCTAAAGCAGACGGCAAAGAATAATGCGCTAACCATCATACGAGCGATATCCTTTGCCGTTCGCCTTTAGGCAACGGACATAAAATCATCTCCCTTATTAAATCAGCAACTGAAACAAATCGGGGCGGTCGTTGATGTATTCGAAAACAAAGCCATTTTCTTCGAGGCGCTGCACCAGTCCGGCATAATCTTCTTTATCCTGAAGCTCGATGCCGATGAGTGCCGGGCCTTGCTCTCGGTTGTTCTTTTTGGAGTATTCGAACATGGTAATGTCGTCGTTCGGGCCAAGCACTTTGTCAACAAAATCGCGTAAAGCTCCAGCCCGCTGCGGAAAGCGAACAATGAAATAGTGCTTCAACCCCTCGTAAAGCAGCGAGCGTTCCCTGATTTCTTCGGTGCGGGTAATGTCGTTGTTGCTGCCTGAAACCATGCAAACCACATTTTTGCCTTCAATCTGTTCGCGGTAAAATTCGAGTGCGGTAATGGCCAGCGCCCCGGCAGGTTCCACCACAATGGCATCCTGATTATACAATTCAAGAATAGTGGTGCATATTTTTCCCTCAGGAACCACCACAATATCGTCGAGCACCTGCTGGCATACTTTAAAAGTGAGGTCGCCCACACGCTGAACCGCAGCTCCATCCACAAATTTATCGATGTCTTTCAGCGGAGTGACTTCGCCATTTTCGAGACTCACCTTCATCGAAGGCGCTCCGGCAGGCTCTACACCAATTATTTTTGTATTCGGACTGATTTGCTTGAAATACGCCCCTACCCCTGCAGCCAGACCTCCGCCACCAATGGGCAGAAACAGGTAATCGATACTTCCGGTAAAGTCCTGCAAAATCTCGACACCTGCGGTTGCCTGCCCCTCGATAATCTGCGGATCGTCGAACGGATGAATGTACACCATGCCCGTTTCCTCGCTGTTGCGGTGCGCAGCATCCGAAGCCGCATCGTAGGTATCGCCCACCAAAACCACTTCAATTTTATCTTTTCCGAACATTTTCACCTGCGTAATTTTCTGCTTCGGCGTGGTGGTTGGCATGTAAATTTTACCTTTGATACCGAGCAACTGGCACGAATAAGCCACACCCTGCGCATGATTTCCGGCACTGGCACACACCACTCCGCGCTGCCGTTCTTCGTCGGTCAATCCTGAAATTTTATTGTAAGCACCCCGGATTTTGTACGAACGGACAACTTGTAAATCTTCACGTTTCAGGAATACATTGGCCGAATAGCGATTTGACAAGTTGGTGTTTCGCTGAAGCGGAGTCGACTCAACAATGGTATTCAGGTTCAGTTGAGCCAGTGTAATGTTGCGGAGGGTCGGGTAATAGGGTTTCTGTTGTGTCATGGTTGTTTTTCTGTTTTCTGATCGAGTAGCAAAATTAAGCTGAAAACCGGAAACGATGCTCATTCCATTGCTGAAAACAGCAGGCCGCACCAATTGTTTAAAACTGGAAACGGGGAAGACACCATATTTCAGGAAGTGTATTGAAAAAGCGAAAAGAACAGAACCTGTTCCATATTTTACCATTGATCCGGAAAAACAAATCGTGTAGAAACTTGTTAAGTTTTTCTCAGAGATCTAATTACTAACATTAAAAATTACAACCATGACAACAGTTAATGTTTATCTCACCTTCAACGGGAACTGTCTGGAGGCCTTCAATTTTTACAAATCGGTATTTGGCGGCGAATTTCCCTATTTAGGCTATTACAAGGATATGCCAACACAAGACGGAAAGCCGGTTGCTCCTGAAGACGCTGAAAAAATCATGCACGTATCGTTACCGATCAGTCAGGAAACGATGTTGATGGGCAGCGACACCGGCGGCGAATGGGCAGCAAGCTTCGCTCAAGGAAATAACTTCTCCCTTTCCATATCCGCCGACTCGAAAGAATCAGCCGACCGGTTATTCAATGGCCTTTCAGCCGGTGGCAAGGTAACCATGCCTATGGACAGTACATTCTGGGGTGATTATTTTGGAATGTTTACCGACAAATTCGGTATCAACTGGATGGTTGGTTTTAACGAAAAGCCCATGCAGAAGTAGAGAATCATTCTTCAACAGGTATAATGAAAGACGGTCGAAACGACCGTCTTTTTTTGCTCCAAAGGCGTATTTTTAGGTCCAACATTCCCCAAATCTACAGTTACTAGCTGGTTCGCTCCTTCGATGACCTGGAGTTCATCGGAGGAGGCCCCTCTCCTAAAATCTCCATATTTTAACATTGGAAGAAAAATTCAGGCATAAGCTGCGTTTTTAGTGTTTTACACTATTTTTGCCCGACTTTTTTATTCCGGATGAAATAGCAAAAGGCGAATGCCAAAATATTTCGGCTATTCTATTCGTTGAATAACAAGTAAGAGCACAAAGGTTAATACGAAAATTGTGCGATTAACTTTTGAAAAATTGAAGGCATGAAATATTTGATACTCCTCTTTTCCCTATTCCTGCTGAATTCGGGAACACCACCGGAAACATTCAGAGACAAGCAGAAAAATTATACCCGGGTAAGGGAGGCTTATACCAATAAAGAAAAAGCAGTTACCAAAACGCTTACCGAGCATGGCATTTCGCGCGACAGCCTGCAGATATACCTCCGCGCTTTTAAAACCGAAAAAAAAGTGGAGGTGTGGGCAAAAAACATTTGCGACTCGGTGTTTTGCTTAGTCAAGGAATTTCCAATTTGCGAGATATCCGGAGAAATTGGTCCGAAAAGACGTTCGCACGATTTACAGGTTCCTGAAGGGTTTTACCGCATCAACGAACTGAATCCGTACAGCAAATATTACCTGTCGATGCGGATCAATTATCCGAATGCATCCGACAGCATCCGAGGAGTAAAAGGACGCCTGGGCAACCTGATTTACATTCACGGCGGCTGCGAATCGTCGGGGTGCATCTCCATTGCCGACGATAAAATCAAGGAACTGTTTGTGTATTGCATCGAAGCCTACAACGCTGGTCAAAAAGAAATCAACATTGCCATTTATCCGGCCCGGCTCGAAGATAAAACGTATGCCCGCCTAACCACAGGATACAGCAAAAACAAGGATAAAATCAGCTTGTGGGCCGACCTCAAAAAAAGCTACGATTTGTTTAACCGGAAGAAAGTCCCGCCAACGATTAAATTCCTCCCTGATGGAACACATGAAGTGAATTGAATGAAAAACTTAACATTTCAGAACCTCGTCTCCCCGAATTTATTTCAGGGGTCTGTTATTCAATTTGAGCAGATTCTGAAACAAGTTCAGGATACCCCATCATCGGATCAAAAGATGCCCAAATTGGTTAATGTTTGTTATTGACAACCATCCTGCCAATTTGCTTGTTAATAAGCAAAATATAATTTCGGATCATCCGTCTTACCTAAAATAGATAATCGGTTGCCTGGCAATTCGTATACATTCAGCATGAAAACAAGCATCTAATGAGCAAGCAATTTCTGTTTTTTAGTCTTTTTATTCTGGCCGTGGAATATTATTCATTCGTGGCCATGAGGTCGGTTCTTCGCAATACTAGCAGTGGATTTCAATTGGGAATGTATATCCTTTACGGGGTATTATCACTGCCGTTTTATGGAGTTTTTATGCCATGCCTCATTGGTTTCGGACTGCATGGCCTTCGCTCACAATAAAATATACAGTAAACATTTTAATCGGAGTATTTCTGGGGAAAGTACTGATTGCTGCCATTCTGTTGCTGACCGATCTGATCATGGTCATCCCCAATATTGTCAACTTTTTCTTTTCATTTAAAAATCATCCGGTTGGTAGTCCGCCTGAAGGATCGCGTTTTATCAGCCGGCTTACTTTTATCTCCCAAACTGCTTTATTTCTTGGAGCAGCACTCACTTCAGGACTAGCTTATGGAATGACAAACCGATACAGTTACAAAATCAGGCGCATACGTGTTCCGATAAAAGATTTACCTGCCGAATTTAAAGGGCTGAAAATTGCCCAGATTTCGGATATTCATTCGGGCAGTTTTGATGATCCGGAAGCGGTATCCGAAGGTATTTCTTCCATTATGAACGAGAAACCAGACCTGATTTTATTTACCGGAGACCTGGTAAATAATAAGGCTGAAGAACTTGTGCCATATATTAATGTCTTTAAAGTGTTGAATGCGCCTTTGGGTGTATTTTCAGTCTTGGGGAACCACGATTATGGCGATTACGTTTCGTGGCCATCAGACGAAGCAAAAAAACAAAACCTGGATCAACTCAAACAATATCATGCCGACATGGGTTGGCGTTTGTTGTTGAATGAGCATGTCCTTCTGGAGCGAAACACTCAACAAATGGCACTTATTGGAATTGAGAATTGGGGGGCAAGAGGCTTTACGAAATACGGCGACATGGAAAAGGCAGTGGCCGGATTGAAAAATTTAAACATCCCTGTAAAAATACTTATGAGTCACGATCCTTCGCATTGGGATGCTCAAGTTCGCAAAGATTATCAGGATATTTCACTTACCTTGAGTGGCCACACACACGGAATGCAATTTGGAATTGATATCCCCGGCTTTCAATGGAGCCCTGTTCAATATATTTACAAACAGTGGGGCGGTTTATATCAGGAACAAAACCAGTACTTGTATGTCAACCGCGGCTTCGGGTTTTTAGGGTACCAAGGCAGGTTGGGCATGTTGCCCGAAATTTCCATAATTGAATTGGTGTAATGAAATTGCCGGACTCCCCAATTTTGAGCACGATGGCTATGCGTGTTGGTTAAAGAATACCAAAAATTAGAATAACTTTCGCCAACATAAATTCTCGAATTAATTGATACCTTTTAGTTTTAAAGAAATGCCTGAATGTATCCAAATTTCATTAGCCATATCCGTAAATTTGTAGAACTTGACGAACATTCAGTTGTGCGACTAAATCAATACATTACTCCCCTGAAATTAAAGCGGAAGGAATTTTTGCTGAAGGAAGGTCAAATTTGTCAATCCATATATTTTGTCGAAAAAGGGTGCCTGAGAATGTATTTTATCGACGACAAACTAAGCGAGCAGATCACCCAATTTGCCTTAGAACATTGGTGGATGGCCGACCATTTTAGCTTCATGGACAACAAACCCTCACCCTACTTTATACAAACCATCGAAAAATCGGAGATTCTGGCAATTAGCGCATCTTCGTTTGAAGCTATTCTCCGTGAACTTCCACAAATGGAGCGCTATTTCAGGATAATTATGCAACGAGCTTTAGCTGCTTCTCAGCTCAGAAATAAATATACGTACGAAATGTCAAAAGAGGAATTTTACCAACATTTCAGCACTTCCTTCCCCGAATTTGTACAGCGCGTTCCGCAATACATGATTGCTTCTTATCTGGGCCTTACCCCGCAATACGTAAGCGAACTCCGAAAAAAGAAATTGTAGGCGCCATTTCTTAAACCAGCTTAATTTTTTTAATCGTACGGGCAGATACTTTTGTAGTCACAAACTATTTGAAAACTTTACTAAAATGGAAGTAAAAGAACTCGTATTAGAAGCCATGAAGAAGGCTGGGGAACCGCAAAATGCAGGCAAAATTGCCGAAATAACCGGAATTGACCGTAAACAGGTCGATAAAGCCATGGCCATACTGAAAGCTGAAGAAGTAATTGAATCGCCACGCCGGTGCTACTGGCAGGCCAAATAAAATCAACAAACGATAAAAACAAAGAATATGAGCGAAAACAAAAAGTTATCCGAAAAATTTCATGAAGTGTTGAAACACGAAGGTGTTGTTTCCATTGTATCGTGGGGTGTAGAAACCCACGTTGTGAATACCTGGAATTCGTTTCTGGTTGTAACAGAAGACGAACGGATTTTGATTCCGGCCTACGGATTCCGAAAAACAGAGAAAAACGTCAATGTAAATAACCAGATAAAAATTGCCTTAGGTACAAGGGAAATTCTTGGCTATAAAGACTATCCAGGCACAGGCTTCGTGGTTACAGGCACTGCTAAATACATTTCATCAGGAGATGAATATGACTTTATGAAAGAGAAATTCTCCTTCCTGACCAGGGTTCTGGAAATTAGTGTTGATCAAGCCAAGCAAACACTTTAATCCTGATTATCAGTTTTAGTGATCCGATGAACTCCAGTCATCGGATCACTAAGCAACCAAAAGGCTCCCTGCTTGCGCAAAGAGCCTTTTCTCAGGAGTGGCGATTTTTAATCGCCATTATTTTTGCGGTTAAAAACCGCCCTCCTAGTTTTTTGCAACCCAATCAGCAATCCAGTCTCCAACTTCCGAAGTAGAGAATGGTTTTTCGGTTGAAATGTCGACAGTTACCACTTTGGCATCAAGTGAAGCATCTACAGCTTTACGAATGATTGCGCCTTCAGCCTGAAGATCGAATGCATATTCAAACATCATAGCAGCCGACAAAATGGTTGCAACCGGGTTGGCTATATTTTTACCGGCAGCCTGCGGATACGAACCGTGAATAGGCTCGAAAACCGATGTATGTATTCCGATAGAAGCAGATGGAGACAATCCGAGTGATCCGGTAATTACTGAGGCTTCGTCAGTCAGGATATCACCGAACATGTTTTCAGTAACCATTACATCGAAGTTTTTAGGCCACTGGATAATCTGCATGGCAGCATTGTCAACAAACATGTATTCGGTGGTTACTTCCGGATAAGTCGGTGCCATTTCCTGGGCAACTTCTCTCCACAAACGTGAACTTTCCAACACATTGGCTTTATCGACCACCGTCAGCTTTTTGTTGCGTTTCATGGCATATTCGTAACCCAACTTCAGAATACGTTCCACCTCCATACGAGTATAAACACAAATATCGTAGGCAGTGTTACCATCGTCTTTGCGGCCCTTTTCTCCGAAATAGATACCTCCGGTTAATTCGCGGATGGCCACAAAATCGGCGCCTTCAATCAACTCGCGACGAAGTGGCGATTTGTGAAGTAATGACGGGAAAGTCACTACCGGACGGATATTGGCATACAAACCGAGCTTTTTGCGCATCAGCAATAACCCTTGTTCCGGACGAACGGTTGCTTTCGGATTGTTGTCGTATTTTGGGTCGCCGATGGCGCCAAAAAGCACGGCATCTGCCTGCATACACAGCTCGTGTGTTGAGTCTGGGTACGGCACGCCCACCTCATCGATTGCGCAAGCACCCGTCAGTGCATATTCGTATTCGAGTTCGTGGTTAAATTTGGTGGCTACCGCCTTTACAACTTTCATGGCCTGTTCGATGATTTCAGGTCCGATCCCGTCGCCGGGAAGAATGGCTAATTTTAACTTCATATTTTTGGTTTTATTTATTCCGTTACAAACCACATAGGCACATAGTTCACATAGAAAATAAAAAAATGTGTTCTATGTGTCTATGTGGTTACTATTTAAGTTTTCTTGCGCCAAAGGCTGCAAAATTAAAATGTTTGTGCAATACTATCGTTTCCGAAAAACCAACCTGTTTCATCAGGCCGAGCTGATACGACAAGGTTCGCGGCGTGTCTTCCGATTCGTAACGTTCCATGTACATGTCCACTTCTTCCGGAGAAACTTGTTTCTTCAGAATGCTGAGCCACCCGCCCAACATCATCAGGTTAATCTCGTCGGTTTCGCCGATTACAATGTCGTTGATCCAGAATGTTCCGCCTGGCTTCAACGCTTTGAAAACTTTTGTGAAAACCGATTCCCATTCCTGATCTTCGCGCAGGTGATGCAGCGTGGTTCCTGCAGTTATCACATCGTAAGCATTTTCTTCCAGAGGAATTTCGCGGTAATCGCCCTGAATAGCAGTAATTTTTCCAGAGATATTGGCGGCAACACGTTCTACTGCTTTTGCCAGCATATTGCCGCTTAAATCTATCAACGTGCAATCAACATCAGGAAGTAACGAAGTTACTTTAACGGCATAGTTTCCACCACCGCAACCCAAATCCATCACCCGTTTGGCATTCGGATTAAGCAAAGCCGCTGACCGGGCAACCAATTCCATACACAATGGAGAATCGATGGCTGTAGTCTGGCCAGTCTCAATATCCGAGAACCGCTCAACCTGCTGGTCGAAGTTATTCCGAATGGCTTCCGGAGATGATTTAGTTTGTTGAAAGATCATCTGTTTTTTGTATCGTGTCCGTTGGCCTTCGGCGTGAGCTCAGTCGAACGCTAAAGCCGAACGGCAAAGGATAATTCTCTTTATTTCTGTTTTTCAGTTCCCAGATCACTAACTTGAAACCTGGAACTATTTTTCTATCAAATTGAGCATACGCATGGTGGCCTTGATGGCTGCAGCAGTCTGGTCTGAATCAAGTCCGCGGGTTTTGAATTCACGACCCAATTCCCAGATAATCATGGTCTCAACCAAAGCATCGGTTTGACCTCCCGGAGGAATAGTCACCGAATAATCGAGCAATTTCGGGAATGGCTTAGCCAACCCTCTGTAAACCGATTGAACGGCATTCATAAACGCATCGTACATTCCATCGCCTTGCGCATTGGCCTCGTATTTTTCACCGTTGATCTGTAAACAAACCGTTGCAGAAGGACGAAGTCCCAAAGCATGTGAAAGCGAATAATTCACCAGCTGGATGGCCGATTCGCCATTTTCAGAATTCAACACATCAGCCACAATGTATGGCAAATCTTCAATCGTCACGGTTTCCTTGCGGTCGCCCAGTTCAATGATCCGGTCGGTAACCAGTTTCAGCGAAGCCGGGTCGAGCTCAATACCCAAATCTTCAAGATTATTTTTGATGTTTGCTTTTCCTGAGGTTTTTCCGAGCGCATAAACGCGATGGCGTCCGAATCGTTCCGGAAGCAGGTCGTTGAAATACAGATTATTCTTGCTATCACCATCGGCATGGATTCCGCTACATTGGGTAAATACAAATTCGCCGATCAGCGGTTTATTCGTTGGGATGCGGATTCCGGAAAACGATTCAACCAACTTCGAAACTTTATTGAGCATCGATTCGTTCACCTTAGTTTCCATTTTTAGGTGATCTTTTACGGTGGCAATCACACTCGAAAGTGGTGCATTTCCTGCCCGCTCGCCCAATCCGTTCACAGTAGTGTGAACCGTTCGGATTCCGGCTTTGATAGCATGGAACACATTTGCACAGGCCAGATCGTAATCGTTGTGTGCATGAAAATCGAAGTGCGCTTCAGGGAAAGACTCAATCATTTCGCGGCAAAACTCGTATGTTTCATCCGGATCAAGAATTCCAAGCGTGTCGGGCAACATGATCCGGTTGATGTTCAATTTCAGCAATTCAGCAACCATAAAATGCACATAATCTTTCGAATTGCGCATCCCGTTCGACCAGTCTTCGAGGTACACATTTACCTGAATACCCAATTCTTCGGCGTATTGAACCGACTTTTTAATGTCCTCAACATGTTGTTCCGGAGTTTTCCGGAGTTGCTGGGTTACATGTTTATACGAACCTTTGCAAAGTAAATTAAGCACTTTTCCTCCGGCCGAATTAATCCAGTCGATCGAAATTTTGCCATCGACAAAACCCAGAATTTCGATTTTTGGCAAATGACCTTTATCCTTTGCCCATTCCATCACCCGCTTAGCAGCAAGGAATTCACCGTCAGAAACGCGTGCTGAGGCAATTTCGATCCGGTCAACTTTCACATCGTCCAACAAAATCCGGGCGACACTCAGCTTTTCCATGTCGGTAAACGACACTCCGGATGTTTGTTCTCCATCACGCAATGTCGTGTCCATAATACTGAGCACCTGATTCTTAACCTCAACTACTTTTCCAGTCATATTTGTTTTATTTTTCCTCGAACGCAGCGATTTCGTCTTTCATGCTGATCAAATAATCGATGTCGTCGAGTCCGTTTGTCAAACAATGTTTTTTGTATGGATTGATGGTAAAATCAGCCGATTCGCCACTTGCTTTAATGGTAAATTTCTGATTCTGAAGATCAACCTCGAACTGAGCATTCTGGTCGGCTTCGATTGCCGCAAATATCTTTTCCAGAAACTCAGGTGATACAACCACCGGAAGGATACCATTGTTCAAGGCGTTTCCCTGAAAAATGTCGGCAAAGAAACTCGAAACTACTACCCGGAAGCCATAATCGTAAATAGCCCAGGCTGCGTGTTCGCGGCTCGAACCACTTCCGAAGTTTTTACCTCCAACCAATATTTTGCCTGAATATTTCGCCTGATTCAGCGGAAAATCGGCAATCGGCTGGTTGCTTTTGTCGTAACGCCAGTCGCGGAACAGGTTATCGCCAAAACCTTTGCGTTCGACGGCCTTCAGGAAACGAGCCGGGATAATCTGGTCGGTATCAATATTTTCGATAGGCAGCGGAACTGCCGGCGATGTCAATGTTGTAAATTTATCGTAAGCCATACTTAAAATATTAGAATGTTAGAATATTAGAATCTTGAATGACACAATCTGCGGTTATTTGTGCGAATTGTTTTGCAATGTCATTCTTGATTTTATTAAAATTGATGCGATTTCGTGAGCCTCATTCATTAAAGAAGAACCATTTGAGTTTGAATTTAAACCTTCATCCAGAGCAAATTCAATCCAGAATTCACTTTCATCTACTTCCTCAATCGCAATGCTCATTTTGCTAATCAGCACCGGAACTGTTTGCGCAATGCAAGATGCCCGGTAATTGGCAGCAACAGAAGTTGAACATCTGATTAATTGACCACTGATGTGCCTCCCAAGCTGATCATTTGGAAGGGCTAATGAAAATTTCACACAATCATGAGCAAACTTTTTTGTTCGCTTTTTTAGTTGATCCTTAAATAATGACAAATCAGACATTTTTCGAGTATTTGAATGTTAGAATATTTGAATCTTGAATGATTGCAGATAAAACGAATCCATCGAGGCATTTTTCATTCAAGATTCGAGATTCATGACTCAAGATTCTTAAAGGAATTCTCTTGGATCAGTGATTTTCCCGGTCACAGCAGCAGCAGCGGCAGTTAACGGACTGGCGAGCAAGGTGCGGGCGCCTGGTCCCTGACGGCCTTCGAAGTTGCGGTTCGAAGTGGATACTGAATATTTTCCTTCCGGAATTTTATCGTCGTTCATCGCCAAACAAGCAGAACATCCAGGCTGGCGAAGTTCAAAACCTGCAGCGTTCAGAATTTCAACTAATCCTTCGGCAATGATCTGCTTCTCAACGGCACGCGATCCGGGAACAATCCACGCAGTCACATTATCGGCTTTCTTCTTGCCTTTCACAAATTGCGCAAATGCACGAAAATCTTCGATTCGGCCATTGGTGCAGCTTCCAACGAAAACATAGTCGATTTGTTTGCCAACCATTTTGTCGCCTTGGGTGTAACCCATGTATTTCAACGACTTTTCGTAAGTCAGCTTATCGTTTCCGACCAAACCATCGCTGGCAGGAACATTCTTTGAAATGCCGATTCCCATACCAGGATTGGTCCCGAATGTGATCATCGGTTCAATATTGGCTGCGTCAAATTCATAAACTGTATCAAAAACCGCGTCAGCATCAGATTTTAGCGTTTTCCAGTAAGCCAGCGCTTTGTCCCATTCTTCGCCTTTCGGTGCAAACTGACGACCTTTCACATAGTCGAATGTCGTTTGGTCAGGGGCAATCATTCCTCCGCGGGCGCCACATTCAATACTCATGTTGCACAAGGTCATACGGCCTTCCATAGTCAAACTTTCAATGGCTGTTCCTGCAAATTCTACAAAATGGCCTGTTCCTCCTGAAGTTGAAATCTGAGCAATTACATACAGGGCGATGTCTTTTGCAGTAACGCCTTTGTTCAGTTTACCGTTTACCGAAATCAGCATTTTCTTTGGTTTCGGCTGCATGATGCACTGGCTGGCCAACACCATTTCCACTTCGCTGGTTCCGATTCCGAAGGCAATTGCTCCGAAAGCGCCGTGAGTTGAAGTGTGACTGTCGCCACAAACAATGGTCATTCCCGGTTGGGTAATTCCCATTTCAGGACCAATGATGTGAACAACGCCATGCCCCTCGCTTCCCAAACCATGATAAACGATGCCGTGAGCGGCACAGTTTTTCTTCAGCATTTCTACCTGGTTGCGCGACAATTCGTCTTTAATGCTCAGGTGCTGATCGATGGTTGGCACATTGTGGTCGGGAGTTGCAACAGTTTTCTCCGGACGAAGCACTTTGGCACCACGTTTTTCCAATCCTAAAAATGCTACAGGGCTGGTCACTTCGTGAATCAGGTGCTGGTCGATGTATAATACGCTTGGGCCGCCTTCAACCTCTTTCACCACGTGCGAATCCCAAATTTTGTCGAATAAAGTTTTTGCTTCCATTATTTTTAATTAAGAGCCTCACATGCTATTGGTGAAGCTAAAATTCATTTCTAAATTATTATCTCTTTTGAAGGGTTTCTTCATTCCGTCCGAAAATTGATTTTCGCTTTTTCTAGCTTTATCTCGCGGACGGTTTTGATTGGTCAACTATGTCCGTCAGCTAAAGCAGACGGCAAAGGATAGAAGCCATTCATTAACCGTTGTCGGTTTCTTGACTCCAAGCCCTTTGCCCCATGCTCTTTGCTTATTCTTCTTTAGCTTTCACTCCCCCGGGAATTTTGTTGATTGCATCCAGGAAAGCTTCAACTGAGGCAGTAATGATATCGGTGTTGGCGCCAAATCCATGGTAAATACCTTCTTCGTGTTTCACCTGCATGTGCACTTTTCCCAGATCGTCGCTACCACGAGTGATGGCCTGAATCAGGAATTCTTCCAATACCACTTTGCGGTGAATAATTTTTTTGACTGCTTTCAAGGCAGCGTCAACCGGGCCGTTTCCTGATGCGGTGGCATCCAGAATTTCACCGGCAATATTCAGGCGAACATTTGCAATTGGAACCAAACCTTTTCCGGTAACCACCTGAAGGAAGTCCAATTTCACGCGGCGTTCTTTCTGGGTCACATCGCCCAACAAAGCAGCCACATCGTCGTCCTTGATGTCTTTTTTCTTGTCGGCCAGCTTCAGGAATTTTTCGTACACTTCGTCCAGTTTTTCCTTATCCAGTTCGAAACCCATTAATTCCAAACGGTGTCTCAAAGCGGCACGTCCGCTGCGGGCAGTCAGTACAATGCTCGATTCGTTGATACCCACATCAGCAGGATCCATGATTTCGTAGTTCTCGCGGTTCTTCAACACACCATCCTGATGAATTCCGGAGGAATGGGCAAAAGCGTTGCGGCCAACAATTGCCTTGTTTGGCTGAACCGGCATATTCATCAGGTTCGAAACCAAACGGCTTGTTTTGTAAATATTTTTGGTATTGACATTCGTATCAATATTCAACATGGCATAACGGCTTTTCAGTATCATCACCACTTCTTCAAGCGAAGTATTTCCGGCGCGTTCGCCAATTCCGTTGATGGTCACTTCTGCCTGACGGGCTCCGTTCATGATTCCAGCAATGGTGTTGGCAGTTGCCATCCCCAAATCGTTGTGGCAATGAGTCGATAAAATAGCTTTGTGAACGTTAGGCACGTTATCGATCAAGTATTTGATTTTTGCTCCAAACTCGTGCGGCATTGTGTAGCCTGTTGTATCAGGAATGTTGACTACCGTTGCTCCAGCTTTGATAACAGCCTCAACCACGCGGGCAAGGTACTCGTTTTCAGTACGACCAGCGTCTTCAGCGTAAAACTCTACATCTTCGACATAGCGTTTGGCATATTTCACGGCAGCAATGGCACGTTCAATAATTTCGTCCTGGTTCGAGTTCAGTTTGTGGTGAATGTGATAAAACGAAGTTCCGATACCGGTGTGGATACGACCTTTCTTTGCGAATTTGAGGGCCTCGGCAGCAACGTCAATGTCTTTTTCGACTGCGCGGGTGAGGGCACAAATGGTTGGCCAGGTAACCGCTTTTGATATTTCCACTACCGAATTAAAATCGCCGGGACTCGAAATCGGGAAGCCGGCTTCGATCACATCGACGCCCAATTCCTCCAAAGCACGCGCAACTTCAATTTTCTCAACGGTGTTCAACTGACACCCCGGGACTTGCTCGCCGTCGCGTAATGTGGTGTCGAAAATGTACAATCTGTCGCTCATAACTATTTATTTTTATCGTTGTTTCAACCTGAATTAAAAAAAAGGCCATCCCCTAATTTGAGAATGGCCTTTAAAAGCTCTTTATAGTTTTACCCATACCATCCTCAATCGCGCATCCAAATTAGAAGAATACCGAGAATGAGACCTAGAAGGGAAATGTTAGCAAAACGTGTCATTTCTGAATAATTTGATGCAAATATGAACATTATTTTTTAAAATGAAAATAAAACAGACTTTTTTATTCGGATTACTAATAAAAAGATAAAATAGTCTTTTTCTGTTCGTTTTGATTTTCAGAAATCATAAACACGATTTTCAAGAGAAAGTTTAGCAATATTAATAAATCCACAACGAATCTGGTCAGAAAGTAACATTTCATTACCTTTTTTGATGAACCGAATTATTTCGCCAACAAAATTCCACTTGTTAATTATTCGTTTTTAATGGTCAAAAATGCTTGTTTGCTTGGTCAGGCAGGGAATAGTCCAGCCACTGAAAATTATTTTCATTACAATTGACAATTGCTGAATCATGACAAAATTCATATATTTCGAAAAAAAATCAATTACGATAAAATGAATACTTTAAATATAGCCATATTGGGCTGCGGAACAGTTGGCGGAGGTGTTGCCCAAATTATTTCAGAAATAAACAATGAGCTTTCGTTGAGGGCCAGAACAAAAATTGTGCTGAAGCAAATTGTTGAGCTTTGTCCGGCAACAGCAGCTGAACGGTTTAATCTTCCGCTAGATTTGTTTTGTGGCGGAGGGAAAGACCTTACCGGTGCGGAAGCCAATCAATATATTCAGGAGATTATTTCGTCCAAAGAGATCGATTTAGTAGTTGAAACAATTGGTGGAAAAAGCGACTTTGTGTACAATCTGTGTCTTGACATTCTCAATTCAGGAAAACATTTGGTTACTGCCAATAAATCGCTGTTGGCCGAAAGGGGAAAAACAATCTTTGACACAGCTGAATCGAAGAATGTAAAAATTGGTTTTGAGGCTGCGGTTTGCGGTGCAATACCGATCATCAAAACCATTCAGGAGAGTTTTACCGGCGACAAAGTACTGTCGGTTTCAGGAATCATGAACGGAACCAGCAACTACATCCTGACCCAAATGCAGAATGAAAAACTGGAGTTCGGTGAGGCGTTGAAACTGGCACAGGATTGTGGTTATGCCGAAGCCGATCCTGCACTCGATATCAATGGCGGCGATGCAGGACACAAATTGATTCTGCTCATCAAACTGGCTTTTGGGATTGATGTATCGAAAGAAGATTTTTCCATCTCCGGAATTGAAGATATTACCAAAGAAGATATTGATTTTGCCAGCGAAATTGATGCAAAAATCAAGCTGATTTGTTATGCCAAGAAAGTGAACGGCGATATTTATGCTACTGTAAGGCCGATGCTGGTAAAAAACAGCAACTTTCTTTCGGATGTCAGCGGTGCAACCAATGCAGTGCGTATAAACAACAAATATTCAGGAGTTCATTTCCTCGTGGGCAAAGGAGCGGGCTCTACCGAAACAGCAATGTCAATAGTTTCTGATATTGTTTTCATTGCCCGTTATGGCGATAAAATACACAACATTCCTGCAAAACAGGAACGAAATCTGGCTGATTCACGACAGTTTGTTTTTCCATACCTGATCACTTTTCATACCGGAAATATTCCGGGCACAACAGGTTTTATTGCTACTGCCATTGGCAAACAGGAGATAAATATCGAAACGGTTAGCCACAATCGGCATTCGGGCGAAAAAGCAATGTTTTCGGTTGCTACCATGCCCTGCACGCTTGGACAGATTGAAGATGCCATTCAGGAAATCAGAAGCAAAAAACCAGGAATGCTTTTGAGCGAACCTAAAATTATGCCGATCTTGTATTAATTTCAGGATAAGTGCCGTAACTTTAATCTTCCTAAATTCCGATTTATGGAAAGATATCTGGTTTTCGGAATTCTAAGTCTACCCATAATTATTCTTTCGTGGCGAACTTTGTCTAAAGTTCAGAGCCACGGTTTTTACCGGTTTTTTAGTTGGGAATGTATTGCCTGGCTTTTGGCTTCCAATTATAAATTCTGGTTTGAGAATGCGTTCAGTGGCAGACAGATTTTTTCATGGATTTTTCTTTTCCTCGGGGCTTTCCTGGTTATCGACGGAGTAATTATGCTGAAAAAAGCAGGAAAACCTGTCAAAACCAGAGATGAAGAATCACTTTTTGAGTTCGAAAAAACTTCTGAGTTGGTCGACACCGGCATTTTCAAATACATCCGGCATCCACTTTATTCATCTTTAATCTTTCTAACCTGGGGCATATTCCTGAAGAATCCAACTGGCCAGTTATTCATTGTCTCTTTTTTATCAACAGTATTTCTTTATTCTACCGCACTATTCGACGAAAAAGAATGCATCAAATACTTTGGCAAGCAGTATAATGAATATATGAAACGAACCAAAAGGTTTATCCCGTTCCTGATTTAATGTTCAAAACTGGTTCACCCTCCACCCTATTGTATTCATTCTACAAACGGCTAACTTAGCACCCGTAATTAACAAAGCATCAAACTGACTACAAAACAAAATGATGAAAGACTTAGACCGATTATACAACGAATATAAGAATGCTCCTGAACTGTTTCAGGCGGGAAGATATTGGAAGGCTTACGAAGACCGGATTATCAGTCAAATCAGAAACGCAGATATTGAGCAATTGAGAAGTGGAAAATACCCAATATTTGGCACTTTCGGATTTTCGGAACAAGTGTATAACTACCGCATAAACATGCCTTTCTATAAAAAACTGACGAGGCAAATCATCCGTAAGCTCTTTATTACAAACCGCGCCATTTTACCTTATTCCATAAAGCTTTCCGACATTCGCGAAATGGCTTATAATCATTGCCTGCTTCAAGGGCAAATTGCAAACACAACCAGCATTTCGGAATTTGAAACTTGCACATTTGGTAACCCGGAAGACTTGTTTGAAATTAATAGCAAGAAATACACCATGCAATTTCTGAACTATTACATCCGGTTTTGTTTTGCACAAAAAAACCTTCAACTCCGAGGCGACGAAACAATCGTCGAACTTGGTTCAGGATCTGGATTACAGGTGGAAATCCTGAAGAAAATATATCCTAATTTAACGATCCTTTGCTTCGATTTGCCTGCTCCTTTATTTCTGTGCGAACAATACCTTGCGAAGGCTTTGGGCGACAAAGTTGTAGTTAAATCGAACCAGACCAGAGATATAACAGATTTAAAGAATATTGAAAAAGGGAAAGTTTATATGTTTGGAAACTGGAACTTTCCACTACTTCAGTCATTCAAATTCGACGTATTCTGGAATGCTGCCAGTTTTGGAGAAATGGAACCCAACATCGTAAAAAACTACCTGAGCTACATTAAAGAGAATTGCCAGTATGTTTATCTTTTACAGGCACGAAAAGGGAAAGAGAGCTCCGGAACATCAGGAGTAGCAACGCCAATAAAATATAACGATTACGTTTCGATGCTCGACGGATTCGAAGTGATTGAAGAAGCCGATGCACTGGATGCGCATCGAAAAATGTCTCAAAGCGGTGGATATTTTCAGGCAGTCTGGAAAAAATCGAATTAACGGGTACTTTAGTGGAACGTTATGCCGAAACAATTTTGGCATCTATAAATAGCATGAAGCCCTGAAAACATGTTCAAGGAGACTGGGCTTTACAAAGCCAGTTTTACACAACATTAGTTGAATATTATTTCCCTATTTTTGATTGCAAAAATTTCTGAACATGCATTCAAAATATCTGGTTTCGCTTTTCCTGTGTCTGTTTTTCATCCATGCCTATTCTCAGGATCAGGAAAAAGCTATTCTTTCTACATTCCACTCTATTTCGAGTCACGATTTACTGAATTATGCTGCCGAATTAAGTTCTGAAAAATACAAAGGACGGCTTTCAGGCTCTCCGGGATATGCGGCGGCTGCGAATTGGGTGGCCGATCAGCTTCAACAGTCCGGAATAAAACCAGGATTGGCCGATGGAAGCTTTTTTCAGTGGTTTCCGAATGCTTACTGCGATGTTCTTACTCCCGGCAGCGTGACTCTGCTTGCCGGCAAAAATAATCCTGAAAAAGAATACAAATTTCCCGTTGATTATTTCCCCGGATCGAACTCGGCTTCCGGAACGGTTTCGGGCGAAGTGGTTTATGTTGGATTCGGTATTTCGGCGCCCGAATTGAATTACGACGATTATCGTAATATCGATGTCAAAGGCAAAATCGTATTGATGGAAACCGGTGTGCCATACACTGGCAACGATACCACCCTTCAAAAATGGGAACCATACAGCTATCATCGTTATAAATTCCAACGAGCCCGCGAACTGGGTGCTGCCGGTTTACTTTATGTCAGCAAGATTGCCAATCCTAATACATCGTACCTCAAAGGATTTGTGTACGCGCACATTGGCGAACCAGTTGCCGAGGAACTCTTTGCCGGAACCAGTCAAAAATATGCCGAAATACGTGCAGCAATAGTGAAAAACATTCAACCCAACTCTTTTTTATTAAATAAAAAAGTAAGGATATCGGCATCAACCAACCATTTCCCGGATAGCCGCTCCTGCAATGTTATCGGAATGATTGAAGGATCTGACCCGATTTTGAAGAATGAGGCTATTATCATTGGTGGACACCTTGATGCCGTTGGAAGTCCGGGTTGCCTTTTCCCCGGAGCATTGGACAATGCTTCCGGATCGGCCGATATTCTGGCTGCAGCAAAGGCGCTGGCTTCATCTGAAATAAAACCTGGCCGCACCATCATCTTCGTTTTCTTTGGTGGCGAAGAATGTGGCCTTTACGGAAGTAAAAAATATGTGGAGTCACCCTTCTGGCCCAAAGAAAAAGTGATTTGTATGATTAACCTCGATATGGTAGGAAACGGAACAGGATTTCATATTGGAAACGGAAAATCATTTCCTGAAATTTTGGCTCATTTTGCTGAAGCCAATTCCACATATCTGCATCGAGAGTTGAAAGCGTCCGAAGATCATGTCAGTTACGGAAGGCCTCGTACCGACGAAGCGATCTTCAAAAAAGCTGGATACAAAACACTCGGTTTATCCACTTCCGGCACTGTGAAACCTGTTTATTACCATCATCCGCTCGATAATACCGATGCACTTACTCCTGAAATCATGGAAGATGCTACCAAATTGCTCTATTTGGGCTTACTCGGATTGGCCAATGATCAGACGGTTGGAGTAAAATAAAGGCATTTTCATAAATTTGGTATAATTAGTTTATACCGAAGAGTATGACCGCATTGATGAAGCTTATTAATGTGAAAGCCAAATTCATGGTTGGAGCCATGCGAAGAAACAGACGCTGATTGAAGGACGAAATGAGGATTTGCCTGAGTTGGCGAAAGCAATTGATCGTATTTTAAAACTGACCCTGATTTTTAGATTACAGATTCACGAAAAAAATTGTAGATACCCGAAACCGGATTATTCATGGGTACAATAGTGTTTCTTCCTATGTAATCTGACTGATTGTGAACCGATACTTACCCATATTAGAAATAGAAGTAAAAGAATTACTAAAGAGATATGTATACTTTCCAAACGCCACAAGCTTCCGCCATCCATACTTTAAATAAAAAGATATGAATGTCTTTTTATATTTATTTATTTTTCGTATATTAGTTTAGAAAATTAATCTACTTATACATTCAACAAAACACCAATGGAAACAGTGTAAAATTGAATCTCTTCAAACTCTTCCTCATTACAGGATCATAACCCGATTAACCGCCAAAGACCGGAGCTATAGCCTGAAGAAAGAGTATTTAATTTTTATTCTAACCCCAATTCAACGCCAGTTGAAAGTTAAAAATGCAATCATGAAAAATCTAATTTTACTTGCAGCATTAGTCTTTTTTGGTTTAAATTCAGGAAATGCTCAGGAGCAAGATCAACAGAAGAAAAGCTATAAAACGTGGATTTCGTTAAACAATACGCCTTCAAAGCTGGAGGGTGTTTTATATGATGTAAATGATTCGACTAAAAAGACTTCGAATTCTATCATTATTCAAAAAATACCGACCGATATTTTTAGTAAAATTCGTGTGAATGTTGAAAATATTAATACCATTCAGGCCCGAAAAAAAAACAACGTTGGAAGAGGAATGTTGTTGGGGGCAGTTTCAGGACTCGTTCTGGGTGGAATTACTGGAATGGCAATTATGAATGGAGGCCAGCCTAAAATAGGTTCGGATTCAGTTGAAAACGCTTTTATGCTGGGCGCCCCTCTTGCGCTTGTGGGGTCAGGAATGGGTGCACTGGCAGGATCGGCTAAAATTACAATTCCTATATTCGGAAGTAAAAAGAATTACCACAAAAGCATGGATCAGCTCAAACAAATTGCGATGAAATGATCGTTCCCGATTGACATGTTTTTAGGATAAAAAAATACGAATTTAAGAAGTAACCAACGTTCTACTTCTTAAGATATAACGCCGCAAGCCCCCGCCATCCTTTCGGGACAACGAGGGCTCGTTTCATTTATACACTTATTTTATCGTACTGACGGGGTGACTCCAGATCACCCCGTCAGTTGCATTTATCAAGAATTAAACTCCTAATTTATTCCTTCTGATCTGCTCTGCGCTGGTGAAATTGTTTTTCACCACATGACCTTTCAGCGGAACAATTTTCTCGTGGATGGCGTCGATGATCCAATCGGCACAAGGGAAGAACGAATCTTCCAACTCGTAGGCCGGGGTAATCCAGTTACGCGAGCCAACCACGACCGGTGGTGCATCCAAATCATCAAAAGCCAGTTCCGAAATAGTTTGCGCCATCTCTTTCATGAATGAACCACGAGAAGAAGCATCGCCTGATATCAAAATCCGTCCGGTCTTTTTAATTGAGGCCAAAACCGGTTCATAGTTAAACGGACTCAAGCTGCGGGCATCAATTACCTCAGCCGACATGCCGTATTTTTCCTGAAGAATGTCAGCAGCTTCAAGCGCACGGTACAACGTTGCACCAATGGTCAGGATGGTTACATCTTTCCCTTCGCGTTTAATGTCCGGTTCGCCAATGGCAATTTCATAGTAACCTTCAGGAACACCACCTTTGTGGAACTGCTCGCCGATGTCGTACAAACGCTGGCTTTCGAAGAAAATCACGGGATCGGTTCCCTGTAAAGCAGCATTCATCAACCCTTTGGCATCGTATGGAGTCGCTGGAAATACCACTTTCAGTCCCGGAATCTGGGCAGTCAGAGCGGTCCAGTCCTGAGAATGCTGAGCACCATATTTCGAACCTACCGAAACGCGCAACACCACCGGCATTTTGATCACGTTTCCGCTCATCGCCTGCCATTTTGGAAGCTGGTTAAACACCTGATCGCCACAACGTCCGAGGAAATCACAATACATGATTTCAGGAATGACACGGCCACCACACATGGCGTAACCAATGGCTGTTCCAACAATGGCAGCTTCGGCAATCGGAGAGTTGAACAAACGGTGATATGGAAGCGCTTCGGTCAATCCGCGGTACACGGCAAATGCGCCGCCCCAGTCGCGGTTCTCTTCTCCGTAGGCAATCAAGGTCGGATCTTTGTAGAAACGGTCGATGATGGCTTCGAAAATACCGTCGCGGTAGGCGTAAGTTTTTATTTTCGAGTGCGCTTTGCCATTTTCATCAAAAGCAAAACGTTCTTTTTTAGCCAATTGCTGTACACGTGGGTTTTCGGCCATCGGGTGATTTATATCCGGCGTGCGGTCTTCCATGCGGTCAACCGATTCGTTTCCAAAAATCATTTCACCAATCAAGTTAGGATATTTAGCCATATCCATACGTGGAGAAATCGTTAAATCGATAGCCAGTTTCATGCTGTTTTCCATCAAGTTGATGGTATCGCCTTTAATTCCGGTCAACTGATCTTCGGTAGCAACACCAGCTTTTACCAGTTCGCGGCCAAACCAGGCAATCGAATCCTGAGCTTCCCAAGCTTCCACTTCTTCTTTCGAACGATACGACGATGCATCAGAAGGCGAGTGTCCGCTGTAACGGTAAGTCAGCACGTCCAATAAAACAGGTCCGCGTTTCTCTTCCAGAATTTTGCGCTTGCGTTTGTAAGCGTCAATCACAGCCAACGGATTGTAACCGTCAACACGTTCTGAATGAAGCTGATCTTCATTCAAACCAGCTCCAATACGCGCAGCGATGGTGTAACCGGCAGTTTCGCCACAGGTTTGTCCGCCCATTCCGTATTGGTTGTTCATGATGTTGATGATCAGCGGTAGACCGCCTTTCATGTCACCTTCCCAAAGTTCATTGAACTGGTCCATGGTGGCGAAGGTCAAACCTTCCCAAACCGGTCCGCAAGCCATCGAAGCGTCACCAATGTTAGCAACTACGATTCCCGATTTGCGATTTACTTTTTTGTAGAGCGCGGCACCCACAGCGATGTCGCCCGAACCACCCACGATGGCGTTGTTTGGATATACACCGAATGGCGTAAAGAAAGCGTGCATCGACCCGCCCAATCCTTTGTTGAAGCCGGTTTCGCGCGCAAAAATTTCGGCCAGCGTTCCGTAAATCAGGAATTTCACAGCCAGTTCTTTTACTGTTCCTGAATGTCCGTTTTTAACCGGGGCGAAGGTGATTCCGTCGAAATGACTTTCCATTACGTGCATCAGCTGTTCGTCGCTCAGTTTAGCGATAGCCGATAAACCTTTGGCCAGAATTTCGCCGTGCGAGCGATGCGATCCGAAGATAAAATCCTCTACGCCCAGCGTGTACGCCATACCAACCGCGGCAGCTTCCTGTCCGATCGACAAGTGAGCAGGTCCCGGATGATCGTAAGGAATACCGTTGTAATCGCCACGGATTTTAATCAGGTTCAGCATGGTTTCAAACTCGCGGATGACCACCATGTCGTGGTAAATACGCAGCAAATCTTCGTTTGAGAAATTCGCTTTTTCTTCTTCAACAGTTTTGTTGTACTGGTTTACAGGAATCGGGTTGAATGTAATTTCACCAGCTTTCCTGACTTCTGATGGATCAATGAATTGACTTTTTGGCATCTTTATGTGTTTTAATTTGTTTTTTCTGTTTGATATTATTCGTTATTTGAGCTTTGCTCTTTGATAATCAAGTTCCAGGTTCCAAATTCCAAGTTCCAAGTCTGGCTGCGAAGGTCTTCTATTTAAATCTATTGCCTTTTAGTTCAGAATCTTTCAGGTATTGGATAAAACTTTTTAGCATTTTACTCTCTTCCAGTGTCATTTTGTAAGCTGCATCAAATTCGTCTTGCGTGATTTATTGATAGTCCAGAGCCCGATAAAGCTGTGAGCGAGTCACTCCACACGAACCTTTTGAAAATGTCAGGAATTGGACAAACTCCTTATTCCCATCTCGCTCAAATCCTTCTGCAATATTATCCATGATCGAACCTGAAGAGCCATTGATCTGCCCCACAAGCTTAAAATCCTTGGAGAACTGATCTTTAACCGTAAGTTTATGAATCATCTGACAAAGCTCCCTGGCTAATTGCCAAATCTTTAAATCTTCAAACCGTTCAACTTTCGACATATCCGTAATTTTTATGATTCTGCATAAACCTCATTCAAAGCTCCACTTGGAACTTGAAATTTGGAACCTGAAACTAAAAAAGGAATATGGTTTCCTTAATAATCTCACTCACTGTTGGGTGCGGGAAAACGATTTCTTCTACGTCCTGAACGCGCAATTGCGCTTCGATGATGGCACAGGCTCCCCAGATCATTTCGGAACAGGCTCCGCCGACCATATGGATTCCGAGAATTTCTCGGTATTTTTTGCCGACAATTACTTTGCAGAAACCGTCTTTGCCTTCGTTTTCAGCAACGAACCGTCCGGCATAAGCCATTGGCAGTTGTTTTACTTCCACTTCGATGCCTTTTTCTTTTGCCTGAGTTTCAGTTAAACCAACTCCGGCAATCTCCGGATGGGTATAAACTACGCCTGGAATGGCATCGTAGCGCATCACATCTTTGCGACCCAGCATGTGATTAACAGCAACTTCACCTTCGCGACTGGCTGTGTGAGCCAGCAACGAGAATCCGGTAATGTCGCCCCCAGCATATACATTCGGTACGTTGGTACGGCAGTTTTGATCGATTTTCACACCTTTTGGCGTAAATTCCACACCGATATTTTCCAAACCAATTCCAGCCACATTGACTTTACGGCCAACAGAAAGCAGAACCTGATCGCCGGTAATTTTCATTTCCTGACCATCTTTTTCGAACACCACTTCTTTACCATTCAACTTGGTAACACGTGCTTTCAGGTGGAATTCAATTCCTTTTTTCACAAACTCCTTGCGAACGAAAGCGGCAATTTCTTCGTCAACTCCGGTTAAAATCTCTGGAAGCATTTCGATAACGGTCACTTTAGTTCCCATCGCATTGAAAAAATCGGCAAATTCAGTTCCGATCACACCGCCACCAATAATGACAAGGCTTTCCGGCTTTTCTTTGAGCTGAAGGATTTCGCGGTTAGTTAATATCTGCGAGGCATCCAGTCCCGGAATAGGCGGAACGGCAGCTTCCGATCCGGCGCAAACCAACAAACGGTTGGCCTGGTAATCCTGACCATCGGCTTCAATGGTAATCACTTCACCACGTTTTTCCTTGATGGTTGCTTTGGCCATCACCACATCGGCTTTGGCATGTTTCATTTTGGCACCGATTCCGGCCACCAGCTTGCGAACTACCTTGTCCTTGCGAAGCATGATCTTTTTGAAATCAACGGAAATGTTTTCCACGTTGATTCCGTATTTGCCTGCTTCTTCGGCATATTCAAGCACTTTGGCAGAATTCAGAAGCGTTTTGGTCGGGATGCAGCCTTCGTTCAGGCAAACACCGCCCAGCGAACGCATGTCGAAAATGACCACGCTCATACCCTTTGCTCCGGCACGTTCAGCGGCTACATATCCCGCAGGGCCTCCACCTATAATTGCTAAATCGTATATTTTGCTCATTGTATTTTATTGAATTTGGGTAGAGACGCGATTAATCGCGTCTCTACATTGTTGCATCATTTTTATATCGTTTGTTCCGTTTCGTCCGAAATCAGAATATCTCTTTTTTCAATATTTGCTCGCGGACGATTTTTCTACTTTTTCATTTCCCCCGGGTTGAAACCCGGGGCTATTGATATACCGCCCTTTCAGGGCAAGAACAATCGCGAATCAGGGCAACTTGGAACTTGAAACCTGAAACTTGGAACTTTTTAAATCGACAGGTTCTCGATTTGCTCTTTAATTTCTCTCAGGAATAGTGTTGCTTCGCCGCCATCCAATGCTTGATGGTCGTAGGTTAGCGACAAACCCATCATTGGAACGAAACCGTACACGCCATCGCCTAAATCTTTTGGGCGTGGAACGATGGTACAAACTCCCAAAATAGCTGCCTGAGGTATGTTGATGACTGGTGTAAACATTTCGACACCGTAGTTTCCAAGGTTGGAAATGGTGAAAGTTGCTGCTTCAGGAGCCAATAACTCCGGACTCACATTGCCTTTACGGCATTGTCCGGCGATGGCTTGCATTTGCCCTGAAAGACCTTCAAGCGAAAGATCATCGGCATTCTTAATGGCCGGAACCATCAATCCGCGATCGGTATCAACAGCCAAGCCAAGATGAACTTTCTTGAACCAGCGCATGCTGTCGCCAATAAAATGGGTATTAACCTGCGGATATTTTTTTAGTGCTTTGATTACTGCAAAGCAAACCAAATCGTTGATGGTAATGTTCTGTGTGATTTGCCCGGCATCCAGAGCCTTTTTATATTTTTTTCGCAAAGCCATAATGGTGCGAGCATCGGCGCTCATGTGGTGAGTCAACTGAGCTGAATTTTGCAACGAAGTATGCATGGCTTTGGCAATCAGCTTGCGCATGTTGGTGAGTTTCTTCACTTCAAAGTCATCGCTGCAAACCGGATTATACGAGATCAGGTCTTTGGCAACAGCTTTTCCGCCTAATCCGGTAGCAGTTTCACCAGCTTTCAGGCCTTCTGCTTTGGCCTTTTCCTGAGCCAGTGGAGTGAGTTTTGGCAATACCTGAGCAGCAGCTTCAATGTCGCGCTCGATAATTCGACCTTCAGGACCGGAACCTGCCAATTGCTGATATGCTACACCTGACTTTTCAGCCAAATTCTTCGCGCGAGGCGAAATCTTCACTTTTCCTGAGGATTCAGCAACTGTTTTTACTTCCGGAGCAGCGACCTTTTCAGTAACCACGTCAACGGCGGTAATAGTTTCGGCTACAGCTGCAGCAGCCTGTCCGCCCGGACGAAATTCTTCTACCGACTCTCCGGCAGCGCCGATTACGGCAACATTCACCAATACCGGAACTTCATCGCCTTCAGCAAAAAACACATCGAGCAAAATGCCTTCAGCTTTGGCATCTTCCTCGAACGACGCCTTGTCTGTTTCATACGAAAAAAGGATGTCGCCTACCTTTACAGCGTCACCCTTTTTCTTCACCCATTCACCTAAAATACAGGTCTCAACCGATTGCCCCTGACGAGGCATTAATACTGGAATTGCCATATCTGATTTGTTTTAACAACTTTAGTTAACTTGTAAACACAACTGCATTTCATCACTTAATCTAAACAACTAATAAAATAGCAGTTACAACACTTTCACATTTCACGCATCAAAACTATATTATTCTACTTGTATTTACAAGTTAATTTTAGAAAATTAATATATTTTATTATTTTT
Source organism: Bacteroidota bacterium (assembly GCA_023251455.1). Taxonomy (GTDB): domain Bacteria; phylum Bacteroidota; class Bacteroidia; order Bacteroidales; family Prolixibacteraceae; genus Aquipluma. The sequence goes on from JAHEYT010000022.1 coordinate 143,095, forward strand.
GGATCAAAATCATCTGATTATGGCCGAAGAAAGCAAAATACCACAACACAAAAAAATCTACGAAATTCTCCGAAAACACATCCTTACAGGCGTTTACGAAGAAGGAAGTCTTTTGCCCTCAGAAAATGAATTGTGCGCAGTACACAACATCACCCGTCCAACTGTCCGCCAGGCTTTGGAAGCATTGGTGAACGATGGTTTTATTTCGAAAAAACAAGGCAAAGGGAGCATTGTGAGAAAACCGCCCCAAGACATTGGCATTTTGAGCATTTCAGGAACTGCATCAGCCATCGGAAATCAATACCTGCAAACGCAAATTTTGCAAAAACCACAGATCAAACCATGGCCAGAGCGTTTCCCGTTTGAATTAACTCCGATTGAACGCGAGTCGGGGTGCATTTACATGGAACGGCTTCGTCTGGTTGACGGACAAACGGTATTTTATGACATCAACCATATCCCGAATATCAATCTACCCCGCTTTTCAAGCCGCTCATTCGAAAACAAGTCATTATTCGAAACGCTACGGACTCAATATCAGATTGAAGTAAAAGGCGGAGAACAAAAATTGAAAGCCATTAAAGCCGACCAACTCATTGGCCAATTACTGAATCTCCCAATTGGAGAACCTGTTTTAAGCATCGAGCGGAAACTGAACACAAACCGTGAAGGATTCCACATTTACTCGACTATCTTTTTCAATTCGGCCAAACATTCGATTTTCGGTACGTTCTAAGTGGAGTTTCAAATTTCAAGTCTGGAAAAAAAATTGCCGAAAACCACGATTAATATTAACAAAAAGAACCAATCAACTTACAATCCGAAAGCAATTCCACTAAAACAGGCATCGAAAAAGACGAATTCTTAAATAATATCCAATATTTACTTCCAAATCGTAAATCAGACACTCGATTTCAAAAATAATTCTCATCTTTGCAATACTTATAAATATTTACTTAACTCCTTTTAAATAAGAGGTTTTACGCTATGAAAGTATTAAAATTTGGAGGAACCTCCGTAGGATCGGTAGAGAACATGCGTGCTGTGATGCAGCTAATTACCGATGGAAATCAAAAATTAGTTGTTTTGTCGGCCATGTCGGGCACGACAAACTCTCTGGTTGAAATCGCCAACTACCTTCAGAAGAAGAACAAGGATGCAGCCAGACAGGTTATTAGCCAATTGGAACAAAAGTACTACAAGGTAGTCAACGATTTATACGCTACGGAAGAGAAGAAGGAAAAGGGCAAAGCTATCGTTTCCGGAATCTTTCAAACCATAAAGTCATTCACTTCCGGAGATTTTAACGATGTAGGCGAGAACGCGATCGTTGCTCAGGGCGAATTACTTTCAACGGCTCTTTTTGCTGAACTGATGCTCGAAAATGGATACAAAACAGTCTATCTACCGGCATTGGATTTTATGAAAATTGATAGCGATAAAGCTGCAGATTTGTATTTCATCCGCGAAAACATTTCAAAAGTGATTGGCGCATCAGAACCCGCCGATTATTACATTACTCAAGGTTTTATCTGCCGGAACGCTGACGGAGACATCGACAATTTGCAGCGCGGAGGAAGCGATTATACCGCAACATTGATTGGCGCCGCAATCGATTCGGAAGAAGTTGAAATCTGGACTGACATTGATGGATTTCACAATAACGACCCTCGTTTTGTTGAGAATACAAAAAAGATTGATCAACTGTCGTTTGACGAAGCTGCCGAGCTAGCTTATTTCGGGGCAAAAATATTGCATCCGCAAACCGTGCTTCCGGCAAAATTACAGAACATTCCGGTTCGACTGAAAAACACCATGAACCCGAGTGACGCAGGAACTTTGATCACTGCAGTATCGGGTGCTCACGGAATTAAAGCAGTTGCAGCAAAAGATGGTATTACTGCTATCAAAATCCGTTCATACCGAATGTTGAACGCTTATGGCTTTCTGAAAAACGTATTTGAAATTTTCGAGTTCTTCAAGACTCCAATTGATATGATTTCGACTTCGGAAGTTTCGGTTTCTGTAACCATTGATAACACGAAACACCTGAACGAAATTATTTCAGAGCTAAAAGAATACGGTGAAGTGGAAGTTGACACAGACCTGACCATTGCCTGTATCGTAGGCGATATGATTGCTGAAGAAACCGGATTTGCGGCGAAAGTATTTTCGGCTCTTCAGGAAATTCCGATTCGGATGATTTCTTACGGCGGTAGTCACCACAACATTTCGGTTCTGGTAAAAACTGAACTCAAAAAACAAACGCTTCAGGCTTTAAGTAATAATCTGCTGAACGCCTAAGCGATCTGACTATTCAAAAATAAAGAGCTGCCAGTTGCTGATATCCAACAGCTAGCAGCTCTTTCTAATTTAAGCCGATGGCGAATCTCAATGAATATTGCATATCAAAGCAATATTCTTTACATCGTCAACGAACAATGCACTTATTTATTTTACTCAAAATCAGCATTTTTTTAAGGCTAAAATGAGTTTGAATTGAAAATTACCTATATTTGCAACAATATTTCAATTTTTTTATTAATTATTATGAAAACAGGTAAAGTTAAATTTTTCAACGAATCTAAAGGATTCGGTTTTATTAAAGACAGTGAATCTGATAAAGAATACTTCGTTCACGTTTCAGGTTTGGTTGACCAAATCAGAGAAGACGATGAAGTAACCTACGAACTTCAAGAAGGAAGAAAAGGATTAAACGCGGTAAATGTTAAACTAGCATAAGTAGTCTAATATTTTTAAGATTTAAAGTTCGAAGCCTTGCAATTTATTGCAAGGCTTTTCTTTTGCCTTTCACTTTGGTAATTCTTCAGCTTTAACAGAATCATCGCAATCGGCACAATTCACTATGCGAGCTGCGTGATGTGAGTTTTACATTAAACCGGTCGGATAAACTTTCAAACCTTGCCTCTGCCAGCTCCGGGCGATTGTTTTCTCCGGAAAGATGACTCAGAAATACATGTACAAGTTCGGGGCCGGCATGATCACGAATCAGCTCAAATGCCTGATCGTTTGACAAATGTCCATGAGCCGAAGCCACTCTTTGCTTCAAGTGATAAGGATAAAAACCATCCCAAAGCATCCGTTCGTCATAATTGGTTTCGAGGAACAAGGCGTGGCATTTGCGCAAATGTTGTTTCAATTGATCACAAGCTTCTCCAATATCAGTAAAAACGCCTACGTGCCAGTCGTCATGCTCAATGCGGAACGAACATGGTTCTGCAGCATCATGATTTTTAAGGAAGGAATGTATCATCAACGACCCGACTTTCACCATTTTGCCAGGAATGAAAATATCGAAAAGTTCAGGTTGTTCGGTCTCTCTTAAAGCATTATATGTACCCTGACTAAACCATGCCGGAATGCCAAGTCGTTTACTCAAAACACGAACTCCGCTCACATGGTCGGTATGTTCATGACTCACAAAAATTCCCCTGATTTTGGATGCGTCCAGTCCCGCATCTTGAATTCGCGCCAGTATTTTCTTTGCTGAAACGCCTGCATCGACTAAAATCGCATCCCTTTCGTTACCCACATAGTAACAATTCCCATTACTTCCCGAAGCCAATGCACAAAGTTCTATCACTGTTTAGATTGATTATTTAGTTTTGATTATTAGTCATCAGTCATTGGGAAAAAGTGAAAAGCAATTTCCCAATGACTAATGACTTTTTCCAGTTCGTCCAGAGTTATAGGTAAGTCTATTCCCCCAATAAGTCAACAACCTGATTTGATGTAATTTCACTTCCTTTCAGGACATACCTGGCTTTTTCGTAAAAAGGACGCCGTTTTGCAAGCAGTCCTTCAATAAACACATGAAGTTCTTCCGGAGATTTTCCTTTAATCAGCGGGCGTTCAGTTTTTGCATGAATGAGCCGGTTTACCAACGAACTAATTTCGACATCGAGAAACACACAAAATCCTGCGTTATTCATCAAATCCATATTATCAAAGAAACAGGGAGCACCGCCACCCGTGGCTAAAATCACATCGTCAAAACCACAAACTTCTTCCAGAACTTTACGCTCTTTTTTGCGGAAAGCGTCCTCACCTTCCTCAGCAAAAATCTGCGGTATGGTTTTAAAATACTTTTCTTCCAGAAAAGAATCCAAATCAATAAATGTCAGATTTAATTCTGAAGCAAGTTTACGTCCAAGCGTTGATTTGCCGCAACCCATAAAACCAATCAAAAATATTCTCATAAAATCAGGAAAAAGTCATTAGAAATAAATCATTAGGAAAAGGTCATTTGTCATTAGAAATGGAAGCTCATTTCCCCGTTGACTAATGACGTTTTCCTTTAAGCTAGAATTCAAGGGTCATTTGGTTTGGTGGTTCTTCGTTATCGCCAGGTTTGTCTGTCCCGAATAACAAGTCTTCAATATCCGGAATCACAATTTCAGTTGATTTGACCTCTTCTTCTTCCGGCTCCTCAACTTCCTCGTCAACAACAGTAGGCTCAAGTTCATTGATCTGGCTGATTTCATAAATCGACAGGCGTTTCCCTTTTGCCTTGTATGATTTTATGCCGATAAATTCATCGACGTCTATCACTTCCGGTTCACGGCCTTCATTTTTACCTCCAAATTGAAGTTCCAAACGAGGATGTCCAACCCAGGTAAAACTAACCAAACGGTTCTCCGGAAATTCGCCAATAAAACCAGCTTCCTTCTGTGATTCATCAATCTGGAACCTTTTTACGTAATAAAAGCCTTGCTCTGCATCAAAATATACCGCAGTAAGTACTTTTCCCGGATTGAATTTTTCTATGAGTAATACCCCATCATTGAAATGATTCGACAAATCAAAATTGCAAATCAGGTATTCCCCGTTTTTATAGATTACGAAAATCATATCCTCGCCGGTGAATTCGCCAAGATATCTGCCTCGATTGTCGGAGTTAAGTCTCCGCACATCTTCGTCGAACCAAATTTTCCGACCACCCAATGTTGAAACGCCCTTTTCTTTGAGTGCTATTTTGTGAATTTCAAATTTAGTCAGAATATTACCCATCGAGGCGCGGCCTTTGATGGCCAGCTCACTGAAGTCAACTTCGAATATCAATTTTTTGATTCGTGGTTTGGGTTTCAGAGTAACGCGCAATACTTCGGCTTCTCCGTTTGGATTTTCGCTGAAATACATGATTCTTGAGCCAGGCGTTCCCTGTGTTAAATCGTATTCTTTGTCGCGGGTAACTCCAGTTACGGCAACACGCTTCATATATACAAACCCATTTTTACCATCGCGGTATACCACATTATAAATGGTACGGTTGTCATTTTTCTTGAAAATCGCCAGATGCTGGATATTTTTCCCGATGAATGCCTTCTCCGAAACTTTAGAAACGATGTAAGTACCGTCTTTTCTAAATACAATGACATCATCCATATCAGAACAGTCACAAATATATTCTGCTTTTTTCAGGCTGGTTCCCATAAAACCTTCGACCCGGTCAACATATAGCTTTTCGTTGGCAATCACCACTTTAGATGCCACAATATTTTCAAAATTCCGAATTTCGGTACGACGTTCGCGACCTTTGCCGTATTTGGTTCTTAACCTTTCAAACCACTCGATTGTAAATGGAATGATGTGTTCAATCTTGTGATTAATTTCTTCGATTTCAGCCTCGATAGCCAGCAAATGATCATTGGCCTTGTCTGTATTGAATTTCAGGATTCGCGCCATGCGGATTTCCATCAGCTTCAGAATATCTTCGCGGGTAACTTCGCGTTTTAGTCTGGGTTTCCATGGAAGCAGGCGCAAATCGATATGATCCACAGCCTCATCCATGCTTGCAGAATCTTCAAATCCTTTGTCCTTGTAGATTCGTTCTTCAATGAATATTTTTTCGAGCGACGAAAAATGCCAGGCTTCTTCCAACTCACCTTTCCTGATTTCAAGTTCCAATTTTAGCAGTGCAACTGTCTGATCGGTATTGATTCGCAGAATTTCGCTAACGCCAATAAATTTAGGTTTATCGTGTTCGATGATGCAGCTGTTGGGCGAGACGGCAATCTCACAATCGGTAAACGCAAACAGGGCATCAATGGTTTTGTCGGACGACATTCCTGGAACCAGGTGAATCAGGATCTCAACCTTGTCAGATGTATTGTCGTCGATTTTGCGGATTTTAATTTTGCCTTTATCGTTGGCTTTGATAATTGATTCGATGAGCGAAGCGGTGGTCCTTCCGAATGGCACTTCAGTAACAACCAGTGTTTTGCTATCCTTCTTCTCTATTTTAGCCCTGACTTTTATCGATGATCCGCGGATACCGTCGTTATAACGCGTAAAATCGCCCGATCCACCAGTAGGAAAATCAGGATACAACATAAAGTCTTCACCCCGCAGATGGGCAATCGAGGCATCAATCAATTCAAGAAAGTTATGCGGAAGTATTTTGCAGGCCAATCCCACAGCAATACCTTCGACACCCTGAGCCAATAAAAGCGGAAACTTTACCGGCAGTGCTACTGGCTCGCGGTTACGTCCGTCGTACGATAATTTCCAGTTGGTCGTTTTAGGATTGAAAACCACATCGAGCGCAAATTTCGACAAGCGCGCCTCAATGTAACGCGGAGCAGCAGCGCCATCGCCTGTAAGCAAGTTCCCCCAGTTTCCCTGGCAATCAATCAATAGCTCTTTTTGTCCGAGCTGAACCAGTGCATCACCAATGGAAGCATCGCCGTGCGGGTGATACTGCATGGTTTGTCCGATGATGTTGGCGACTTTATTAAAACGGCCATCATCCATCATATTCATGGCATGCATTATCCTTCGCTGAACAGGCTTTAAACCATCCTCGACATAAGGAACTGCACGTTCAAGAATAACATAAGAGGCATAATCTAAAAACCATTGCTGGTACATTCCAGACAAATAGATTATTCCATCCTTTTTTTCTTCTTTCTGAAACTCTTCTTTATTGATATTTTCTTCAGTCATTTTTGTTTTTTGCAATCAAATATTGTCGTTGCATATTTTTAAGTTCCGGCTCAATTCACGGGGTGACTTAAAATCACCCCGTGAATAAAACTCAGATTAGAAGTCATCCTTCTCAACGTATAAATTATCAATAATAAACTCCTGCCGTTCAGGTGTATTCTTACCCATGTAGAATTCGAGCATATTGGCGACCGATTCGTGTTTTTTCATCAGAATCGGATCGAGCCGAATATCAACTCCGATGAAGTTTTTAAACTCATCAGGAGAGATTTCACCCAAACCTTTAAACCGGGTAATTTCGGCGGTTTTCCCAAGTTTTTGAATGGCAGAAACCCGTTCTTCTTCGTTGTAACAATAGTAGGTTACTTTTTTATTGCGGACACGGAAAAGCGGGGTCTGAAAAATAAAGAGATGCCCCTGGCGAACCACTTCAGGGAAAAACTGCAGGAAAAATGTTATCAGCAGCAAACGGATGTGCATTCCGTCGACATCGGCATCGGTAGCGATAATCACTTTGTTGTAGCGCAAATCGTCGATGCTTTCTTCGATGTTTAATGCGGCCTGAAGAAGGTTAAATTCTTCATTTTCATAAACAATTTTCTTCGTTAATCCGAAAGTATTCAGTGGTTTACCACGCAAACTAAACACAGCCTGGGTATTTACATCGCGCGATTTGGTGATCGATCCACTCGCCGAATCCCCTTCGGTTATGAAAATCGATGAATTCTCGCGCAACTCATGATTGCTGTCCAGGTGAACCCGGCAATCGCGCAATTTGCGGTTATGCAGGTTGGCCTTTTTCGAGCGCTGCTTGGCCAGTTTTTTAATTCCTGAAATGGCTTTGCGTTCGCGTTCCGATTCCTGAATACGGCGCAACAAAACCTCCGAAACATCCGGATTTTTGTGCAGATAATTGTCCAATTCCTTCAGCACATAATTAGTCACAAAAGTCCTCACAGAAGGACCTTCCGGACCAATATCCTTGGAGCCCAGTTTTGTTTTGGTTTGCGATTCAAACACAGGTTCTTCAACCTTAATGCTGATAGCCGCAACGATTGAAGCCCGTATATCGGAAGGATCAAAATCCTTTTTATAGAAATCGCGGATGGCTTTTACAATAGCTTCACGGAAAGCCACAAGATGAGTTCCACCTTGCGTTGTATGTTGTCCGTTTACAAACGAATAATAGTCTTCACCGTACTGATTTCCGTGTGTAAGGGCCACCTCAATATCGCCATTTTTCAGGTGAATCACCGGATAAAGCGACTCCCCTTCCATATTTTCTTCGAGTAAATCGCGCAGTCCGTTTTTGGATTGAAACTTTTCTCCATTGAAATCCAGAATTAGCCCAGCATTCAGGAAAGAATAGTTTTTCATCATATTGACCACATAATCGTCAATATAATGGTAAGCTTTAAAAACAGTGACGTCAGGCGTAAAAGCAACGTATGTGCCATTGGCCTGATCGGTTGAAGTTACATCTTTCTCCTCTTTTACAACCCCTTCGCTGAAATTGATTTCCTTGACTTCGCCTTCGCGAAACGACTTGATCAAAAAATGGCTCGACAACGCATTTACTGCCTTGATCCCAACACCATTCAACCCAACCGATTTTTTAAACACTTCGGAGTCGTATTTGGCCCCGGTATTCATTTTCGAAGCTACATCAAGCAACTTTCCCAACGGGATGCCACGGCCATAATCGCGCACCGAAACCAATTCGTTGCTGACACGAACTTCAATCTTTTTTCCGTTCCCCATCATGAACTCATCGATGGAGTTATCCATCACTTCCTTCAGCAAAACATATATACCATCATCGCTGGCCGAGCCGTCGCCCAACTTGCCAATATACATCCCGGGCCTTTTCCGGATATGTTCTTGCCAGTCAAGCGTTTTTATTGAACCTTCATCATAATTCGGCATCATATTTCTTTCCAATTTGCAACAAATATAAAGAAAACAAAAGTCGATTGGAAATTCACAAGCCCGACATTAACTAACAATTAACGGTTGAAAACTTATTCAAATTCTTCTGGTTTAAGTCGAAAATAAAATGAGAATCAGATCATTTATCCGATTGGTTTACAGGTGCATATTCAAATTTCAAAATGATTTTTCAAATCACAACATTATTTTCATTTCTCGTTCGTTTTATTGAAAAATGAGCTGGCCTGACTGAACCTCTTCAACAAATTTCACAAGCCGAATCATCCTCTGAAAATTCAGATTTGAACTTCTTTTCTGAATATTGACGAGGGTTTTATTTTAATTATCTTTGCGTCGAAATGTTAAGAAAGTTTACCTACATAGTCATTGCAGCAGTTTTGATCGTAATCCAAACCAACGCCCAAAACAGGTCGATAGGTTCGGGCACGAATCGTGAAAGTGGTTCAGAAATGAATTCAGATTCAGAATCTTCGTCAAGGAAAAACAAAACTCAAGTTAAGCCCAAAATCCCTTCTATTATTAAAACATGGCAAGTACGCCAGCAAGGCACACTGATTGAAAAAACAGAACTGGATACTGCGCTGACTTTTTACCATGTCTTCCAACCGATTTACAAAAAAAGTATTAGCAGTACATTTACAGGAAATAACGGAGGGGCGTCTATTTCCAATGATTTCTTCCAACGCAAATACAATTCTGATTTTTATTTTGCCCGATCGTTCGATGCCTATTGGCTCACACCTTCGCAAATCAATTATTTCAATACTACCACCCCATTTTCATTGCTCGATTACAGCCAAAGTGAAAGTAAAAGCTCCAAAAGCGAAACACGGTTTAATGTTTTCCTTTCTCAAAACGTAAACAAAAAACTCAACGTCCAATTCATTTATAACCAAACAAAATCTCAGGGACAGTATTTATACCAGGAAAATAAATTCCATAATATCGGACTGGTTTCTTCTTATAATTCCAACAACTTTCTGTCGCATTCGAATATCATTTTCAATCGTCTGGAAGGACAGGAAAACGGTGGAATTGAGGCAAACCAACCACTCAGCGGAACTGATAAAACTGAAAATTTCAGCGTCCGAATGGATGATGCTTTAAACAAGATTCAGAATAATTCGGTTTTCACGGTCAACGAGTATCGCGTTGGCAAAACCATTGAGGCCGATAGTGCCGAAAATGTAGTTGAAAGATTCATTCCCCGAGTTGGATTTATTCACGAATTTGAGCTTTCGGGAAACAAACGAAGATTCACGAAAACCGATCCGAATACTTTTTTCAAAAACATTTACGATAACGATACGCTCACTCATGACAGCACCAAATATTCCCGATTGACCAATATTTTCCAGATCAAGTTTTACGAGGCGCCTGACCGCAAATTTACATTCGGGAAACGTGCCTACATTGGAAACGACCAGCTTTGGTACGGTTTTTCATCGGCCAAATATTATCCTAAAAAGCAATCGAACACGTTTATTGGCGGTGGTATTTTCAGAAACGAAGGAAAATTCTGGCAATGGGAAGCCGACGGACGGATTTATCTGACGGGATATCGCACCGGACAAACAGAACTAAATGGATATGTGAATAAGCCTCTAAAAATTGGGAGAGATACCACAAGTCTTCGGATTGAAGGAAGCTTAAAGTCTCTGGTTCCGGAATATTACGACCAATATTTTTATTCGAATCATTTTGAATGGCGCAATAATTTCAGCAACATCAACGAGATGACGATAAAGTCGAGCATTCATTCACAGGAATATAAAACTACGGTTGGAGTCAATTATTCTTTAATCGGAAATTACATTTACAACAACAGTCAAGCCATGCCAGCACAGTCGAACAGCGAATTGCTGGTCCTTTCGGCTTACCTCAACAAAGATTTTGAAAGTGACCATTGGGTCATTCGCACGCAGGCATTGGTTCAGAAAGCAAATAACGAAAACATCATACATCTACCTGTATTTGCCGGATTCATCAGTATGAATTACAGAACGATTATTTCAAAAGTAATGCATTTCCAGATTGGCGCCGACACACGATATAACTCCAACTTTTATGCTGATGCTTACGATCCGGCAACATCCAGGTTCTATCTTCAGGACACAAAACTTATCGGGAAATATCCGTACATCGATTTGCATGCAAACCTGAAACTAAAACGCACGCGGTTCTTTTTTATAATGATGAATGCCGCCTCAGGCTTGGTTGGAGACAACTACTTTCTGGCACCCGATTACCCCTATTATCGCCGGACTTTCCGAATCGGAATTTCGTGGTCGTTTTATGACTAGCACTTGAAGAGCCGAGGGACTGAAGGATTGAATTACTGAATACGGCGTTGATTTTTCAGAATTTCAATTAATTCAGATAAAATCATTGCTGTAGCACCCCAGATAAATTCTCCATTGTATGGATAGTATTTAACACGAAGCAACCCAGTTACAGTCTCAAGTTCAGTTTCTGATATAATTTCGTTGACAACAAAATCGCTTACAGGAAATAAAATTAGTTCTTCCACTTCACCATAATCAACTAAAAACTCGGGCTTTTTGTCGGCCCATGCCAAAAAAGGCTGAATAGAAAACTTACTTACCTCAACATACAGATCAGACAATTTACCCAGAATTTCAATTTGATGGTGATCAACACCGACTTCTTCCCTGGCTTCGCGCAATGCGGTCATTTCTGCTGAAAGATCATCTTTTTCAACTTTTCCGCCTGGAAAACTGATTTGTCCCGGATGATGTTTCATGGTTCGTGGGCGTTTGGTCAGGCAAATATATAACTGTTCTCCTTCAGGAAAAAGCAGCAGCAAAACACTGCTCATTTTTACCGACGAAAGTTCATCGTCACGGGTTTTTAGACGCCTGCCCGGAGGAAGCAATTTTGAATGTGCCTTAATTCCAGGCAAATCGCCCAGCAAAATTTCTTTCAGATATGTCTTAACAGCCGAATACATTCTATAAAATTAACGAATTATGTCCTTGATGCAGTCAAAGCTTCATTTATTTTCCGGATATATTCATGATTTAATGTAGGCTTAATTCACTTAAAAGAAGAAAAAATATGACATTTCAGGATAGTTATTTGACCCGAACAGTATTCGGTGTGTCCATTGTTTACTCGAACCGGATAGTTTTTTCAGGGGAAACTTTAGTGATAAAATAGGACGGCAAAAGCAACATCAAAGTGGTTATTACGACCGTACCAACATTCAGTAAAACCAGATGCAAAATGGTGAGATTTATCGGTACATATTCAAGGTAATACGAACTCGGATCGAGCTTGAAAACATGAGTATATTGCTGAATTAGACAAATGCCAACACCAAGGATATTACCCAACACCAGAGCTTTAAGTATCAGCATAACCGAAAAATACAGAAACACCTTCCGGATGCTCCAGTTACGCGCGCCCATGGCTTTTAGAATGCCAATCATCTGGGTGCGTTCAAGAATAATAACCAGAAGGCTTGAAACCATATTAAATCCGGCGACCAAAACCATGAGGGTTAAAATGACCCACACATTCATGTCGAGCAAACCCAGCCAGTCGAAAATATGTCGGTATTTTTCCTTGATACTAATTACCTGCAATACGGGGCTATCCGGAGTTGTATTTCTCAGCAGCAAATCGTTTACGTCCTTTTCAATTGGGGAGAGTTGCTTGAAATCGTTAACCAGAATTTCGAAACCACTTATCTGATCGTCCTTCCAGTTGTTTAACCGGCGAATGTGGTTTATGTCAACCAAAACGAACATTCGGTCGAACTCTTCGAGACTGGTTTTATAAATTCCGGCCAGTTCAAACTTCCGCTGACGAGGAACAAACTCCGATCCATTGATAAAAAACATATTGAGATCGTCGCCCAACTTAAGTTTAAGTAAGTCGGCCATTTGTTTCGATATCCAGATTTGGTTGCTTCGAACAGTGTCCTGAACGTGAAAAGGTTCGCCTGCAATTTTGTTCTCCTGAAAAAACGACCAGTCGAAGTCGGGGCCAATTCCTTTCAGCACAACACCCTGAATTTCGTCGTCCGTGCGAATAATACCGGGCTTAGTTGCAAAAATCTGTACATGTCGGATACCTTCAATACTTTTGAGTTCAGGCAAAAACGCCTGATTCTGGCTAATCGGACTGGTTTCGAACGATTGATTAGAATCCAGGTTAACAACTTGCAAATGCGAGCCAAACCCAATGACCTTGCGCCCAACTTCCGATTTATAGCCGGTAACGATAGCCACTGACAAAATGAGCACCACCAAGCCGAGAACAATGCCGAAAAGGGCAATATTTACGATCCGATGTGAGAGGTTTTCCCGATTTTCTTTCGAGGAAAAAATCCGTCTGGCTATGTAAAGATTTATATTCAAGACTAATGACTAATTTCTAATACGTCTTCGCGTTCATTTACAAAAGGCAGAACAATCAGGCCGATCAACCCAAGTACAATCAGCATAATGGTTGAGGTCCCGTGAGCAAGTAAAGCGAACACTTTTCCGTCAGCTCTATCCACTCCGTAAAGCGCAAGTCCCTCAATGACCATAAAATGCCAGGCACCAATACCGCCCTGCACCGGAGCCACCATGCCAAAGCTACCCAATACGAATACGGTTAAACCAGCCAACAAACCTAAATGCGAAGTAAACCCAAATGAAAAGAATATCACATACATCATCAGATAATACAATACCCAGATGAATACCGAGTGAAAAATAAATGCACCTTTTTTCTTCATTTTACTGATACTGCGAAAGCCTTCAACAAACTGGCCGACAAAACCCATCGCCTTTTTTGTGAGCGAACTTTCGCGGATCTTATGACGGCTAATCCATAAAACGATCAGAAACAGCAACAACCCACCAATCAGAATCGGTGAATAAATTACTTTTTGTAGCTTTTCGTTCACTTCAGGATTGTTCTTCAGAAATTCCAATACCTGTCCAAACTGAGTCAGAGCAACTATCGCCAAAAGAACAAGCAACATCAACACATCGATTAAACGTTCGAGTACCACAGTGCCCACCAACTTCGTAAACGATATTTTTTCGTAGCGTGCTATAACTCCACATCGGGAAATTTCGCCCATTCGGGGTAAAGCCAGATTCATGAGGTAACCAACCATAACTGCCAAAAAAGTATTCAGTATCCGGGGTTTCCTTCCGAGCGGTTCAATCAGCAAGTTCCAGCGTATCGTTCGACTGACATGGCTCAACAATCCAAGGAAGAGTGAAACCCCAATCCATAAATAATTGACATCGTTGGTTAATATGCTTTTAATGCGTTTAAAATCCTGATCTTTATAAACCATCCAGAATATGAGAATTCCTAGTATAAAAAAGGAGACAAATTTGAGGGTTTTAAGTAAATTTTGTTTCAAGCTCTTTTATTTATTGAGATGAATGCTTTTGTAATTCAAGGTTATTTTAACGTACTTTTGTCGTGGCAAGTTAAAGCGAGTTTATTATTGCTCAACCTATAACCAACCATCGAGGCAAAAATACAGATTTGTTTTAAATCGGGCAGTTTTTTATCAATAATTAAAAATCACTCCTGAAATCAGGAAAAAATATGGCAATAGTAAGAGCAAAAAAGAATTTAGGGCAACACTTTTTGAACGACAAGAGCATTGCACAGAATATCGTTGAAAGTCTTCGGGCAACTGAAGTAAAAAAAGTATTGGAGGTTGGACCCGGCATGGGAGTCCTGACTCAATTCCTGTTGCAAAACAAGGCGTATGAAACTTCGGTAGTCGAAATCGACCGCGAATCGGTTGAATACTTGAATACGCATTTCCCTGAAATCAAAGAACGCATTATTTCGGCTGACTTTCTGCGGCTAAACCTGCACAACCATTTTACTGAACCGTTCGCCATCATTGGCAATTTTCCATACAACATCTCGTCGCAGATATTTTTCAAAGTTTTGGAATATCACAACCAAATTCCTGAGGTTGTTGGCATGCTTCAGAAAGAAGTGGCTGAGCGCCTTGCTGCCGGTCCCGGATCAAAAACTTACGGAATACTGAGTGTTTTTCTCCAGGCGTATTACGACATTGAATACCTTTTTACAGTAAATGAAGATGTATTTACGCCTCCGCCAAAAGTAAAATCAGGAGTTATCAGGCTTACACGCAACAAGACCGAAAAACTTAATTGCGACGAAAAGCTCTTTAAAGGCATTGTAAAAATGGCTTTCAACCAGCGACGCAAAACCATGCGTAATTCATTGAAAACCATGATTACAACCGATGAATTAAAGGCCAATCCAATATTCGATAAACGTCCGGAGCAATTGGGCGTGGCTGAGTTTGAAATGGTAGTGCGGTTGATCGGAGAACAAGCGAAAAACAGTGATCAATTTTGATAATCCGCTAAAAAGTTAGAGCTTCACTTTGAGTGAAACTCTGACTAATTCCGCAATAACCTTCGAAATCCTGATCAGGAAATATTCAACCTTTAACCAGATATTATGAACCGGAACCTTTTGATTAAGCCAACTATCGCAATTGCGTTACTGTTTACCTTAAGTTCATTCACTCCTTCAAATAAAGAATGGGTTAACTTACTTGACAAAAACCTTTCGCTATGGGAAATTTACCAGAGCTTTAAGTTCACAACCAGCTTTAACGGGCAACAACCGAAAGATGAAAAGGGCAATTTGATTGAACCGATTGGCTACAATAAAAATAACAGTAGCGTTTTCACGGTTGACCAGGTTAATGACGAGCCTGTGCTCCACATCACTGGTAAAATTTACGGTTGCGTATTTACCAAACAGGAATTTGAGAATTATCATCTGACTTTGAAAGTAAAATGGGGCGATAAAAAATGGGAACCCCGCACCGAAAAGCTGAAAGATTCAGGATTGCTTTATCATTCGATTGGTGAATGTGGCGTTGACTACTGGCGTTCCTGGATGCTTTCACAGGAATTCCAGATTATGGAAGGACATATGGGCGATCATTGGGGCATTGCCAGTTCTGCTATTGATGTTCGGGCATTTATTCCGGAAGGGAAAATGAACACCGTTGCCAGCGAAAAACAAGCATTCCTGCCTATAGGTCCTGGAACCGGGCTCGATGGCTTTTGCTTACGTAGCGCCGATTACGAAAGCCCCGCCGGTGAGTGGACAACACTTGAATTGATTTGTTTTGGCGATAAAAGCGTTCGTATTGTTAACGGGCACGTGGTCATGGTTCTGCAAAACTCACGATATGTAAAAGATGGGAAATCGATTCCATTAACCAAAGGGAAAATCCAATTGCAAAGCGAAGCTGGCGAAGTTTATTTCAAAGACATCCGGATCAAATCGATTGACGAATTACCAAAAGGATTTCTCAAGTATTTTAATTGATAAATATAGGGCGAAGTCGATAAGCTACAAAACAGGCTGCGTTTAAAAAACAATAAGGGTTTCACTTAAAAAGTGAAACCCTTATTGTTTTTTATGGTCACGTATCTCAGCTAAACGCTGTTCATCGCCTCAACCGGATCGAGCCGCGAGGCTGAAAGCGCTGGAATAAAACCGGCTAAAATGCCGATTACACCGGAAATGGTTAAGCCCAGAATAATATTCGACATGCTTAATGCAATGGTCATATCAGCAACAGCACTAAAAATGAGCGTACCGGCAAAAATCAGGATCAGCCCAATAATACCACCCAGCATGGATAAAACCACGGCTTCGAAAATAAACTGAAGCAGGATAAAATATTTTTTGGCGCCAATGGCCTTTTGAATCCCGATAATTTTAGTTCGTTCTTTAACCGATACAAACATGATGTTGGCAATTCCGAAACCACCCACCAGAATACTAAAGCCGCCAATGATCCAACCTGCAAAGTTGAAAACCTTAAAAAAAGCATCGAACCGGGTCGAAATCACACTCACTTCGTTAATGGCAAAATCGTTTTCTTCCATGGGTCTCAGTCGGCGAAGCGAGCGCATATTTCCTTCAACTTCAGCAATAAATTCATCGTGATCGGCATCTGGTTTGGCTTTCAAATTAATAGCCTGCCCCTGATCACGGTTACGAACGTCAACCATATTCATGGCATAAACAACCGGAATATGAACCCGTTTGTCCATGCTAGTCCCGAACATATCGGTTCCTTTTTTCAGGTAAACACCAATAATCTGGAATCGATGTCCTTGAATTTTAATCATTTTACCTACAGGGTTCGTCTGATCAAAAAGTTTAACGGCAAGTTCGCTACCCAGAATGGCCAAAGTGGCTCCTGAATTCGATTCCGACTCAGTAAAATAGCGTCCCTTTTCAATTTCCAAGCTCCAGGTATCGATTAAATCGTGCGTAGTGGCCAAAACCTCGGTATTTTCAGCCTTGCTGTTTTCGAACTGCACGGTACGGTTAAAACCAAAAAAATAAACCGCATTCTCAATATTTTTTGACCGGCGCGCTAACTCTTCCCCTTCTTCCATGGTCGGAACAGGCCGGTTCAGGTATTTCCACCAGGGATATTCCGATTCGCCTTCAGGTGGAGCCCATGGCCATTTCTGAATGTAAACCATGTTGCTGCCCAATGAATTCAGACTGTTCCGGATGTAACCTTCCAAAGAATCAATTACGGTAAAAACAGAAATAATAGCAAAAATCCCAATGGTAATTCCCAAAAGCGAAAGAAATGTACGCAGTTTATTCCCCCTGAGAGAACCAAAAGCGAACGAAAAACTCTCTAATATTAATCTGGTTAAAAGCATATTTTCCCGAATTGAAAAGTAAATATAAAACAATCCTGAAACAGAAACAGCAATTGCCTTCTAAAAACCCCAAGTAAGTCGTAACCGAACCGGAATTTCCGGAATCTAAAAAATTAGTTGCCGATTTCTGAAATGATTACACATAGATTAAAAAATTAAAGAAAATAAAGTCAGACGATCTGCATTTCAAACTCAACACGCTAATAATGAATGCTAACCAAAACTTCCGAAATAAAACGACATCATTGAAAACTACAGCATCGAAGACCTTCATATGAATAAATCTTTCTTTCAGCATTTTATTTGTTTTCCTTTTCCATAACAAAGTTCGAATCCGACCGTTAGGATTCTTACATGAATTGGCTCAGGAAACACCTCAATAATTAGAATCAGATTATAATGTTATAATAAGCTTAATTAGTAAGATTCACAGAGGAAAAAATCAAGGTGTTTTATTATCTTTGAGCCCAAAATACAAAAGGATTATAGATGAAGGACTTAAAAACACTTAAATCGGCGTTAATTTCAGTATATCACAAAGATAAGTTAGACCAGATCGTTAAAAAACTAGACGAATTAGGCGTCACGATCTATTCAACTGGTGGAACACAATCATTTATTGAAGAACTGGGAACCCCCGTTATTCCGGTAGAAGAACTTACAAGTTACCCGTCAATTTTAGGCGGACGTGTAAAAACCCTTCATCCGAAAGTATTTGGCGGAATTCTGAACCGCAGAGACAATCAGGGCGATCAGCAGCAAATTGCCAAATACGAAATTCCTGAAATAGATTTAGTTATCGTCGACCTTTATCCGTTTGAAGAAACAGTAGCTTCAGGAGCATCAGACGATGACATTATTGAAAAAATAGATATCGGCGGTATTTCATTGATTCGTGCCGCAGCCAAAAACTTCAACGACGTTGTCATTATATCATCGCGCAATCAATACCAGACATTGCTTGACTTGCTTATTGAAAAAGAAGGTGCCACTTCGCTTGCCGACCGCAAAGAATTTGCCCGCCTTGCATTTGCCACTTCATCGCATTATGATAGCGCTATCTTCAATTATTTTAACGGTGAAAAATCAGAGGAAGCCCGCATCAGCGTAAACGATGGTCAGGTTTTACGTTATGGCGAAAATCCTCATCAGTCGGCTGCTTTCTTCAAATTCAACAATACCAATTCAGAAATTACCCTTTCGAATGCAAAAGTATTGCAAGGGAAAGCGCTTTCATACAACAACATGCTCGATGCCGATGCCGCATGGAAATCGGCCAGTGATGCTTTTCATTCAGTAGCTCATTTGGAAAACAAGGCAGCCGTATCGGTTGTAAAACACTTGAATCCATGTGGGCTTGCAGTTACCGACAACCTGATGAAATCGCTCGAACTGGCTTGGGCTGGTGATCCTGTCAGCGCTTTTGGCGGAATTATCTGTTTTACTGGAATGGTTGACAAAGCCATTGCCGAATGGTTCGACAAACGTTTCGTTGAAATCATCATTGCTACCGCTTATACTCCGGAAGCACTGGAAGTTTTAGGCAAAAAGAAAAACCTTCGTGTTTTGGAAACTCCTGTTAAACCTGAAATTACCGGAGAAAAACTCTATCGTTCAATCAGCGGTGGACTGCTCATTCAGGATGAAGACGAAGGCTTGGAAACTGACTATAAGAATGTAACTAAAATACAATTTGACGATTCGAAAATGAATCTGTCGAAATTCGGCATCACAGCCTGCAAACATTTAAAAAGTAATGCGATTGCCCTTGTAACACAAAATCAGGATGGATCTTTCTGGCTCACCGGAGCCGGAATGGGACAACCCAACCGACTAGATAGTTTGCGCCAGTTAACCATTCCGAGATTCAATTTAAAAGAAGGCATTAAAATTGAAGACTCAGTATTGATCTCGGATGCATTTTTCCCTTTCAGAGACAGCGTTGAAGCTGCCAACGAATTCGGAATAAAATACATTGTAGAACCCGGAGGCAGTATTCGCGACGAAGAAGTAATCGCAGCCTGTGACGAATTTGGTATCGCAATGGTTTTCACAGGAGTGAGACATTTCAAACACTAAAGCAGGAAAAATCATTAGTCAATAGTCATTTGTAAAAAGTCTTCAGAGACTTCAACCATTTGCATTTTCCTAATGACTGATGACTGTTTTATAATGCCAAGCGACTGTTATTTAAGATTTTAAACAAAGAAAAATAAACATACAAATGGGATTGTTTTCATTTTTAACCCAGGAAATTGCTATCGACCTTGGAACAGCCAACACCATTATTATCCACAACGATAAAATTGTTGTTGACGAACCATCGATCGTAACCATCGACCTAAAAACCGAAAAGCTTGTTGCTATCGGTGAAAAAGCCCGGCAAATGCAGGGAAAAACCCATTCGAACTTAAAAACAATCCGCCCTTTGCGCGATGGTGTAATTGCTGACTTTAACGCAGCAGAGCAAATGATCAGGGGAATGATTAAAATGATGAATCCCAAATCACGTTTCTTTGCACCTTCACTCCGAATGGTAGTTTGTATCCCATCCGGATCGACCGAAGTTGAAATACGTGCGGTACGCGACTCGGCTGAACATGCCGGAGGACGCGATGTTTATATGATTTATGAACCAATGGCTGCTGCTATCGGTATTGGGCTTGATGTTGAAGCTCCCGAAGGAAACATGGTTGTTGATATCGGTGGTGGTACTACTGAAATTGCAGTAATTTCGCTGGGTGGACTGGTTACCAACAAATCAATCCGTATTGCAGGCGACGACCTGACTGCCGATATCATGGAATACATGCGTCATCAGCACAACATCAAAATTGGTGAGCGTACTGCCGAAGAAATTAAAATCAATGTCGGATCAGCATTATCGCAACTCGATAATCCGCCTGCCGATTACGTGATACAAGGTCCGAACCAAATGACAGCACTTCCGATTGAAGTACCTGTTTCGTACCAGGAAATTTCGCATTGTCTCGAAAAATCGATTACGAAAATTGAAACCGCTATCCTCAGCGCATTGGAACAAACTCCTCCGGAATTGTACTCCGACATCGTAACCCGTGGTATTTGGCTGGCTGGTGGTGGCGCTTTGCTTCGTGGCTTGGCCAAACGTTTTTCGGACAAAATCAATATTCAGTTTCATGTTGCCGAAGATCCATTGCGTGCAGTAGCCCGTGGTACCGGTATCGCACTTAAGAATGTAAATAAATTCTCTTTCCTTATCAGATAATACTGAAAAGAAGGGGTAAACCTTCCAGCAAATGAGAAGTTTATTTCGTTTCTTACTACGAAATTATTTTGTAATGATGTTTCTGGTGCTCGAGGCGATTTCTTTCTCCTTGATGGTCAGTCTCAACAATTACCAGCGGGTAGCATTCGTTAATTCGAGTAACGATCTGGTTGGAACTCTTTATGAACGATTCAGCCATCTGGACGATTATTTCAGTTTAAGCCGGACAAATGCCCGATTGGCAGCCGAAAATGCATCGTTGCGCAAACAACTGCAATTCCGGATCATGAACCAGGAAAAATATCCGGTGAACCGACCAGATACCGTTGATGCCCCTGCCTATTACTTTGCCTCAGCAAAAGTGATAAGCAACTCGGTAAACAAACAATTCAACTACATTACCCTGAATAAAGGCTCAAGGCAAGGTATCAAACCCGACATGGGAGTTATTAGTGCTGACGGGGTCGTTGGGGTAATCACCAATGTTTCACCAAACTATTCAACCGGATTGTCAATTCTAAACAAGCGATTGAGTATTCCGGCCAAAATCAACAAAAACAATTATTTCGGTGCTTTGGTATGGGATGGCGAACATTCCAATACGGCCGACCTGAAAGAAATTCCATTTCATATCATCGTAAATGTGGGCGATACCGTAGTAACAAGTGGTTATTCCAGTATTTTTCCTGAAGGAATTATGATAGGGACTATTTCGAAATTTGATGTGGAAAGCGGAACGAACTTCTACAACATTAAAGTTGACCTTTCGACCAATTTCAGGACCCTTAAATATGTGGAAGTGGTTAAAAACACGAAGCAGGCCGAATTGAAAACACTGGAATCTAACAACGTAGGGGAATGATAAAAGATCTGGGAAAATACGTTATTATGTTTTTCGCACTTGTTCTGGTACAAGTGCTTATATTGAATAATATCCAATTCAGCGGATTAGTCAATCCGTACATTTACATTCTGTTTATTCTATTGCTTCCATTCACCATTCCCGGATATTTTCTGTTGGGTATTTCTTTCATCCTGGGTATTTCAATTGATATTTTCGGAAACACACCGGGAATTCATGCAGGAGCTACCGTTTTGTTGGGTTTTTTACGTCCGGCAATTGCACAGTTAGTTTCTTCGCGCGAACTTATTGAAAAAGGAACCACTCCCAACATGACCCAACTTGGATTCGCCAATTTTATTAAATACACGGTCATTTCAGTTTTGATCCACCACTTATTTTTATTTTTTGCCGAAGCGTTTTCGTTCGGAGATTTTTTCGAAACTTTACTCCGCTGGATTCTCAGTAGTGTATTTTCGATCATTATTATACTGGGCAGTCAATTTATTGTCTTTAAAAACTAATTGGGGTGGATACATTTTCGAAACGGAAGCTTATTATTGCAGGAATCATGCTTGGGATTGGAGCTATTTTCATTCTCAGGTTATTCTCGATTCAAATTACCAACAAAACCTACAAGCAATTTGCTACCCGGAACGTACTTCGATACATAACAACCTTCCCTGCCCGCGGATTAATATACGACCGTAAAGGCGAACTAATGGTTTACAATAAAGCGGCATACGATCTGATGATCATTCCACGTGAAGTAAAGAAGTTTGATACAACTGAATTGTGTAAGATCGTGCAGCTCGACCGGGTAGAATTTAGAAATGCGATCAATAAAGCCAAACAATATTCCCGCTATAAACCTTCCATAGTGGTGGGCCAAATATCGCCTGATATTTATGCGCCTCTTCAGGAAAAATTATACAAGTACCCCGGATTCTTTGTACAATCGCGCACATTACGCGAATACCCAAGTAAAAGCGCTGCACAGGTATTGGGCTATGTTGGTGAGGTCAATCAGCGAATAATCGACAACGACCATTACTACTTATCGGGAGACTACATCGGAGTGAGTGGCCTTGAGAAAGCTTATGAAAAAGAGCTGCGTGGTATCAAAGGAATAACCAAATCGATGGTTGATGTTCACAACCGGGTGAAAGGGAAATACAACGAAGGCAAGGAGGACACCACTGCCATTCTTGGACAAAATTTACTGACTGGTATGGATGCAAGCCTTCAGGCTTATGCAGAATTACTGATGACCAATAAGCGTGGAGCCGTTGTAGCCATAGAACCGGCAACCGGAGAAATTATACTTATGGTGAGCGCCCCGTCATACGACCCGAACTTGTTGGTTGGCCGTCAACGCAGTACAAATTACAGCATGCTCGACCGTGATTCGGTTGCCAAACCCATGTGGAACAGGGCTGTAAATGCGCTTTATCCGCCAGGCTCAACATTTAAATTAGCCAATGCACTGATTGCTCTTGAAGAACATGCGATTTCGCCTTTCGACCGATTCTCTTGTTCGGGAAAAGGCACGAAACCAATTTCATGTACACACAGCCATGTCAGTCCATTAACCATTCGCGAGGGCATTCGGGAATCGTGTAATTCATTTTTCTGGAATACTTTCAGGGAGATCATGAGTCACAAATCAAATACTGCTGAAAGTTACCAGATATGGCGCGATTACATAACCAGCTTCGGTTTTGGCGCAAAGCTTAATCCTGAATTGTCGTCAGAAAACAAAGGTAGTATTCCAGAAGTAAGCCTTTACGATAAATGGTACACTCCCAATCACTGGAATTCGATGACAATCCGATCGCTGGCCATTGGTCAGGGTGAAATTGAAGCTACTCCATTGCAAATGGTCAACCTGTGCGCAATGATTGCTAACCGGGGTTATTACATTGCGCCACATGTTGTGAGAGCGGTTCAGGATGCCAATAGGAACATTCGCAAACTCGAATACGAAAAAAAAGTGGTCAATATTAATCCTGAACATTTTAATACTGTAATTGGAGGGATGGAGGCTGTAATCGCGGAAACCAGGTTACAATACACTGTAAAGCAAGACAGTTTCATTGTTTGCGGAAAAACAGGGACTGTACAAAATCCTCATGGAGCAGACCATTCAGCATTTGTTGGATTTGCACCAAAGGATAATCCCAAAATTGCTATCGTAGTTTTCGTTGAGAATGCCGGATTTGGAGCAACTTATGCTGCCCCTATTGCAGGCTTGCTCATAGAAAAATACATGAATGATTCGATTGCCCCTAAGCATAAAGAAACAGAGCAAAAACTGATTGAGACCGATTTATTAAATGTTGTTGAAGTAAAAAAGAAACTTTAAGGTGGAAAAGAGAAACAACGTTTGGGAAAATGTCGACTGGATAACCATTGGTATATATCTGGCCATGATGCTTATTGGCTGGATTAATATTTATGCCGCTGTATATAATGAAGAGCACAAAAGCATTTTCGATGCAACCCAACAATACGGCAAGCAGTTGATGTGGATTGGCGCAGCCATTTTCATTGCTGTATTGATGATTAATACGGACTCGAAGTTCTTTGTCACCTTTGCCATTCCGATTTACATCGCCATCATTTTTCTATTGATATTAGTGCCCTTTATTGGGACAACGATTAATGGAGCAAAATCGTGGATACAGATTGGAGGTTTCTTGCTGCAGCCTTCCGAATTTATGAAGATGGGAACATCGCTTGCTCTTGCCCGTTATATCAGTTCGTACAACTTCAAAATGCACAGCTGGAAATCTTTACTCACCCTAGCTGGTATTCTTTTCGTACCTGTTGGTCTCATCTTTTTGCAAAACGACACCGGATCAGCAATTGTTTTTGGCGTATTTCTTCTGGTTCTTTACCGGGAAGGACTAAACGGAATTGTCTTATTCTTCACCTTCCTGATTGCTTTGGTCTTCATTTTAACCATGATTTTAGATCCATTTCCTACCATAGTGATCCTAACTGTAGCTGCATTCGTGATCAACTATCTCCTGAAAAAGAAACTACAGCGAACCTTGATCGGAGTTGGCGTATTTACTGGAATTTTCGGCACGCTATGGCTTCTTAATTACCTTTTGGGAGGTTCTGTCAGCTCTGTCTTTTTTATCATGATTGCGGCCATTTTGACTTCCGGCATATTTTTTACCTGGGCATTTGTGTTGCACAAACGAAGCCTGGCTATTTTAATTGGAATCTACCTTGGAAGCGTTCTGTTCTCTGTATCGGTCGACTATGTATTCCACAACATCATGGAAGAGCACCAGCGAAACAGGATCAATGAGTTACTTGGAATTCAATCGGATATTCATGGCACCGGATACCACGTAAATCAATCGAAAATTGCCATCGGATCTGGTGGATTCTTCGGCAAAGGATTTCTTCAGGGAACACAGACCAAATTTGATTTCGTACCTGAGCAGAGTACCGATTTTATCTTTTGTACTGTTGGCGAAGAATGGGGATTTATAGGTACCACAGCCGTCATTGGATTATTTATGGGCTTACTGATGCGGCTTATTTTCCTTGCCGAACGTAACCGATCAAAATTCAGTAGGGTTTATGGGTATTGTGTTGCCACTATTTTATTTTTTCACTTTGCCGTGAATATCGGCATGACCATAGGTCTGGCACCTGTTATTGGAATACCTCTGCCCTTTTTCAGCTATGGCGGTTCATCGCTTTGGTCGTTCACTTTACTTTTGTTCATATTCATCAGGCTCGATGCCAGTAGGTTCGAACAGCTGAGTTTCTAAACGCTTTGAAGGATTGATATACTGATTAAACTGAATTTTATTTTCCGTGGAGTTCTATTTGTGTATCTATTTTCCCTGGTCGCGAAATAATAATCCTAAAATCAGTTTCCACATATTCGATCAATTCTGCAAAGAAACTTTGGAATAAAGCTTCAAACTGATCGTATTCCTGATGTAGGATCTGCATGGCCCATTCGCTGTTTGCCGGAAGTGAAGTGCGGCGTGACATGATTTCCAGAACCTGAAACATAGAGTCACGTTGGGCATACGATTCCAGTCTCTTATTCTGAATCAGGAATGGCAAAAACTGCTTGACCCGAAACGGAAGAAGTAAAAAATTGGATAAAAAAACGGCATGGGCATGTTTTGAAAACTGCCGCAAAGTATATTCAGAATATCGATTCCAGTTTGCTGCCAGAAAATGATCGAAAAAAACATCCGTCACAATTCCGGCATAACGGCCATACCCCGGCTTCAGGATATTGATCGATTCTTTAACAAGCTCATGTTGGTCAGTAAACAAATCGATACTCCGATGCAGACGAATGCCATAGGCAACCTGCTCCGGATAGTTCAGGTATTTATTCCCTTTCACATAATCGGCTATAAAATTCCCGAGTATAATCTCGTCAGAATCTCCTGATAAATAGATATGAGCCAGATAATTCATCTTTTCCGCACAGTATTCATACTGAAAATAACAACATGATGAAAACAGTCATTAGTCAATTGAAAATGTGTGACCTAATGATTTCCTATTGACCATTGACTTTTTTTTCTTCTTTAAGAGTAACAACAGACAAAGATGTGAAATGTTAGTTTAAAAGTAACTCGCTTAAGTCTACTTCATTTTTTGAATTTTTTCTATCTTGCCAAAGTTTTAATAATGAAAATATGCCGAAGAAAATTGCAGCATTTGGTGAATTACTTTGGGATCTTCTTCCTAACGGAAAAGTCTTGGGTGGAGCGCCTGCTAACTTTATATACCGGATTAATTCTTTCGGCGACAATGGCACCCTGCTAAGCAAAGTTGGAAACGACAAAGCTGGAAAAGAAGCCCGGGAAGCACTCAAAAACCTGGGAGTTTCTGATGAAAACGTTCAGACTGATTATGAATTTCCGACAGGTTCCGTAAAAGTTAAGATCGACAACTACGGAAATGCCGACTACAATATTATTACCGATGTAGCCTACGACCATATCGAGATTAACGCCGAAATGATGGATGCCTTCGGCCAGGCCGATTGTGTTTGTTTTGGCACGCTGGTGCAGCGTTATGGAATTTCAAAGAATACACTGCGCGAGTTGATTCACGAATCATCGGAGGTGGTTAAATTTCTGGATATTAACCTCCGTAAAAAATGCTATACAGCCGCCTCTATTGAAGACAGTTTGCGCATGACAAACATTCTGAAAACGAATGACGAAGAACTTCTGATCACAAAGGATTTGCTGAATTTGAAGCATGAAAATCTGAAAGAACTGGCCCAGGAAACCATTGAAAAATACAATCTGGAAATTATTCTTTGCACGCTTGGAGCGAATGGAGCATTCTGCCTGACGAATGAAGATGTGTTTTACTACGATCCCGGATACCAGATCAGTTTGGGCGACACTGTCGGATCGGGCGATGCCTTTTCAGCCGGATTTGTTCATTATTACATGAATGGTTATCCCATTGACGAGGCTCTTCGTTTTGGCAATGCAGCCGGAGCAATGGTTGCAACAACTACCGGAGCAACTTCACCCATTGCAAAAGAGGAAATTCTCAACTTCATGATTATTCCGCATAACCGGAATTCGGTGAGGTTTCATCAATAACTATAAATTGAATGAATGGCTTTATAATTAGAATGGTTGGACGAAATAACAATTCAACTATTCTTCTGCCCAACCCTAATTATTCCTGCTTGTGCCATAGTCATTACCAACACGCCGGCAACAGTAATTCCCCCACCCCATAACTGAACAGTCAACGGAAATTTATCTAAATAGAAATAAGCGATAGTCAGAACGAAGATTCCTTTTAAACTTTGGATAATTGAAGATCGGGAAGCTGTAATGAACCGGTAAGAATAAAAGAACGACAACAGACCAACAAAGGAACCGAAAAATGCGCCCAAAGCGATGTTATGAAACGCTTTAACCGGAATTTCAACCGATTGCCCACTCCAAAGAAAATATCCCAGAAAGAAGAGAAAAATCCAGCCATTTGAATTCAGGTTAAAAACTTCAGGGCTTGCCTTTTGTACATTCTTTTTCACGATAATCGAAACCAACGCAGCAAAAAACGTATTCATCACAACTAAACCTGTACCAGGAATGAAGAATTTTCGCCAATCAAGTTCCCCGGAATAACTGATAATAAAAGCTCCGCCAATAGCCATCAATGCACCAAGTGCTTCTATCAGGGAGAATCGCTCCTTCAGGAATGAAATCGCCAATAGAGTCATAAAAACGGGAAACAGGTTTCCCAGAAATGAAGTTATTGAAGGATCGGGAATGGCACGAATGGCCATGAAAAAGGTAATGTTCGACAGAATATCAATCACCCCCAAAACGACCAGCAGACCAATCACCTTCTTTGAGATTCCTGGGAGCTGACGAAATTTGCCACTGGCCAGAACAAAGAACAGATTCAGTAGAAAACCCAAGCCAAAATAATAAAGCCCGAATTGCGCCAGCTCAACCTGATTTAAACCTGCTTTGCTAAATACATAAAGGCTCGAAAAGGCAATAGTACCAAACAAGGCATAAACATATCCTTTCCATTCTTCTGATTTGAATGCTGCCATCTTAAAAATAAAAAAAAGAGAAACCTCAACGTGGAGATTTCTCTTTCGAAAGTTATTGTATTTTTTGTATTACAGGCGCTTTTTGATCGCTTTTGTTGCTTCCTCAAAACCAGGTTTTTCAAGCAAGGCAAACATGTTCTTTTTGTAAGCCTCTACTCCGGGTTGATCGAATGGATTAACACCTAAAGTATATCCGCTTAAACCGCAAGCCAATTCAAAGAACTGGATCAGCTGTCCAAGGAAATATTCGTTCAGTTTTGGAAGAATAATCTGGATGTTTGGAACTCCACCGTCAACGTGAGCCAACATAGTTCCCAATTCAGCCATTTTATTTACTTCATCAACACGTTTTCCGGCGAGGAAATTCAAGCCATCCAAATCGGCTACATCAGTCGGAATGCGAACTTCACGATCTGGACTTGCTACTGAAAGCACAGTTTCGAACAAAGTGCGTTCTCCTTCCTGAATGTATTGACCCATGGAGTGCAAATCGGATGAAAAATCAACCGCAGCAGGGAAAATACCTTTTCCTTCTTTTCCTTCGCTTTCGCCGTAAAGCTGTTTCCACCATTCGGCCAAAAAGTGAAGTTTTGGATTGTAGTTCACCAAGATTTCAACCGATTTTCCATTTTTGTACAGTTCGTTACGAACAGCAGCATATTGTGCAGCCAGGTTTTCTTCGAACGGAACGTCAACTCCGGTTGCATTCTGCATATCAACAGCACCCTGCACCAACGCACGAATGTCGAATCCGGCAACAGCGATAGCCAGCAATCCAACTGGGGTCAATACTGAATAGCGGCCACCCACATCATCAGGAATGACAAATGTTTTGTATCCTTCGATCGTGGCTAGCGAGCGCAGTGCGCCTTTGCTGGCATCAGTAATCGCAACAATACGTTCGTTGGCTTCAGCCTTACCGTATTTATCTTCGATGTCCTGTTTCAGGAGGCGGAAAGCCAATGCAGGCTCGGTAGTTGTTCCCGATTTGGAAATCACTGCCATGGCGTATTCTTTGGTTTTCAGCAACTCGCGAAGTTCGAAAAGGTAATCTTCACTGATGTTTTGTCCGGCGAACAAAATAAACGGATTCTTACGTGTTTTCAGGTGCGCAAAACTATCAGAAAGTGCATCGACCACTGCTTTTGATCCGAGATAAGAACCTCCGATACCAATTACCACAAAAATATCGATATCTTTCGATACCAATTTTGCAGCAGTAGCTTCGTAATCAGCCAATTCAGCTTCAGAAATAGAAGTTGGCAAATTGGTCCAGCCTAAAAAATCGTTGCCTTTTCCGGTTTTGTTGAAAAGTGCACGGTTATGATTCTCAATCGCTTCTTTGTATGAGAAAATTGAGTCTTTTGAAATAAAATCAAAAGTCTTATCAAAATTTAAAGAAATTCTTTCCATTTTACTTTTATCTAAGGTGTTCAGTTAATAATCGGATTTCAATAGCAGGGGAAATATTTTCGTACAGGATGTTGTACACAGCCTCAGCAATTGGCATGTTCACCCTGAATTCTTCGTTAATTTCCTTGATGCATTTGGCTGCATAATACCCCTCGGCTACCATGTGCATTTCGAGCTGCGCCGTACGTACGGAATAGCCTTTACCAATCATAGTTCCAAATGTACGGTTTCGGGAAAATTGTGAATACGCAGTAACCAGTAAATCTCCTAAATATGCAGAACTCTTAATATCGCGGGTTATTGGATGGACTTTATCGACAAAGCGTTTAATTTCCTGAATGGCATTTGAGATCAGCACGGCCTGAAAATTATCGCCGTAGCGCAATCCATGAACAATTCCGGAGGCAATGGCAACCACATTCTTCAATACCGAAGCATATTCGGTACCATAAATATCGTCGGAAACATGGGTGCGGATGTAAGGACATTCAAGCCTGAAAGCAAAGGCCCGGGCTTTTTTTACATCGGGACAGGCAATCGTGAGGTAAGACAAGCGTTCCAGAGCCACTTCTTCAGCATGACACGGGCCGGCTATAACTCCGATTCGTTCGTAAGGGATATTAAAATACTGGTGAAGATATTGCCCTACGATCAGGTTATCTTCAGGAACAATACCTTTAATGGCCGACACCACAAACTTTTGCGAGAAATTAACCGACAGACCTGTCATTGCATCTTTTAGGAAAGCCGATGGAATAGCAAGAACCACGATATCAGCATCCTCAACAGCTTTATCTATTTCAGTAAAGAAATTGATCCGGGAAGTATCAAACTCAACCCCTCTCAAATAGCTTGGGTTATGCTTAAACCGTTTGAATTGCTCAATATTTTCAGGGTTCCGGAAGTACCAATTAATGCTCTCAACATTGTGCAAAAGAATTTTAGCCAATGCTGTAGCCCAACTTCCACTTCCGATTATTGCTATTTTTGAGTTTGAAAACATTTTTACATTTCCTGAGTTTGTGACAACCACTTAGTTACATCATCCATTGACGGGTTGTCGAGACCCAGTTTGTTTTTTTTGTTGTAGCCACAAATGTCGTTAAAAAACTTTCCGGTTTTGATTTCTTTCAAATCTTTAACTTTTTTTAACCCTATTTGCCTGATCACGGTAATCCACTCTGCCGGAATCCCCAATTCAAGGAATTTTTCATCCGGATCATTGGTTTCAACAGCTTTCTCCGGCTTCATTTGCGGGAAGAAAAGCACATCCTGAATCGATAAATTATTGGTCATGAACATCGTTAAACGGTCGATACCAATTCCCATTCCTGAAGTTGGCGGCATACCGTATTCCAATGCACGTAAAAAGTCCTGATCGATAAACATCGCTTCGTCGTCGCCCTTTTCCGAAAGTTTCATCTGATCTTCAAAGCGTTCGCGCTGATCGATCGGATCATTCAATTCAGAATAAGCATTGGCCAGCTCTTTACCGTTTACCATCAACTCAAAACGTTCGGTCAAGCCTTCAACTGAGCGGTGTTTTTTGGTGAGCGGCGACATTTCAACCGGGTAGTCGGTAATGAATGTTGGCTGTATGTAGTGATGTTCGCATTTTTCGCCGAAAATTTCGTCGATCATCTTGCCTTTGCCCATCGTTTTATCGGTTTCGATGCCCAATTGCTTGCAAATATCGCGAAGTTCGTCTTCCGATTTTCCGAAGATATCGAATCCAGTATGTTCCTTTATAGAGTCGTACATCGTCACGCGTTTAAACGGACGCTGGTAGTCAATTACAGTTTCACCCAATTGAACTTTGGTTGTTCCGTGCAAAGCCAGCGCAACACGTTCGATCATTTCTTCGGTAAAATTCATCATCCAGAGGTAGTCTTTGTAGGCTACATAGATTTCCATTACCGTGAATTCCGGATTATGCGTACGGTCCATTCCTTCGTTACGGAAGTCTTTGGCGAACTCGTAAACCCCGTCGAAACCACCAACAATAAGGCGTTTCAGGTAAAGTTCGTTGGCAATTCGCAAATAAAGCGGAATATTTAGTGCATTGTGGTGCGTGATAAACGGACGTGCAGTTGCTCCACCCGGGATCGATTGTAAAATCGGTGTTTCAACTTCAAGATAACCTTGATCGTTGAAAAACTGCCGCATAGTATTGATGATTTTCGACCGTTTGATAAACGTGTCTTTCACCTGTGGGTTCACAATCAAATCGACGTAACGCTGGCGGTAACGCATTTCAGGATCGGTAACAGCATCAAACAGTTGTCCGTCTTTTTCTTTAACGATAGGCAATGGACGAAGCGATTTACTCAGCACCACAAATTCTTTGACATGAACCGAAAGTTCGCCAACCTGAGTGATAAAAGCAAAACCTTTTACGCCAACCACATCGCCAATATCGAGTAGCTTTTTGAATACATCGTTATACAGACTTTTATCTTCGTCCGGAGAAATTTCGTCGCGGTTGATATAGAGTTGCAACCTTCCGGTCGAATCCTGCAATTCGGCAAATGAAGCTTTTCCCATAATACGGCGGCTCATAATACGGCCAGCCAGAACCACTTCCTGGTAGTTATTTAACTCAGAATTGTAGTTTTCTTTTATTTCGGCAGTGGTTACGTTTACTGGAAATTCAGCAGCGGGATAAGGATCAATTCCCATATCCTTCATTTTTTGCATGGAGTTTCTCCGTACAAGTTCCTGTTCGCTTAATTCAGATATGCTCATCGTTGGGACAATTAGAAATTTTAGAAAAATTTCCGGCAAAGATAGCAAACTATTGCATACGGGAAGTGACCACCAACTTTGAGTTTTGTTTTACCTCAAATGCACGTTTCAAATGCAAATAATCAGTCCGGAAGTTTTTTTGACTGACTGATTTAAACGTCAAAATAACATTCATTTTAGCCTGAACTATTTTGTTTCAGAGGGCGAAACGCAATAAATAAAATTCAGAAAAACATGCAACGGAAACCTGAAATTTATTTAATAAAGCTAAGGTTTTGACAAGATGAACATTACAAAATTGCGGCACAAATTCCGTTAACAAAATGTGAATTAATGTGGTTGATTTAATTTCCAGTTCTGAGTTCATTTTCTATCTTTGAGAAATTTTTGCTCAAAATAGGATTGTTCTGAAATAAAACGAATGGATAAAGTCTGGAATATTAAAAAGGAGGGCGATATAAACATCATAAAACATTTATCGGTCGCGTTAAATGTAAATATGGTAATTGCCAACCTTTTAGCTCAAAGAGGCGTCACTAGCTACGCCGAAGCTCAGGCTTTTTTCAGACCAAAACTTTCGGATTTGCACGATCCATTCCTGATGAAAGACATGGATAAAGCCGTAGAAAGGCTTGAACGGGCAATTGACAATCAGGAGAATGTTTTGATTTATGGTGATTACGATGTTGATGGCACCACATCGGTTGCCATGATGTACCAGTTTCTCCGCAGCCGCTTAAAAAATCTCGATTATTATATTCCAGACCGCTATTCTGAAGGATACGGCATTTCGAAAACCAGCATACTTTACGCTGCTGAGCAAAAAATCACTTTGGTTATCGTGCTCGATTGCGGAATCAAAGCCATTGAGAAAATCAAAATGGCCAAAGA
This sequence comes from Bacteroidota bacterium, assembly GCA_023251455.1. Lineage (GTDB taxonomy): Bacteria > Bacteroidota > Bacteroidia > Bacteroidales > Prolixibacteraceae > Aquipluma. The sequence continues at coordinate 176,469 of JAHEYT010000022.1, forward strand.
TCTGGGCATCGACTTCATTATTTGCGACCACCACAATCCCGACGACACCATTCCTGAAGCATATGCAGTGCTCGATCCGAAAAGGCTCGATTGCCCTTATCCTTACAAAGAACTTTCGGGCTGCGGCGTCGGGTTTAAATTACTTCAGGCCTTTTCCAGAAAAAACAATATTCCATTTTCGGAGCTAACCGAACTGTTGGATTTACTAGTTGTGAGTATTGCTTCCGACATTGTTCCGGTAACCGGTGAGAACAGGGTTTTGGCTCATTTTGGGTTGAAGAAACTCAACTCATCGCCAAGCATTGGGCTCAAAACCATCATGAATTATTCAGGTTTAAATACCGAAGAGAAATCGGTGAGCGATATTGTTTTCAAAATCGGACCACGCCTGAATGCCTCCGGAAGAATTGAGCACGGGAAAAAATCGGTAGCCATTCTGACGGCCACCAACGAACAGGAAGCTTTACTCCTCGGCGACGAGATCAATTCATACAACGAGATCAGGAAAACTCTTGACCGCGATATCACTCAGGAAGCTTTGGAAATGATTCGCCGCGACCCGGAACATGAAGGGAAAAATGCAACTGTACTTTATAACCGCGACTGGCACAAAGGAGTTGTAGGTATTGTGGCATCACGTCTGACAGAACACTTCTACCGTCCAACCGTGGTTTTAACCGAATCAAATGGTCTGGCAACAGGCTCGGCACGTTCGATCCGCGATTTCGATTTGTATGAAGCTATTGGAGCGTGCAGCGACCTGCTTGAATCGTACGGCGGACACATGTACGCAGCCGGATTGACTTTGAAAATTGAAAACATTTACGAGTTTTCGCGCCGTTTCGAGGAGATTGTTACCAAACAAATAACCAATCAGCAACAAACCGAGTCGATTGAAGCCGACGCTAAAATTTACCTTTCGGAAATCACTCCAAAGTTTTATCGTATTCTGAAGCAATTTGCTCCGTTTGGCCCACATAACATGATTCCTGTATTTATTACTGAAAATGTCCTCGACAGCGGCACCAGCCGTCCTGTTGGAAAAAATCTGGAGCATCTGAAACTCGATTTGATTGAACCGACCAGTAATTCATCTCAATTTTCGGCAATCGCCTTTAATCAGGCTCACCATTTTGATTCTATAAATCAAGGTTTACCTTTCGACATTTGTTATTCCATTGCCGAAAACGAATTCAGGGGAAAAACCAGCCTTCAGCTATACATCCGCGACATCAAGTCCAAAGCATACTAATTGGTAATTCTTCATTGAATTTCCCTGTTATTCAATTCATCTCATCAAACTTTCTTTTTGAAAAATAGCGTTCATTTCGTCCGAAACGAAGCCAAAGCCTTGTTGTGCTTCATTCAAAAATCCAAGATGATATAAGTATGGAATAGTGCTGTTTTAGAACTGATGATCACAAATAGAAAGACCTGCTTTCGAGCGCATTTAACGATCGGAAAGCAGGTCTTTTATTTTAGATATGAGTGATTACACTTCTTTATTCATCACATTAATTTTTCCAAGAAGCCAGAATATCAGCGATAATATAACTCCAATAATGGCAGCAAAAGCCATTCCTTTCAGCTGAACTGACCCAATATTGATACTTGCACCACTTACACCAACAACGAAGGTTACAGCGCCAAGAACCATGTTACTGTTTTTGCTGAAATCAACTTTCTGCTCCACAAACATGCGAAACCCTTGTACAGCAATAACTCCGTACAACAACATCGTGATTCCACCCATTACCGCATTCGGGATAGTTGAGATAGCGGCAGAAACCTTTCCAATTAAGGAAAATGCGATAGCGAGTAAAGCAGCTCCTCGAATAATCCAAACTGAGTAAACCCGGGTGATTGCCATTACACCAATATTTTCGCCATAAGTAGTGTTTGGAGGCGAACCAGCAAATCCAGATAAAACATTGCTGATACCGTCACCAAGCAGCGACTTGTGCAAACCTGGATTTTTCATCAGATCAGATTCAGTAATTTTCCCTGTTACAATCAGGTGACTGATATGCTCGGCAAGTACCACAATGCATGCTGGAGCAATAATAACTATTGCATTGATATCAAAAACCGGAGTTTGAAATTTAGGTAAAGCAAACCAAGATGCGTTGGCGATGGCAGCAGTGTCGACCATTCCCATTCCCAATGCCAACAGATAGCCTGCGATTACAGCAAAAAGAATCGGAATAACCTGCATGAAACCTCTGAAAAGCACTGAACCTGCGATACCCACAATCAGGGTAAACATGGAAACAATCACCACATTGGAAGACATCACAAAAGGTTGAACGACTTGTCCAACTGCAGCTGGCCACGGAGCCAATCCTGCCTGCTGAGCAGCAACCGGAGCAAGTTCGAGTCCGATAATAGCAACAACGGCACCCATTACCGCAGGAGGCATCACAATATCAATCCATTTAATTCCCCAGAATTTAACGACAAATGAAATCAGGATAAAGAACAAACCAAAAAAGATAAATCCTGATTGGGCATGTGTGAAACCGCCATAAGTACTGATAACCAGCATGGCAGGAGCAATAAACGCGAAACTCGATCCAAGGTAAGCAGGAATCCCACCTTTGGTAATCCATGTGTAAATTAAGGTACCAATACCATTCATTAACAATGCGATAGCAGGGTCAACTCCCAGCAAAATGGGAACCAGGATTGTTGCACCAAACATGGCCGTTAAGTGCTGAAAACTGAGCGGTAAGCTCTCTAATACAGGTAGTTTCTCGTGAATACCAATGATTCGTCTCGCCATTTGTAGTTCTCCTTTAGTTTTAAGATTTAGTTATAAGGTGATTTTGTCGATTTGGTTAAAACCGGATGAAAATAGCAATAGTTTTGAAATATGAACTTCAGGAAAAACAATTAGATATTAGCCAGTTTTCAACATATGGCAAGTCTGCGCTTCACTTCGGGTGAAACCCAGACTTCTGTTTTTGATCGACTTCCTGTTACACCAGCAATTGGAGCAAATTCGATTCCAACTCTCTGCCTGAAATATTTTTTCCAATAAAGACCAGCTTACTGAAACGCGCTTCGCTGCCCCACGGCTTCCCCACTTCGAACATAAACGAGCTGCGAACAGCATGAAAAACAAACTGGTCCTCGGTTTGGTCGAAACTCATGATTCCTTTTACCCTGAATATAGTTTCGCGATTGAAATAAAGGTAATTCTGCATCCACAACCCAAATTTATTGACATCGAAACTACCTTCGAACGTAAAACCGACAGATGAAATATCATGTTTATGAATTGATTCCTGATTTTTCGGATTGTGTATTAATGACTTTTGTCCGGCATGTTTAATCTCCTGAAGATCCATCCCACAGAATGATAAAGTCGATTTTTCAACTACTTCGCCCGAAAACGAATTGGTATCCAAAACCGCGATTTCCTTTACCTCGCAAAAAGTTGTATTGGCAATTTTAGCCATCGGATTAACGCCCTTGATCAGTTCAGCTAAACGAACCAGATAATCAAGATGAACGCAATCGGTTTTATTCACCAATACTAAATCGGCCAGAGCCAGTTGTAATCGAACTTCAGGCTGCTCATCAAACAAATCCTCCATGTTTACCGCGTCAACCACGCAAACCACACTATCAATCCTGAACCGTTCCTGAACGGTACTTCCGGAGACAAAAGCATCGACTATGCCGGATGGATCAGCTATACCGGTAGTTTCAATCAGCAGATGATCGAATTCGTATGAACTGCCCAACAAAGTTTCGAGCGTATGCAAAAAGTCTTCGCCCAGCGAACAACAAATGCAGCCATTGTTCAATTCAAAAATTGCGTCAGGAGCCGAAGCAATCAGTCCACCATCAATACCGGTTTCGCCAAACTCGTTTTCAATGATGGCAAATTTCTTTTCCGGATGTTTGCCAATCAGTTTATTGAGCAAATTGGTTTTTCCGGCGCCTAAAAAGCCGGTGATGATGGTTACCGGTATCCGTTCCTGTTCCATGTTTTAATCGGTTATTGTTGAAACTTCGCCAAAAATAGGAAAATAACGGCAAGCCGGTACTTTCTAAAATTGACCAACCTTACTTCAGGTATATATTGCGAGGTCGGTTATTTTTATGCATTTTTGAAGCAACGAAACCGCCAAACTCACCTCTATGATTACCGTTCTACTCGTGATGCTCTTTGGAATACTGCTCGGCTATGCGATAAACCGCAAACCTAAACTTTTAAAGGTGAACGACAAGTTGACGAGCTGGGCGATTTACCTCTTGCTTTTTCTGCTTGGCATATCCGTTGGGCTGAATAAAACGATCATTCAGAATCTGGATAAAATCGGCGTTCAGGCAATAATCATTACAATTGGCGCCATTTCAGGAAGTGTTCTGACACTTTGGGCACTCTATCATTTCGTATTCCAAACCGAACCACTAAAAAATAAGGATGAAGAATAGTATAATTATCCTCACTTTTTTTGCACTGGGAGTTGTTTTGGGAGTTACCGGAAAACTTCCGGATCTGATGATTCAGAATGATTTCAGTATGCATGCCCTTTATTTCCTGATGTTTTTAGTAGGAATTGGCATTGGCGCCGACAAAAGTTCCTGGTCGGTCATAAAAACCATGAAAATCAAAATATTTTTGGTTCCACTTGGAATCATCATCGGAACATTTGCCGGGACAGCTTTGGTCTCACTTTTTCTTCCCGATTTAAAGTTGAAAGAAGTTTTGGCAGTTGGAGCCGGATTTGGATATTACAGTCTTTCGAGCCTTTTTATCACTCAACTAAGTGGCGAAACATTGGGAGTTATTGCCTTATTATCAAATATTCTGCGCGAAATAACAACACTGCTGACCACGCCCATATTGGTTCTCTATTTCGGAAAACTAGCCGGAATTGCATCAGGTGGGGCCACCTCGATGGACACGACCCTTCCGGTTATTACACGTTATTCAGGAAAAGAATGGAGTATTATTTCGGTTTTTAGTGGAATTGTTTTAACCCTGTTGGTTCCATTTCTGGTCACTTTTATCCTGAAGTTTCTCTGACCCAGAAGCCGGCACTTAGCCCAGCAATTCTGAGATAGAATCGATTACCAAAGCTCCCGTAGCCTGAAGAACTTGTTTCGACTGATGCCCGTCGGCAATTAAAACGCATTGGCATCCCAGTTCTGTAGCCACTTCAAAATCGTGAACCGTATCGCCAAACAATACCAATTCACTGGCATCCAGCTTAAGCTCAGCAATTAGCCTATGTCCGTTTTCGATTTTTGAGGCTGCATAAATATTATCCAATCCCGAAACGTATTCAAAGAAACCGTTGATCCGATAGTGTCTCAGGCAATCGTCTAAAACCACCTGTTCCATTGCTGAAAGAATATATTGCTTAACGTCAATCGATCGGAAATATTCTAATACTCTGAGTGTATCTTTGTGAAGGCTACATTCGTTTACCAGTCGGTTGTAGCAATCAATAAATTCCAAAGCCGGAACTTCAAAAGGTTCTTTCTGAAAATCGAAACCTATTTTTTGATAATAATCTTTAACCGGGAAAGTAAAAACTGATTTGTAATCATCAACAGAAAGCATAGGCATACCACGTCTTTCAAGCATTTGATTCATCGTTTGAACCGCCAAACTGGCATCGTTGAGCAAGGTGCCATTCCAATCCCAGATTATACCGCTGATGCTACCAATCATTATTTATGCCAGCGATTTACGTTTGTTAATCAACGGATTTACATACATCTGAAGGAACATGGTTCGTATCACTTCTTTGTCGCCCGGAACTGTTTCCACAGCTTCATCGAGCATCACCGCAAAACGATCGAATTGTTCGGCTGTATATTGGTCGAGATTATTGCTGCTGTTGTTCAGTATGTCTTCAGCAATATAATTATTTGGCCAAAGCTTAAAGCTGCTGTAAATCTTATTGTCAATAATTTCGGCCAACTTCTCTATCTGGGTTGAGATGGGTTCTTCCTTGCTTATTAAATCAATTTGTCCAGTGATAGGTTCACCAAATCCAAAATGAACGTGTCCTTTGGGCCTTACCAAACCTTGACCCATACTTCTCAAGTCATCTTCCTGTGTCTTTTCAAAACCCTCGGTTTGCTTTTTATATAATTCAGCAACTTTTGAAATACCGCAAGGCTCAATTTCATATGAAATCGAAAGTGGAACAATTCTCAATTCTTTAAATCCTTCGCCAACCTCCTGAATATTACTCAAATTCAGCATCTTAAGCAATGCCTGTTGCGTTTTATCGTTTCCATCTTTTGTTCGGCCTTCGCGCTGCGCAATCCAAACCGAGGTATGTTTCTGGGTAATGTCTCTCCGGATATATTCTGAAAGTTTCTTGGAAGCCATCAGCAACTCTCTGACAGGCAGATTACGACGAACGACAAAGGCGCGATTGAGCTTAACCGCATATTCAATCCATTTTTCAATGAGCAGATTATTCCCAATTGCAATCTCCGTAGTATTCATACCTTCCAGAACAATTAAATAGTTCATGAGAGCTGAATCAAGAATAATATCACGATGATTTGAAATAAAGAGATAGCTGGTGTTTTTATCGAGTTGATCAAGCCCACTGTAACTAAGTCCATCGGTCGACTTCTTCAGAATCAGATCATCAACCAGTTGATAAACAAACTTTAATTGTAAATCTTTAATGGTATGAACATTAGCAAGAAGCAACTTAATCTGATCGATCTTTGCCTGATCTTTAAAAATGAATTGTAAAATATGCTGAAACCCTTCATCCTGAAGAAGCATCCCGAGGTAGTGATTTACCTCTGAATCATCGAACGGACGAATATCGTCGAAATTAATTTTATGAACCATCCCTTTTTCTATTTTGACGTGCAAATATAGCAATTGAGAGCGAACAATATATACAGCAACACACAAAACACAAACATCACTAATTTCCAATACACCTGCAACCTCAAATAAAAATAAGAACTTCGTCAACTAAAGAGTATTCTGAAATTTATAAGATATTCTTTGAAAAGGAAAACTGAATCAAAATTGATAGCGAACCTGAAATTTCACCTCTGATTTGGTCGAAGAATCAACAGCATTTTCATCAATCATTTGAGCAAATTGGTGAGTTGCCGCAAATTTCAGCCAAAGTGTAAATTTACTGCCAAGCTTTTGCTGAAGATTAAAATAAGTGCGAATCCCGTTTCCGTAAAGCGACGGAACTGAGAATGAATACAACAAATCGTTTTCATAGGCATACAACCTTGAGTTGTATCCGTCAGTATAGAAATAAGCCAGGCGTCCGTTCATTGCAAAAGACTTTTGAAGCGGTTTAAACGCCACATCCTGATAAACCAAAACACCGTTTTCGCTGCCTTGCTTTGAATAATAAGAAAACTCAAGTCGGCTTTTCAAACTAATCTGTTCGTTTGAAGTATGTGTAAAATTGAGCCTTAGCCTGTTAATCAACTGCGGTTCATTATATTTCAGGGTTCCATCAATAAGTCTTTGCTCTTTTTCTTCCTGAAAGAACCTCAGGTAAAAGCTCGTTTCGCGGGATGGACTGTACGAAACCTGTGCAAAAAATTCGGTTCCGGATGATGGCGCCGAAGTAGTGTATTTTAACCATTTATGCCTGAAAAAATCGGCATATGCCCAGAGAACCCAACGAGGTGCCGGAAAGACTTTTAGTCCAAGATATAATCCATGTTCATCGTTTGTCCGGGACGATTCTGTAAACGCATTGGAGAAAAAGCTAAAGTAGGTTTTATTGATATTCCGGTAAACCAATGATAACTCGGCATTCGATGCAGGTTTCATCATAACTCCAGTCAACAAAGCCTTTCCTGAATTCTTACTTATAGCTGTTTCTCCAAAAAAGAATACCTTCCTCAAAGAACCTTTCCAATCAAACCCGGCAACCAGATTATCCTTTCCTTCGGGAAGAAACTGATTGTATGGTTCATCGCTCCGATCCAGATAAGCGTCAAAACGAGTATAAACTGTTGTCAACCCAAGCGACCATTGATTGTGCGAATAAGTTACATGTCCACCACCCACAAACTGTTGCAGCGAATTCTCTCCGGCAATCTCTGACCCAGTCCGATGATATCCGCTCGTTTGGAAAGCGCCAAAGTAGGCTTTACCATCCAAAGTATCCATGCTGGCATCTAGTTTATGTCGCGAGAGGAACGGGTAAAAAGTAAGATTCCGATGCTTGAACTGCCCTCCAATTCCACGAAAGAACAGATTCTCGTCGGTTGACGAATAAGACTTAATGCCCTGATCGGACCGAAAGACCTGTGTTGTTTCAGCCGACTTACCCATCGAAAAACCTTGCCAGGCAACCAATCCCTGACCAAAACGAACATGATATCCGCCAATGAAAATCCGATTATCTTTCTGGCCTGGCCTGAAGTTGGCAAAAGCATTGGTGTAATCAAATCCATGCGCATTCGATTGTCTAAAAAAAGCTTCGCCCGGATCCTTTTCAGCGACTACGCCATACTCAAATTTGGATGAAACATGCTTCATCCGAATATAATAGCGCTCCGGAGAACCTTCATACTTGGTTTGCTCGGCAGAAGAAAATGCCCGGGTAGATCGGACCAACAAATCGGTTGATGATCGTTTCCTTCCGGATTGCGACTCCTGAACTTCGAATGAAATGAATGGCTCCAGTTTCTGGAGTATATCCGGCGTAAATCCATCTACAGAAACCAACTCAAACAAACTATAAATGGTGCCTGTTTTTCCCCTGTAAGCAATTAGATTATCGATCTGAATCTCCGACAGTAAATGTAACTGTTTCAGATCATCGGCTGAAGCCAGATTGATCTTCAATGGATTTTGACTGAAGTTCTCCAAATCATCCAGGATTTCCTGAATGTCGGTGTCGTCGCTCATGTTTTCGCCCACCGATTCAAGCAAGTCTTCGGCAACCTGAGTTACAACAGGGCTCTGTGCATTCGAAAACGCAGCTAATCCTGAAATCAATATCGTAAACATTAGCCTCTTCATCAGAATTGGTATTGAAATGAGACTGACGGTGAATTACCCAAATACTGACTGTAAGTCGTAGCCAAATCAAGTGTAAGTTTTTTTACCTGAAACCCAATTCCGGCAGAAAGCTGATAAGGTTTTCCTGAAACTCCGGTTCTGACAAAAAGCTTTTCGAGAATAGTATATTCAATCCCTGTCTTTAAAATAAAATGATCGTCAAAATCATTTTCGAGCTCGCTCGTCAGACTAAATAAATCTGAAAGACGGTAAAATGATCCGACTTTGATCCGGGATGAATATCGAAATATTCCGGAGGCCAATTTTACTTCGGTTTGGTATGGATTCATCACATGTATTCCAACAACCAAACGTTCGGTAAACATATACTGGACGCCGAGTTCTGTACCAAATGAACTTACCGAACGGTTTTCTTCGGAAAGAAACAGCCGGTAGTAATTAAACTGGACGCCGAATTTGAGTTGTGGTGATAGTCTTCGGGCATAGGCCAATCCAAATTTCTCCTGCCGAAAAGGAATTTGTCCAAATTGTGAAAGCGAAAAAGCGAATACCGACGATTGAATCGGCAACACAAGCAACCCGGCACGAGTCGACAATTCACTAACCAGAAACCGGTTTTGAAAAGAACCGCCAACAATTGGCCGGTCGATTCCGGCAAGCCCAGCCTGATTTCCAAAAACAGACCAGCAATCCGACATTCCAACTGAAGCATCAGACAAAGCCTGATACCTGGAGCCTGACCAAAACACATCTTGTGCCATGGTTTCTGCTGCCGCAATTGAGAACAATGCAAACAGAACAAATGCCGGTAACAATTTCATAACATTGGGGCAAAAAAAAATTCCTGATAAAACATCAGGAACTTACTTATGTCATACAAGTTACAACTCTTTTGTTAAAAAGTCAAATCTAATTCGTTTTGTACCTGAATTTTATCTGTGCCAGATCGTTATTTGCCTTTTCAATTTTTGATTTAAGGGTTTCCTTGAAAGTTTCTAATTTGACAGCCAATTCAGAATCACCCAATGCAATCATCTGAACTGCAAGTATACCAGCATTTTGAGCTCCGTTTACTGCTACTGTAGCAACTGGAATTCCGGGAGGCATTTGCACAATCGCCAACAACGAATCCAGACCGCTTAACGAAGCGTTGATTGGCACTCCAATAACGGGAAGCGTAGTCATAGCAGCAATAACACCCGGCAAATGAGCTGCCATACCTGCTGCAGCAATGATAACCTGTATACCTCGGGCTTTGGCTCCTTTAGCAAAAACCTCCACGGCTTCAGGCGTCCGGTGAGCCGACAAAGCATTGATTTCGAAAGGTATCTCAAACTCATCCAATATTTTAGCTGCCGCTTCCATCACTCCCAGATCGGAAGTACTTCCCATGATAATACTTACTCTTGGTTCCATCTTTTCAGAATTTAATTTTTTCAATAGAAATTAGTTTCGTTACTTTGTCGCTTTATTTTCCGGACAAAATTAGTTGAAAATAACCAGAAAAGAACCAAATCTATCTCAATAAAAAGGCACATGAAAAACGTAACAATACATGACAAAGAGTTTGAACTTTTTATCACCTATGAAAAGATCAGATCAATCGTTGAAGAAATGGCAGAGAAAATGAACAACGATTTCAAAGACAAAAACCCTTTGTTCCTTTGTATTCTGAACGGTTCGTTCATGTTTGCTGCCGAAGTTTTCAAGCGTATTTCATTACTCGACGCTGAGATATCGTTTATTAAACTGGCCTCATATTCCGGCACAAACACAACAGGTACGGTGAAACAATTAATCGGTCTGAACGAAGATTTGACAGGCCGTACGGTAATTGTGCTTGAAGACATTGTTGATTCGGGCATTACCATCGCCAATACCATTGAACAAATAAAAGCTAAGAACCCTGCTGATATCAAAATTGCTACTTTACTCCTAAAACCCGACGCTCTTCAGGTTAAAGTCCAACTCGATTATATTGGAATCGAAATCCCAAATGATTTTATTGTTGGCTATGGTCTGGATTACGATGGAAGAGGGCGCAATTTGATTGACATTTATAAAGTAACCGAAAAAAAGTAACCCTATTTTCAAATGTTAAATCTAGTATTATTTGGCCCTCCTGGTGCAGGAAAAGGCACTCAGGCGGACTTCCTGATTGAGAAGTTCAATCTCATCCACCTTTCAACAGGTGATTTATTGCGCAGCCAGATCGCTGCCGAAACAACACTTGGTATTGAAGCTAAAAGCTATATGGACAAAGGCTTCCTTGTTCCTGATTCTATCGTTATTGGCATGATCAAATCGAAGCTTCAGGAAAACAAAGGCGCCAACGGATACATTTTCGATGGTTTTCCTCGAACAGTTGCTCAAGCGAAAGCGCTTGATGAACTGCTTAACGAAAATGAAACCCCGGTTTCAGGCATGTTGTGTCTGTTAGTTGAAAACGAAGAGCTAATCAAACGGTTGCTATTCCGTGGAAAAACATCCGGTCGCCCCGACGATCAGGACGTTTCGATCATCGAAAACCGGATTAATATCTATCAGGAAAAAACAGCTCCTTTAAGAGATTATTACCGTGCGCAAAACAAGTACTATAAAATCGACGGCACAGGTTCGGTTGAAGAAATTGCCCAACGGCTCAACGACACTGTTGGTACGCTTTAAGATTCTCATAATAAACAGAAAAGACGGATGGTTATCTAACCATTCGTCTTTTTTTGCTTAACTTGCGCCCCTCAAAAAAGTGATCAGTAGTCACTGGTCACTCTTTGAACTTGAAACTCGGAACTTGAAACTTTTATAATGGCAGATACTAATTTTGTTGATTACGTTAAAATATATGCCCGGTCAGGAAACGGAGGCCCCGGTTCAGCGCATTTCCGGAGAGAAAAATCGGAACCCAAAGGTGGTCCGGACGGAGGAGATGGCGGTCGCGGAGGACACATCATTCTGGTAGGTAACAAACAAATGTGGACCCTGCTTCATTTAAAATATCGCCGGCACGTTTACGCCGGTCATGGCGAATCAGGTGGAAAACAATGCAGTAGCGGGTCCGACGGTGAAGATGTTTATTTGGATGTTCCACTCGGAACTGTTGCAAAAGATGCCGAGACAGGTGAAACACTCTTCGAAATTACGGCCGAAGGCGAATCAAAAGTCTTGGTTCAAGGTGGTCGGGGCGGACTTGGAAACGTACATTTCAAATCGGCAACCCAGCAAACTCCCCGTTTTGCGCAGCCAGGCGAGCCTTTCATCGAAGGTTGGTTTACCCTCGAATTAAAGATATTGGCTGATGTTGGTTTGGTAGGATTCCCGAGTGCCGGAAAGTCAACTTTGCTTTCGGTTGTGTCGGCGGCCAAGCCTAAAATTGCTGATTATCCTTTTACAACTCTGGTTCCGAACATCGGAATTGTAAGCTACCGCAACAATCAATCATTCGTGATGGCTGATATTCCGGGAATTATCGAAGGCGCTCACGAGGGCAAAGGTTTGGGACTTCGCTTTTTGAGGCATATCGAGCGTAATTCGATGCTTCTGTTTATGGTTCCGGCCGATGCAAAAGATTATCGCAAAGAATATGGTATCCTGATGAACGAATTGCAGGAATACAATCCGGAGTTGCTAGACAAAGATCGATTCCTGGTGATCTGTAAAAGCGATTTTCTGGACGATGAATTGAAAGTGGAAATCAGCGAACAACTAAAAGATATTCCACATCTATTTATTTCGTCGATAACCGGACAGGGAATTATGCAATTAAAAGATAAAATCTGGCAGATTTTGAATAAATAAGTATGAAGTACCTGAAGTTCGAAGTGCCTGGATTATTTTAGTCACTCCGAATTTCAGGCACTCTAGTCACCTTGACTTGTAATTATTGGTACGAAAACGAGACTAGTCTGCATAAATAATTTCAGTTTCAAAATTGATGAAAACAGAAATACTTCAGAAATACCAAGGACTTTCCGATCAATACCAATCTTTATCCGACTCAAAAAAAAATCAGTTAAAACTCATTTCGGGTGCCCGCCTGATTAGCTTTTTAGGAATTATTCCGGCATGGTATTACCTGAATCCAATCAATGAAATACTTGCGTTTTCTATTTCCTTTATCTTCCTGATCTCGTTTTTCATCCTGATCAAAAAATACATCCAGACCGAAAACCAATTGTTGTATTATCAGCAATTGGTTAAAATCAATCAGAATGAAATCCGCGCCATCAGCCGCGACTTAAGCTCCTTTGATCCAGGCAATGAGTTTATCGACCCACACCACGATTACAGTTACGATCTGGATTTATTTGGCATTGGTTCAATGTTTCAATTCCTGAACAGGACAGTCACTACACGTGGAAAAAAGCATCTGGCCTCCTTACTGAATCAAAGTCAGCGGTCAGTATCAGAAATTACATTTAAGCAGGAAGCCATTCAGGAACTTGCCGAAGAATTAGTTTGGCGACAGAATTTCATGGCCAGTGGAGCAGAAACAGTTAACCAGAAAAATTCGAATCAGATTGAAGATTCAATCGGTAAGCAAATCACGCTTAAATCAGCCGCATTGCTCAAAGTTCTTCTCATGATTCTCCCTCCGTTGACCATGCTCCTGATCGCATTAAACATTAGCGGGATCGTAGAAAAATCATTTTATCTAATTCCGGTATTTTCACAATGGGCCATTTTCCTGATTTACAGCAAAACCATTTCAAAATTCAACAGGCAATTTGAGCGTCGGTCGAAACTATTAAGCCAGTATGCCAATCTTCTATGGCAAATTGAATCAAAAGATTTTAAAAGCGATTATCTCATCAATCTGAAGTCAAACCTTTCAGTAAAGGGAAAAACAGCAAGCCAGATTACTTCTGAACTACATAAAATACTGAACGAATTCGATTACCGCCAGAATATATTGGTTGCATTTGTACTTAATTCTGTTTTCCTGTGGGATGTAAGATGTTTGTCAAAACTGTACAACTGGCAACAAAACTATGCAACCGATCTACCACATTGGTTTGATGTTATTGCAGAAATGGATGCTCTGGTTAGCCTGGCAAATAGCAATTACAATCATCCAGGATGGATTACTCCAAAAGTTTCCCAATCCGGATTTATTTTCACTACTGAAGATTTGGGGCATCCATTGATCGATGAAAACAGATGCATCAGCAACTCTTTTCAGCTGATAAATCAAGAACAAATAGCGATCATCACGGGAGCAAATATGGCCGGAAAAAGCACCTTTCTGCGGACAGTTGGTGTCAATCTGATATTGGCATCAAACGGATGCAAAGTATGTGCTTCAGGCTTCGAGTTCAGCCCAATCCGGATATACACCAACATGCGCACATCCGATAACCTGATGAACGACGAATCATATTTCTATGCTGAATTATTGCGGCTTCAGTCGATGCTGAATCTACTCCGGAGCGGAGAAAATTTGTTTGTTATTATCGACGAAATGCTTAAAGGAACTAACTCGGTTGACAAACTGAACGGTTCCAAAGAATTAATACATCAGCTCATATCCTTAAATACTCATGGAATAGTTGCCACACACGATTTGGGACTCACAGAATTGGCTCAAAACATTCCATCAATAAAGAATCAATGTTTCGAAGTTCAGTTGCACAACGATGAGTTGAACTTCGACTACAAGCTCACCAACGGAGTAACCCGCACCATGAATGCAACCTTCCTGATGAAAAAGATGGGAATCATTCCTAATTAGAAAATGGTCATTAGTCAATAGAAAATGGTGAAAATGACAATTTGAAGTAGCCATCCGGAAAGTTGTTTTTAATCTTCCCAATGACTATTAACTTTTCCCTTGAGTTCTATGCTTTGTGAAACAGCCTCAGCCCAATAATTCCAGAAACAATAAGCAGAATACAAATTCCTTTAATCAGGTCAATCGGCTCTTTAAAGAAGATAAGTCCGAAGATGACTGTGCCTATAGTGCCAATTCCGGTCCATACCGCATAAGCAGTTCCCAAAGGCAACGATTTAACAGCCAGCGACAGGAAATAAAAGCCAATTATCATCGAGACAATAGTGAAAATACTCGGATAAAGCTTTGTCCAGCCTTCGGAATATTTCATCCCAACAGCCCATACTACTTCTAATATTCCGGCAATAAGCAAATAAATCCAGGCCATAATCTGATTGTTATTAATGAAGCACAAAAATGGGATTAATTCTCCAATTGATAAAAGTATATATTTACCATCGTATCGTTCAAAACAACGAGCCCTAGTCCAATATGCCACACAGATCATCATCTGTTGAAGTAACTAGTATCATAGGAACCGAAACCAGCAGCTTAGAATTAGAAACTTCGACCTCCATATAGGTTTTTTGCTCCTTAGCGTAAGAAACTTCCGCCTTAGGATTGATTTTTCAAGCCTGCAGATTGGGTTCTTTGTCCTTAGAGTTGGAAACTTCGGACTGCATTTAGTTTTTTTTGCTCTTAGAGTTGGAAACAACAAAGGCCATCGAAGAAACCTAGTTCCGCAAACTGGAAAGTTAGTTCCGCTAATTGGTTTTTTACTTTCGCACTTTAGAGAAATCGTTCCGCAGAGTAGTTTTTTTATTCCGCGATTTAGATACTCCATTTCGCAAGTTAGAAAGTTGGCTTCGCAAGTTAGTTTTTTGGCTCCGCAGACCGGAGACTTCATTCCGATAGTTGGAAACTTCCCTCCGCAGCGTATACATCATTCGAAAAATCAATATCCTTTGCCGTCTGCTTCAGCTGACGGTCATGAATTAGCGAAAGTAAGTATAAAAAAAAACCTCCGACTCACTAAAGAATCGGAGGGATTTAAAGAATGGCGACGACCTACTCTCCCACAATAATTGCAGTACCATCGGCGCTGGCGGTCTTAACTTCTCTGTTCGGAAAGGGAAGAGGTGGAACCCCGCCGCAATAGTCACCTAAAGCTTT